>NZ_CP019332.1:1323144-1923144 GCF_002163855.1 Winogradskyella sp. PC-19 | reverse complement strand
CAAGAGGTAATCAAAGAGAGACCTAAATTAAAAGAAAGTTCTGTACGCTCTCTAATAGGAAGAGATTGCCTGAAAGTTGAATCTGAAAAATGGATACTGCCTGAGTGGAAACAAAAGTATTCTAGTCTAGCATTTGCGAAAAGAAAAAAACGTGAGGTTACCCACGAGCCAGAATATAGAATTGAGCAAAGATTAAAAGTTATTGAGTACTTAAATCAAAAACAGTCTAAGCAAGCATTAGCATCTGAAATCATCAAAGCTTTACAACCTTTAGATAAGCATTTTACAAGAGTTTCTTTTTATAAATTATTTGAACAAACTGAATATTTTATAAAATCCAAAAATGGTAATAGAATTGTAATCTCGTTAAAACAACAAGGCTCAGAAAATTTAGCAATAGATGAATTTAACTGGCAGTCAATTAAAGAAAAACTTTATCGTGATTTAAGAGATTCTTTTGCTGACCAAACTTCGCCAAGTTATTCATTTGATTTGAAGCAAGGTATTGAATTGTTTAACGAGTTAATTGCTTACAATACCGGTATTAGCGAGTTCGATGGACTTGACCAAAGGTTATTAGGCAACTTAAACAAATTTTACCTTTCTGCATCTGATAGAGTAGATAAACTAAACTATTTAAAACAGTTTCTAACTTGTCTAGACCCTTTATTAAAGAAAATTCTTTTTTTAATAAACAATCCTGATTATAACTTTATTACATCAAACAAAAAGGGATTGGGAGCTGTGATTGATAAACTCGATAGAATTGACCCAACAGAAGAAAGGTATAAGGATTTTAGAAACGCAAGAAAATATAGATTCGGTAAACACATACAAACTTCTTACTACTATAGAAACAATGACACACATTCAGCAAATGACTGGACTGAATTAGAAATTGTCAATATAATCACTAGTTGTTTTATAGTTTACATTTTCGCTTGTTCAGAATACTATAATGAAATTAAAAACGAAATAAACGCAACATAACAATGGCTATAAGTAATTGCTTGTTCTCGCCTACTTTGGAAATTCATGCGGAATTTCCAACTTGGTGTGTACTTGCAAAGTTAATCGCTAAACCACGCAACTACTCATAGCCGAGACCGTTCAATTAAAGAAAACCGATAAATTTGAAGATAAAAGGACTTTATGAAACTCATTTATTTGTAGAAAACCTTCAGCGTTCAGTTGATTTTTATAAAGATACACTTGGTCTAAAGCTTTGTCGTTTTAGTAAAGAACGAAAAATTGCTTTCTTTTGGATAGGAGAAGAGAAACAATTTATGTTAGGCTTATGGGAAAAGCCAAAAGAAGAAATTGATATTAGGCATTTTGCATTTGAATGTGACCCACTTTGGGTACAGAATGAATCTTTAGATTTCCTTAAATCACAAAACATCAAATCCTGGAATTTTCTTAATGATGGAAGTGAAGGTCCAATGGTTTTCGTTTGGATGCCAGCGATAGCAATTTATTTTAGTGATCCAGATGGTCACGAATTAGAATTTATAGGCGTTTTAGAAGGCAAAACAAAATCAAACGAAGAAAACAGAATAGTCACCTACGACGAATGGTTAAAAATTAAAGACTAAAAATCACCCACCTAAATTTTCTTAAAATTTTAAAATAAAAAAATCCCCAACAATCGTTGAGGATTTTTAGAGGTGTCGAGCGGATTCGAACCGCTGTAGATGGTGTTGCAGACCACTGCCTAGCCACTCGGCCACGACACCCTAATTAGGACAGCAAATATAAAAATATTTACTGTTTTACCCTATTTACTATGCTTTTTTCGTTTTTGGTTCATTTTAATAGTGACCATCTCAACGTCACCGCCAATTGGTGGGTTTATCTTACTTACACAAATAGTTGCTTTTGAAACCATTTTGTCTTCAGAAAAAATACGATTTAATACACGTTGAGCTACAGTTTCTAAAAGCTTAGATGGCATTGCCATTTCCTCTCTAACAACCTTATTTAAAAACACATAGTCAACAGTATCCTTGAGTTCATCAGATTCCGCAGATTTTTTTAAATTAACTTTAACCTCTAAATCTACGCGGTAATCACTACCGATTTTAGTTTCTTCTGCTAGGCAGCCATGATGAGCAAAAATGCGTATGTTTTCAACTTTTATTATTCCCATAAAGCAAAAATAAAACTTATAAAATCTATAGCGTCTAACTATCTATAAAAATCTCTAGCGTTTAATTGGTAAACAAATCAAAAATGTTACTTAATGCACTGGTTTTTGCTTTAAAAAACTCAGTGTAAGAACATTTTTTGCATGTTACGGAAGTAAATTTTTTATTCTGGACATCAAATATTTTAGATAATGTGCCACCAGTTGCACGCATTTCTCCAACTTCGTAGCTGGTATTATCACATTTTGGACAGATATAACTCATAACATTAGGTTGTTTTGGTTCGAGCTATAAGTAGAAAAACAAAGGCTTTTGTTACATTTTTATGTAATTTTACACTTTAAATTTTTGTAATGTCAGAAGAAACAAAATCACTCAATTTTATTGAGCACATCATAGAAGAAGATTTAGCTAATGGTTTACCAAAAGAAAATCTTCGTTTTCGTTTTCCTCCAGAGCCAAACGGTTATCTACACATTGGCCACACAAAGGCTATAGGTATTAGTTTTGGTCTAGGTGAAAAATATAACGCACCTGTTAATCTTCGTTTTGATGATACCAATCCTGCAAAAGAAGAGCAAGAATATGTTGATGCAATCAAAAGAGATATCGCATGGTTGGGTTATAAGTGGGAGAACGAATTGTACAGCTCAGATTATTTTCAGAAGCTTTACGATTGGGCTGTTTTAATGATTAAAGACGGCAAAGCCTATGTAGACTCTCAATCTTCTGAAGCTATGAGAGCGCAAAAAGGGACGCCAAAACAAGTAGGTACTAACAGTCCATACAGAGACAGAACTGTTGAAGAAAATCTTGAACTTTTTCAAGGCATGAAAGATGGGAAATTTGAAGCTGGCGAACACGTTTTACGTGCAAAAATTGATATGTCTGATCCAAACATGTTAATGCGTGACCCATTAATGTATCGTGTTATGTATGCACATCACCACAGAACAGGAGATGATTGGTGTATTTACCCAATGTACGACTGGACACATGGCGAGAGTGATTACATCGAGCAGATTTCTCATTCACTTTGTTCTTTAGAATTCAAGCCACACAGAAAATTATACGACTGGTTTAAAGAGAATGTATACGACTACTCAAAAAATCAGTTGCCAATGCCTCCAAAGCAAAGAGAATTTGCGAGGCTAAATCTTAGTTATACAATCATGAGTAAGCGTAAATTATTACGCTTGGTAGAAGAAGGTATTGTAACAGGTTGGGATGATCCGCGTATGCCAACTATTTCTGGCCTACGTCGTCGTGGATATACACCAAACTCTATACGACAGTTTATAGAAAAAGTAGGTGTTGCAAAGCGTGAAAACGTGATTGATGTTTCGCTTTTAGAGTTTTGTATTCGCGAAGATTTAAATAAATCTACAAACCGCGTTATGGCGGTTTTAGACCCAGTAAAAGTTATAATTACCAATTATCCTGATGGAAAAGAAGAGTGGTTAGATGCAGAAAATAATCCTGAAGATGAGAATACAGGTTCGCGTCAAGTTCCTTTTTCAAGAGAAATCTATATTGAAAAAGCAGATTTTAAAGAACAAGCTGGGAATAAATTCTTTAGATTAAAAATAGGAGGCGAAGTACGTTTGAAGAACGCTTATATCATACAAGCTAACGATGTTGTAAAAGACAAAGAAGGTAATGTCACAGAAATTCACTGTACGTACTCTACAGATACAGAAAAACGTGTTAAAGGAACACTTCACTGGGTTTCTGTAAAACATGCAATTACAGCAGAGATCAGGGAATATGACCGTTTATTTATGGATGAAGCTCCTGATAGTCATAAGGACAAGGATTTTATGGAGTTCATAAACCCAAATTCTCTGAAAGTAAAAACAGGATATTTAGAACCAAGCTTAGCAGAAGTAGAAATAGGAGAGCGGTTTCAGTTTCAGCGTTTAGGATATTTCAATGTCGATAACGATTCTAAGTCAGGCGCTTTGGTGTTTAATAAAACTGTTGGTTTAAGAGATAGTTGGGCAAAGCAAAAACCACAACAAAACCAAAATCAACAACAAAAACAACCTCAGCAAAAGCGCAAGGCTATCAGTGTTATCCAACAATTAGGAAAAAAGTACACTAATTTGCCTGAGGAAAAACAACAAAAAGCAAAAGCTGAAATACAAACCTTAGCCAAAGATGTTGCTTACGAAGAGTTAGAGGCATTATTTGGCACTGCAGTAAAAAAAGCAGGCACACGTGTCGCAGTTTTGATTGCGTTAAAAGAACAGCTTAAAAACGGCTTAGAACGCAATGCTAATATTGACGATTTTATAGCAAAAGCAAAAGATGATAAAAACGAAATATTAGTTGCTGAGGCAAATGAAATAGCGTAAGATATTCTCTTAAAATGATAAGATTAAAAAACCTCTAGGAATACTCTTAGAGGTTTTTTTGTACTTTTAAATCATACTAACTAAAAATCAAATCAAATGGAATTTAATTATTTAGCAATAGCGGTTGCTGCTGTTGTACCTCTAGTTTTAGGATTCTTATGGTATAATCCAGCTCTTTTTGGGAACGTTTGGATGCGAGAATCTGGCATGACTGAAGAAAAGATGAAAAGCGGAAACATGGCTGTTATCTTTGGTGTATCACTCATTTTTTCGGTTTTATTATCCTTTTTTCTACAGTTTTTAACCATTCACCAAACTGGTGCTGTACAAATGATTGGTGGCGACCCAACTGTTGAAGGTATCTTACCATCTTTTCAAGCGTTTATGGACGACTATGGTACTAATTTTAGAACTTATAAACACGGCGCATTACATGGTTTATTAGCTGGAATATTCATTGTATTACCAATTATGGGTACCAACGGCTTGTTTGAAAGAAAATCATGGAAACATATTTTTATAAACGTTGGTTACTGGACACTTGTACTTACAATTATGGGAGCAATCTTATGTGGATGGGTTTAGATTACTTATAATAAAAATAAAACCCTCGAAGTTGTACTTCGAGGGTTTTTTATTTTAAAAAAGTTAATGAACACTATTCTTCTTTTTTGTTGTTTTTAGCGTTTTTCATAGCCTCACCAATCTGGTTACTAGCCGTAAAACTAGCGACCATATCGTTAAGCATATTACTACCTGCTTGCGGAGAGTTTGGTAACAAAATAAGATTACTGTTAGTTTCTTGACCAATTGACTGAAGTGTATCGTAGTGCTGTGTTACAACAATAAGCGCAGAAGCCTCTTGGGAGTTAATACCCACTTTATTTAGCACCTCTACAGACTCTTCTAATCCGCGAGCAATCTCACGACGCTGATCAGCAATACCTTGACCTTGTAAACGTTTACTTTCGGCTTCAGCTTTTGCTTTTTCGACAATTAAAATACGCGCAGCATCACCTTCAAACTGTGCAGCAATCTTTTCGCGTTCAGAAGCGTTAATTCTATTCATGGCTTCTTTTACTTGAGCGTCTGGGTCAATATCTGTTACAAGCGTTTTAATAATATCATAACCGTAGGTCATCATAGCTTCATTTAGCTCTGCTTTAACCGCAATAGCAATATCGTCTTTACGAACAAAGACATCATCAAGTTTCATCTTTGGAACTTCAGCACGGACCACATCAAAAACGTAAGATGTGATTTGATCGTGTGGATAATCTAGTTTATAGAACGCCTCATAAACCTTTTCTTTAATAACCTTGTATTGAACGGATACTTTAAGACGAACAAATACGTCATCTAAAGTTTTGGTTTCGATAATAACATCTAATTGTTGAATTTTCAAGCTAAGCCTACCTGCAATTCGTTCAATCAATGGAATTTTAAATCTTAGACCCGCATGACTTATTCTAGAAAATTTTCCAAATCGTTCAACTATAGCAGCTGTTTGTTGTTTTACGGTAAACACTGCTCCGAGTAAAATAACGACTCCAAAAAAGGCAAAAGGAATGTAATAGTAAGGTTGCATAATTTATATTTTTAATGGTTAATGAGATACGAAATGAAACTAAATTTAAGTTATATTTTTAGACTTGTCGACTTAATTGAAAAATAAAATTGATTGACTAAAGTTTTTCTTAGGTTTGCTTTTAAATAAACCCCAACTACTATGAAAATAAAATCATTACAAACATTTGTCGTCTTAAGCCTACTTTTTGTTACAATTAGCTCGGCTCAAAATTACCGTATCCAAAACGGTATAGGAGTTTATGGAGGTTTAACACAGTTCGATATTGATACAGACAATTTTGCTACAGAAAAAGGAAATGGTTGGATAGTTGGTTTGGCTGCAACTGTTGATATACCGCACCGTTGGTATAATGTGAGTTACAACATTCAGTTAGGGGAAAACAAATTGGGTATAGCCGCTTTACCTCTTGGCGGTACTCAGGCAGAATTTGTTGATTATAAAATATTTACAGCGCAGATAGCTTTAGTTGGCCATCTCAAACTCATAAAAAAATACTTGACTTTAGATGCTGGACCAATGCTACAATACAACAGTGATTTAGACCTTGAAGACGAAACAAAAGAAACTTATATCATTGACGGTTTTAATACCATAAGAGCAAATGACATATTAGAAATCTCTAATTTTAATGTTAATGCAACAGTTGGTTTGACCGCTGGTTTTGACAGTTTCAAGATAAGAGGACAGTATATTTATGGCTTTACAAACATTTTAGGAAAACTAAATGATAAAACATTCTCTGAAGATGTTGATTTTAAAGGCAATCAGAACATGTTTGTTTTCTCTGCTATGTTTGTGTTTTGATTTGTAAATACTCAGCATTCATTTCTTCATCTGAATGTCATTCTGAGCCAAGCGAAGAATCTGAATAATTTATATCGATTTAATTAAATTGTCTATACGCTTTACAGTTTCGTTTTTACCAATCATAAACATGATATCAAAAACATCTGGTCCTTGAAGCGCTCCAACTAAAGCCAATCGCAATGGCATCATGACTTTCCCGAAACCAATTTCGTTATCTGTTATCCAACCTTTAATATTCGTTTGAAGATTTTCAACTGAAAAGTCGTTAGTCTTTAATACAAGACCTTTTACAGTTTCCATAATTTCAGACGTACCTTCTTTTAATGCTTTTTTAGAAGCCTTTTCATCATAAGACGTTGGTGTCGTAAAAAAGAAATGACTTAATCCCCAAAACTCATTAACAAACGTTGCACGCTCTTTAATCAAACCAACAACTAAAGCAATATAGTTTACGTCAATTTCTGATAATTCAGCATGAAGCGCTTTAAACTGTTCAGCTAAATTTAAATCTAATTGTTGTTGCATGTATTGGTGGTTAAACCATTTCGTTTTGTCAGGGTCAAAACGTGCACCAGCTTTGTTTACACGCTCTAAATCAAACTCTGAAATCAAGTTTTCAAGAGAAAACAACTCTTGTTCGGTTCCTGGATTCCAGCCTAAAAAGGCTAAAAAATTAATGACAGCTTCAGAGAAGTACCCATCTTCTTTATAACCTTTTGAAACAGTTCCGTCTGGAGCTTTATATTCCAAAGGAAATACTGGAAAACCTAATTTATCGCCATCTCGTTTACTCAATTTCCCTTTTCCTGTTGGTTTTAAAATTAAGGGTAAATGCGCAAATTCTGGCGCTTCCCAACCAAAAGCATTATACAATAATTTATGTAAAGCCAAAGACGGTAACCATTCTTCACCACGAATAACATGAGTGATATCCATTAAATGGTCATCAACAATGTTAGCTAGGTGATAGGTTGGCATTCCGTCACTTTTAAATAAAATTTTATCATCTAAAACATTGGTGTCAATTTTAATATCTCCACGAATAATATCTTTTAGATGAAGCGTCTCGTCCTGAGGTGACTTAAATCTAACCACATAATTTTCGCCTGCATCAATTTTAGCCTGTGTTTCTTCAGCAGTTAAAACTAATGAGTTTACCAAACGGCCTTTTTCGCGATTGTGCCAGTTGTAAATGAAAGTCTTTCCTTCAGCTTCATGCCCTTTGCGTTCAGCGTCTAATGCTTCAGCTGTATCAAAAGCATAATAGGCTTTACCTTCAGTAATTAATTTATCGGCATATTGTTTATATAAATGCTTTCGTTCACTTTGTCTGTATGGCCCGAATTTTTCATTTTTTCCTGGCCCTTCATCAAAAGGAATATTACACCAATTTAGTGCATCAACTATATAATCTTCAGCACCTTCAACATAACGGTTTTGGTCGGTATCTTCAATGCGTAAGACAAAATCGCCACCATGTTTTTTTGCGAATAAATAGTTGAAAAGCGCAGTTCTTACACCACCAATATGTAAAGGTCCTGTTGGACTTGGTGCAAAGCGCACACGTACGTTTTTAGACATAGCTATAAATTAAAGCGCAAAGATAGTTTGATAATTGAAGCCAACAAAAAAAGCTCCTTTAATTAAAAGAGCTTTTAGTATAATTAGTTTTTATTATTTAACAGCCTGTATCTACAACTAAACTTACGTCTCCTAAACTAACACAGCCAGAGGCTATGTTTTCAACTCTAATAAAAAGAGTTTGAGAACTGACATCAGTATTAGAAAAACCAGCAGAATCAATTGGGTTGACTCCAGATTCTGCATCAGCTTGTGAGTTATAATACGTTATGATAACATCGTTATTGGGGTTTTCATCAGCTATTTGTGTATCTATAGTACTTAAATTAAAAGCAGCTAATCCATCCGCATTAACATCACATTCAGTCAAAGATAAATCTGCCGGAATTATGGGAGATTCGTTAACCTCTAAAGTTAACAGGGCTATATCTAGGTTTCCTGTATTGTTGTCAAAAATTCTAACATGCAATATCTGCGGGTTTGTAGTATTGGTAAATAAAATTGGAAGTGGGCTTACATCATTAAAGGCGTCAGCTTCAGTTAGATGATATGATATTTGAAAAATGCTCGGGTCATTACCATTTAAGTAAAAAGCATCCATACTACTAAGATTAAACTCAGCAAAACCATCGTTGTTATCGTCGCAAACCTCTAGCAAACCATCATTAGGGCTTGTAACCACATTGTTAGGGTCGTTAGGGTCATTTTCATCACTAATTCCAGTTGGCACCAAATTAGTGCTAGGGTCGTCAATACCTGTTATCTCCTCACAATCAGTTAATCCATCGTTGTCAGTGTCTAAATAATTTAAGAACAAGAATGTACTAGCAATTCTTGTTTGACCAGTAATGCTACTTGTTGCTTTTACAAATATTGTTGGATTTAAAACCGCATCCGCAAATGGAAGTGTATAAGGCAATGTTATAGAGTTGATTTCTGATGTTGCGTCTGCTTCAGTTTCATAAAACACATAATCTGTGTTTGGCACATTGTAAATGTTGGCAAACAAAGCACCAAAATCATAAGTCACAGGTTCACAACCATTACCTCCAGTTTCTGCATCAAAAAGATTTAAATCGTTAGCGTCCAAATAATTTGCAATACCATCGTCATCAGTATCGTCATTGGTTGGGTCGTTATCACCGTCGTAATCTTCATTTATGGTGTTTATGCCGTCGTTGTCATCATCCTCATCTAAATAGTTAGGAATACTGTCACCATCGGTGTCATCATTATCTAGATTACCATCACCATCGACATCCTCTAAAACATCAGCGATAGAATCGTTATCCGCATCATCAAAAGCCGTACATGCACTAAATTCACCTAAATCTATTGTTGTTGTATTCGCATCAATAGTTCCTGTAATAACTTCAGTAGATTGGTCGTTCTCCAAATCAATACCCGTTAAAGAATAGTCCGAAGCACCACAACTGTTAAAGGTGTAATCGATTGCCCCATTAGAAACAGGAATAAGTTGTGACTGACCATTAACAAAAAATTGAACGTAACCATTCTCAATAGCATTACCGTCACAGTCTAAAAACGTTCCTGATAAGGTGACATTATTTTCTAATTCAACAATAATAGTTGTATTGGTATCGCTTGAAAATGGGCCAATAGTAGTCGTAAAAGGTGAGTTTTGGCACAAGCTACTATACACACTAACTGTAAGCTCTTCGTCAGCAGGTACCAAGCCACATTCTACACCGGCATTGTTTGTATAGCCATACGTCCCGGTAATATTTAGTAATTCTGAATATAAATCCAAAGCTGTATTTGGCAACAGATTGCCATTAGTATCCTGAAGTGTTATACATAAATTTATTGACGGATAAGGAAAATCATAGTTCCAAAACGAAAAGTGACTTACACTACCGATGTAGAAATTACCCTCTAAAGTAGCCTCTCCTTCTTCAATCCAATAGCCTTTTTCATCGTCAAAATTCCATAACGGCATTATTGTAGGAGGATTTATAGTGTTATTTGGTAATGGGATTTTAATCTGCGCAGTACTATTATCAGCAAGCTGAAGCGATTCATCTCCAATTGAAAACAATTCGACAGCCAACATGCCATAAGTTTCTAAAGCAACCGGACCACCGTTGGAGTTTTGTGCGAATAGCATTCCAGGCATCATCATAGTCATATCACTATCATCAGGATTTAAATGTTTTAGAACAACCTTAACATCGCCATTATATTCAGCGCCGTTTTCTGTCTGAAAGTTACCATCAAAAGTTACAGAAGCACCATTTCCTAAATTAACCTCAGCTATTACACCAGAAGAAATGGTTGCAGTAATATCTTCTTTCAATAACATTATTTCAACTTGATTTACCTCAGTAATTGACGGTACTAAACTCCTAGAACCGTCTATATAGCCAGCTTTTCTTGCAGTGATGTAGGCAAAGTTTTCAAAGGCATTAGCGTCTTTAATAGAAAAAATACCAAATGCATCTGTGGTTGTCGTTGTAGAACCAATTATGATTGATACACCTTCGAGAGGCATTTTGTCTTCATCAACAATTCTCCCAAAGAAATCAGCGGTAACTTGCGAACCAAAATTTTCTTCAAAATTTACAAGAATTGGTGTTGGGTCTTCACCATTTGGTATACTTAAATCTACGGGTTCGTTGACACAAGAAAAAAAGAGAATTAAAAAACAAAAAGAAAGGTATTTAGTAAAGGTTTTCATGTTTGATTGATTGAATAATAGTTTGTAAATGTAAGAAAATCAGACGTAATGGTTAATTCACCAATGGTTTGAAGTATAAATATCTAGAATCTAAACTTTGGTTAACTTAGTATCATGCTTTTTGGTACACGCTTATTCATAATCTTAAACCAAAGCGGCGGTAGCATAGCCAATACCATTGATGTTGGATAGCCGAAGGGCATTTGAGGACTTTCGTCATGGCAGTCTAATATTTGATATTTTTTTGAAGATTTATAGTGGTGATCACTATGACGTGTTAATTCATATAAAACAATGCGCCCAATAACGTGATTTGAATTCCATGAGTGCATCTCTCTTACACGCTCATACCTACCCGATTTTGTTTGTAAACGTAATAAGCCGTAATGCTCGATATAGTTTACCGTTTCTAATAAAATAAACCCAACGACTCCCGAGGCTAAAGCAAAAATTAATCCAGTTGAACCAAAGTAAAACGAAACCATAACTAAATAGGTAATTTGAATTAAGCTATACCAAAGCATGTCATTTTTAATGCCAAAAAATGAACGCGAATTATTTCTCAATAGCTTCATTTGAATATTCCAAGCATTAAAATATTGACGAAATGTTGAGGTTAACCAAAATGAATACACGGACTGATTATACCTTGCCGTTGCTGGGTCTTCAGGAGTAGCTGCATGCAAATGATGCCCATAATTATGCTCTATGAAAAAGTGCATATAGAAACTCGGAATAAGCAGTGCTTTGCCTATAAAACGTTCATTTGTAGTCTGTCTATGACCAAGTTCATGAGCAACATTAATCCCATTAACTCCTAACACAATTCCGACCGAAATAATTAGCCCCACAAACTCATAGGTTTCAAGACTAAAACTTGTAACTACAAACAAACCGTAAGCCACTAAACCAAAAACGATAGGTAAATTTAGGTACAAAAGCCAATCAAAAAGTCTTTTCTTTAATCGACTATCAACTTCTGATTCAGAAAAATTATCTGTATCTACAGGAAATATTAGTTCCAAAACAGGAATGCATACAAATGCAAATATTGGCGTTGCCCATACCCAATACCCTTGAAGATATAAACCTAAAAAAGCAAACAAAGGAATTGAAAACGCGGCTAAATATTTGAGGTCTTTCATAGGTATTTAAAGAGTGTTTGTTTAAAAAATGATGAAATTGAATAATTTTGACCCAATTTAACACCAAAACAGTCTAAATTAACAGAAACTTATCAAATTTATGAAATCGTCACTTAAAATAAAATTGTAGATTAGTAAGTTATTGAAGTCAGCATGAGCAATTTTAAGACCATACAAGTCAAATTACAGCAGTTTATCAAGAAATTCTACACAAATGAATTACTTAAAGGTGCTATTTTGTTTTTTGCTATTGGCGTCCTTTATCTAATGATTACACTCTTGATTGAGTATTTATTATGGTTAAACCCTACAGCTAGAACTATATTGTTTTGGGCTTTTATAGCGGTAGAATTAGCACTCTTTACAAGATTTATAATTATCCCATTAGCAAAACTTTTTAACCTTCGAAAAGGTATTGACTACGAAACAGCTAGTAAGTTAATCGGGAATCATTTTCCTGAGGTGGATGATAAACTGCTCAATGTGCTACAACTTAATCAAAACAACCAACAATCCGATTTATTACTAGCAAGTATCGAGCAAAAATCAGCAGAATTAAAACCGATTCCATTTCAAATGGCAATAAACTTTAAGTCTAGCCTTAAGTATTTAAAGTACGCGGCTATTCCTGTTGTGATTTTGCTTTTATCATTTATAACAGGTAAAATAAATTGGTTTAGTGATAGTTACGAGCGTGTTGTAAATTACCAAACAGCTTACGAGCCACCAGCTCCATTTCAGTTTTTTGTAGTTAACGATAAGCTTCGGGCCATTGAGAATAAAGACTTTACACTTATCGTAAAAACAGTTGGTAATATTATTCCTGACCAAGTGCAAATAGATTACAAGAATCAAACGTACTTTTTACAACAAAATATACCAGGAGAGTTTCAATATGTCTTCAGTCAGCCTAAAGAGGACATAACATTTTCTCTCTTAGCTAACGATGTGGTGTCTAAAGCGTATGAGCTAAATGTTGTAAATGTGCCAACATTAGTTGGTTTTGATATGATTTTGGACTATCCAAATCACACTCAAAAGCGTGATGAAATTTTGAAAAGTACAGGCAGTGCTGTCATTCCAGAAGGCACAAATATTACCTGGAGTATTAACACCAAATCAACCTCTGACGTTAATATTTATTCTAACGATACAATTTCATTTACCAGAAACGACTCAGGAGTGTTTGAAGCCTCAAAACGACTATACAGAAATTATAGCTATAGTATTAATACAAGTAATGAAAATCTTACCAATTACGAGAGTCTAGCATTTTCTATTAATGTGGTAAAAGACGCCTATCCAGAATTAAATATTAAGGTAGAAAAAGACTCTGTAGATCAACAAAGCCTTTACTTTTATGGACAAGTAAGTGACGATTATGGTTTGCGTAAGTTGCAGTTAGTCTATTATTCATCAGATAACGAAACTCAGAAAAAAGTGATTCCAATTAACATCTCTAAGTCTAATTTTTCTGAATTTGTAAGTGCATTTCCTGACCAGTTAGACGTCAAAGACGGCGTTGCTTATAACTTGTATTTCGAGGTTTTTGATAACGATGCGATTCACAACTTTAAAAACGTAAAAAGTACCGTGTTTAGCTATCGCAAACGCACTAGAGACGAAGAAGAAACAAAGCAACTTAACGAGCAAAACGAGACTATAAAAAATATAAGTAAAACGTTTGAAAAACTCGAAGAGCAAGACAAAAAACTTGAGGAACTTTCTAAAACTCAAAAAGAAAAAGAAGCTTTAAATTTTAATGATAAAAAGAAATTCGAAGAATTCCTTAAGCGTCAAAAACAGCAAGAGCAGTTGATGAAAAACTTCAACAAAAAGCTGCAAAAAAATTTAGAAGAATTTCAAAAAGAAAAAGATGAAAAAGGAGAGAAGGACGAGTTTAAAGAAGATCTTAAAGAACGTTTAAAAGAAAATGAAGAGCAACTCAAAAAAGATGAGAAATTACTCGAAGAGTTAGAAAAAATGACTGAAAAGATTAACAAAGAAGAGTTCAGTCAAAAACTAGAAGAATTAGCTAAGCAGAATAAAAACAAGAAACGCAGTATGCAACAACTTTTAGAGTTGACAAAGCGTTTTTATGTCACTCAAAAACAACAGAAAATTCAAAAAGAATTAGAAGAGATTTCTAAAAAACAAGAAGAACTTTCTGAAAAATCGCCAAAAGAAAACACTAAAGAAGCGCAAGAGAAATTAAACAAAGAATTTAAAGAAATTCAAAAAGCTATTGATGAGTTAATGAGTGAAAATAGAAAGCTCAGAAAACCTGAAGATATAGAAAGAGATAAACCTACGGAAGAAAGTATAAAAGAAGACCAAAAAGAAGCAAAAGAAAGTCTCGAGAAAAGTGAGCCACAAAAAGAAAGTGAAATGCAAAAAGCAAAAAACAAACAAAAGGCTGCTGCAAAAAAAATGAAGCAACTTGGCAAGATGATGAAACAATCTATGATGTCTGGTGGTGGCGGTGGACCAAAAATAGAAGAAGATGTCGAGATGTTACGTCAAATACTAGATAATCTTGTACTATTCTCTTTTGATCAAGAAGATTTAATGGAACGATTTAATGAGATTGATATTAACCATAACCAGTATGGCAAATTCATTATCAAGCAAAGCACACTAAAAGAACATTTTGAACATGTAGACGACAGTTTGTTTGCACTCTCATTAAGAAACCCAAAAATTTCAGAAAAGATTAATTCTCAGATAACCGATGTCTATTTCAACATCGATAAGAGCTTAGGTCAATTAACCGAAAATCGTATTTATCAAGGTGTGTCTTCACAACAATACACAGTCACAGCAGCAAACTCTTTAGCAAACATGTTAAGTAATATTTTAGACAATATGGAAATGTCTATGAATATGCAACCAGGGCAAGGCGGCGAAGGCGAGATGCAACTCCCAGATATTATTATGAGTCAAGAGGAGCTTAATAAAAAGATGGAAGAAGCCATGAAAAAGATGCAAGAGGGAGAAAAGCCTGGTGAAGGCGAAAAAGGAGAAAAGGGCGAGAAAGAAGGTGAAGAAGGAAAAGACGGAGAAAAGGGCAAGAAAGAAGGCGAAAGTGGACAAGAAGGTCAACAAGGAAAGAGTGGCGAAAAAGGAGGACAAGAATCTGGAGGTAAAGAAGGAGAAGGAAAACAGGGTGAAGGAAACCAAGGTGAAAATGGAAAAGAAGGAAAAGGTTCAGAAGGGAAAAATGGTAAAGATGGTAAGAACGGAAAGAATGGCGATGAAGATGGTGAAGGAGAAAAAAATGATGGTTACGGCGAAGGTGGTAGCGAAGAGTTCAATGGAGAACTTTATAAAATATATCAGCAACAACAAAAGTTAAGACAAGCACTTCAAGATAAAATAGGAAAAGAAGGCAGTCAAGGTAACGCGGGCGATTTAATAAAGCAAATGGAAGAAGTTGAGCTTGACCTTATCAATAAGGGATTTACCAACCAGACACTTCAAAAGATGATGGATTTGCAGCATCAGTTGTTAAAAATGGAAAATGCTACATTCACTCAGGGAGAAGATGAAAAGCGTGAATCCAAAACAAACAGAAAAGAATATAATAGCAAAACAAACAGTCAAATACCAACAGCAAAACAATATTTTAATACTACCGAAATATTGAATAGACAAGCCTTACCTTTGCGCTCGCAATTCAAAAAGAAACTGCAAGACTATTTTAAGAGTACAAATGATTAGCTTTAATTACGAAACTGACTTTAAACTTGAAGGCGAAAATAACTTTTCACAATGGATCTCCGATTTAATAAAAGAGGAAAATTGTGGGGAAGGCGAAATCAATTATATCTTCTGTTCAGATGACTATTTACATAAAATCAATGTAAATTTTTTAAACCACGACACGCTTACGGATATAATAAGTTTTGATTACTCCGTAGGAAAAGAACTACATGGAGATATTTATATCTCTGTAGATAGAGTTAGAGACAATGCAAATGATTTTGAAGTAGTTTTTTCCGAAGAGCTTTCTAGAGTTATGGCACATGGTGTTTTGCATTATTGTGGCTATAAAGATAAGTCTGAAGACGATGCTAAAGAGATGCGCTCAAAAGAAGATTACTACTTATCTAAGCGTATATAATATCCACATTTTCAGCGTATATTTGCAAACTGAAAATTTTAATCACAATAATGTTCCACGTGGAACAATAAGAATATAGATTATGTTTAACGAGGTTTATGATGTTATAGTTGTTGGTGCCGGTCATGCTGGTAGCGAAGCTGCAGCTGCAGCTGCCAATATGGGCAGCAAAACATTGTTAATTACGATGAATCTTCAAAACATTGCGCAGATGTCTTGTAACCCTGCTATGGGTGGAATTGCAAAAGGACAAATCGTTAGAGAGATTGACGCTTTAGGTGGTTATAGCGGAATCGTTTCAGACACATCTGCAATACAGTTTAAGATGCTAAACAAATCTAAAGGACCTGCTATGTGGAGTCCAAGAGTTCAGAGCGATAGAATGCGTTTTGCTGAGGATTGGAGAATACTCCTTGAAAACACTAGAAATTTAGATTTTTATCAAGAAATGGTTTCTGGATTGATAGTTAATAACGGTAAAGTCGAAGGCGTAAAAACATCTCTTGGAATTGAAGTAAAAGCAAAATCAGTAGTACTTACTAACGGAACATTTCTTAATGGGCTAATCCATATTGGAGAAAAGAACTTTGGAGGAGGAAGAGCAGGAGAAAGAGCAGCAACAGGAATAACAGAGCAGTTACTAGATTTCGGCTTTGATTCAGGTAGAATGAAAACAGGAACGCCACCACGTGTTGATGGAAGATCTTTAGATTATTCTAAAATGACAGAGCAACCAGGAGATGAAAACCCGGATAAATTTTCTTATTTGGATACAACTCAACCTTTAAAAAATCAACGTTCTTGTCACATGACTTATACCAGTCAAGAAGTACACGATTTATTAAAAGAAGGTTTTGATAGGTCGCCGATGTTTAATGGAAGAATTAAAAGTGTAGGCCCAAGATATTGTCCATCAATAGAGGATAAGATTAACCGATTTGCAGACAAAGACAGACACCAATTATTTGTAGAACCTGAAGGCTGGAATACCTGCGAAGTTTATGTCAATGGATTCTCTACATCGCTACCCGAAGATGTTCAGTTTAAAGCATTACGTTCTGTAGTCGGTTTTGAGAATGTGAAATTTTTCAGACCAGGCTATGCTATTGAGTATGACTATTTTCCACCAACCCAATTAAAACATACACTAGAAACTAAGTTAGTCGATGGTTTATTTTTCGCTGGACAAATTAATGGAACTACGGGTTACGAAGAAGCAGCTTCTCAAGGGCTAATGGCTGGAATAAATGCTAGTTTACAAGTACAAGAGAAAGAAGCTTTTACCCTTAGAAGAGATGAAGCTTATATAGGGGTTTTAATAGATGATTTAATTACCAAAGGTACAGAGGAGCCTTATCGCATGTTTACTTCTCGAGCAGAATACCGAACGCTTTTAAGGCAAGACAATGCCGATTTTAGATTGACGCCAAGAGGCTACGAATTGGGTCTAGCTTCAGAGCAACGCCTGAGAAGAATGGAAGAAAAGCAGAGTAAATCTGATAATTTCGTTCAGTTCTTTAAAGATACCAGCGTAGAGCCAAAAGAAATAAATCCAATTTTAGAGGCCAAGAACTCAGCTCAAGTAAGGCAAAAGGACAAGATGTTTAAGTTGTTTGCAAGACCTCAAATCAGCATGTCTGATATGCGAAAAGTTGCCTCTGTGAACTCATACATTTTAGAAAATAACTTAGATACTGAAATCCTAGAACAAGCAGAGATTCAGGTTAAGTATGCTGGATATATTGAAAAAGAAAAGAGTAATGCGGATAAACTTCAGAGATTAGAAAATGTAAAAATCCCTAAGGGTTTTGACTACTCAAAATTACAATCTATGAGTTTAGAGGCAAGAGGAAAATTAAGCGATATTCAGCCAGTAACTGTTTCACAAGCATCAAGAATTAGTGGTGTTTCACCTGCGGATATTTCTGTTTTGTTAGTGTATTTAGGACGATAATATAATGATGTTCCACGTGGAACATATCATGTAAACATAAATACTTCTTGTTCTGAACTGGATATAGATTTTTGTTTCAAATGAAAGATAACAACCAAATTCTTACCGTAAAAGATTACTCTGTTTCAAACGAAACATTCGATTTGATATACAATCAGTTTGAAGACATATTAGAAACTTCTCCTCAACCGGCTCCTGAAAATTTAGACGCATATTATAAAAGTGAGGATTATATTTCGCACACGGATTCAAAAAGAAATTTATTAGAACAAGTTTATCATCTGGTTAGAAAAAGAGCTTTAAAAAAGAAAGTGGGTTTAATTAATTCTTTTAAAGCTCAAAACAAAAACCTTTTGGACATTGGTTGCGGAACAGGAGATTTTTTAGAAACAGCAAGTCGTAGCAATTGGAAAATCACCGGAATTGAGCCTGATGAAAAAGCAAGAAACATTGCAAATAAAAAAAACAATAATGTTGTTTACAAAATCGAACATTTAAAAAACTTAAAGGCCAACAGTTTTGATGTGATTACGCTTTGGCATGTGTTGGAACATCTTCCAAATTTAGATGATCATATTAAGATATTTAATCATTTATTAAAACCAGAAGGAAGATTAGTTATAGCTGTACCAAATCACAAAAGTTATGACGCTAAACATTATAAATCATTTTGGGCAGCTTACGATGTTCCAAGACACCTTTGGCATTTTTCTCAAAAAGGAATCAAAATGTTATTTCAAAAACACAGCTTCAATCTTGTTATTACAAAACCAATGTTGTTCGATGCGTTCTATGTGAGTTTACTTTCTGAGAAATATAAAAATGGTTTTATGAATCCATTTAAAGCTTTTTGGATTGGATTACGTTCTAATCTTAAAGCAAAACGCTCTAGCGAGTATTCTTCTTTAATTTATGTCTTTAAAAAGAGTTAAAACACAAAACGAAGCGATTTAAGGCAGTTTTAGCACATACAGCTTAAGCTATATATGCTAGACAAAAAAAGAAGTAGAAAGCCCTATAATTTGAAGTCGATTTCGATAGAAAAAAATTATCAAAATAGTTATTAGGAATAGAATAGGTCAATAATTGATATTTAATATTGATTATCAATCAACTTTTATACATTTACCAAAATTTAAACTAAAAATAAAAACATATGAAATCTGTATTCAAATTATTAATCATAGCTATTCTATTTTCATCTTGCCAAGAGCAGAAAAAAACAGGCTTCGTAAATAACGGAGATGTTCTTAACGAATTCCAGATGAAAAAAGATATTGAAGCAACTTATAAAATACGTAACGAAGTTTTTCAGAGAAGAATGGATAGTATCGAGAATGAGTTTCAGGTAGAGGTAAAAGCATTTCAATTAGCGCAGTCTAGAATGTCACAAAAAAAGGCTCAAGAAAAATATAACGAGTTAGGTCAAAGAAATCAGATATTAACTCAACAATTTCAGAAAGACCAGCAAGTTCTTCAGATTGGCTTCAATAAAGAAATGGACTCTGTTGTAAAAAAGATGAATGCTTTTGTAAAAGATTATGGAAAGACTAATGGTTACGCATATATATTTGGCCAAAATGAAGCAGGAAGTGTTATATATGGAGAAGAAGCGAGTGATTTAACTAAAACAATTACAGATGCTTTAAACGCTGAGTACAATACCGAAGAAGAAAGTACAGAGGAAGAGAAATAAAATAATTTATTTTAACTTAATAATTTAAAAGTCAGGCATTTGCCTGACTTTTTTTGTGTAATAATCTTGTGAGTTTTATAGATAAATCCGTTAAAATAATCTTTGAGTTTCCGTTACGTTCAATATGATAAATAGCATCTTGAAGCTCTTTGGTAATATCCATGATATTAGCATCGTGCACAAAAGGTGCAAATTTTTCTAGCTTAAAACTTTCCGATTTTGGCTCTAGATATACCAATTCGTTTGCTTTATAATTTAGTAATAAGGCTTGTCTAAAGTAATTAATGCAAAAATGTAAAAACTGCTTTTGTGTTTCACGACCAGTTTTTGCGATATCCTCAGACCAAGCAATTAACTCTCTAATTGCTGACTTATTTCCTTTGGCCTTAAAGGCAGAACGTACCCAAGCAATAAACCATTTTTCAAACTGAATATCTTCACTATCTTGATAAATAAGGTCACAAGCTTTATTAAAATTTCCGTTGGATTGCTGCGCTATTTTATTAGCAATAGCCTGGTCGATATTATATTTTTTGACTAATGATTCTGCAATAATAACTTCCGGTAAACGCGGAAAGTGTAAAACTTGACAGCGTGACCTAATAGTGCTTATAATTTGTTCTTCGTCTTCAGCAATAAGAATAAAAACAGTTTTTTCAGGTGGTTCTTCAATGAGTTTTAGAAGCTTATTTGCAGATGCAGTATTCATCTTTTCAGCCATCCAAATAAGCATTACTTTGTAGCCACCTTCATACGATTTTAGACTTAAGGATTTTACAATATCCAAAGCTTCGTCTACACCAATTTGCCCCTGCTTATTATCCACACCTAACATTTTGTACCAATCAAACAAATTACCATAAGGTTGTTGGTCAATAAGTTGTCGCCACTCTTCTAAAAAATGACTAGATACAGGATGGCGTTTTACCTTGTCATTAGTGGTTACTGGAAATGCAAAATGTAAATCCGGATGAGACAGATTTTTAAACTTAAGGTTACAAGCTTGATTGCCTTCTGTGTTTTCAGAATTTGTATTACTACACAAAATATACTGTGCATAGGCAATTGCCATCGGTAAAGTACCCGAACCTTCTGGGCCAACAAACAATTGTGCATGCGGAATACGACCCGCGTCTGCACTTTTTGTTAAGTGAGACTTGATATGATTTTGACCTAAAATTTCGGAAAACAACATAAAGCAAATCTATGCATTATTTTGGCGTTTAAAAACTTTGGAAATAACTTAAAGTTGGCGTCTTGTCAAATGCGTTTTATGACCTTATATTTGTTTAATAAATTTAACACCAATGAAAACTATAAACGACTTCAATTTTAAAGATAAAAAAGCTTTAATCCGCGTGGATTTTAATGTGCCCTTAGATGAGAATTTTAATGTTACTGATGCAACAAGAATTCAATCTGCAAAAACTACAATCATCAAAGTTTTAGAAGATGGTGGAAGTTGCGTATTGATGTCCCACTTAGGTCGACCAAAAGGTGTTGAGGATAAGTATTCACTTCGTCATTTAGAGAACGCTATAGAAGATATTGTTGGTGTAGAATTGATTATAGCCAAAGATTGTGTCGGTGCAGAAGTTGAAGAATTGGCAAAGAATTTAAAGCCAGGAACCGTTTTGTTATTAGAAAATCTTCGTTTCCATCCTGAAGAAACATCAGGTGACAGAGATTTTGCAGAAAAACTTTCAAGATTAGGAGATATATATGTTAATGATGCATTTGGTACAGCGCATCGTGCACACGCTTCAACTACTATAGTTGCTGACTTTTTTCCAGAAAACAAGTGTTTTGGTTTCCTTTTAGCAAAAGAGATTGAGAGCATTAAAAAAGTAATGGACAATGGCGAAAAACCTGTCTTAGCTGTACTTGGCGGAGCCAAAGTATCTTCAAAAATTACGATTATTGAAAATATTTTAGATAAAGTAGATCACTTAATTATTGGTGGTGGCATGACATTTACATTTATAAAAGCACAAGGCGGAAGCGTTGGCGATTCTATCTGCGAAGACGATAAAATGGATTTGGCTTTAGATATTTTAAAACAAGCAGAAGCCAAAAATGTAAAAATTCATTTACCAGTTGATGTCTTGGCTGCCGATGCCTTTAGTAATGACGCTGAAACAAAAGTTATTGACGTTACACAAATCCCAGATGGATGGCAAGGTTTGGATGCGGGACCAAAATCAAAAGCAATTTTTGATGATGTAGTCATGCAGTGCAAAACTATTTTATGGAATGGCCCTTTAGGTGTTTTTGAAATGGAAACTTTTGCTAGTGGAACTATAGAATTAGGAAACTCTATTGCAGAAGCCACAAAAAATGGTGCATTTTCTCTTGTTGGTGGTGGTGATTCTGTTGCCGCTGTAAAGCAATTTGGTTTTGAGAAAAAAGTGAGCTACGTTAGTACTGGTGGAGGCGCTATGTTAGAAAGCCTAGAAGGAAAAACATTACCAGGGATTGCAGCGATATTGGATTAAATTTTAAAAATTGTTGAGTAAAACACGAATTTAACGCTGTTTTTCGTTAGCATTGTTAAAACATATATTTTATGCGTATCCAAAAACTTTTTTTATTCATTGCGATAGTGTTTATGAGCATTCCTGTACTTTCTCAGGACTCCATTCCTAATCCGGATAAAAAACGCATTACCGAAAAAGATTTTGTTGCTGGAAGAACTTATGCTATTGATACTATTATTGAAGGTATTACATATTATAAAGAATTTATTTCTAATAATTCAGTAGCAGAAAAGCCCAAAGTAATTGTAAACGCTGCAATTGATGGCAAACCAAAAATCGATAAAACTATACCTGCAGTCAATGATAGTTTGAAAATAAAAAAACTAGAGGATAATGAATATGCTGCTAAGCTAGATGAAAAGTGGCTTGAAGAATTATACAGTAACTCCCTTTACGACACCATTTATAAATCTGTTACTGAGTTAGATTACAAACCAGTAGATTATCCAGAATTATCAACAGATACACTAAAATCTAGACTTAAAAGACTTAATGCTCGTACGCCATTTAATGTAGAGTATAATCCTTCTTTAGAAAATGTAATCAAGCGTTATTTAAAAACACGAAGAACTTCAATGTCTAGACTTATGGGCTTGAGTCATTTTTATTTTCCAATGTTTGAAGAAGCTTTAGATAAGGAAGATATTCCGTTAGAAGTAAAATATTTAGCGATTGTAGAATCTGCATTAAAGCCTAGAGCACGTTCACGAGTAGGTGCAACGGGTTTATGGCAGTTTATGTTTGGTACAGGAAAAGAATACGATTTAGACGTTAGTAGTTATGTCGACGAGCGTCGCGACCCTATAAAATCTACAGAAGCAGCTGCAAAATACCTCGCTAGATTATATAAGATTTTTGGTGATTGGGATTTGGCGTTAGCATCTTATAATTCAGGACCAGGTAATGTGTCAAAGGCGATAAGACGTTCTGGTGGCTATACTAATTATTGGAATATTAGACAAAACCTTCCACGTGAAACAGCTGGTTATTTACCAGCTTTTTTGGCTACTATGTATATTTTTGAATTTGCCGATGAACATGGATTTAAACCTGAACGACCAAAATATCAGTATGTAGAAACTGATACCATCCGTGTTAAGCAAATGATAACATTAGATCAAGTCGCTGAGGTTACTGATATAAATATTGAGGAGTTGCAATACCTTAACCCATCTTATAAATTAGACATTATTCCATATATAAAAGACGAAAATTATACATTACGATTACCGCGTCATGCTATTGGAAGCTTTGTTGCTAATGAAGATAAAATTTACGCCTTTGCCAAGGCTGAGTTAGATAAGCGTGAAAAGCCATTACCACAGTTTTTTGAAAATGATACAAAGATTAGATATCGCGTAAAAAGCGGCGATTATTTAGGTAAAATAGCACGTAGATATGGTGTTCGTGTTAGCAGTATAAAGCGTTGGAATGGTCTAAGAAGTAACAATCTTAAAATTGGACAACGCCTTACCATTTACCCAAGAAATCCTGGGGGAAAAACATCAAAATCCAGTACTAAATCAAAGCCTAAAACGACGGTCAGTAAAGCAGGTAAACAAACTTATAAAGTAAAATCCGGAGATAGTCTTTGGAGTATTGCTCAAAAATTTAATGGTGTTTCTGTTCAGAATTTAAAAGATTGGAACGATATTAGTAGTAACAAACTCAAAATTGGAATGACTCTTGTGGTGTCCAAATAAACCAATTCTAAATAACAATAAAATGAAAAAATTAGTATCTATTTTTTGCTTGCTTTTAGTGTTTAGTTGTGATGAAAAAAAAGATAACGTTCGTTATTTATCAGCATCTTCAGGTAATATTAATTCAATTTCAGTTGTTGCCGATAATTTACTATGGGAAGACAAAGTTGGTGAAGCGATAAGACAAACATTAGCAGCACCAGCAAAAGGTTTACCAACTGAGGAACCGATGTTTTCTTTAAAACAAATACCAACACCAGTGTTTAGTGGATTTGCAACTAGAAGTCGTATTATACTTAAGATTGAAAAAACAGACTCAACAGGCATTGAAATCAAAGAGAATATATATGCAAAACCTCAAACAGTAGTTGTAGTCAAAGGTAAAACAGACCAAGACATTATCAGTCAGATAAAAGAAAGTCAAGCAAAAATTATTGATGCTTTTACCAAAAGAGAGGTCGCTGAAAAGTTGAGACGTATTAACAAATCATTACTCAAAGATGAAGCTATGGAAGATGCTTTAGGCTTTAAGGTAGATATTCCTTCGGCTTACAGAATAGCCAGTGCAAAAGATGATTTTTATTGGGTAAGAAAGAGTTTGAGTAATAATAAAACAATGGATTTGATGTTTTACAGCTACCCATTAGATGCTATCAGAAAAAATGACGGTACTGTGGTAGACATTATTAATATGCGAGACACAATGATTGCAAAAGGGATTCCAGGAGAAGATGGTATGCAAATGATTACAGAAAAAGCTTATGCACCATCTATATATGAATCTATTATTGATAACAAACCAGCTTACGAAATCAGGGGTGTTTGGAAAATAGCTGACGATAAAATACCAATGGGTGGCCCTTTTATCAATTACGCAATTGAAGACAAGGTGAATAACAGGTATTTAGTGGCAGAAGGTTACGTTTATGCGCCTTCTTTAGATAAGCGTGAATATGTTTTTGAGTTAGAGTCTATTATCAAGTCTATAAAGATTAAATAGTAATAAATAATCATAAAAAAAGCCAACTCAATTGAGTTGGCTTTTTTATTTTATATAAAAGACGCTTATTCTTTAGTGTCCTTATCTGACGTATCGTCTTTACTTGCGTCTTTAAATTCTTTAATTCCGCTTCCTAATCCCTTCATTAATTCAGGGATTTTCTTTCCTCCGAATAATAAAATTACAGCCAAACCAATGATAACCCATTGCCATGGACCAACTGCTAAAAAAATACTTCCTGAAATCATAACATATAGTTTATGTGTGCAAAGTTAGTAATTAAAGTTCAATTACGGCGTTATTCGTTTAACTTTAGGATTTAATCACTTACCCTTTTGGGGATTTTATATATTTTTGTTTAACCCATGGCTAAAAAAGAGAAAAAGAAAAAGCAACTCAAAAAAAAACTACTTCACAAATACCGTTTGGTGGTGTTGAATGAAGACACCTTTGAGGAGCGTTATGCCATTAAACTAAATCGTCTCAACGTATTTGTTTTAGTAGCATTGTCGGGGATTTTGTTGGTTAGTTTTACCACGATTTTAATTGCTTACACACCATTACGTGAGTATATCCCAGGATACTCTTCAACGTCTCTTAAGAAAAAAGCAACAGAACTAACTTATAAAGCAGACTCTTTACAGCAACAGCTATTATTTAACGACCGTTATTATGCTTCAATAAAAAAGGTGCTTACAGGAGATGTGTCTAGCGCAGAATTTAACAGAGATTCAATCATAGAAGCCGCAAAAGCTGAGGATATTGAAGATATTTTTCCAAATAAAGAAGATTCTTTACTTAGAGCAAAAGCTGACAAAGAGGATAAGTACAACTTATTTGACTCTGAGACCAACAGCTCAAATTTTGTATTATTTCCACCCGTAAATGGAACCATTTCCGAAGGCTATAATCTAGAGGAAAAGCATTTTGCAGTCGATGTTGTAATTCCTGAAACTACACCCGTAAAAGCAGCAGCAGATGGCATTGTTATTTTTGCAGAGTGGACTGTTTCTACAGGTTATGTTATCATTTTAGAACATAGCAATGAGCTAATTTCTGTATATAAGCACAATGGCTCTGTAACAAAAGAGCAGGGCGATTTAGTTAAAGCTGGTGAAGTGATTGCTCTATCAGGAAACACAGGTGAGTTAAGTACAGGACCTCATCTACACTTTGAGCTTTGGAGCAAAGGTTATCCAATAGATCCAACTAATTTTATTGATTTTCAATAATGATTTCTATAAAAGCATTAGCGGCAAAACCATTTGCCAAGATTGTCGCAAAAGGCATAAAAAAATGGTCACTAAACCCTATCGAAACTCAAGAAAAGGTTTTTAAGCAACTGATTTCTGATGCGGCTGGTACAGCTTTTGGTAAAGACCATGATTTTATAAGTATCAATAACCACGAAGATTTTGTTAAACGTGTTCCGGTAAGAGATTATGAGGCTTTAAAAAGCTATGTAGATAGAGTTGTTGAAGGTGAAGAAAATATACTTTGGAAAGGAAAACCCGTCTATTTTGCAAAAACTTCAGGGACAACTTCAGGTTCAAAATATATTCCGATTACAAAGGAGAGTATGCCAAGTCATGTCGAAGCGGCTAGGAATGCCATCTTGATGTATATCAATGAAACAGGAAAAACTAAGTTTGTAAATGGTAAGATGATATTTCTTCAAGGAAGTCCTATTTTGAAGGAGCAGAAAGGCATTCAACTTGGTCGACTTTCGGGAATTGTAGCGCATTACGTCCCAAAATATTTACAAAAAAATAGATTACCAAGTTGGGAAACTAATTGTATTGAAGATTGGGAAACTAAGGTTGATGCTATTGTCGAAGAGACCTTACCAGAAAATATGACGATTATTTCGGGAATTCCGTCATGGGTACAAATGTATTTTGAAAGACTCATAGAAAAGACGGATAAAAAGGTTGGCGACATTTTTAAAAACTTCAACCTTTTTATATTTGGAGGTTTAAATTATGAACCCTATCGAGCAAAATTTGAAAATTTAATAGGCCGAAAAGTAGATAGTATTGAGCTGTATCCAGCAAGTGAAGGATTTTTTGCTTTTCAAGACAAACAAAACGAAAAAGGCATGCTGCTTCAACTTAATTCAGGTATGTTTTACGAGTTTATAGAAGCCGAGCATTTTTTTCAGGAAAACCCAAAACGTATTACCATCAAAGATGTAAAGTTGGGTGTGAATTATGTGATGATTATTTCTACAAACGCTGGACTTTGGGCTTATAATATTGGCGACACGGTTCAGTTTACAAGTACTTTGCCTTACAGGGTTATTGTTTCTGGACGAATAAAACATTTTATTTCAGCCTTTGGAGAACATGTTATTGGAAAGGAAGTAGAGGAAGCACTTAATGTAGCTATTAGTAATTCAAATGCTTCAATAAATGAGTTTACAGTAGCCCCACAAATTAATCCTGAAGATGGTTTACCGTTTCACGAATGGTTTATAGAGTTTGAAAATGAGCCTGAAGATTTTGAGATTTTCTCAAAAACGATTGATACATCTTTACAAAGTCAAAATAGTTATTACAAAGATTTAATTATCGGAAATGTCCTGCAGCCATTAAAAATAACAAGAATCAAAAAAGAAGGTTTTAAAAATTATATGAAATCTATTGGTAAATTAGGAGGACAAAATAAAATACCAAGATTGGCTAATGACCGAAAGATTGCAGAAACACTCTATGAAACAAAAATGGTTAAATAGTTTATATTTGCAGGTTAAATACAAGCATGAATAACACTAGAAAAATACATAAAAGAACGCGTGCGCAACAAAGCTCAAATGCTATTGAGCGTATGTATATAACTATGCGACACCTTTTTAATCGAGGTTTTTATAAGCCAATGGGTGTTTCTGGAGAAACTCTTAGAGAGGCATTATTGCTGTTAAGACCAGAGATTTATGGCTCTATAGCAGATGAGAAAGCTGAGTTAGAAGGTCTTTTGTATGTTATAGATCGCTTACCACACGGTATTGAAGAGTGTACTTTTATTAATCTTACCAGTGACGAAGGTTACGGCGATTCTCACTTTAAAGCTATAATTCCTCCTAAACGAAGACGTAATTGCTACCGAATTGATGCCGAGCAAATGAATATTGAAATTACCCGTGGACGTTCTGAAATTTATGATATTCTAACACATTTGACATTTCTTTTTGTAGAGTCTCACAAGATAAGTAAGCGCGTTTTAATTGATGACAAAGGAACAACTATCAGAGATTGGGGAAAGCTAGAATCTGCTGTTAATAAAGGAAAAAAATTAACACAAAAAGAGCGAGAAATAGCTATAACACATACAGCACATATCTTAGGAAGAACATTCAACGAAATTTCTGAGACATATTCAGAATTTGCTAGCGACACTCAACCAGAACGTTTTTTAAATATTGTCTATTGGTTAGGTAAACTAGCTATTGAAGAAGCAGTGAATAATAATAAACGTACTGTGACTTTTAGCCCAGTTTTAAGGGAGCGTTTAGGTCATCATATTCATGGGGAATTTTGGGCAGACGATATTAAAGCAGAACTGTATAAAAGAGGATTAATTAAGCGACCTATTCATATAATTAGTGCCAATATGCATAGTGTCATGAACTCACTTTTTGCTGAGGTAAGTTTAAAATCGTCAAAAGGTAAAAAAGACATTTATGAGGTTTTTGAAGATTTAAGTCAATCTGAAAATAAAGCCATGAGAAGCAAGGTAGAAGCCCATGCCTTTAAAAACGGAATGTCCTTTATAAAAGACACATCAGGTACAAATATTGATGTTCAGATTTTCGATGCAGCTACTATAGATTTTTCTAAGGTAAACTTTGATTATACTCAAGAAAATCCTGAAAATAATGCTGTAATTATCGTTATGGACTATGCTTTTGGGGAGCAAGCTTATGAGACAATGGACGAGCTTTTAAAACCAGTTTCTGTAGATGGTAAAAAAGTACATTTAGATGTAAAATCTATCTCGATTATGGGAAAATCAGGAATTCTCCAAGGCGGTAAAGGTGATGTCATGATACCTTCTGCACATATTTTTGAGGGAACTGCAGATAATTATCCATTTAAAAATGAGTTAAGTAAAACAGATATGGTAGATTGTGGCGTTGATGTATACGAAGGCTCGATGATAACCGTTTTAGGAACGTCGCTTCAAAACAAAGAAATTTTAAAGTTCTTCAAGAAATCTACTTGGAATGTTATTGGTTTAGAAATGGAGGGCGCTCATTACCAAAAAGCAATACAAGCAGCATCTAAAGTAAGAGGCAGCATTAATGAAGATGTAAAAGTACGTTATGCCTATTACGCAAGTGATAATCCATTAGAAACTGGGAGTACACTAGCATCTGGAGGATTAGGGTCAACTGGCGTAAAACCAACGTATGTTATAACAAAAAAGATATTGCAACAAATTTTTAATCAATAAATTATGAGTGAAAATAATAAACCAACACCACAAAACGAAGAAGTGGATTTAGGACAGATATTTGTTTACATAGAAAAATTATTTAAAAAACTAGGAGCGCTAATTTCTAAGTTGTTTGGCTTTTTAATGTATGCTCTAGGAAAATTAGTGGTTTTCTTATTTTTAATAATTAATGTTATAGCGAAACATTTTATTATTATTGGTTTGGCAGGGGTTTTAGGTTTTGCAATTCCTTACTTATTAGACAAAACAAGTAAAAAACAATACAGAGCCTCAATGCTTATAAAACAAAATTATAATACTGGAAATGTATTATATTCAAACATAAGCCGACTTAATAATTTAGCTGAAGCTGCTGATTCTATAAACCTATCTAAAGAATTGAACTTATCCATTGATAAGGTTGTTAATTTAACTGAGTTTTCTATTTCAGGCTTAAGAAATAAAAATCAACTTTTAGAAGAGTATACTCGATATATTAAAGAAATGGACTCAATAGACAAACCATCTTTTGACTCTTATTTGAGAAATGTAGATTTAAGTTCCTCATCAATCCAGAATATCACAGTTACATCGATGAGTCCTAATATTTATGATGACTTATCTGAATCAATAATAACATCTATCAATAAAAGTCCCTTTTTCTTAAATGAAAAAGGAGAGACAATTGAAAATATAAAGAATGAAATTAAAATCACTCAGGATATAATAAATAAATCTGATAGTTTACAGGTCAAGTACTTTGAGATTTTAAACAAATACTATGGTGCATATGAAAATTCAGATAATTCTAGACAAAGCACTCTGAATCTTAATTTGGCGAACAATAAAGATAAAATAAACACGAAAGAATTTGAGTTATTTCAAATACAACAAAATAATAAGCAAAAATTAAATGAGTTACAGGCTCAGTTGTTAAGAAAACAAAATATTATTGAGCTTCAGAAAGATTTTGAGAGCCCAACCTTGGTCAGTAATAATTATAAAGATTTAAAGTTCAAAATTCCAGTTATATCTATGCTTATCGTTTTACTATTTTTTGTCCTTAGAAGCCTAAGTGTCAGAAAATATATCAAAGAGTATGGAAGCAAAGAAAAGTTACTCGAATAGTTGTTTTGAATAATTCAATTCTCATAACGGGTGGTGCGGGATTCATAGGGTCAAATTTTATAGAATATTACTTAGATTCGTATCCCGACTGTAGCATAATTAACTTAGATAAGCTCACCTACGCTGGCAAACTTTCTAATTTAAGTTCGGTTCAAAATAAGCCAAATTACACTTTTATAAAAGGTGATATCTGCGATAAAAAATTAGTAAGGAGTCTTTTTAGTAAGTATAATTTTAACCATGTTATTCACTTTGCCGCAGAGTCTCATGTGGATAACTCTATCGAAAGCCCAGATACATTTATAAGCACCAATATATTAGGCACTTTTACATTACTCGATGTGGCACGTAGTCATTGGATGACCGCACCATTTCAATTCAAAAAAGGTTACGAAAACAATAGGTTTCATCACATTTCTACAGATGAGGTTTATGGCACTTTAGGTAATAGCGGTCTTTTTTTAGAGACTACACCATACGCCCCAAACAGTCCATACAGTGCGTCAAAAGCATCATCAGATTTTTTGGTAAGAAGTTATTTTCACACCTATGGTATGAATGTCGTTACAACAAATTGTAGTAATAATTATGGACCAAAACAGCACGATGAAAAATTAATACCAACCATTATCCGCAAGGCTTTAAATAATGAAGAAATTCCTATTTACGGAGATGGAAAAAATATTAGAGATTGGTTGTATGTATTAGATCATTGTAAAGGTATTGACATGGCATTTCAAAAAGGAAAAGCAGGAGAAACCTATAATATTGGTGGTAAAAACGAAAGAGATAATTTATACATAGCACACAAAATCTGCAGCATTCTTGATGACTTAAAACCCAAAGAAAAACCATACAAAGATTTAATTACCTTTGTAAAAGATAGACCGGGACACGATTTTAGATATGCTATTGACGCTACTAAAATTGAAACTGAATTAGGTTGGCGGGCTTTAGAAAACTTTGAAACGGGCATTTTAAAAACTGTACATTGCTATATTAATAAATACTCAGATTAATGAAAGGAATAATTCTCGCAGGTGGTTCTGGCACGCGTTTACATCCGCTAACATTGGCGATAAGTAAACAATTAATGCCTATTTACGATAAGCCAATGATATATTATCCTTTATCTACACTTATGTGGGCTGGCATTAATGAAATATTAATCATTTCAACACCTCAAGATTTACCGATTTTTAAAAAATTACTTGGTTCAGGAGAGCAATTAGGTTGTAAGTTTGAATATGCAGAGCAACCAACTCCTAATGGTTTGGCTGAAGCTTTTGTCATTGGAGAAGACTTCATTGGTAATGATAAAGTAGCATTAATTTTAGGTGATAATATTTTTTATGGAACAGGACTATCAGAACTACTTCAAAAAAATAATAATCCAGACGGCGGAATTGTTTATGCCTACCATGTACATGATCCCGAAAGATATGGTGTAGTAGAGTTCGATAATAACCAAAATGCAGTGTCAATAGAAGAAAAGCCTAAGAAACCAAAATCCAATTTTGCAGTTCCGGGCATATATTTTTATGACAATAATGTTGTAAAAATCGCTAAACAGATAAAACCGAGTGAAAGAGGCGAGCTTGAAATTACAGATATAAACAAGTCATATTTAAAACAAGGAAAACTCAAAGTAAGTATCTTGGATAAGGGTACTGCTTGGTTAGACACAGGTACGTTTCAATCATTATTACAGGCCTCACAATTTGTTGAGGTTATTGAAGAACGCCAAGGGTTAAAGATTGGCGCAATAGAAGAAGCTGCTTTTTCCATGGGATATATAGATTCAAACCAATTAAAAAAGCTTGCAGGACCACTTATTAAAAGTGGTTATGGCAAACATTTGCTTAGCCTTGTTAACAATTAAGAATGATAGTAAAACCCACACTTATAGAAGGTTGTTTTATTATTCAGCCTCAACTTTTTAAAGATAAAAGAGGATTCTTTTATGAGAGTTTCAATCAAGCTAAGTTTGAAAAGTTAACTCATCAACCTGTGAATTTTATTCAGGATAATGAGTCTTCATCATCTAAAGGAGTTCTTCGTGGATTACATTTTCAGAAAGGAGAATTTGCTCAGGCAAAATTAGTTAGAGTTGTAAAAGGAGCTGTTCAAGACGTTGTAGTAGATGTTAGACCAAGCTCAAAAACGTATGGTCAGTATTTTTCAATTGAATTATCGGAAGAAAATAAAACTCAATTGTTTATTCCTAGAGGTTTGGCTCATGGTTTTTTGGTTTTAGAAAACGATACAATTTTCAACTATAAGTGTGACAATTATTATAACAAAGAGGCAGAATCTGGTATTATTTATAACGATACTAGCTTAGCCATCGACTGGAATGCTTCAAAAAAAGACCTTATCATATCAGAAAAGGATTTATTACTACCACAATTTAAAGAGGTAGAGTCATGATAAAAGTGCTTGTTACAGGTAAAGACAGCCAATTAGCTAAGTGTCTTAAAGCTATAGAAAAGGAATATTCTAGAATTTCTTTTGTGTTTAAAAACTCTAAAGACTTAAATATCACTGACATTAAATCTGTAAAAAGTAATTTTAAAAAAACCGAGTACGATTATTGTATTAATTGTGCCGCCTACACTGCAGTAGACAAAGCAGAAACAGAACCAATAATAGCCAAAAATATTAATACTATTGGGGTCTTAAATCTCGTAGAATCCTGTATAGAAAACAATGTTAACCTTGTTCATATTTCTACAGATTTTGTTTTTGATGGAGAATCAAAAAGGCCTTATTTAGAAACAGACAGTAAAAACCCGCTAGGAGTTTACGGAAAAACAAAGAGCGAAGCAGAAGATAATATTATTGAATATTTGGAGACTTATTTTATAATAAGAACGTCGTGGCTATATTCTCAATACAATCAAAATTTCTTTAAATCAATGCTAGATTTGGCACAAAACAGCAATGAAATAAGAATTGTTAAAGACCAAATTGGATGCCCAACTAACGCAAATGATTTAGCTCATTTTATTTGTAAAATTATTGACTCTGGAAGCAAAACTTTTGGTGTATATCATTTTTGTAACAAAGGCGAAGCTAGTCGGCATAGTTTTGCAGAAGAGATATTCAGGAAATGGGATATCAAAGTAGCCATAAAACCTATTAAAACATCTGAATATCCAACAGCTGCCAAACGTCCAAAATATAGTGTTTTAGACACATCTAAAACGGAGAGGATATTTAATTTCAAGATTAATAGTTGGAAAGATGCCCTTCACAATTTCAACTTAACTCAGAATAAGGAATAACTCTTTTAGAATATCTTTAAAAATAAACGATATTTGCAGTCGCACAAGAATTCTTTTGTATATCAAAAGACATTTATAATTTACATTACAGTAAGATATGGAATATAAAATTGCAATTATTGGTTTAGGCTATGTGGGCCTTCCGTTAGCAGTTGAATTTGCAAAAAAGTATAAGGTAGTTGGCTTTGATATTAATCAAGATAGAGTAAACGAACTTAATCAAGGCCACGATAGCACATTAGAAGTTAGCGATAATGATTTGTCTAAAGTATTAGTAACAAACGGAAAGATTGGATTAAAGCTCACTTTTGATGTCAACGAAATCAAAGATTCTAATATTTATATAGTAACTGTGCCAACTCCAGTAGATAGAAATAACAGGCCTATTTTAACACCACTTGTAAAAGCTTCAGAGACAGTGGGAAAGATTTTAAAACAAAACGATATTGTTATTTACGAGTCAACAGTATATCCTGGAGTTACGGAAGACGAATGTGTACCGGTACTGGAAAAGCATAGTGGTTTAAAATTCAATAAGGATTTTTATTGTGGGTATTCTCCAGAAAGAATTAATCCAGGAGATAAAACCCATACAGTTGCTAATATTAAAAAAGTTACATCAGGCTCAACACCAGAAATAGGAAAGGTAGTTGATGATTTATATAAATCTATAATTACTGCAGGAACTCACCTAGCCCCAACACTAAAAGTTGCTGAAGCATCTAAAGTAATAGAGAATGCTCAAAGAGATGTGAATATTGCTTTTGTTAATGAGTTAGCCATAATTTTTAATAAGCTTGGAATAGATACTCATGATGTTTTAGAGGCAGCAGCGACAAAATGGAATTTCCTTTATTTCAAACCAGGTTTAGTTGGAGGGCATTGTATTGGTGTAGATCCTTTTTATTTGGCCCAAAAAGCACAAGAAGTTGGGTATCATTCTGAAATTATCCTAGCAGGGCGTCGTTTAAATGACAGTATGGGTGAGTATGTTGCTACAGAAATTCTTAAATTAATGGTTATGAGTGATATACCAGTTAAAAAGGCTAAAGTTCTAATGTTGGGAATAACCTTTAAGGAGAATTGCCCAGATATAAGAAACACAAAAGCAATAGACGTATACAAGTCGCTCGGGCAATATGGCATGGACGTAGACGTTTATGACCCATGGGCTGATAACGATGAAGTAAAGAATGAATATGGTATTGAAATGATATCTAGTATTGAATCAGAATATGATGTAATTGTTCATGTTGTTGCTCACAGGAAATATCTGGAGTTAGATTTCAATAAGATAAAAAGCAAAACTGGTGTCGTGTATGATGTCAAAGGCAGTTTGTCTAAAGAAATAGCTGATAAGAGATTATAAAAGTAAAAGAAAATATGGAATATTTTGCTCACGAAACAGCTGTAATCGACGATAATGTTACAATTAAAAAAGGAACCAAAATATGGCATTTTTCTCATATAATGCCAGACTCCATAATCGGTGAAAATTGTAATATTGGACAAAATGTAGTTGTATCTCCAGGTGTTGTATTGGGAAATAATGTAAAGGTTCAAAACAACGTTTCAATTTACACTGGAGTAATATGTGAAGATGATGTTTTTCTTGGGCCATCAATGGTTTTTACAAATGTAATTAACCCAAGAAGCGCAGTAAATAGAAGAAATCAGTATTTAAAAACAATCGTTAAAAAAGGAGCTTCAATCGGTGCCAATGCTACAATTGTTTGTGGAAATGATATTGGTGAATTTGCTTTCGTTGGTGCCGGCTCTGTTGTTACAAAAGAAATTTTGAACTATGCATTAGTGGTTGGAAATCCGTCAAAACAAATTGGTTGGGTTAGTGAGTATGGTCATAGATTAAGTTTTAATGATAATGGAGTTGCGATATGTCAAGAAAGCAAAGAAGTTTATCAGCTACAAAACAATAAAGTTGTTAAGATTAAAAAAAATAAATGAAGAATTTTGCATTACTAGGAGCTTCAGGTTATATAGCACCAAGACATTTAAAGGCAATTAAAGATACCAATAATAATTTGCTTGCAGCATATGATAGATTTGATAGTGTAGGTGTAATTGATAGTTATTTTCCTAAAGCAGATTTCTTTGTGGAATTTGAGCGTTTTGATAGACATTTAGAAAAACTCAAATACGAGGAAAAAACTAATATTGATTATGTAAGTATCTGTACACCAAATTATCTACATGATTCCCATATTAGAATGGCTTTAAGAAGAGGCGCTGATGCAATCTGTGAAAAACCATTGGTTTTGAATCCTTGGAACGTGGACGCCTTAAGTAAAATTGAAAAAGAAACTGGAAACAAAGTATATAACATTTTACAATTAAGAGTACACCAAAGTATAATAGATTTAAAAAAGAAAATTGATGCCGCCCCTAAGGAAAAAATATTTGATGTTGATCTAACATACTTAACATCTAGAGGAAATTGGTATTACACATCATGGAAAGGAGACATGTCTAAATCGGGAGGTATAGCTACCAATATCGGTGTACATTTTTACGACATGTTATCATGGATTTTTGGAGATGTTAAACAGAATACAGTACATATTCACGAACACGATAGAGCAGCAGGATACCTAGAGCTTGAAAGAGCTAGAGTGAGATGGTTCTTATCTATTAATGAAGACGTTTTGCCAGAAGAAATAAAAGCAAAAGGGCAAAGAACTTTTAGATCTATAACAATTGAAGGAGAAGAGTTGGAATTTAGTGGGGGATTTACAGATTTACATAATCGTGTTTATGAGAATATTCTTGACGGAAATGGATATGGTTTAGAAGATGCAAGACAAGCTATTGAGATAGTTCATCAAATTAGACATGCCGAGCCAAAGGGTTTAATTGGAGATTATCATCCATTTGCTAGAAAAAAATTAGCAACACATCCGTTTAAAAAATAATTTTAATAATAGAATAATGAAAAGAAGCTTATTAATTTTCACCCTAATTTCATTAATGTTTTCTTGTAATTCTGAAAAGAAAAAAGAAGAAGAAAAGCCAATAATGAAAATTGTAGAAACAGAAAAACCTAAAGAAGAAATAAAACCAATTACTACGCTTTTAGAGTACATAAATTCCAACAAGAAATCAGAAGAAGCTAGGGTTGATAAAGCTATTGGAGAAGTAATAAATATAGCCGGAGTTTCTGTTTTTCAAGAACCAACAACAAGAACTTATGCGGTAGTCAGAATAACTGAAGACTTACCCCAAGTAGTTAAAGACAATTATGTTATTATATTAAGAACCTATCCATCAGACCTTGAGGATTTGACTGACTATATAAAAACGAACAAGCCTGGATTGAATTTTGACACTTGGTACATCAAAGACTTAACCAAAACTCAAAAAGGAGCTAATGGATATTATTATTCAATGAGACTGTCAGATAATACCTTAGAGTTTGATAAAATAGTTTTGCAGCTGTATGATAAACGAACTGAAAAAATTGTTCAACCAGAAGCAGAAGTAGAGTTGTATTAAAATTAGCTTATAAAAGATGTTTAAAGACAAAATATTACTAATTACAGGAGGAACAGGTTCTTTTGGAAATGCAGTTTTAGAAAAATTTCTTAAATCTGATATTAAAGAAATCCGAATTTTCAGCAGAGATGAAAAGAAGCAAGAAGACATGCGTATTCATTACAAAAATGATAAGTTAAACTTTATTGTTGGAGATGTAAGAGATTTTAATAGTATTAATAGAGCCATGGATGGTGTTGACTATCTATTTCATGCCGCAGCTTTAAAGCAAGTCCCCTCTTGTGAGTTTTATCCCCTTCAAGCTATAGAAACAAATATACTTGGTGCTGAAAACGTACTAGAAGCCGCAGCAAATAACAACGTAAAGAAAACAGTTGTATTAAGTACCGATAAAGCAGTATATCCAATTAACACAATGGGTATGTCTAAGGCTTTAATGGAAAAATTAGCAATATCTAAAGCTCGAGATACTAGAGTAAGGCGAAACGAAGGTATTATTTGTGCCACTCGGTACGGAAACGTAATGGCATCAAGAGGATCTATAATACCTCTGTTTATAAAACAGATAAAAGAAGGAAAAAACTTAACAATTACAAATCCAGATATGACACGCTTTATGATGTCATTGACAGATTCTGTAGATTTGGTAATGTTTGCCTTTAAAAATGCAAACCCAGGAGATATTTTTGTTCAAAAATCTCCAGCAGCATCTATTATAACTCTTGCCAAAGCATTAAAAGAATTATTCAAAGCAGAGAATGAGATTACAATTATAGGTGCAAGGCATGGAGAAAAAATGTATGAAACATTATGTAGTAAAGAAGAAATGTCCAAGTCAGATGACATGCAAGACTACTACCGTGTTCCTGCAGATATGAGAGACCTTAATTACACTAAATATGTCCAGAAAGATGGACCTAAGCTTCAAGAGAATGAATATAATTCCGATAATACTAAACAATTAAATGTTGAAGAATTAAAGGAATTATTATTAACAATAGATTATGTTAAGGAAGAGTTAGCGACTTTATAAAACAACTATGATACCTTTAGTAAAAACAGGATTACCACCAAAAGAAATATTATTACCAGCTTTAGAAGAGGTTTTGTATAGCGGTTACATAGCTCAAGGTAAAGTTGTAGATGCTTTTGAAGAAAAATTCTGTCAGTACATAGGTAATAATTATTCAGTATCTGTTAATTCAGGGACTTCTGCTCTTCATATCGCTTTAATTTTAGCAGGAGTAAAAGCAGGTGATGAGGTTATTAGTACACCAATTACTGCAGAACCAACAAATACATCAATATTACAAACGGGAGCCAAAGTAATTTTTGCGGATGTAGATTATCGAACAGGCAATTTAGACCCTAAGGATGTTATAAAAAAAATCACTTCAAAGACAAAAGCAATCATGATAGTTCATTACGCTGGTATGCCAGTAGACATTGATGCTTTTCAAAAAATAGAAGAAGATTATGGTATTCCTGTCATAGAAGATGCTGCCCACGCTCTTGGTGCTAAATACCGAAATAAGAAAATAGGAAACCATTTTAAATACAGTACGTTTTCTTTTCAGGCTATTAAGCACATGACTACTATTGATGGAGGTATGCTATGTCTTAGGAATGAAGAGGATTATGAAAAAGCCAAAATAATAAGATGGTTTGGGTTAGATAAAAAGAAAACTAGAAAAGAAAATAATATTACAACCCAAGGCTACAAGTATCATATGAATAATGTGAATGCTCAGATAGGCTTGGTTCAGCTAAATAGAATAGAAAAACTAGTACATCCTTATATTGAAAACGGCAAGTTTTTCGATGAAAAATTTAAGGATATTGATGGTGTTAAAACTATTGAGTATTACGAAAACTCAGAACCTTCTTATTGGCTTTATACAATGAAGGTAGAAAACAGAGAAGAGTTTATTGAAAGTATGGCTGCAGAAGGCATTATGGTTTCTGATTTACATAAAAGAAACGATTTACACTCAATATTTAATTCTAAAAGTAGTAATTTAAAGCATACAGATTCATTTACAAAAAAAATGGTTCATATTCCTTGTGGATGGTGGCTAGAAGTTAATGACAGAACTAAAATTGTTGAAGCCGTAAAGCGTTTTTATTCATAGAAAACATGACAAAGCAACTACATAAAGTTTTTATGCCCGATGATGTTAATGCAAAAATAGCAGGCGTATTAAATTCGGGCCAATTAGCTTATGGTGAGTTTACAAATAAGTTTGAACAGGGTTTAAAGAATTATGTTGGTAATGAATTTATTTTAACACTATCTGGAAATTCAGTTTTATTTGCTTTAGATGTTTTAGATATAAAACAAGGAGATGAAATTATCTCTTCTCCCATGAGTTGCTTAATGACTAATCAACCAATAGCGGTTAAAGGTGCAACGGTTGTTTGGGCAGATGTAGACCCATCTACAGGGACACTAACCCCAGATGATTTAAAGTCTAAAATCACTTCAAAAACAAAAGCTATATTACATTATCATTGGGGAGGAAACCCTGGTCATATAGATGAGATAAACGAGATTGCAAATCAACACGGAGTCGTTGTTATTGAAGAAGCATCAACAGCTTTTGGTGCTGAGTACAAGAATAAAAAAATTGGAAATACAAATACAAGTATAGTCTGTTTTTCTTTTACTGCTGTAAGGCTTCCAAACGCTGTCAATGGTTTTGGAATAGCATTTAATAATGAAGAATTGTATAAAAAGGCAATTTTAAAAAGAGATTTTGGCATTAACCGAAAAGAATTTAGAGACAGTAATGGAGAAATAAGCTCTAATTGTGACATTAAAATTCCAGGCTTAGGCCTGGTCTTAGATAATATTTCTAGCTTAGTTGGATATTCACAACTTTCGCATATAGAAGGATTGTATACTAAGCAAAGAGAAAATGCCACAAAATGGGATGCGTACTTTAATAAAGATAATAACTTTAAAAGTGTTGGGAATAGATTAGAGATTAATCCAAATTACTGGGTATATTCTTTAGTTAGTGACAGAAGAGATATGCTTTATCAAGAGCTAAAAAACAAAGGCTTTAATGTTAGTAAATTACATCATAGAAATGATTCCTATGGTGTGTTTAAGGATAATCAAAAAGATGTTTCAACTCGATTAACAGGCGTAGATGAGTTCGAGAGAACGCAATTAAATTTACCATGCGGATGGTGGTTAGAAGACAATGATTTTAAGTTTTAAATACACAAAACATAAAGATACTCCTCAAGATGAGCTTGAGACGATATGTTCTATAAAAGATGAAAACTGGAATTATGGACTTCAGAATCAGTTAGATTGGATAAAAAACAATATTAATGATGAAGATATTCATGTCATAGTTGAGTATAATAGTAGATTAATAGCTTATTTAAATTTAGTTGTAAGACAAATAACTATTGATAAAGATAATTTTGAAGTTTTTGGCATAGGGAATGTTTGTGTATCTAAAAGTAAACACAAAAGCGGATTGGGTACTCAATTAATGAATTACACGAAAGAGTATTTAAAAACTGAAAGTAAAATTGGTATATTGTTATGTAAAGATTCTTTAATTAAGTTTTATGAGAAAAACGGTTGGAGACTGATTGACACAAATAAATTAGGACCAAGCTTAAAAGGAGCTAAAGTAAGTGTTATGACTTTTAATTTTAATAGAGACTATGAAAGCATAGAACTTAAAGGTAATCTTTTTTAACTTTTAATTTAAAAGTCTACAGCAATATTAAAACCTATGAAAAGAATCTTGTTTTTATTTGATGCATTATGGCATTCATTTTTATTGGTTTTACCGGGAACATATGCTTTCTGTAAAATGCGGGTCAAATATTATAAGAGAAAAGGCGCCTTAATTGGCAAAAATTCTTCAATAAGCCCTAATGTCAGAATCACGGGGAAGTTTCAAATGGGCAATAACAGTTCTATTGCACAAAACTGCACAATATCCGGAAGTGAATCAGGAATAATAATCGGAGATGATGTTATGGTCGCTCCAAATTGTGTTTTAGTTGCTTTTAATCATGGTTATGGAGATATAGATACCCCTATGGTAAAGCAAAAAAATATCGAAAAAAAAATAGTTGTAGAAGATAATGTATGGATAAGCGCAAATTGTACAATATCAGCAGGTGTTAAAATAGGAAAAGGTAGTATAATTGCCGCCAACTCTTTTGTAAATAAAGATGTTGCTACATATTCAATAGTTGGAGGTGTTCCTGCAAAACTTATAAAGTCTAGATTGTAACTCTAGCAGAATACATTTTAAGTTATAAAATAAAATAGAGGTGCTTAAGAATATCATAGCAAACGCATTAGGAAGGTTCTGGAGTATACTATCCAATTTTTTATTCATACCTCTTTACATTTACTTTTTAGGAGTAGAAAGTTATTCCATAATAAGCCTTACACTTGTTATAGTTGGTCTTTTAGCCGTCTTAGATTCAGGGTTAACTGCTACGTTGTCTAGAGAATTTGCTTCAAGTGAAAACAGTCCTGAAGATAAAATAAAGGTTTTTAATACTTTAGAGACATGTTATTTTGCCGTAGCTATAATTATTATGGCGATTGTATTCGTTTCAGCAGATTTTATAGCAAATGAGTGGATAAACCTCAAAGACATATCTGAACATAAAGTTTCTTATTACTTAAAAATAATTAGTGTAAGCATTGGCTTTGAGTTCTTATCTAAGTTTTATATCGGAGGAATGCTTGGTTTAGAAAAGCAAGTTAGAGCCAATACATTGTTAATCTCTTGGGGTATTTTAAGAAATGGAGCTGTTGTTATTTTACTATATTTTTATCAAAGTTTAGAAGTCTTTTTTGTCTGGCAAACAATAATAACTACAATATATGTTTTGATTTTAAGATTTCAGATTTTAAAATTAATTGGTATTTCTAAGAGAGATTTTTTTTCATTAAAAATATACAAATCTGTACTTAAGAAAGTGTGGAAATTTGCATCCGGAATGTTGCTAATATCTTTAGTGGCTGGATTAAATTCTCAGATGGATAAGCTAGCGATTAGTAATATTTTAAGTATCGAAAACCTTGGTTATTATACAGCTGCAGTAGCCTTAACATATAGCTTAGTTACAATAACAACAACGATTAGCGCAGCAATATTACCAAGACTAACAAAGCTTTATACCAATAACAATAGAAAAAAGGGAGCACTTCTTTTTTATAGAGCTTATAAATATGTAATTATCATAGTATTTTCATTTGCCTTTACTATTGCCTTTAATTCTAAAAGTATACTATGGATTTGGACACAAAACAAAGAAATAGTAAATAACGCATATCATATAGTTTCTATAATGTCTGCCGCAATGGCTATGCTTGCTCTTGCAATAATACCTTTTAATATTGCAATTGCTAACGGATATACAAAACTTAACAATTACATAGGTATTGCTAGCTTACTAATCACCATTCCTGGATACTGGATTTTTGCAAATAAGTATGGAGCTATAGGTGCGGCTTCAGTTTTTTGTGCGGTACAAATAATTATTACTTTGATTTATACACATATAATTAATTTAAAGTTTTTGAGACTAGTTAGTACGCAAAATATTTTCCTCAATTTTTTTATATATCCAGGCTTGTTAATTACCCTAATAACATTTGGCTTTAAGTCGATACCAGTATTTTTCGACAGTAGATTGCTACAACTGTTATGGCTTGGTATAGGAGTATTTGTACCATTACTTATTTCATTTTATATTTTTCTCACGAGAACCGAGAAATTAATTTTCTACACTAAATTCCGTATTTTAAAAAATAAACTTCCATGGATATAAAACTACTTAGTATAATAATACCCACAAAAGACAGATATGAGTATCTGATTCCTTTTTTGAAATTATTAAAGTCGTTTAATTCAAAAAAATTTGATGTAATAATACAAGATAACTCACCAAATAATGATGAGTTTTTAAATTATCTAGGTGTTGAGCAAGACGTCAGAATCAAGTACTTTCATACAAAAGAGAACCTTTCTGTAATAGACAATTGTGATTTAGCAGTATCAAATGCTACAGGTAAGTTTATTTGTTTCATGGGAGATGATGATGGTGTACTTCCTCAAATAATAGAGACATGTGAGTGGCTGGATAAAAACAATATTGATTCTGCCTATTTTAATAAGGCACATTATATATGGCCAGATTTATCAGGAAAATATTCTTTTAGTAACAATCCTGGCACATTAACCTTCAGTAAACCAAAAAATAATGTTGTACCTATTGATGTTTCAAATCAGTTTAAAAAAGTATTAAGAAAAGGTTGTACAGATATGTTAAAGTTGCCAAGGCTTTATCATGGAATAGTAAGAAAAGAGGTTCTTGATTTAGTTAAGGAAAAAGCGAATTCTTATTTTCCAGGGCCAAGTCCAGATATGGCAAATAGTATAGCTTTGGCAAACCACTTAAGAAAAGCAGTGTATATAGATTTCCCTATTGTAATTACTGGCGCTGGCGTTAAAAGTACATCAGGACAAGGCGCAAAACACGAACATAAAGGAAGTTTAGAAAATAAACCTTTTTTACCCAAAAACACATCTAGTGAGTGGTCAGCTTTTGTTCCTAAATATTGGTCTGGCCCAACAATTTGGGCTGAATCTGCTTTAAAAAGTATGGAGCGTAGTGATATTAAGGAGGTAGATAATTTTAATTACAGTTATTTATATGCATCATGTCTTGTTTTTAATCCAGATTATAAGAAGACTATAAAGAGTACAATAAGAGTTTATTGTAGTGAACTAAAAACATCAACTTTTATTTTTAAAACTAAGATTAAAATAAACATCATAAGGATACATTTCATTAGAGCTATGCATTTGGTAAAGAATTTACTAACCAAGTATGGTATAACATTCTTATCTAAAGAAAAGCAGAGTAATATTATTGACATCAATAATGCCGTGGATGCATTGCAGGAAAGGTTTAAAGATTTAGATTTATTTTATGACAAGTAAAAAGACAATTTTACACATCTGTTCCGATTTTTGTTATACTAGTTTATATTTTAATTTAGTAAAAGCCTTAGATAAAAAAGGTGTAATACAAGTAGTTTATGTGCCTTTGAAAAGGGGAAGGTCATGCGACAATAAGGAACAGTTAGAAGCAGAATTTAAGTCTTTAAAAAACGTAACGTTTATTTTTTCCTCAATTTTAAGTAAAGATTTAAGGTTTAGATATTTTACTAAGATAAGTAAGGTGTTTAAAGATATTGAGTCCAAAGTAGACTTGGGTTCTATTGATAATGTTCATGCTCATTTTTTGTACAGTGATGGTGGAGTTGCATATAAAATTGGTAAAAAATATGGCATTCCATTTATAACAGCTGTCAGAAATACAGACGTTAATGTTTTTTACAAATATTTTATACATTGCAGGTTTTACGCCAACAAGATTTTAAATAAGGCAAAAAATATCATTTTCATTTCTCCTGCATATCTCTCTTTTTTAGAAAACAAGACGTTTTCTAAAAACATAAACGAATTACAGCAAAAAACAAAAGTTATACCCAATGGAATTAGTGATTTTTGGTTAGATTCTGATAAAAAAGAAAATAATATAAAATCATTAAAAACGCTTAAATTTATTTTTGTAGGAGAGCTTTCTGAAAATAAAAATATCCACGAAACAATACATTTTTTAAATCAATTTAAGAATAAAAGAAATATAGACATCAATTATACTATAATAGGGCCGGAAAGTGATTATACTTACGAAATACTAAGTCTTGAAGAAAAACATGACTGGGTAAATTATTTGGGACCTATTTATGATAAGCTACGATTAAAAGACCTATTTAGAGGGGCTGATGTTTTTGTAATGCTTTCTAAAGCAGAAACTTTTGGATTAGTTTATGTAGAAGCAATGTCTCAAGGTCTACCTATTTTATATACTAAAGGGCAAGGAATAGATGGTTTTTTTCTCGAAAACGAAGTAGGGGCGGCAATTGACATTAAAAACCTAAGTTCTGAGGTTTCTAAAATAGATAGTGTTATAAATAATTACATTAGCATGTCTAAAAAAGCAATAGAGCATAGCAAAAATTTTAATTGGGCTGATATATCAGAAAAGTACTTAGAATTATTTAAAAGTTAAGTGTTTTAACGAATACAAGTATTCAAACAATTTTTAGACTTTGGATTGCTTATTTGACATATAAAATAGAGATATAAAAAATATAAAAAACAGCACGCCTTGCTGTCTATAGATTAAATCTTCAGTTAAACCGCCAAGGATAAGCATTATTATAAGACTAATATAAACCCAGTCTTTTTTTCTAAATGCATCTTTAGCAATAACAAAAATTAGCCCTAATAAAATTATTAGCCCTAGAATACCATTTGCAACAAAAACTCTAAGGTAAATATTATGAGGTATAAACACATCATTGTTACAAATAAGAGCAGAAATTTCGGAAAAATTTTTGGCCCCAATGCCAGCAAACCAGTTTTCTTTAAGTATTTCCCAACCACATTTATAATAGTCTAATCTAACAGAAATACTATTCTCCAATCGTATCCCAACTACCCATCTTTTTACTAGGTACAAACCTCCAAAGAAAGACAATACAAATAGTATATTTATTACTACTTTCCTTAAACTAATTAGATAAAGAAAGACTAATAAAAATAAAAGTAAAAAAGACCCTTTACCTCCAATGTAAAAAAGGCTAAAACCAAGAATCATTATCATTACTAAGTTTAGATATTTTCTTGGCCTATTTTGTTTAATATGGTTTAATAAAATTAAAATAGAAAAAACAATGTAAATACCAATGTACGTATGATGAATTGCTCCAGGCAGATAATTATATAGCTGATAGACAATATACCCATCTGTTAAAGAGAAAGTCCTATAATCTGGAGCAGTAATAAGATAAAAGTCTGCAATGTAACCCCAAGCGTATAAAACATAAGATAAACTGCCAAATACAAAGGCATTACAAATTAGTAAAGAATTTTTTTTAAGCAGATTACTTTTTCCTAAAAACAATAAAGGAATAATTAAAAACGAAAGTTTAGTATCTTTAAAAAATAGAGTAGAAAAATCGAACCTTAACAGATTACCTATGGTATCAGCAAAAAAAAATAATAGAGAAAACAACAAAAAGTAATTCATTTTTATGCTTTTAAATGAAAAATTGAAATCAAAAAACAATCCAACTAAAAATAATGCAAGGCAAATAGAACAATAAATTTCTGGTATTGGTAAGGGCAATACAAAAGGAAATATTACAAGCAATATTTTTTGAATTTTATCTTTCATGAACACAGTAGTTGAGTCATCCAAAAATAACCAAAAAACAAAGTATATCACTATATATACATTATATTTGCTAGCTAAATACGCTTTTTAAATAGGTGATGGAGCAACTACATATTCGGTTTCAAAATATATTAATTGCAATTATTGTTCTATCAGGTACATTAAATAACTTTATTAATGCCTATTTGTTAAATATTAACTTTACATTATTAACTTTAATTATAGTTGTATTAGATATATTCTTTAATTTATTTATCAGAAAGATACAAGTTTCTAAAACGTATTTTGTTGTCTTTTCTATATTATTAGCTTTCTATGGACTTATAATTATATCTCTCATATACTCACCATCTTCGAGTTATAAATACACAAAAGCAACTAATTTTATTATCAATATTTTATTATTCTCCTATCCTGTTTTTGTTAAAAAAATAAAGCTTGGTAGAATTATAAAAATCATAAAGATTTTCTCAGTTGCGCTTGGAGTCTTTTTTATATATGAGCGCTATAGATATTGGTTGCCATCTAACTTTTACCTTAGAGGTTTAGAAAACAATAATACTTTTTTTGTGTTTAATGTTGTTTATTTAGGGATTGGAGTTAATTTATCTTTAGTTTTAATATACGAGAGCTTTAAGAAAAAGTGGCTTTCGGTTGTTTTACTACTCTGCTTAATGATAGGAATGGGAAGTAGAGGCTCTTTCCTGTTTTCAGCAGCTACAATATTAACGTTTCATTACAAATATTTCATTAAGACTATTTTAAAATTTAAAGTAAAGAAAAAACAACTCTATTTTCTTTGTATTATACTCATAGGGTTAAGTATAGTACTTTATAGGTACTATGATAAAATATCAGATATAGTAAAAATAGGGATAGGAAGATTTCAATCATTGTTAAATATTTCAGAAGACAAATCTAGTCTAGGGAGGCTAAATCATTATAGCTTGACTTTAGAATATATATTATCCACTCCATTCACAATATTTATTGGCTTTGGCATAGGTAGTTTCGGCTTAGTTACAAACGGTCAAGATATGAGATGGTATCCACACAACATCTTTTTAGAAGCTTGGTTTGAAATGGGTATTTTTGGTATGTTAATGTTAATGTTAGTTATATTTATTCCAGTTTTTATTATTAGAGGTAAATTTATTTTAAAAGCTATGTTTATGTTTTTATTTTTAGAAGCGATGAAGTCAAGTAATATCACAGATTTATGGGTGTTCTTCTTAATTTTAGGACTACTATTAGTTTATAAAGAAGAAACAATAAATCAAAATAAATTAACAAATGATTAGTATTATAGATTATGGTGCCGGGAATTTGGGGTCTATAGAAAACATGATAAAGAGAATTGGACACAAATCTCAGATTACGAATTCAATAGATTTAATAGAAAATTCCGAAAAGCTTATATTACCTGGAGTGGGTTCTTTTGACCACGGTATGAGTCAACTAAAAAACTCCGGACTAATAGATGTTATAAATAAGAAAGTGCTAGAAGATAAAACACCAATCTTAGGTATTTGCTTAGGAATGCAATTGATGACTGAGTTTTCTGAAGAAGGAGATCATAAAGGCCTTGGTTGGTTTAACGCAGAGGTGGTTAAGTTTAAATCTGAAGAAAAAAAAATGAAAATACCTCACATGGGTTGGAATATTGTAGACATAAAGAAAGAAAGTAAGATTATTACAGATGTCGAAGAAGAAAAGAGATATTATTTTGTACATTCTTATTACGTAAAATCTAACGCAGAAGAAGAAGTTTTAACAACAACAAATTATATAAACACGTTTGCATCTGCCTTAGAAAAGAATAATATTTTTGGAGTACAATTTCATCCTGAAAAAAGCCATAAATTTGGCTTAGAAGTATTGAGAAATTTTGTTAATCTATAATAATGCTAAAAACTAGAGTCATTCCCGTACTATCTTTAAAGGGTAGTGGTATTATAAAAACACACAAGTTTAAAACACAGACCTACTTAGGAGACCCATTAAATGCGGTTAAGATTTTTAATGAAAAAGAAGTAGATGAACTAGTTATACTAGATATTTTCGCATCAAAAGAAAATAGAGAACCTAATTATTCAAAAATTAAGAATATAGCAACTGAATGTTTTATGCCATTAGCCTATGGTGGTGGAATAAAAACTATAGAACACATAAAAAAAGTTTTTGACCAAGGTGTTGAGAAGGTTATAATAAACTCAGCTTCTACTAATTATCAACTTATTACAAATGCAGCTAAAATTTATGGCACTCAAAGTATAGTAGTAAGTGTAGACATAAAAAAGAACATTTGGGGTAGTCATGAAGCCTATACTTTCTCTGGAACAAAGAAAAACAAGATAAGTTTGGATAGTCACATACAAAATATTGCAAAAGCTGGAGCGGGAGAACTTATTTTACAATCCATAGATAATGATAGTGTTATGAAAGGGTTTGATTTAAAATTAATAGAAAAGGTTTCAAATCAGTTAGAAATCCCTATTGTAGCTCTAGGCGGAGCAGGGGAACTTAATCATTTTAAAGAAGCTATAAGTCATGGTGCATCTGCAGTTGCAGCAGGAAGCATGTTTGTTTTTAAAGGAAAACATAGAGCTGTACTAATCAATTACCCTACTCAAAAAGATTTAAAAAACATACTAAACTAAATGAATTTAGAAGAGAATAAGCAAAACATTTGTAGTAGATGTGTGATGGATGGGTCAGATCCCGAAATAACATATAATAGTCAGGGCGTATGTAACCATTGTGAAAGATATGATAGTCTAGTACAAACAAGAACCTTTTCTGGAGATGTAGCAAAAACTGAATTAAGCAAAGTTATTGCCAGTATAAAAGCTAGTGGAAAAAACAAAGAGTACGACTGTATCATAGGTGTTTCTGGAGGTGTAGATAGTACATATGTTGCTTATCGCATTAAAGAAATGGGCTTAAACCCTTTAGCCATTCATTTTGATAATGGATGGAATTCAGAGCTAGCTGTAAGTAATATTGAAAAAACTCTAGATAAACTAGATATTGATTTACACACATATGTTATAGATTGGGATGTGTTTAGTGACTTACAAAAAGCTTTTTTAAATGCATCAACTCCAGATGGAGAAATCCCTACAGATCACGCTATCAATGCACTTTTATTTAAGGAAGCAAGCAAGAGAGGAATTAAATATATAATTAGCGGAATGAATTTTGCTACGGAATCTATGGCAGTAAGGATGTGGTCTTACGGACATTCTGATTGGACTTATATAAAAGACGTCTATAAAAAATTTGGTAATGGACAATCACTAAAACCTTACCCTCATTTTTCTTTCTTTGATTTGTTTAATTGGACCTTTCTAAAGAGAATTAAAGTTGTATCTATACTCAATTATATGGATTACAATAAAGATGAGGCTATGGAAGTTTTAAAAAACGAATTAGACTGGGTTTATTACGGAGGCAAACATTACGAGTCTGTATATACAAGATTTTATCAAGGATATATTTTGCCTAAAAAATTTAATATAGATAAACGAAGAGGCCATGTATCAGATTTAATTAGAGCAGGACAATTAACAAGAAAAGAAGCTCTTAAAGAACTTGAAAAAGAAACCTATCCTTCAGCCGAAATGTTAAATCATGATATGGATTTTGTTCATAAAAAATTTGATTATACAGAGAAAGAGTTTAATCAGATAATGAAACAACCTACTAAGAGCTTTTTAGAATTTAAAAATAAGGCTAGTAAGGTTGATAAAATTAAATTAGTTCTCAATTTTCTTAGAAAAAAAGGTATTCTTTCAAAATAATTTAAAAGTATACAATGGCAAAAAAAGTTTGGTTCATAAATCAATATATTACTTCTCCAAGTTTATGTGGACAAACGCATCGTCATTTTGCTTTAGCTAATCATCTTAAACACAACAATAGCGTAACTCTTTTTACAGGAAGTTATTCTCATATCCATCAAAACATCAGTAATAATGAAGTAAATGATGAGAACGGAATAAAAATAATCAACCTAAAGATTTTAAAGTATAGCTCTAGTATTTTCAGAATTTTAAACTTATTTCACTTTGCTCTAAAGCTTCGTTTTTTTAATTATAAGAAGTTAGAAAAGCCAGATGTTATTGTAATTTCTACAATGTCATTGTTTCCTTTGTTATTGATTAAATTCTTTAAGAAAAAATTCGAAGACGTTAAAATAGTTCATGAGATTAGAGATATATGGCCGCTTACACCTTTAGAATTAGCAGGATACTCAAAATCTCACCCATTCATTAAACTTTTGTCATATTGCGAAAAACTAGGTTACAACAATGCAGATTTTTTTGTATCTAATTTAGCAAACGCACACAATCATGTATATCAAGTTGTGCCTCACAGAAAACACATCCCTTTCGAGTGGATTTCAAATGGATTTGATGAGTCTGGCAGCCAAGAAGAGCTTAGTATTAAAGTAGAAAATAATATACCAAAAAGTAAATTTCTAATTGGTTATGCTGGCACAATAGGTAAAGCAAACTGTATGGAAGTCGTAGTTAGAGCTTTTAATTCATTGCAAAATAGTAATCTACATTTATGTTTAATTGGTTATGGAGATCAAGAAGGATATTTAAAAAGTATCTCAGGCAGTAATATTACCTTTCTTGGTAAGATCCCTAAACCGCAGGTGCAAAGCTTTTTAGAAAAAATGGATGCCTGCATATTAAGTTGGAAGAAGATAGAACTTTATAAATTTGGGATATCGCCAAATAAATTATTTGACTATTTGAATGCATCTAAGCCAGTAATTATGTGTGCTGATATAGAAAATACAATTATTCACAAATCAAATTGTGGTTGGGTTGTACCTGCAGAAGATGCAGACACTTTGAGTAAAGTGCTATATTCGGTAAGCAATATGGAAAATTCTGAATTAGAGAAGTATGGAGAAAGAGGCTATGATTATTTGAAAAACAATTTTTTATTCAAACAATTAGCAGAAAAATATCAAAAAGCAGTAATAGATGTTTTATAAGGAATTCTTTAAAAGATTATTAGATGTTTTCGCATCTCTTTTTGGACTTATTCTCTTAAGCCCAATATTTCTGATTATTACTGTTTTACTTACTTTCTATAATAGAGGAAGCGCTTTTTTCTTTCAAAGAAGGCCAGGCAAAAACGAAAAAATTTTTAAAGTCGTTAAGTTTAAAACAATGACTGATAATAAAGATAAGCAGGGGCAACTGTTGCCAGATGCTAAACGACTTACAGGCTTAGGTAAATTCATACGTAAAACCTCATTGGACGAAATCCCTCAACTATTTAATGTTCTCAAAGGAGATATGAGTCTAATAGGGCCAAGACCATTATTACCAGAGTATTTATCTTTGTATAATGAATTTCAAAAAACAAGGCATTACGTAAAACCAGGTATAACTGGTTGGGCACAAGTAAATGGAAGAAATGCTATTAGTTGGGAAAAGAAGTTTGAATATGATGTATGGTATGTGCAAAAAATCAGCTTCATATTGGATTTAAAAATACTGTTATTAACAGTAATTAAAGTCTTTAAATCAGAAGGAATAAATAATCAGGGACAAGCCACCACAACACCCTTTTTAGGAAATGAATGAATTTTATTTATATGGAGCAAGTGGTCATTGCAAAGTTATTATAGATATGATTTTACGTAATGGCGGAAATGTTGTCAAAGTATTTGATGATAATAAAGCAACTAAAGAAATCCTTAATATCAAAGTTAGTAGTGGTTTTAATCAAGATGAAGTTAAAGGAAACCTTATAATTTCTATTGGAAATAATCAGATTAGAAAAAAAATAGCAGAATCCATTCAAAAAGATGTTTTTTGCAAGCTAATACATCCAAATGCAATAGTTGATGCCTCTGTAGACATAGCTAAAGGTTCAGTAGTAATGGCCGGGGCAATAATTAATTCTTCGGTTAAAATTGGAAAACATTGTATAATAAACACAGCCTCTTCAATTGACCATGATTGTGTTATAGAGGATTATGTTCATGTATCCCCAAATTCAACTCTCTGTGGCAATACAAGAGTTGGTGAAGGCTCTCATGTAGGAGCGGGAAGTGTTATCATTCAGGGTGTAACAGTAGGGAAAAATGTAACCATAGGAGCTGGTAGCGTTATTATTTCTGATGTGCCAGATAACGTTACAATTGTTGGTAATCCGGGAAAAATAATAAAGAAAAAGAAATATGAAATCTAAGATATGGCTATCATCTCCTCATATGGGAGGTTCTGAACAAAAATTTGTCAAAGAAGCGTTTGATACTAACTGGATAGCGCCTTTAGGCCCTAATGTAATAGGTTTCGAGACTGATATAGAATCTTATTTAAAAGAAAATAAATATGTTGCTGGCCTATCCTCAGGAACAGCTGCTATACACTTGGCTTTATTACAGCTTGGAGTTTCTCGTGGAGATGAAGTTCTGTGTCAAACCTTTACTTTTTGCGGTTCTGCAAATCCAATAATTTATCAGGGCGCGACACCAATTTTTATTGATAGTGAAAATGAAACTTGGAACATGTGTCCAAATCATTTAGAAGAAGCCATAAAGGATAGAGTGTCAAAAGGAAAAAAACCAAAAGCAATTATTTTGGTGCATCTTTATGGCATGCCAGCTCAAGTTGATGAAATTTTAGAAGTAGCTGAGAAATATCAAATTCCACTAATTGAAGATGCTGCAGAGGCTTTAGGCTCTTCTTACAAAGGCAAGAAATGCGGTACTTTCGGTGATTATTCTATTTTATCTTTTAATGGAAATAAGATAATAACAACGTCTGGCGGTGGCGCTTTAATTTGTAATACTAAAGAACAAAAGAAAGAAACTATCTTTTATGCCACTCAGGCTCGAGATAATGCTCCACATTATCAACATTCTAAAGTTGGGTATAACTATAGAATGAGTAATATAAGCGCTGGTATTGGAAGAGGACAAATGGAAGTTCTTGACAAACATATTGGACTACGCCAAAAAATGAATGTATTTTACAAAAACCTTTTTAAAAATATTAGTGGAGTTAAGGTTTTTCAAGAATCAAACAATGACCGAATTTCAAATCATTGGTTAAGTTGTATTACAATCGAACAAGGTGCTAAAATTACAAGACAAAATTTCCAAAAAGCAATGTTAGAAGCAAACATTGAAACAAGACCACTATGGAAACCAATGCATCTTCAGCCTGTTTTTTTAAACTCAGCCTATTATGGAAATGATGAGAGCGAACAACTATTTTCAAAAGGACTGTGTCTTCCAAGTGGTTCTAACTTAAGTGAACAAGATAGAAATAGAATTTCCGAAACTGTTATAAAGCTAGTTGAAGAATCATAGATAAAGCCAAAAATTTAATTAATTTCTCTATTCTGATTATAATTAAGATATTTGCAAGCACTATAAATAGTAAACCCAAGAGATGTTAAAAAAATTTTGGCAAGCATTATATCAAGTATTAGATTCTAGTAAAAAACGACTAGATTTTAAAAACATAGGTTATTTGCCAAGATGGGCTATTTTGGGTTTTGACTCGACGATACTTCTTCTTTCCTTATTGACAACAAAATTGATTGTTAGTAAAATAAAAGATCAGGTTTTTGATTTTTCTTTTTCGACCACAGAAGTTGTTATAATATTTGTAAATATTGCCTTTTTTATTCTTTACAGGACTTATTCTGGATTGATTAGACATTCTACTTTTCTAGACGCAGTAAGGTTTTTAGTTGCCTCCATCTCAACTCTAATTACAATATTGGTAGCTTATTACATAGTTTATTTATATAGTGATTCTGAAATCATTTTTATACCTGCATTATTAATCTATACTGTCATTTCGTTTTGTGGATTATTTCTTTTTAGAGTATTAGTTAAGCAGGTTTTTGAGGTTTATTTAAATTATTCTGATAAAGAGAATGAGCTTAAAGTACTGGTTTATGGTACCGACGAAAATGCAATAACGATTGCAAGTGCGTTAAAATCAGAAAAACCGCACAGGTACTCAGTTTTAGGGTTTATTGATAAAACAGCCAAAAATAAGAGCAAGCAAATTTTAGGATTACCAATAGTAAATATTCAAAGGAATATTGCTGTTACATTAAGAATTCACAAAGCACAAGCATTAATATTAGCTGATAAAAAAATAACAAAGAAAGAAACAGTTGCCTTAATTGATAAGTGTCTAGATTACAACCTTAAGGTTTACAGAGCACCTTTGCTTTCAGATATAGAAGAAAACAAAAATATCACAAGTCAAATAGAGAAAATTCAGATTGAGGATATTTTAGAGCGTGACCCAATTAAGCTAGACAACAAGCTAGTGGCTAAAGAAATCTTCAATAAGTGTGTTTTTGTAACTGGCGGAGCAGGTTCTATAGGAAGCGAGATTGTAAGACAAATTGCGGGATATAAACCAAAAAAATTAGTCATTATAGACCAAGCGGAATCACCGCTATATCAAATACAATTAGAAATTAAAAATAGTTTTCCAAGTCTTGATTTTAAGGCCGTTGTTAATGATGTCAGAGATTTCAATAAAACAGAGACGTTGTTTAAGGAAAATAAACCAGACGTAGTTTATCATGCAGCTGCTTATAAACATGTGCCTCTGATGGAAAGTTATCCTTCAGAAGCTATTTTTGCTAATGTACTAGGATCAAAAAACATTGCAGATTTGTCATACAAATATAATGTGGCAAAGTTTGTAATGGTTTCTACTGATAAAGCTGTAAATCCAAGTAATGTTATGGGAGCTTCTAAGCGTATCGCTGAAATTTACATACAAGCATTACAAGATTATGCTGATAAAGATTTAAAGAAGTATACCAGTTTCGTAACTACAAGATTCGGAAATGTATTAGGAAGTAATGGCTCAGTTGTGCCTTTATTTAAAAGACAGATTGAAGAAGGAGGTCCTTTAACAATAACACACCCAGATATCATACGCTATTTTATGACCATTTCTGAAGCCTGTCAGTTAGTAATTGAGGCAGGAGCAATGGGTAATGGAGGAGAAGTATTTATATTTGATATGGGTGAGGCTGTAAAAATTATTGATTTAGCAAAAAAAATCATTCGACTTGCAGGATTTACACCTTATAAAGACATTGATATAAAAGTTATAGGACTTAGGCCAGGTGAAAAATTATATGAAGAACTGTTAAATGAGAAATCTTCAACACTCCCAACATATAATGACAAAATCATGATTGCTAAAGTTGAAACATATGATTATGAAAGCATTAATAGTGAAATTAGAGAGCTAATTGATTATGCGAAAAATCAGCAGACGGACAAAATCGTAAAGAAAATGAAAGCTATCGTTCCAGAATTCGTGAGTATGAATTCTGATTTCGAAAAATTAGATTTAAAAAGCTAGAATCTTAAAAAAATGAATTTAACAGTAGTAGGAACAGGTTATGTAGGCCTAGTGACAGGAACGTGTTTGGCAGAGACTGGTAATAACGTGCTTTGTATAGACATTGATAAAGATAAAATAGATACAATGAAAAAAGGTGAGGTTCCAATTTATGAACCTCATTTAGATATAATTTTTCAAAGAAATATTGATGCAGGTCGGCTTAATTTTTCGACAGAACTTCAAGATGGTTTAGACCATGGCGAAATTATATTTTTAGCACTACCAACACCTGAAGACGAAGACGGTTCGGCTGATTTAAAATATGTTTTAGGAGTTGCTGAAGACATAGGCAAACGCATTAAAGATTATAAAGTAATTGTTGGAAAAAGTACTGTCCCAGTCGGAACTTCAGAAAAAGTAAGAGCAGTAATATCAAAGCATACTGACGTAGATTTTGATGTTGTAAGTAACCCTGAATTTCTTCGCGAAGGATTTGCTGTAGATGATTTTTTAAAGCCCGAGCGTATTGTAATTGGCTCTAGGAGCGAAAAGGCTATTGAGAAAATAAAAAAACTTTATAAACCATACGTCAGGTCAGGTAATCCAATGATTGTAATGGACGAAAAGTCTGCAGAGCTAACAAAGTATGCGGCGAATTCTTTTTTAGCTACTAAAATTACTTTCATGAATGAGATTGCCAACTATTGCGAAAAAGTTGGTGCTGATGTTGATAAAGTAAGAATAGGTATGGGTACTGACTCACGAATTGGGAAACGTTTTTTATTTCCAGGAATTGGTTATGGAGGCTCTTGTTTTCCAAAGGATGTAAAAGCATTACACAAATCAGGGCAAGATTCTGATTATGATTTTCAAATTTTAGAAGCAGTAATAGATGTTAATCAAAAACAGAAAAAAGTATTGCTTCCTAAAATAAGAAACCATTTTAATAATACTTTGGCAGGCAAAAAAATTGCCATTTGGGGATTAGCTTTCAAGCCAGAGACAGATGACATAAGAGAAGCTCCGTCGTTAGAAATTATAAATGAGTTATTAGATGAAAATGCTATTATAACCGCTTTTGATCCTGAAGCAATGCCTAATGTAAAAAACAAACTAGGTGATAAAATAAAGTATGCAGATAACATGTATGATGCTTTAAATGAAGCTGAAGCACTAATAATTTGTACTGAGTGGAGTATTTTTAGAACTCCAAATTTTGGCAAGCTTCATGATTTGATGAAGGGAAAAATAATTTTTGATGGAAGAAACCTTTATGATGTCTCAGATGTAGTGAGTGAAGGGTTTGAGTATGTTTCTATAGGAAGATAATGAATAAGGATAAAAAAGTTTTAATAACAGGTGCAGCAGGATTTTTAGGGTCTCATTTATGTGATAAATTTGTAAACGAAGGATTTTTAGTAATCGGAATGGACAATTTTATTACAGGAGATAAGAGGAATATTGCTCATCTTGATGATCATCCTAATTTTAGATTTATAGAACACGATGTAACAGAATTCATTAAAATTGAAGGCGATTTACATTATATTCTTCATTTCGCCTCGCCAGCAAGTCCAATAGATTACCTAAAGATTCCAATTCAGACTTTAAAAGTCGGATCTCTAGGTACTCACAATTTATTAGGTTTAGCTAAAGCTAAAAATGCAAGAATTCTTATAGCTTCTACTTCCGAAGTTTATGGAGACCCGTTGGTACATCCTCAACCGGAAACGTATTTTGGTAATGTAAGCACAATAGGTCCAAGAGGTGTTTATGACGAAGCTAAGCGGTTTCAAGAATCTTTAACTATGGCTTATCATAGATTTCATGGTTTAGAAGTCCGCATTGTTAGAATATTTAATACATATGGCTCAAGGATGAGACTTAATGACGGAAGAGTAATACCGGCATTTATGGGTCAGGTTCTAAGAGGAGAAGATTTAACGGTATTTGGCGACGGTTTACAAACAAGATCATTCTGTTATGTAGACGACCAGATTGATGGTATATTTAAACTGTTATTTTCTGACTACTCATTCCCTGTAAATATTGGGAACCCATCAGAAACTACAATTTTAGATTTTGCGAAAGAGATTATTAAACTCGGTAAATCCAGCCAGAAAATAATTCATAAGCCACTTCCGGTAGACGACCCTTTAAAAAGGCGACCAGATATTACTTTAGCCAAAAAAATATTAGATTGGCAACCAAAAATTTCTCAAGAGACAGGAATGAAAATTACTTTTGATTATTTTAAGGGTTTAAGTCAAGAAGAACTTCATAAGAAAAACCATAAAGATTTTTCTAGTTATAATAAACATTAAAAATGAGCTACATCAGAGGAAGATATTCTTGGTTATTAAGGCCAGCTCTTATTTTCTTTGATGTAACTATTATTGTTTTTTTCGCATCTTATTTTATAGATTTTAAAACCTTTGGTTTACCATATTGGTCCATCGGATTCTTAAAAAGTAAAGCAACTTTCTTTGTTTTTTATGCTAGTATATTATGGTTAATATCGGCCTATTCAATTAAATTTTATAACGTTTATAGATATACAACAGCCTTAAATATCCTTGGACTTTTAATAAAACAATTTCTAATATTTTTCATTATTGTATTTGCATTTATTGGGTTTTATAGAGGAATAGAAATTAATAAAATTACAGTCTTAAAATACTTAGTAATAAGTATTTCGGTAATTGCATGTGTTAAATTTTTAATGTTCTTCGGGCTTAAAAAATACAGACAACACCTTAACGGAAATCATAGACGTGTATTAATTATTGGGAGCACTGAAGGAGCAAAAGATTTAAAACATTTTTTTACGACTAAGTCAGAATACGGATATGATTTATTAGGAGTATATAGCAATAATTCGTCTCAAAGTCCCAATGGAAATATTCAAGACGCAGTAAATTTTATTTCGAATAACAATTCCATTGACGAGATATATTGTGCTATGGACGAATTGTCCGAAAATGAAATAAACACCTTTGTAAAGTATGCAGAGCTTAACCAATGCAACATTAAGTTTATACCTAAAAGAGCTAATTTCTTTAACAAACGTTTAAAAACCGATTTCTATAATTACTTACCAGTATTATCAATCCAAGAAGTATCTTTAAATAAGCCCTTTAATAGAGTTTTAAAAAGAATATTCGATGTAGTTTTCTCAATATTAGTCATCGTTTTTATCTTATCTTGGTTAAGTGTTATTCTCTTTGTTTTAATAAAATTAGAGTCAAAAGGCCCACTATTTTACAAGCACAAACGTAATGGTATAAATTATAAGGAATTTAATTGCTATAAATTTAGATCGCTTCGTAAAGACTCTACAGAAGCAAATGATTATGTAAAAAAAGAAGATGTAAGAGTTACCAAAATTGGAAGATTTTTGAGACAAACAAGTTTAGATGAATTACCTCAATTTATAAATGTTTTTAAAGGCGACATGTCAGTAGTTGGTCCAAGACCACATATGATATCTTACACTGAGGCGTACTCAAAAAAAATTGATACATACAATTTTATATTCAGGCACAATGTAAAGCCAGGGGTTACTGGATTAGCACAAGTAAAGGGTTTTAGAGGTGAAGTCAAGACTGACGAAGACATTATAAACCGAGTTAAGTACGATATCTTTTATATCGAAAACTGGTCTGTATTACTCGATTTAGACATTATAGGCAAAACTATGATAGGCGTTCTCAAAGGAGATGAAAAAGCGTATTAAATTAAATTTTCAAAAGCTTCAATCTGATGCTTATTTTCAAAATTTGCAATTGCAGTTTTTTGTATTTTTTGTTTTTGGCCTGTACTAAAATCTGAAGCCTTTAAATTATTTAAAATAGAATTGAGAGCCTCATAGTTCCCAGCTTCAGCAACCCAACCTAATTTATTCTTTTCTACAACAGTTTCACCTTCGCCACCACCAAAATAAATAATCGGAAGCCCTAAGCGAGAGTATTCAAATATTTTTGAAGGTACAGAACCATAAATTCTATTAAGTAGCGGAATTATAGTGGCATCATATTTCATAAGTTCTTTATGAAGTTGTTTTCTACCTACACTTCCATGAAAAAATATTGGCAGATTGGGATTTTTTTTCAAAAAGGATTTAATCTGAATTTCTTCAGCACCAGCACCATAAATATGAAATTCGATATTAGAATAATCTAACTTATTACAAAGTTTTAAAACACCTTGGGCTATCCCTAATAGCCCTGCGTAAACCAACTTTATTTTAGTTGAATCTTTTGGATTTTCAGTATGAATTTTAGGTGGTTCAAAATCAGGAAAATTTCTGTAGAGTAGTGTCTCTTTTTGTGGTACAGTAGTTTTTATATGAGTTAAAATCTCTTCGCTTTGCCCCAAAATTAAATGTGCTTTTTTGTAATTGAAACTTTCAAGTTTTTGAAGTACGTTGTAACTAAATCCTTTTTTAATTGCTCCTAATTCAAAACCAGCACTAGGCCATAAGTCGCTAACATTAAGAATAAGCTTGTGCCTTTTTGAACGCAAAAAAAATAAAGATGTAAATGCCACGAGCAAAGGTGGCGAATTTACAATAACAGTTTCCGGAATTTTATTCCAAAGTATATACCAAGAGATACTAAAACTAAATGAAAGCATTGAGAACAAACGGATAAATTTGTTTTTGGATACTGAAGGCGATACCCAAAGCCTATTAACGCTAATATTATTGATAGTCTCCTTTGCGTTGTAATTCTCAAAAACTTTTCCAGTCGGATAATTAGGTAAAGGACAAATGACACTAACATTATGATTTTTAGAAAGTCCTTTTGCTAACTGAAAAATACGATTAGATGCCGCACCAATTTCTGGCGGAAAATAATTAGATATGATTAAAACCTCTTTCATTTTTTAAGAAACGTAAGATGTAAATTGTTTTAATTTACCGCTTTTAGAACGTTTTAGCATTTTACACTTTTCAAATGTAATAGTTATTCCATCTTCTAGGTATTGTATCATTGCCTTACGAATAGTTTTGTGTTGATTAGATGTTAATTCTAAGTCAGACACATAACTTATCTTAAAGTGATGTTTTTCTAATTGTTCTATGACAAATTCTTTGACGTTACCACCATCTTCAATGATGCTTTTAGTAATATAATAAAATGTAAGACCAGCAGCTTTTTTTCCACTTGGAAGAATGGCAATATCATTTGTACGTCCAATAAGTTTTTTTAGAATTGGCTGTTTTAGAGTGCTTTTTTCTGAAAGTATACCAATATCTCCAATATCATATCTAATAAACGGAAATGCTTTGTTGTACAGTGATGTAATAACTATACGACCTTCTTTGCCATTTTTGATAGGTTTATTATTCTCATCCAGAATCTCTACAAATAATGTTTCACTATTTACTTGCCACTCACCTTTAGGGTTTTCAAAGGCAATTAAATCCAATTCAGATGCCCCATATTCGTTAACAACAGGGATTCCAAATAGGTCCTCTAATAATTTTCTGTCGTCTTCAAATAACATTTCAGAAGTCACAATACATGCATTTAGAGTGGGACAAACGTCTTTTAAGACTATGTTTTTTCGATTTAAAAATTTAGCAAACTGAACGATAGGACTTGTGTAACCGTTAATGTAATCAAATCTTGTATTTCTAAATTTTGCGAGAACTTTCTCAAAAGCGATATCACTTAAATCAAAAACTGAAAATCGAAATCTATTAGCAAAAAAGTCTTTGATTCTTTCTTTATAGTAGCCTTTTTTATCAAGAGGAATTCCATAAAAACGAGCTTGCTTAGAATTATTAAAATCAATGTCATACCAAGAAAAACGATTTATAATCTCCGCCCAAGTTAGGGCGTGACAAAATTTGTCTTTAGCAAAAAGAAAAGGATCACCTGAAGAACCAGAAGTTTTATTAATATACACATCGGTTTCTTTAAAAGTTGAAGATAATAATTGATTTAATGGCTGTTGTAGATCTTTTTTAGTCAGTATTGGGATGTTATTCCAATTACTATGATTGACATTCTCTAATTTAGATTTATAATAATTATTGTGCTCCAAATGATACTCTAAGATATTTCTCTTTTGCTGTTGAGTATAAATCTCAAATACGGCTTCATTTTTATTTTGTATTTCGGATAAGTGCCGTTTGGCTTTGTTAATATCAAAGCCTTTTGCTCGTAATGAAAGGTCAAATAATCGCAAAAAAGTAGAAGCCTAAAGGTTTATGTAAATTAATTGTTTTTTAAGCGTAAAAGCAATTATTTTTGCGCAAACAACACACAACTCATGAACATTCTTGTCCTTGGCTCAGGTGGTAGAGAGCATACTTTTGCATGGAAATTAGCACAAAGTCCGTTATGTAAAGCCTTATTTGTTGCACCAGGAAACTCTGGTACAGCAGCTATTGCAATGAATTTACCTATTGCTGTTACGGATTTCGACGCGATAAAGAAAGCAGTTTTAGACAATCATATAGATATCGTGGTTGTTGGACCAGAAGACCCATTAGTTCAGGGTATTCATGATTTTTTCTTAAATGACGATGCTTTAAAGTCAGTAAAAGTTATTGGGCCGCAAAAAGCTGCTGCAGAGTTAGAAGGTAGTAAGGAATTTGCCAAAGAGTTTATGATGCGTCATAACATTCCAACTGCCGCTTACCAAAGTTTTACAGCTTCAAATTTAGAAGATGGGTATCAATTTTTAGAAACTTTAAAGCCACCATATGTACTTAAAGCCGATGGATTAGCAGCCGGCAAAGGTGTTTTAATTCTCGATAATTTAGATGAAGCAAAAGCAGAATTAAAAGAAATGCTGGTTGATTCTAAATTCGGAAACGCAAGTACAAAAGTGGTTATCGAAGAATTTCTTGAAGGAATAGAGTTAAGCTGTTTTGTTCTTACAGACGGAATAGATTATAAAATTTTACCAACAGCAAAAGACTATAAGCGTATTGGAGAAGGTGACACTGGACTAAACACTGGAGGAATGGGAGCTATATCTCCAGTACCTTTTGCAACCAAAGAATTTTTAGATAAAATTGAAAATCGAGTAGTAAAGCCTACCATCGAAGGTCTTAAAAAGGATAATTTGCCATACGTTGGATTTGTGTTTATTGGCCTTATAAAGGTTGGTGATGACCCAAAAGTAATTGAATATAATGTGCGTATGGGTGACCCAGAAACAGAAGTTGTTTTGCCAAGACTTAAAACAGATTTGGTTGAAATATTTACTGCTATGGGGAACCAAACACTCTCAGATATTAACCTTGAAATTGATAATCGAGCAGCAACAACAGTCATGCTAGTTTCTGGTGGATATCCTGAAGCGTACGAAAAAGGAAAAGAAATTATAGGCTTAGAAACTATAAAAGATTCTATTCCGTTTCATGCAGGAGCACAGCTAAAGGGTGATAAAGTTGTAACTTCTGGTGGTAGAGTTATGGCGATTACGTCATTTGGTGAGACCTATAACGAGGCCATAAAAAAATCTTACCAAACCATAGAAAATTTATGTTTTGATAAGATATATTATAGAAAAGATATCGGTTTCGACTTATAAATAAGAGTGAGACGAAACGCTTTTATCTTCTTCGTTGTTATCGTTAAATTTTTTAAGCTGTAGCATCCAGTATACAAATGCAACCATACCAATTAACATAAAAAACCATGACATTGCATTAGCAGCAAACCAGTTTTCTAGCTCTAAAGCTCTAAGTGCATCAAACGGAGCAAAAAGTGTATTTACAAATAAATCTTGTATTGCGTAAAAGAAATCCTTCATAACTTTAATAAATTTACATTGCAAAAATACAAATTCCGCAGATGATTACAAGTATTTTTAGTAAATCAAAGCCTATAAACTATGTAATAGTTATGGTTGTGCTTGTTATCGCATTTGTACTTCATTTTTTTGATGAGGCAAATGGCGATAATTCGTCTGTTGTTTTAAGCTTTATAGGACTAAGTATAGGCTTATTTTATGTTTTTATTACAGATTTTATTATTTCAAAAAACGATTTGACCAAAAGACATAGCTATGGCATTATGTTATTAACTTTGTTGTTTGTTGTGTTCCCTGAAGTTTTTGGCAATATTAATAGCATGGTCGCTAATTTATTAGTGTTATTTGCCTTAAGACGTTTATTAAGCCTTCATACAAAGCGTGATTTAAGCAAAAAGTTTTTTGATGCTGTATTTTGGATTGCTTTATCTTCTTTATTTTACACTTGGACTTTATTGTATTTAATTTTAGTGCTTGTAGCCTTGGGATATTATTGGCAAAATGAAGGGAAGTATATTGTTGTTTCCCTTTTTGGAATTATTACTGTTTTTGTTTTACTGGTACTTTATAATATTATTTTTAAAGATCAATATTTCCCTCAAAGTAATTTTGATTTTAGCTACAATTTAGATTTTTCAAATTACAATAGCCTAGGCAAAATTATAAGATTTACTGTTGTTATAGCACTGTACATATGGGGCTTGATATTTTATTTCAAGAATATTTCAGAAAAAAACAAAAAACTTAAACCCATTCATAATCTAGTAGTATTAGCGTCTATTATAGCTTTAATAATTGGTGTATTATCACCCATTAAAACTGGTAATGAAGTTGTGTTTTTTATGCTGCCATTTTCTATTATTATTGCTAATTATATAGAAACGGTTGAAGAGCTTTGGTTTAAAGAAATATTTGTGGCACTTTTAATTTTAGTACCAATCTTAGACTTATTGTTGTAATTTTTCTCCAAATGCCAAGTCCCCAGCATCACCAAGTCCAGGTACTATATAGCCTTTACTGTTTAATTCTTTGTCAATAGCAGCTATCCACAAGTGCGCATCAGCATCAAAACTTTCGGAAACAAAATCAACACCTTTTTGAGCCCCAATGACACTAACTAAATGAATTTCTTTTGGAGTGCCAAAAGGTTTTAAAGCCTCAAAAGTAGCAAGCATAGATTGTCCTGTTGCTAACATTGGGTCTGCTAGAATTAATGTCTTGTTTTCAAGACTTGGGCAAGCTAAATACTCTACCACAATTTCAAAACTTTCAGGGTTATCTTTATGATGCCTGTATGCCGAAATAAAAGCATTTTCTGCGGTATCAAAATAATTAAGGAGACCGTTATGTAAAGGAACACCAGCTCTTAAAATTGAGCATAAAACAATATCATTTTCATGTAAATTGGTTTGTAAATTTCCCAATGGCGTTTCTATTGCTTGAGAATTAAACTGTAGCGATTTGCTTAATTCGTAACCTAAAACTTCTCCAATACGCTCTATGTTTCGTCTAAAGCGCATACTGTCTTTCTGAATAGTTTTATGTCTAATCTCAGATAAAAATGTATTTAAAATTGAAGGCGTATCAGAAAGATGATGAATGTGCATATGTGAGTCTTATATATTGAATGTTAAAGTTAATAATTCAGACTATATTTGCAGAACTAAATTTATTACAATGTTTTCAGAAAAAGCAAATACTATATTTCAAGATGTTATTAAGACTTACAAAGTGCTTAATACTGTTGACCAGCCTTTTACAAATAAGTACCATAAGAACGAAGATGTGATTTCACATTTATTATACAGAAAATGTTGGATTGATACAGTTCAATGGGCTTATGAAGACATCATTAGAGACCCAAATATCGAACCAGTAGCTGCCCTTAAATTAAAACGAATGATTGATGCGTCTAACCAAGATCGTACCGACACTGTAGAATATATTGATAGCTATTTTTTAGACAAATACAAAGACGTACAGCCTAAAGCTGATGCAAAAATCAACTCAGAAAGTCCTGCTTGGGTTATAGATCGCTTATCTATTTTGGCTTTAAAAATCTACCACATGCATTTAGAAACTGTACGAGATGATGCTAGTGATTCTCATAAAGCCGCTTGCCAGAAAAAATTAGATGTTTTATTAGAGCAACGTGTAGATTTAAGTACAGCTTTAGATGACTTACTAAATGATATCGCTAATGGCGACAAGTACATGAAAGTTTACAAACAAATGAAAATGTACAACGATGACGAACTTAATCCAGTTTTAAGAGGTCAGAAATAAATTTATTTGTCATTCTGAACTGTCAGACTTAGCCTGTCGAAGCCGAAGTGAAGAATCTCACTTTTGAAAGTGATATTTTGACTTTAGTTTATACTGAGCTAGTCGAAGTGCTCAACACGATATTTTAATTCATGCCAAAACCTAAACACATACTCGTTTTACGCTTTTCAGCTATGGGAGATGTGGCAATGTCTGTTCCTGTAATAAGAGCTTTTACTTCTCAATACCCAGATGTAAAAGTTACTATAGTTACTCGCGGATTTTTTGCTCCTTTTTTTAGAGTAATAAAAAATGTTGAAGTTTTTGAAGTAGATTTAAAAGCAAAGTATAAAGGTATTTTAGGACTTTATAAACTATCAAAAGAATTAAGGCATCTAAATTTTGATGCTATTGCAGATATACACAATGTCTTGCGAACTAAAATCCTTAAATTATTCTTTGTAGGTAAAAAAGTCATTCAGATAGACAAAGGACGAGCAGAAAAGAAAGCATTGGTTTCTGGTCAAAAGTTTGAACAGCTTAAAACCACCTATAAACGTTACGCTGATGTTTTTGAAAAACTAGGCTTTCCAATAGATTTATCAAATCCGATTTTTCCAAAAAAGGTTGAACTAGACTCTAAATCAAAAGCTTTTATTAGCAACTTAAGTTTGCCAATTATCGGCATTGCGCCTTTTGCAGCATTTGAAGGGAAAATGTATCCATTAGAACAAATGAAATTGGTAATACATCAATTAGCCAAAAACAATAATATTATTTTATTTGGTGGAGGAAGTGCAGAAATTCTTCAACTCAATCAAATTGAAGCTCAAACACCAAACACGACATCTGTTGCGGGAAAATTAAGTTTAGATGAAGAGTTAGATATTATTTCAAACTTAAACGTTATGTTATCTATGGATTCTGGTAATGCGCATATAGCAGCAATGCTAGGTGTGAAAGTTGTTACTATTTGGGGTGTGACACATCCTTTTGCAGGGTTTATGCCATTTAATCAACCAAAAGATTATGCACTGCTCGCCAATAGAGAAAAGTATCCTCAAATACCAACATCTATTTACGGCAACAAACAACCTGAAGGTTACGAGAATGCAGCTGGAAGTATTTCTGTAGAAAGTATTGTGACTAATATTGAGTCTATTTTATCTAACTAATCTAAAAAGTCTAGCTATCTATCTTAAACATCATCATAATCCACAACAATCTTTGGTGTTGTTGGATGTGCCTGACACGTTAAAATTAAGCCTTCAGCAACTTCATTATCAGTTAAGATATTGTTTTGACGCATAGTAGCTTCACCTTCTGTAACACGAGCGATACAACTACTACAAATACCACCTTGACAAGAATAAGGCGCATCCACATCTTGCTTTAGTGCAGCATCTAGTATAGAAACGTCTTGAGCCATTTCAAACTCAAACTCTTCATCATCAACGATAACTTTAAGTTGTGATTTTCCATCACCAATTTCGCTTGACGAATCAGTCGCCTCTGTTGGTGCTGTAAATAATTCGAAGAAAATTTTCTTCTCTTTGATATTGTTTTCAATCAGCACATCTTTAACAGTGTGTATCATTTGTTCTGGACCGCAAATGTAAAAGCTATCGATAGTAACACCTTTATATTTGTTTTTCACAATAAGGTTCACAGTGCTTTTTTCGATACGTCCAAAAAGCGCATCCGTTTCTTGCGATTGGCTATAGATAAAATGCACGTGAAAGCGATTACCATAATGCTGTTTTAATTCAAGAATATCTTTAGCAAACATGGCGTCGTTCAATTTTTTATTTCCGTAAACGAGAATAAAATTACTAAAGGGTTCGTCTTCTAAAAGTGTCTTGACAATGCTCAATATTGGTGTTATTCCACTACCTGCAGCAAATGCCGCTACTGTTCTTGTATTTGCCTCATTAGCTTCAAAAACAAAACGACCGTTTGGTTCTGCAACTTCTAGAGTATCACCTGCATTTAATTTTTCGTTTGCATAAACTGAAAAAGTACCATCTTCTACTTCCTTTATGGCGACAGTTAAATCTCCGCTATTAACCGAAGAACAAATCGAATAGTCTCGACGAACCTCTTTACCGTTTATTTCAGTTTTAAGCGTTATATATTGTCCCGCTTTGTATGTAAAGCTGTTTTTTAAGTTTTCAGGAATATCAAAAGTGATTTCTACAGATTTTTCTGTAACACGGTCAATTGATGATATGTTTAGTTTATGAAATTGTGCCATTGCAATATTTTTGTGCAAAAATAGGCAATCCATGTGTAGTCATGCAAAGTTTCTGAACCTTGTAAGTCTTAATTTTTGTTAAACTACATACCTAAGTAATTAATGCATAAGAAAATTATGTATATATTTGTGATATGAGTAATTCTAAACTATATAAGGGCAGTTTAACCACAATTATTTTGAAGCTTTTGAATGAGCACGACAAAATGTATGGTTACGAGATTACCCAAAAAGTAAAGGCATTAACCAAAGGCGAACTAAAAATCACCGAAGGTGCTTTGTATCCTGCTTTGCACAAGTTAGAAGCCGAAGGTTTATTAGATGTTGAGGTCGCTAAAGTAGATAATCGCTTGCGTAAGTATTATAAATTGACTGAAACAGGTACTAAAGAAACGGTTAGTAAACTCGAAGAATTAGCAGAGTATATCAAAACTATGCAAGCTTTGGTAAATCCTAAACTGGCTTAGAATGAAACTTACAAAAGAAGAAATAAAATATATAGATAATTACCTTATAAAAAACAAGGTTAAGTTTTGGGATGTGCGTTTAGAATTGTTAGACCACATTGTGTCGGCTGTTGAGGATAAAATTGAAACCGAGGGCATTTCATTTAATGAAGCATTACTCGATGTACACCGTAGTTTTGGAAGTCAGTTTGTTGAGTTTGGCGTATCAAAAACTAAAGTTTTTGATAAAGGATTATATCAAAGCAATATCGGGTTCAAAAAATTTATACGAAATAAGCAAAAAGAACTAGGACGAAAACAACGCAAACTATATTGGAAAACATTTGTTCCATTCATAAAGTCAGCTAAGTTTTTTCTAGAATTCATATTGGTTTTATTGTTAGTTTTTTTGATATTTCAATATAATCAGAAAGCAGCATTTGTTGTAGCAATGATAATAAGTGTAGCACCTGAGGCTTTTAAAATTTTTAATGGTGTTTTTAGTAAATCAAGTAAAAAATCGCTTCGCGTACAACTAGCTTTTACACTAAGCTCACTGTTTTTATCTTTTAATTATTTTTTCATAGCTGGTTTTAATGAAGTTTTTGAAGACCAAACTCCGAAACCATATATCTACGGCATAGTATTTTATCTTTTCATCTTTATCTTTTTAAGACATAGCTTCAACATCTACAATAAAATTATAAGAGAAAATCAAGCGGACTACAAATCAATGATTTCATGAAACTAACAGATTCTCAAATACAAGAACTTTACACGTTTACAAGAGCTCATTTTGTAGAACATTACGACTTGCAAACAGAACTTGTTGACCATCTGGCAAACGATATAGAAAATATATGGCAAGAAAATCCAAAAACATCATTTGAAGATGCTAAAAATAAGGCCTTCAAAAAGTTCGGAATATTTGGATTTATGGAACCTATTGAACAAAAGGCTAAAGCGATAAGAAAACGTTACAGAAAATACATGTGGCAAGAATTAAAAAAGTGGTTTGAAATACCACAAATTGTAGTTACCATTGGTTTGTTTTTGACGTTTTACTTTGCATTTTCAACAAATTATATCGAGATTTTTTCAATCACTTTTTATGTTTTAATTTTCGCATGGTCGATATATAAATCAATCCAGTTAAATCGTCAGTTTAGAAGAAGAAAAGAAATTTCGGGTAAAAAATGGATGTTAGAAGAAATGATATTTAAACAAGCTGGTGGCGTAAGTTTGGTTTTTTTATCTCAGCTTTATAATGTGTTTACAGTTTCAGAAAAAATGACAGGAAATATATACGCAATTACCGCACTTTCTTTAGCATTTACAGCATTGGTTTTAATTAACTACATTAGCTTTGAACTAATTCCGAATAAGGCTGAAGATTTACTAAATGAAACCTATCCAGAATTTAGTTTGTAACAAAAAAACAGTTTTAGCTACTAACACCAACAGACAATCTAACCAACTATGATAAAACATTTTCTTAACTTAGAGTGGAAGCAATATTTCCGGTCTTCGTATTGGCAAAAAAATATTGCCTTAAATATTCTTTTAGTGTTTTTTGCACTTTACATGATAGGAATATTTGTGTTTTTAGGTGTATTTCTTTTTAAAATACTCACTAAATTTTTTCCAGAACAAGACCCTTTTGTCGTAGTAAATAGTTTTATATTTTTCTGGATTTTAGGTGAAATTGCAATGCGCTTTTTCTTGCAAAAATTACCAGTGATGAGTGTAAAACCATTATTGACATTGCCCATTAAACGCTCTACAATTGTAAACTTCGTTTTAGGTAAATCGGCTTTATCGTTCTTTAATTTTTTCCCGTTATTCCTAACAATACCTTTCGGTATTTCATTAATAAGTAATGGTTATCCTACAAGTCAAGTTTTGATATGGCTAGCGGTATTATTTATCATATCACTAATTGCTAACTTTTTAAACTTTATACTCGAAGCATTTTCTGCTGACTTAAATATTCCACTTCTACCAATTTTAATATTAGTCGGCGGATTATATGGATTAGATTATTTCGGAATTATATCATTCACAGATATCGTTGGTAATGGTCTTTTAGCCATTTCTAATAACCCTATTTACATTCTAATTCCTTTACTTATTCTTATTGCTTTATATACGTTCAATTTTAAGATATTACGTAAAAAACTATTTTTAGACGCATCACTAAAAACAAAGGTCAAAGATGTAGAAACTTCAGACCTGTCATGGACAAAAAGATTTGGAGACATTGCACCTTTTATGCAGTTAGATTTAAAATTAATTTGGCGTAATAAACGTACAAAATCTATGGCATTTTTAATGGTAATTGGTTTGTTATACGGTTTGTTTTTCTACCCACAACCAATTTATGCAGACAAAATGTTTATGGCTGCATTTATAGGCATATTCTCAACAGGTTTTTTTCTTATCAATTTCGGACAATTCATACCGGCATGGGATAGTGGTTATTATAAAATGTTAATGAGTCAGAATATTAAATACGAGCAGTACTTGCGTTCAAAATGGATATTAATGACAATGAGTGTCGTTATTATGTTTGTATTAGGTATTCCGTATGTCTTTTTTGGATGGAAAATATTAATCGCACATTTTGCAGCAGCAGTCTATAATGTTGGTGTTAATACACATGTAATTATGTGGGGCGGAAGTTTTAACAGAAAGAAAATAGATTTAGACAAAAAAGCAGCTTTTAATTATCAAGGTACAGGCGCTGTACAATGGCTTATTGGTATTCCGTTAATGCTAGTTCCAATGGCGTTATTTGGCTTATTGGATTGGCTTATAGGCTTTGAAGTTGCAGTTGCTACGCTTATAATTTTAGGGGTTATAGGTATTATTTTACACAAACAGCTTATGGCAATGATTACCCAAAAATACTTGGATTCTAAATACAAAATGATTGCAGCTTTTAGCAAAGATTCTTAATTAACGTCAACACATTACAACCATGATACATACTAAAGACATATCAAAATCATATAGCGGAACACAAGTTCTTAAAATAGACGAATTAACTATCCCAAAAGGACAAAGTTTTGGATTAGTTGGTAACAACGGTGCTGGTAAAACAACTTATTTTAGTCTCTTACTAGATTTAATTAATCCATCAACTGGGACAATTACAAGTAATGATATTGTTGTTTCTCAAAGCGAAGCGTGGAAACCTTTTACATCTGCATTTATTGACGAAACATTTCTGATTGGCTACCTAACTCCAGAAGAATATTTTTACTTCATTGGCGATTTACGTGGACAAAACAAAGCGGACGTTGATGCTTTAACCGCTAAGTTCGAAGACTTCTTTAACGGCGAAATCATTGGCAAGAAAAAATACTTAAGAGATTTAAGTAAAGGTAACCAAAAGAAAGCTGGAATTGTAGCCGCACTTATTGGTAATCCTGAAGTAATTATCTTAGATGAGCCATTCGCAAACTTAGACCCAACAACACAGATTCGTTTAAAACAAATCCTAAAAGATTTAGCGGAAAAGCAAGGCGTAACAGTTTTAGTATCTAGTCACGATTTAATGCATGTAACAGATGTGTGTGAGCGTATTGTAGTCCTAGAAAAAGGAGAAGTTGTCAAAGATTTAGAAACAAACCCAACAACACTTAAAGAATTAGAAGCGCATTTTGCAAAAAGTGCAGTTTCGACTTCAGAAGAAGAGGAATAAAGAACATTTACATTTTATAAAGCTCGAGGTATGTCTCGAGCTTTCTTTGTTTTATCTCTTAGCGAAATCCTTAAAACCTATTAATTTCATCTAAAAATTCAAAAAGATGTTTATTTTTACGACTTAGGATAACAAAACCCTTATGTTTTCGTTATTCTTAAACCAAAATCCAATCTTTTGAAAACGTTTACAAAAGCCACCATATTAGTCATTTTATTAGCGGTTATTGCTCAAAGTTGCTCACGTAAGAAAGACAATTTTATTAACCGTGCTTGGCATTCTGTTGGTACAGAATATAATATTTTGTATAACGGAGAAATCGCCCTACAAAAAGGTTTAGAAAGTGTTAATAATGCATACACTGAAAATTTCTGGGAACTACTTCCGGTGGAGCGTTTTGAAGCCAAAGATGAAGTCAGATTAGGTAACAAAGCCGAAAACTCTGATTTTGAACGAGCAGAAGAGAAAGCCACAAAAGCTATTCAAAAGCATAGTATGACTATCGAGGGTAAAGAAAAAAACCCACAAATAGACGAGTCGTATTTATTATTAGGAAAAGCAAGATACTACGATCAACGTTTTGTGCCTGCACTAGCAGCCTTCAATAGCATTCTAAACAGATATCCAACTAGCGATAAAATTAATCAGGTAAAAGTTTGGCGAGAAAAAAGTAATTTACGTTTGGGCAACCCAGAATTAACCATTAAAAATTTAAAACGTCATCTAAAGCAAGAAGATGTCGAAGATCAAGATTTAGCCGATATTACAGCAGTTTTAGCAGATGCTTATTTGGCAATAAAAGAAAAGGATACAGCTTTAAAATATTTAGATACTGCAGCAGTTGCCACAAAAATTAATGCTCAAAAGGCACGGTATAATTTTATTAGAGGACAACTTTACGACGAATTTGGTAAAAAAGATAGTGCTAATATGGCTTATGATATAATCATAGACATGCACAGAAAAATACCAAGAGCATTTTATATCAATGCGCACTTAGCAAAGTCAAATAATTTTGATACTACAACAGGGAATAAGCTAGAGTTTTCAGAATACCTTACTGAACTTGAGGAAAATAGAGAAAATAGACCGTATTTAGATAAAATTTATCATCGAATAGCAAGATACCATCAAGCAGAGTCTAGAGATAGTTTAGCTGAAGTTTATTACAACAAATCCATTGCTTCGAATAAAAACTTAAATAGTGATACTGAGTTATTTTCTAGAAATTACTTAACACTTGGTGACATGTATTTTGATCGTACAGAGTATAAAATTGCAGGTGCTTATTATGATAGCACGCTTACTAATATGGTCGAAAAGACAAAGCCTTACCGAGTTGTAGCAAAAAAACGAAAAAACCTCGATGACGTTATCTATTATGAAGGCATTGCAAGAGTTAATGATAGTGTTTTAGATCTTATAAAATTACCAAAAGAAGAGCAGGTTATTGTATTTAACCAGTATATCAAGGAGCTTAAAATAAAAGACTCTATTGCTGCAGAGTACGAAAAGAATAAAGCAGCTAGAGATGCAAGTCGAAAGCAAAGTACAGCAGGACTAAGACCTCAACAACGAGTAAATCTTCCTGGAGCACCAAGGAATAATAATGGAGGAAACACAGATTTTTATTTCTATAATCAAACAGCAGCTTCTTATGGAAGAAACGAGTTTTTAAAATTATGGGGAGAACGTAAATCTCAAGACAATTGGAGATTATCTAATTCAAGAGCAAATTCAAATGAGTCTGATGGTAACCAAAAAGGTGTAGAAGAAAATGTAACTCAACTAGAGCTTTATGACCCTGAATTTTACATCAAAAGATTACCAACAGACAAAGTCGTAATAGACAGTATTTCGACAGAGCGTAATTTTGCTTATTATCAACTAGGATTAATTTATAAGGAGAATTTTAAAGAGTACGAATTAGCTAAAGATAAGCTAGAGAATTTACTACAAAGCAATCCAGAAGAGCGATTAATAATACCTTCTAAATACAACCTATTTAAAATATACGAATTACTTGGTCAAACAGCAGAAGCAGAGATTGCTAAAAATAATTTAATAGCTGAGCATCCTGATTCTAGATATGCTGAGATTTTACGTAATCCAAACTCGCAATTAGCAAAAGACCAAAACAACCCTGAAACGGTTTATGAAAATGTATACCGACAATTCGAAAACCAAGAATATACTACGGTTATTGCTTCAGCAGATAAAAATATAAAACGGTTTGAAGGTGATGGTTTTGTGCCTAAGTTCGAGATTTTAAAAGCTTCTGCAATAGGAAGATTAAAAGGCATTGATGCTTATGAAGAGGCAGTTAACTATGTTGCACTTACTTACCCTAATTCTGAAGAAGGAAAGCGCGCTCAAGAAATTCTTAAAGACGCACTACCTTTGATGTCTAACAAAGAGTTTTTGCCAGAAGATGAAGGAAACTCGTTTCATGTGGTATACGAATTTGATAGTACAGATAAAGAAGGAATAAAAAACTTTACCGAAGAGTTGTCTAAGGTTATGGAACGTTTACCATACCCAGATATTAGTCTTTCTACAGACGTATATGATGAGAATACTACATTTATTGTTGTTCATGGCTTAAAATATATAACTTCGGCTTTAGGTTTTGGCCCAACACTTCAAGATTATAAAGAAGAGAGAACTAGAGGAATTACAAAGAAGTATATTACCATATCTTCAGCTAATTACGCAATTATTCAACGTCACAAAAACCTTACTGAGTATATTAATCCAGAATAAAATCCCCCATGCGTTCAAATAAAAAAAATAAATCAACTATGGATACAAGTAGTCAGCAAAATATAATTGCACAAGGAACTAAAATTGTTGGAGATATTGAAAGTAAAGGCCCTTTCAGAATTGATGGCGCTATAGAAGGTAATGTAAAAACAGAAGGCAAAGTTGTTGTCGGTAAATCCGGAAGTATAGTAGGGACACTTCAAGCAGTAAATGTAGATATTGAGGGTAAATTTTCTGGAAAATTATTACTTAAAGGCACATTATCATTAAAGTCTTCTGCACAAATCGATGGTGAAGTTCAAGTGAATAAATTGGCAGTTGAACCAGGTGCAACGTTTAATGCAACTTGTACGATGGGCGCAGTAAAATCATTATCTAATGGAGCAGAACAAGCAAGCTCAAAAACCGAAAAAGGGCAAAGCGCCTAGTAAATATCTTCGATTTACATCTGTGGCGTTTCAAATGGGCGGCACTATTTTTCTTGGTAATTATTTAGGCAAATGGTTAGACGAAAATTACGCTACAGATTATTGGGAGCAAATCGTCACTTTATTTTCAGTATTTGCATCTATGTATTTGGTAATTTCGCAAGTCATAAAATTATCTAAAGATGATGATTAAACAACTTATAATTTACAGCGCAGTTTTTGCGCTTTTGTTTTTCCTACTATTGCACGGCCATGACTGGATTTTAAAACAAAATGATATCGGCTTGCGTTTCAGTTTTTATGATACGGATTTGTTTTTTGCAGTGTCATCTGCTTTAATTTGTATTCATCTTCAATTTTTTTCTGGTATAGAAACTTTAAAATCACAACTAGGTTACATTTATTTACCAACGTTATTTATTAAAGGAGTTATCTTTTTTATATCTTTTAAAAATTCTGTGTTTTCTATAGAAAAATTAACAACTTCAGAACGATTAAGTTTATTAATTCCGCTGTTTATTTTCTTAATAGCTGAAGTCTATTTTGTTATTAAAATTCTTAAAGAAACCAATGCAGAAATTTAATGCTTAAAAAGGCATTTTTATTTTAATAATAATCCGTACTTTTGCACGGAATTTGAAAGCATGGTTTTTTTGATTTTTTAACAATGAAGATATTTCAACAAAGTTTTAAATTTTTAGCATTAGCATTATTTGTAGTTTTACCAACATCAATTTTTGCTTCAGACACCAATAAAGAAGCTAATTCTGATGGCGGTCAAATAGATACAAAAGAAAAGGTAGATGCATATATCAAGCATCACCTGGCAGATTCTCATGATTTTTCATTATTCTCTTACACAAACGATGCTGGAGAACGAAAACATGTTGGCTTTCCGTTACCTGTTATTTTATGGACATCAGAAGGTTTAGTAACATTCATGTCATCAGAATTTCATCACAATGACGATGGAACTGTTATTGTGGAAAAAAACGGACAGAAATTTGCTAAAATTCATTCAAAAATATATGAATTAGAGGCTGGAGCTACATCAGTTAGTTTTGATGCAGACCATCATGCAACAAATGGTCACAAGTTATTAGACTTCTCAATTACAAAGAGTGTTATAGGTATTTTACTTGTAGGCTTATTGATGTTATTTTGGTTTTCTCGTTTGGCAAGACAGTATAAAAAGAAGCAGATACCAACAGGTTTTGGACGTGTTTTAGAGCCGTTAGTATTATATGTTAGAGACGAAATCGCAAAGCCGAACGTAGGTGAAAAACACTATAGAAGGTTTACAGGTTATTTAATGACTGTGTTTTTCTTTATTTGGATATTGAACTTATTAGGTCTGACACCTTTTGGATTCAATGTTACAGGACAATTAGCCGTAACAGCGTGTTTAGCAATATTTACATTGATTGTATACACATTCAGCGGTACAAAAGATTATTGGGTTCACATGTTGTGGATGCAAGAAGCTCCATGGTGGATTCGTCCTATACTAGCAATTATAGAGTTGGCAGGCGCTTTCATAATTAAGCCGTTTTCATTGTTAGTGCGTTTATTTGCTAACATAACCGCAGGTCACTCGGTTGTTATGGCTTTGATTGCTATAATGTTTGTTATGAAAGATTCATTGGGTACTGTTGGAGCTACAGGATTGTCTTTTGTACTATCAATGTTAATACTGGTTATTGAGTTATTAGTAGCCTTTTTACAGGCATATATTTTTACAATGCTATCTGCCTTGTTTATTGGTATGGCGGTAGCAGAACATGACCATGAGCACGACCATGCTCATGGAGAAGAAATCCCTGACGCAGAAGACGTCAGAGCAGATTTCATTTAAATAAGAGTTTTTTAATTTAACTATATAAATATTTTATTATGTACAATTTAATTGGAGCAGGTTTAATCGTAATCGGTGGAGGAATCGGTCTTGGACAAATTGGTGGAAAAGCAATGGAAGGTATTGCACGTCAGCCAGAAGCAACAGGAAAAATTCAAACAGCGATGATTATCATTGCAGCACTTTTAGAAGGTTTAGCATTTGGTGCTTTAATCTTAGGAAACCCTTCTTAAGTAAGAATTAAGTAAAACACAATCTGTAACGGTTGGTTGCAGATTGTGTTTAAATTAAAATTAGAACAACATTATGGAAAGTTTATTAAACGATTTTTCACCTGGATTATTTGCAGTACAAACAGTACTATTATTAATCTTAATTGCCTTAATGGTAAAATTTGCATGGAAGCCCATCATGAATTCTCTTAATGAAAGAGAAGAAGGTATTCAAGGTGCTTTAGACGCAGCTGAGAATGCTAAAAAAGAGATGGAAAATCTTCAAGCAGATAACCAAAAGTTATTACAAGAAGCACGTTTAGAAAGAGAAACAATGCTTAAAGAAGCTCGTGAGCTTAAAGCAAAGATGATTGCAGATGCAGAAGAAGAAGCACAGTCACAAGCAAGTAAAATGATTGAGCAAGCACAAGTAGCAATCGATAGTGAAAAGAAAGCAGCTATGGCAGAATTAAAAAGCCATGTTGCAGGATTATCTATTGATATTGCAGAAAAAGTAGTGCGTAAAGAATTATCTAACAAAGACAACCAAGTTAAATTGGTTGAAGAGATGTTAGGTGAAGCAACTTTAAACTAAGATAAATGTCAGGATCAAGAGCAGCCATAAGATATGCTAAAGCCGTTTTAAGCTTAGCACAAGATCAAAAAGCAGAACAAGCAGTTAATGACGATATGAAAACTATCGCTGACGCTATTGCTCAAAGCACTGATTTAAATCAGATGCTTCAAAGTCCTGTTGTGAGGTCATCAGACAAAAAAGCGGTGTTGTCTTCAGTTTTTACAAACGTAAATACTAATACAACTAACCTTATAGATACTTTGATTTCTAATAAGAGATTGGCATTGTTAGGTAATGTAGCTTCAAGTTACGTTCAATTATATGACCAATTAAGAGGGAGTCAAATAGCAACTGTTACAACAGCTGTAGCTTTAACAGCAGACCTTAAAACTAAGGTTTTAGAAAAAATTAAAGAGCTTACAGGAAAAGAAGCAGAAGTTGAAAATATTATAGATGAAAGCATTTTAGGTGGTTTCATTTTAAGAGTTGGCGATATTCAGTACAATGCTAGTATTGCAAATAAACTCAACAAATTAAAAAGAGAATTTACATTAAATTAAAAAGCGTCAGGGTTAGCATCTAATGTCTAACATCTAACGTCTAATATCTAAATAAAGATGGCAGAAGTAAAACCAGCTGAAATATCAGCAATCTTAAAACAACAACTTTCAGGTTTTGAAGCAGGTGCTTCATTAGATGAAGTAGGAACAGTATTAACTGTAGGTGATGGTATTGTACGTGCTTACGGATTAGCTAACGCACAATATGGTGAATTAGTAGAATTCGAAGGTGGTGCAGAAGGAATTGTACTTAATCTTGAAGAAGACAACGTAGGTATCGTATTATTAGGTACTTCTATGGGAGTTAAAGAGGGTTCTACAGTAAAACGTACTGAGCGTATCGCATCTGTAAAAGTAGGTGAAGGTATTGTTGGTCGTGTAGTAGATACATTAGGTAACCCAATCGATGGTAAAGGACCTATTGCTGGCGAAACTTATGAGATGCCGGTTGAGCGTAAAGCACCAGGTGTTATTTACAGAGAGCCAGTAACTGAGCCGTTACAAACAGGGATTAAAGCAATTGATGCTATGATTCCAGTTGGTAGAGGACAACGTGAGTTGGTAATTGGTGACCGTCAAACAGGTAAAACAACGGTTTGTATCGATACCATCTTAAATCAAAAAGAATTTTACGATGCAGGCGAACCTGTATATTGTATTTATGTAGCAGTTGGGCAAAAGGCATCAACAGTAGCAAACATTGCAAAAACATTAGAAGAAAAAGGAGCATTAGCTTACACAACTATAGTAGCCGCTAATGCATCTGACCCAGCAGCAATGCAGGTTTATGCACCAATGACAGGAGCTTCTATTGGAGAGTATTTTAGAGATACTGGTCGCCCAGCATTAATTATCTACGATGATTTATCTAAACAAGCGGTAGCTTACCGTGAGGTATCTTTATTATTACGTCGTCCTCCAGGACGTGAGGCGTATCCTGGTGATGTATTTTATTTACACTCAAGATTATTAGAACGTTCAGCAAAAATCATTAACGATGATGCTATTGCAAAAGAAATGAACGATTTACCAGATTCATTAAAGCCAATGGTAAAAGGTGGTGGTTCTTTAACTGCACTTCCAATTATTGAAACTCAGGCTGGAGATGTATCTGCATATATTCCAACAAACGTAATTTCGATTACTGATGGTCAGATTTTCTTAGATGGAGATTTATTTAACTCTGGCGTTCGTCCAGCAATTAACGTAGGTATTTCTGTATCTCGTGTTGGTGGTAACGCACAGATTAAATCAATGAAAAAAGTATCTGGTACATTAAAATTAGATCAAGCTCAGTTCCGCGAATTAGAAGCATTTGCTAAGTTTGGTTCTGATTTAGATGCTTCGACATTAAACGTTATCAATAAAGGTAAGCGTAATGTTGAAATCTTAAAGCAAGCTCAGAATGACCCTTTTACTGTTGAAGACCAAGTAGCGATTATCTATGCAGGTTCTAAGAATCTATTAAAGGATGTACCTGTAGAAAAAGTAAAAGAATTTGAGACTGATTACATTGAGTTCTTAAACGCTAAGCACAGAGGTATTTTAGACACACTTAAAGCTGGTAAATTAACTGATGAGGTTATCGATACTTTAACTAGTGTTGCTAAAGACTTATCAGGAAAGTACAGAGCTTAATTAAATAAACTAATGTCACTCCTAGTTTCGACTAGGAGTCTTTATAACTTAAAGAATGGCAAACTTAAAAGAAATACGTAACAGAATATCGTCAGTGTCCTCGACAATGCAGATTACAAGCGCCATGAAAATGGTATCTGCTGCAAAGTTAAAAAAGGCACAAGACGCTATTACTGCAATGCGTCCATACTCTAATAAGTTGACAGAATTATTACAGAGCTTAAGCGCAACATTAGATGCCGACTCTGGAAGTAAGTATTCTGTTCAAAGAGAGGTTAAAAACGTTTTGGTTATTGCTATTACTTCAAATAGAGGTTTATGCGGTGCTTTTAACTCTAACATTATCAAGCAAACGAATGTTTTGATTAATGATGTATATTCAAATAAAAACGTTTCAGTTTTAGCAATAGGAAAGAAAGCAAATGACGCTTTCGAAAAGCTTGATAAAGTTATTGCTAACAAGAGTGAAGTATTTGATGCTTTAACTTTTGATAATGTTGCCGAAATTGCCGAAATGGTAATGGATAAGTTTGTTGAAGGGGAATTTGATAAAGTAGAGTTAGTATACAACAGTTTTAAAAATGCAGCAACTCAAATTGTAATGACAGAACAATTTTTACCAATTGTAGCTGTTGAAGGTGAAGCTAATACTAACTTAGATTATATCTTTGAACCTTCTAAAGAAGAAATTGTAGAAACATTGATTCCTAAATCATTAAAGACACAATTATTTAAGGGGATTAGAGATTCTTTCGCTTCTGAGCACGGTGCTCGTATGACCGCTATGCACAAGGCGACTGATAATGCGACAGAGCTAAGAGATCAGTTAAAATTAACTTACAACAAAGCAAGACAAGCAGCAATTACTAACGAAATCTTAGAAATTGTAGGTGGCGCAGAAGCTTTAAATAATTAAATAGTATAATTTTGTATTGCTTAATTTATTAAAGTATTTAAAAAATTTTAAAATAAAACCTCACCTTTTAAGTGGGGTTTTTTTGTGGATTATTGTTTTATAATCAGAAAGTATATCAAATTATTATCACTTCATTGTAATCAATGATATTTGGTTACGTCTATTTAAGAATAACGCAACCATATTTTCAATATTAAATTAAATTGATGATATTTGATTTCCAAAAAAAATAAAATGAAAAAGAAACTGTTAATTGGTTCAAGTATTCTTCTTGGACTAACAATGCTATTTACATTATTTTTAAAAAATCAGAACGAAAATTCTGATGTAAAGCCTAACGACGTAATTGTAAAACTCCACAAAGAAAATCTAGCAAAAAGCCCTTTTAGAGAGACTTTAAAGTTGACTAAGAAAGAACGTAAAGCTATGGGTATTCCTCCGGACAGATACTACGAAGAAGAATATGAGTTAACCATGAATCCAGTTTTAGGACGACCAACACCTGAAAATCTTGAAGATATTAGAGAGCAAATACAATCTAGATTTGCTCAGCGTGTTCCAGGAGATGGAATTGAAGATGACTGGGAATCTCGTGGACCAAATAATGTGGGTGGTAGAACTAGAGGTTTAATGTTTGACCCTAACGACACCTCTAACAAAACCGTTTTTGCTGGTGGTGTTAGTGGAGGCTTATGGAAGAATACAGATATAACTAACGCAAGTACTGTTTGGCAACGTGTAGATTTACCAGATAACCTTAATGTATCTGTAATTACTGCAGACCCAAATAATCCTCAAATTTTTTATATAGGTACAGGCGAGTCATATACTAATGGCGATGTTAGTGGAGATGGTGTTTGGAAGTCCAGTGATGGGGGTACAACATGGGCTCGAGTTTTAGGAGGTGTTTCAGGGCCAACCGTATTTGGTTCCGCATCAAATATTACTGTAACATCTCCTGTTAGTGTAGCAGGAGACTATAATTCAATAGAATCAACAAACTTTGGCACACAAACAAATTCAGTCGTTGCTGGGGAATTTATATTAGCAAATGATGGAACTTCAACGATACCTTCTGAAGGTTGTAATAGCTTTGGAGTTGATGCTACAGGAAAAATAGCTTTAATAAGAAGAGGAAACTGTCCATTTATAGACAAAGTAAAAAATGCTCAAGATGCAGGTGCAATTGGTGCAATTGTTCTAAATAATGTTGGAGGAGCGCCAATAAATATGGCAGGTAATGACCCAACAATAACTATCCCTGCAGTAATGATTTCTAAAGAAGATGGAGATTTAATAATAGCAGCTATGCAATCAACTACTGTAGACGGTTCAATTAATCCAGCTACAGGAACATTTACAGGAACTTTAGTGCCTGGAATCCAACATATAAATGATATTAAAATTAAAGACAATAATGGTGTATCAGAAGTATATGTTGCTGCTGGAGATGCTTTTTATGGCTCATCTAACGTTACAACATTTTTAGGAGGTACAGAATTAGGTGTATTTAAATCTGTTGATGAAGGTACAACTTGGGCTCAAACCAACGTACCTCAAGCAGCAAATGGAAATGATCTTGAGCCTAATGATCTTGAGATTGGTGCTGATGGTAAAATTTGGATGTCTACAATAGACAGCTCAATATTTGGAGGTGGTGGTGGCGCAATTTTTTCTTCAGATGATGGAGAAAATTTTCAATTGGCACATACAGTACCAGCTGCTGATAGAACTCAGATTGCAGTTTCTTCTCAAAATGCAGGAACAATTTATGTTCTTGCCGAGGTACCAGGTGGCGTAGCCATGCAAGGAACTACAGATGGTTTTGCGTCTGATATTTTCGATTTAGAATTACCAAATGACGCTGATAATGGTATTCCTGCTAATGATTTTACAAGGGGTCAAGCATTTTATGATTTAGTATTAGAGGTAAGCCCTACCGATGACCAAGTACTATACGCTGGCGGTATAGATTTATTTCAATCTGGTAATGGTGGTCAATTAGGAAGTCCATCTTCATGGGCTCAAATATCAAAATGGTCCAATAACAATAATCTTTCAGGATTAAATGTACCATTAGTTCATGCTGACCAACATGCTATAGTTTTTGCGCCGAACGACCCTTTTACGGCAATTATAGGAAATGATGGAGGTGTTTATTATTCAACATCAGGAGGTTTAACAATACAACCAAGAAATAACGGTTTTATTACTTCTCAATTTTATACGATAGGTGTAGCTCCAACAGACACTTTTGCAGGAGATACGGACCACTTTATTGGAGGGTTGCAGGATAATGGGACACAGCTATTTAATGGTGTTAATCCAGGAATTAATAGTTCTAGCCCAGCGTTTGGAGGTGATGGAGCACATAGTTTCTTCGATCAGGACGGTACTGATGATTATTATATTACAAACTTCGTTTATAATAGAGCAGTAAATTTATTTTTTATTAGCGGTGGAAATGTAACTCTTAATAGCGAAACTTCAAACAATGGGTCATTTATAAACCCTCAAGCTTTAGATTCAAATTTAGACATCTTATATTCTAACTATTCTTCAGGAGGAAACCCAATTATTAGAAGATATTCAAATATTAAGACGTCGTCTGCAGATGTTGTCAAAACAGATTTTGGTGATGCAATACTGACCAGTAGACCAACAACGTTAAATGTATCGCCGTATACTACAACTTCAACGACATTATTAGTGGGGACAGTTTTAGGTGAAGTTTTAAGAGTTAATAATGCTAATATTACACCTCAATTCACTAATCTTGACTCAGATAACGTCATTGTAGGAAGTATTTCTGATGTAGAATTTGGAGCTAATGAAAATGAAATCTTTGTCACAGTACATAATTACGGTGTAAATAATATTTGGTATAGTCCTGACGGCGGAACTACATGGTCTGAAAAAGATGGTGATTTACCAGATTTGCCAGTAAAAACTATACTACAAAACCCATTCAACCCTGATGAAGTCATTATAGGAACAGAATTAGGCATTTGGTTTACATCGAATTTTTCAGCTAATACTCCAGATTGGGAACCTGCACAAGGCGGTATGTCTAATGTAAGAGTTACTGATATGGATTTAAGAGATGATAATGCAATTTATATTTCTACTTATGGTAGAGGTGTTTTTTCTGGACAGTTTCTTGAGGATCCAACTGCAGATAATGATGGTGATGGTATCCCAAATATTTCTGACAACTGTCCTAACACAGCAAATGCAGACCAAGCTGATGCAGACGGAAATGGTATAGGTGATGTATGTCAAGACACTGATAATGACGGTGTCTTAGATATCAATGATAACTGTCCAGATAATGCGAATTCGGATCAAGCCGATACTAATGGAGATGGTGTAGGTGATGTATGTCAAGATGGAGATAATGATGGTGTTCCAGATGTAACAGATAATTGCCCAGAAACACCTAACGCTGACCAACAAGATTTAAATAACAATGGTATTGGGGATGTTTGTGATGAGAGTTACGAAGACTCTGATAATATTGCTTTAGAGATTAGATCAGAAACTTGTGAGAACCAAGATAATGGTCAAGTTACTATAACAGTTTCACAAACATTTGTAAACTATACGGTAACTTTAATAGGTAATGGAGTTAATCTTACTCAAAATATTACAGGAACAAATAACACCACAAGGTTTAATGACGTTTCGGTAGGTTCTTATACTGTTTGTATTGACGTAGATGGAAGAGATTTTGAACAATGTTTTGAAATCAACATAGATGCAGCACCAGCATTAGGAGGTGTTTTTAGCATTGCAAATAACAACAATCCTAATGATGTTACTTCTCGAACAACTGCAGTTAATATAAATACTGGTACAGCACCATTTACGGTAAGATTCAATGATGAAGTCATAATGGTGACAAGCGAAAGTTCTTTCAATGTTGAAACAAATACTGCTGGTGTTATAGAGATTTCGTCCTCAATAGCCTGTGAAGGTAAATTAAGCAGTACGATTGAAGATATAACACCTTTGGAACTAAGTTATGGACCAAATCCTGTAATTAATGATTTAAGAATTAATATTCCTAACGCTCCTGATAATGGAGTTGTTGTACAAATATTTGATGTACATGGAAAACAAGTTATTAACCAACAGTTTACAGTCCAAAGCAGCACGTATATAAACATCCCTTTCGGAAACCTTACAAAAGGTATATACTTCGTAAGACTCAATATTGAAAACGCTGAAATGATTAAAATCATTAAAAAATAAAAAGATGAAAAAAGAAATAAGATTAATAGCATCATTATTTTCGATACTACTATTAGTTGCATGTGGCGGTGGAGATGATGGTCCACCAGCAAATTCTGCACCAACTAGGGTAACTCAAGTTACGTTTCCAACTGCAGATTTATTATGTATTGACAACACTATAAATTTTCAATGGAATGCTTCTTCAGATGCAGACGGAGATGCAATCACTTATAGAGTTATTATTGCAACAGATAGAGACCTTAATAATGTTGTCGAGAACAGAACAACGTCTAATACCAGTATTACGATAACGCTCCAACAAGGTGTTGCTTATTATTGGAATGTCACTGCATTTGATTCTGAAGGACAAGAATCAGAAGCTTCAACAACCTTAGCATTTTTTACCTCTGGACCAGGTATTACTAATTATGCACCTTTTACAGCTGCAGTAGATGAACCAGCTGATGAAAGTACAGTTTCAGCAGGAACTGTAAACCTTAAATGGGTTGGTGGCGATACTGATGTAGGAGATACATTAACGTATGACTTGTATTTTGGACTAGCTACAGATCCACCTTTAGAAACTGCAGGACTAACTTCTGATAGTGCTAACGTAACTACAACAGCAGGAAATACGTATTTTTGGCGTGTAGATTCAATCGATGACTCTGGCGTAAAAACCATCGGGCAGATTTGGTCTTTTGACACTAATTAATATATTGGTATGGCTATTGAAATAGTATAGTTATTACAAAAGCTTTCATTATGAAATTTATACGTAAAACATTTAGATTTTTATCTCTAGCAATTATTTCTGTTAGCTTCTCTCAATGCGCAAGTACTATGGAACTACAGAAAGAGGCACCTACTGATTTTGGAGAAGTATACTGCCAAAGCTGGGTTGCTGGTGTAAAAGGAGGAGGCTCAGGCACCAATATTTTTATTGAAACAAAATCAAATGATTTAGTTTTAGATAGTGTTTACTTTAGAGGAAAGATTTCTAATTTAGAGACAAAGCCAAGTAACAAACAGTTATTTATAGGACGTTTTTTGTCAACTTCAAATACTGAAAAGTATAATTTTGAAACTGCTAGTAGTGATAAAGGAAATGATGAGAATTTTCCATTTACACTAAACGATAACGAGTGTGTTGTTAGTTATACTGTAGACGGAAAAACAAAATACTATAAAATAGGTAATATTATTGAGCGACAAACCGATGCGTTACCAATGTCTACGCTTCCAAATAAAAATTAACTATTAGATTATATAATTAAAACCTCACAATAACAGTGAGGTTTTTTTGTTTTAAAACAGTATTTTAGAGCATTATTTATAGGATTTGAGCGTACTTCAAAAGTTTTTTAAAGACACAATTATTTATGGATTGGCAATTGTTTTGCCTCGCCTAATTAATTTCCTGTTAGTTCGTTTGCATACAGATGTATTACCAAACGAAGGTTATTCAGAAAACACAGAATTCTATATTGTAGCGGCATTTTTTAATGTAGTCTTGACCTATGGATTAGAAACCTCTTTCTTTAGATTTTTCAGTAAACAAAAAGAGAAGGATAAGGTTCTATCTACGTCATTAATCTCTATTTTGACAACTACGTTTGTTTTTGGAATTGTTTTCTTTGTCTTTAGAGATGTTATTTCTCAAACACTAAGAATCAATACCGATTTTTATAATCTATTAGTTTCAATAACCTTGATTGACACTTTGGTTGTTATTCCATTTGCCTATCTACGAGTTACAGGAAGGCCAATAAAATTCGCAGCACTAAAGCTTGTTAATGTATTAATTATTGTCGTTTTAAATGTTTTGTTTCTATCAGTTACTTATGGTTCAGAAACACTAAGAAAGCTATTTAGTGTTAGTAATCCTGTGGAGTATATTTTTATAGCGAACCTAGCAGCAAGTGGTTTTGTTTTACTTATGGTTTTGCCATATATGTTTAAAACTAAATTCATATTTGATAAAAGTATTTTTAAGCAACTTATTAATTACGGATTGCCAATAATGGTTGCTGGTTTGGCATTTGTCGTTAATGAGAATCTAGACAAATGGTTACTTCCCGAGATGGAGAGCGAATATATCAATGGCGCCTATAGTGCGTGTTATAAGTTAGCGGTGTTTATGACGCTTTTTATTCAAGCTTTTAGAATGGGAGCAGAGCCATTTTTCTTTAACCATTCAGACAAGGCAAACGCTAAGGGAACTTATGCAACAATCTTAAAATACTTTACAATTGTAGGAACCTTGGGTCTGATTGTAGTTACTGTATATATAGATTTATTAAGACCTTTTTTCATTGAAAAGGAAAGCTATTTACTCGCTCTAGACATTGTGCCAATTGTATTATTAGCAAACTTGTGTTTAGGTATTTATCATAACCTTTCCATTTGGTACAAACTCACAGACAAGACGCGTTACGGTATGTATATTTCTTTAATTGGTGCAGTAATTACGATAGGGTTCAATATCGTATTCATTCCAAAATTAGGCTTTATGGCTTGTGCCTATGCAACGCTTTTAGCTTATGGACTAATGATGTTCATCTCTGTTGCCTTGGGCAGAAAGCATTATCCTGTACCTTACGATTTCAAAAGAATAGTTTTGTATTTAGTAGGAGGAACTCTGATTTCATTTTTAAGTTATTACCAATTTGATAGAGATATTTTAATAGGAACTGTATTTTTGTGTGTCTTTGTTTTTATAGTTGTTTTACTAGAAAAAAACGACCTAAAAAACTTATTAAAAAAGTAATCATGAATATTAAAATAATAAACAAGTCCAATCACGACTTACCTCATTACGAAACCATAGCTTCAGCAGGTATGGACTTACGTGCAAATATTACAGAGCCAATAACTTTAAAACCTTTGGAGCGCACCATTGTAAAAACAGGCTTATTCATTGAATTGCCCATTGGTACTGAAGCCCAAGTTAGACCAAGAAGTGGTCTTGCGGCAAAAAAAGGGATTACAGTACTCAATGCGCCCGGAACAGTTGATGCCGATTATAGAGGAGAAATAGGTGTAATTTTAGTCAATCTATCGAACGAAGATTTTGTAATTGAAAATGGAGAACGCATCGCACAATTAGTCATTGCAAAACACGAACGTGCAGAATGGGAAGAAGTTAATGAGCTTTCTGAAACATCTCGAGGTGAAGGTGGTTTTGGAAGCACTGGTGTAAAATAATTTGTATTGTCATTCAGAGCAAAGCGAAGAATCTCAACTAAACAATTAAAAAAAACGAATCAACATTATATGAAAATAATAGTACCAATGGCAGGTCGAGGTTCACGACTTAGACCGCACAGTTTAACAGTACCAAAACCATTAATTCCGGTTGCAGGTCAGCCAATAGTTCACAGGTTAGTAAAAGATATAGCAAAGGTTTTAAAACAACCTATTGAAGAAATCGCATTTGTACTTGGTGATCCAGCTTTTTTTGGAGATGATGTTGTAACGAGCTTAAAGCAATTAGCCGAGGGCTTAGGCGCAAAAGCATCAATTTACAGGCAAGACCAACCTTTAGGCACAGGACATGCTATAATGAGTGCTGAGCCATCTTTATCTGGTCCAGCAGTAATTGCTTATGCAGATACGTTGATTCGTGCTGAGTTTGATTTAGACCCAGAAGCCGATAGTGTTATTTGGACAAAACGTGTGGCGAATCCTGAAGCCTATGGTGTAGTAAAGCTAAATGACGAACAAGAAATAGTAGAACTTTTAGAAAAACCAGAAACCTTTGTAAGTGACCAAGCCGTTATTGGAATCTACTATTTTAAAGATGTAGCTGTTTTAAAATCGAAGCTTCAAGAAGTGTTAGATGAAAACGTTATGAATGGTGGCGAATACCAGATTAATGACGGTATTAAACGTATGATGGCGGATGGAAGAGTCTTCAAAACCGGAACAGTTGACGAATGGATGGACTGCGGAAACAAAGCCGTGACTCTTGAAACTAACACAAAAATGCTAGGGTTTTTAAAGTCAGATGGCGAAGAAACATTAGTTCACGATTCTGTAAATCTTGAAAATTCAAATATCATAGAACCTTGCTTTATTGGCGAAAATGTAGTTTTGAAAGATAGTACAATTGGACCAAATGTGTCTATCGGAAATGATACAACTATCGAAAATTCAGTCGTTAAAAATAGCTTAATTCAGATGCAAACTACTATTAAAAACGCTACATTAGACGAGGCCATGATTGGTAATCACGTTAAATATAATGGTGAGTTTACCAAAATTAGTATTGGTGATTATACACAAATGGAATAATAGTCCTTAAAAAAAAGGAATCTCGTTAATTGTAATTTTGAATAACTTTTGAAAGTTGATTTGTCATTCAGAGCAAAGCGAAGAATCTAAAACATGAACTTTAAATCCAAAATATTTAGTCTTTTAACTGTACTTCTTCTGGTACCAATATTTACGTTGGCCCAAAACAAACTAGGAGACGAACCTGAAGACGATTTAGGAAATGTTACTGACGACTATCAAGAAAATTTCTTTGAAGCACTGAAACAAAAAGGTATTGAAAACTATGAACGTGCTATCGTAGCTCTTGAAAAATGCTTAGATATAGATGATACAAAGCCGGTTATATATTTTGAGTTAGGTAAAAACCATAATGCACTTAATAATTTTGGAGCGGCAGAACAGGCTCTTAAAAAAGCCATCTCAATGCAACCAGATAACGAGTGGTTTTTAGACGAGCTATATGACGTGTATTATAAGCAGGACGATTTCGATAATGCTATAAAAACGGTCAAACAATTAGTCAAATACCATCCTGATTATAAAATGGATTTGGCAACGATTTACATTCAAAAAGAAAAGTATAATCAAGCTTTAAAGGTGCTTGACGAGTTAGACCAAACATTAGGTACAAACGAGGTTAGAGACCAAATGCGCAATACAATTTATAGTAAAACAGGTGATGCTGGTGACCGCATTGATAATCTTAAAGAGCGTATTGTTGCTGACCCAAATAACGAGAATAATCATTTGCAACTTATTTACAGATACAGTCAAACTGGTAAGACTAAAAAAGCTTTTGATGCAGCAAAAGAGTTATTAGAAATTAAGCCAGAATCTAAATTAGTGCATCTGGCATTATACAAGTTTTATCTAGATGATAACGAGATAGAAAAAGCTGTTTCATCTATGAAATTGATTTTAAACACTCCTGAAATTGATGATAAAGTAAAGTCAAAAGTACTTCAGGATTTTGTTGATTTTGTAGAAAAAAATCCAGAATATCAAAAGGATTTAATTGAAGCAACTGACAATGTAGATACTGAAAAGGATGCAGAATCACTATCAAATTTAGGCACTTATTATTTAAAAACAGGAGATAAGCAAAAAGCACTTAAAAATTATAAAGAAGCATTAAAGCAAAACCCAAGTGATTTTAAATTATTGAGAGATGTTATTTTGTTACATATCGAACTTAAACAATTTAATGAAGCTTTAAAGCAAAGCGAAAATGCTTTAGAATTATATCCAGCTCAGCCTATTTTATACTTACTTAATGGTGTTTCAAACATCAATATTAACGAGCCTAAAAAAGCAATTGATAGCTTAGAAATGGGACTTGATTTCTTGGTCGAAAACCCAGTAATGGAACGTGATTTTTACACTCAACTTAGTGAAGCATATAAGCTTACTAATAATAATACAAAGTCTAAAGCGTTTGCTAAAAAGGCACAAGCCATAAAAGCACAGAAATAACAATGAAGCAATTTATCAAATACAAGTTTACTTCAATTCTCATTTTAGCGCTGCTAACAATCAGTGTTTCAGGTTGTAAGTCAGCAAAAGCAATTGCTTCTACAGGTGAGGCTAGTTCAAAGCTAACGTCTAAACAACTGATTAAAGCTCATAAAAAGAATAACGTAGATTTTAAAACACTACAAGCCAGAGCTAAAATAGATATTACACAAGGCGAAAAAACTCAAGGTGCAACCTTTAATCTACGTATGCAAAAAGATGAAGTTATATGGTTAAGCGCGCCATTAGGTTTAGCACGTATGAAGATTACGCCAGACCAAGTTCAGTTTTATAACAAAACTGACAATACTTATTTTGATGGCAATTATCAATTATTAAGTGATTTTGTAGGTTTTGAATTAGACTTTCAGAAAGTCCAAAACATACTTATGGGACAAGCAATTTATGATTTAAAGGCACAACCTCATGATGTAAATATTCAGGATAACTCTTATGTCCTTCAACCTCAAAAACAAGATGTGTTATTAGAGTTATTTTACTTGATGAATGCATCACATTTTAAGCTAAACTCTTTACAGATGGCACAATCTGTAAAGCGAAGATTTCTTCAAGTTGATTATAAATCATATCAAGATATCGAGAAGAATGTTATCCCCAAAGAGATAAAAATTATTGCTGTAGAAGATACTGATGAAGCTTTGATAGATATGGAAATTAGATCTGTAACACTTAACGGAGAAGTGCGTTTTCCTTTCAGAATTCCTTCAGGTTATAAAGAAATTGAATTGAAATAATATGCGATTAAAAAGTCTTTTTATAATTGCAATACTGACATTGTTTTCTGTTTCATTTGTTTCAGCACAAAGCGAAAAACAAAAGCAGCTAGAGGCCAAACGTCAACGTCTTTTAAAAGAAATATCGCAACTAAATTCTATAAACAGAGCCAATAAAACAAAGGAGAAATCTGTTGTTTCTCAAGTCGAAGATGTCAACTACAAAATTAGAGTACGTCAAAATTTGATTAAGGTCTCTAATGAACAAGCCAATCAATTGACACGCGACATTAATAGTAATCAAAAAGAAATTACGCAGCTCAGAGACCAATTAAAAGAGCTAAAAGAAGATTATGCTAAAATGGTTGTAAAGTCCTATAAAAGTAAATCTGAGCAAAGTAAAGTGATGTTTCTATTGTCTTCTGACAATTTTAAACAGGCATATAAGCGTCTTCAATACATCAATCAATACAAAGCATATCAGAAAAAACAAGCTGAAGATATAAAAGCAAAAACACAAGATTTACAGAATCTTAATTTAGAACTATCAAAACAAAAAGAGATAAAGAAAAAGCTTGTCGCAGAAAACAGAAAGGCAAAAATAGCTTTAGAGTCTGAGATGAAAATCCAACAAGATTTGATGGTGCTTATTCGTAAAGACATCAAAAAGCATACTGCCGAAATTCGTAAAAAACGACAAGAAGCTGACCGAATAGACAAAGAAATAAACCGATTGATTCGAGAAGCTATTGCAGCTTCAAATAAAAAAGCTGGAAAAAAGACATCTACAGGTAAGTTTGTATTAACACCTGCAGCAAAGAAGTTAGCTGCCAATTTTGAGTCTAATAAAGGTAAGTTGCGTTGGCCGGTTGACAGAGGTGTCATAAAAAGTAAATATGGATTACAACGTTCAATTACTGACAAAGCAGTAAAACAGAATTACAAAAGTATTTACATCTCTACGGAGAAGAACGAAAAGGTTAAGGCTGTTTTTAAAGGTGAAGTTTATAAAATCATGGTCATAAAAAATGCTAATCCAGCTGTAATGATTAGCCATGGTAGTTACATTACAGTGTATATGAACATGTCTAAAATCAATGTAAAGTCGGGCGATAAAATTGAGACAGGTCAAGTGATTGGAGAAGCATTTACCAATAAACAAACTGGAGAAACCCTATTGGGCTTTAGAGTCTATAAAAATGATGCAACTCAAAATCCTGAATATTGGCTCTCTAAAAATTAGAGAGTAACAACGACATAACCATTTCTGGTTTTTTTATAACGCCTTCCGTTCCAAGTATAATACCGTTTTCCGTTTACACGCACTATTTTATAATTTCGAGGTAAAGTTTTGATTACTGTTACATTAGTAGGTTGCCTAACCACAACGCGTCGTGCACAAGAATTAAGATTTAGTAATAGGAGAAAGCCAAATAAAAAAAAGAGATTCTTCATCATTAAAAGATTTAGGTTTAATAATGAATAAGACTATAAAAAAGCAAATAAGTTTAATTACTCAAATAAAGCTTTTAGTTCGGTAGCATCTGAAGCCTTCATTTTTCCAGCAATAACTAAACTCAATTGTTTACGTCTCAAGGCAGCATTAAAACGTTCTTTTTCTAATTCAGTTTCTGGTATTAATTCAGGTACTTTTACAGGTCTACCAGTTTCGTCAACTGCTACAAAAGTATATATAGCTTCATTGGCTTTGATGCATTCACCAGATTCTCGATCCTCAATCCATACGTCCATATATACTTCCATAGACGATGTAAAAGCTCTAGATACTTTAGCCTCAATAGTCACAACACTTCCAACAGGAACAGAACGGTTAAAAGCTACATGATTTACAGAAGCAGTAACCACAATTCTACGAGAATGACGACGTGCTGCGATACTTGCAGAGCGATCCATACGCGCTAAAAGTTCTCCTCCAAAAAGATTATTTAATGGATTTGTTTCACTCGGTAAAACGAGGTCTGTAACAATAGTTTTTGATTGAAATGCTGTTCTTGCTTCCATAAGATATTTAATTCACGACAAAGGTAAATTAAAAAGTAGGAAGTGGTGATTAACTTAGCTTAAGTTTTAACTAAATAGAATAAATTATTTATTCAGATCTTGCACCAACAACCACGCGTCTTTATTATGTGCTTTTCTAATGCCGTACATAGCGCGTTGTGCTTCAGATCTAGTTTCATAACTAGAATATACAACCTGATGTAAGCCAAAGCGATTTGCACCAATTTTACGAGCTTTATAACCCAAGGCTTTTAGTTGTTCTACTTTTTTATCAGAGTTGGCTTCAATTCTGAATGCGCCAGCTACAATATGATAATTACCTATTTGTTTTTCTACTGAAAATGTAGCTGCTGGTAATGGATTACTAATAAAAAATGTTGCTTCTTGTATTTCGGCCTCAATTTGTGTATTAGCTTCTTGTTGTGCAACTTGGTTTTGTTTGTTTATAGAATCATTATATATTTTACTAGTACCTAAACCACCTAAGCCTAAAATTATTACTGCTGCCGCAGCATATTTAAGCCAATTGCTAGAACGTTTTTCTGGTGTTAAAACAATCGCTGCCTTTTCTTCAATAGCTTCGACCTCTTGTTTTAAAACTTCTCGAGTAATATCTATACTATTAAAATGAGATAGGCCAAAAGCATCCGTCAAATAATTGATATGATAAGATGGATTAAAGACAATACTACCTTCTGTATTTAGTAATAAGTCTCCGATATGATTAAAAGAAATAGTTTCGCCTTCAATCAAATAAGATTTTAAGGCTTTGACTTGCTTAGATATTTTTTCTACAGCGACTTGATAGGGTACTTTTTCAACTTCTGCAATATAGTTCGCTAAAAGGCCGTCGTTATTTTGAAGTTGCTCATTAAAAGACAATACTTTTTTTGGCGGATAAAATGTGTGTGTCGACTCGTGTATTTTAGCAGATACGCGACTTGTTAAAAACGCACCAAAATCGGGCACGGTAACACAATCGTATCTGTATAATAAATCGCTGATGTAAATTTCTAACTGCATATACACAAATTTATAAAATTTTGTTTCCCATTAACCTTATGATGTACTAATTTATTAACATCGTAAAAAATGGTATTTTTAAAGTTTATATGAAATTTAAATGACCGAAGACCAACTCATAAATATTTTGGCGCTACAACATGTTCCTAAAATAGGTTCAACCACCGCTAAAAAGCTAATAGCGCATTGTGGAAGTGCAGAAGCTGTTTTTAGAGAAAAGAAAAGTAATATTCTAAAAATCGATGGGATTGGTACGGTAACTATTGAAGGTTTGTTTGATGGCATTCACTTTGAAGAAGCTAAAAATGAATTAAGATTCATAAAAGAAAATAATGTAGCTTATTCGTATTTTACGGATGACAGCTATCCTGAACGGTTAAAACACTGTATTGATGGACCTTTACTTTTATTTCAATCAGGGAATATTAATCTTGATAATAAACACATAATTAGTGTTGTTGGTGCAAGAAAAATAACAACAAGCGGCATAGCTTTTTGCGAAAAATTAGTTGAAGAATTAGCACCATACGACCCAGTAATCATTTCGGGCTTTGCTTATGGGACAGATATTACAGCTCATAAAGCTGCATTGAAACATAATTTGCAGACAGTTGGTTGTTTAGCACATGGCTTAAATCAAATCTACCCTAAAGTTCATAAAAAATACATGAGTGATGTCGAAAGACATGGCGGATTTTTCACTGACTTTTGGAGTACAGATACATTTGATAGAAACAATTTCTTAAAGCGAAATCGCATCATTGCTGGTCTTAGCGAAGCAACAATTGTTATAGAATCTGCAGAAAAGGGCGGAAGTTTAGTAACTGCAGATATTGCTAATTCTTATAATCGCGATGTTTTTGCTGTTCCAGGTAGAACAACTGATAGTCAAAGTGTTGGTTGTAATAATCTGATTAAAGCCAATCAAGCTCATTTATTATCAAATCCTTTGGATGTCCCATACTTATTAGGTTGGGAATTAGAGCAGAAACAAAAACCTGCTGTACAAAAACAACTATTTATAGAGTTAGAACCTAATGAAAAAATAATCTATAACTACTTAAAAGAAAACGACAAGGAACTTTTAGACGTAATCGCGCTAAACTGTAATATGCCAACTTATAAGCTTGCAGGACTATTACTTAATATGGAGCTAAAAGGTGTAGTTAGACCTTTGCCAGGTAAGTTGTTTGAGGTCATTTAAATTATTAAGAAAATCGGATTCTATTTCTTGTAATTCAAAGGCAAATGAAAGCCTGTTTTAGACGATATTTCTTCAATACTTATAAGCCAAATATCGTTTCTTAATTCGTTGAGCTTTTTAGGAAATAATACATTCATGTATACCATATTGTCATAGCCTTCAGGCATATAAAGTGTGGTTCCATAATAAGTAGATTCGTTATCGATATACCAATTTACGTAATGGTCATAAGCTTTCGCATAATCGTAAGGTGTTATATTTCCTCTTTCAACTTCAGACCATAATAAATCAATAAACTCTTTTGCATCATCTTTATTTATAAATGCTGCGACAGCATGATTAAGTAACATATTTATTGATTGGTCACTAAAACGAGAGACATATCTTCTGTTAGGAAATTTATTTGTTTTTAATAAATCTAACATCATGTAACTATTACCAGAACCAAGATATTTAGCTACTGTTTTATATTCTGTCTGATTTATATCTTTTTTTGGTAATATTTTTAATCTTACTTGCTGAAAGTAATATTCGTTTTGTAATAAAACCTCATAAGTTTCATCTTGAACGAGGTCTACAGTACTGAGAAATTTTTTTCGACTTTTCCTCATCTCTTTTTCATTCCGTGTAGCCATTGTTTTTATAAAATTAGCATACGGACTTTCTGAGTTTTCATATTTAAATAAAAACCCATTTTGATAGTTAACTTTATAAGGTAGTTTTTTAAAGTTTTTATCATCCTCAAACTGATAGCCATAAGCGATTGACTTTAAAAAATAAAAATCAGCGTTTTTTAAGTCATTATTTTTGTAATAATAGAAGGCTAAACTTTTTAGATCCTTTGAAAAAGGATCTGCAGCTTTAAAGGCTTTTTTGAAATAAAACACGGTAGAGTCAAGACTTTTAAAGCTTTTTGCCTTATTAAGGCTTTTATGATAGACTTCATAATTGTTGTTTTGCGCAGTTAGATTACTATGAAAAAAACAAATAGCTAAAAAACAAAATGTTTGTGCTTTTAATAAAAAACGAATCATTAAATGATGCTTTATAGATTTATATCAAATAAACTTAAGAATTTCTATGATATTGTTTGAGGCTATGCGGATTTTATTCTATCAATAAAAAAAGTAAGAATCCTTTCTATAAAAAAGCCGTAAATAATAAGATTTAGTAAGTGGATTAGTATGACAGTTATTAGGAATTGATTTTCTTGAAAAAAAGTATCTAAAATATAACCAGAAGGTATTGTTAAAAATTCAAAAATTTTGATTGGAATCATTTCTAAAAAACAATCTGGTAATCCATTGTAGTTCGAATTTTCCCACGGAATGTAAGTAATAATAATTAATAAGAAAGTTAGTGTGACACCAATAAGTAAAAAGCCTCTATTTACAGGTGCTATTTTCATTAATACCCAACTTTTTCACGAACACGTTTTAACACATTATTAGCAACATTTCCAGCTTTTTCTGCACCAACTTTTAAGGCAGCATTAACTTCGTTGAGGTTTGCCATATAGTAATTGTAACGTTCTCGCGCGTCCGAAAAACGTTCTAAGACTAATTCATAAAGCGCTTGTTTAGCATGACCATAACCGTAATTGCCATTTTCGTAATTGGCTTTCATTTCTGTAATTGCTTTGTCATCTGCTAACAGACTATAAATTGCAAAGCAATTACAAGTCGACCAATCTTTTGGTTCTTCAAGCGGTGTACTATCTGTTTGGATAGACATGATTTGCTTACGGAGTTTCTTTTCTGGCAAAAAAATATCTATAATATTTCCTTTACTCTTACTCATTTTTGCACCATCAGTACCAGGAATTAGCATGGTATCTTTTTGCACATCAGCTCTAGGTAATACAAAAGTTTCACTGCCAATCTTCGCATGAAAACGAGATGCAACATCTCGTGTCATTTCAATATGTTGTTCTTGGTCTTTTCCAACAGGTATAACTTCTGCATCATATAACAAAATGTCAGCGGCCATTAGCATTGGATACGTAAACAAACCCGCATTAACGTCTTCTAACCTATCTGCCTTGTCCTTAAAGCTATGTGCTAAAGTCAAACGTTGATATGGAAAAAAACAGCTTAAATACCAAGATAGTTCTGTTACCTGTGGCACATCACTTTGTCTGTAGAATATTGTTTTTTCAATATCTAAACCAAAGGCCAACCACGTTGCAGCAGTAGAGTAAGTGTTTTGTCTTAATGTTTGGGCATCCTTGATTTGCGTTAACGAGTGCATATCTGCAATAAATAAATACGAATCGTTAGCTTCGTTTTTTGCTTTTTCAATTGCTGGTAGTATTGCACCTAAAATATTACCTAAATGTGGTGTTCCTGTACTTTGTATTCCTGTTAGTATTCTTGCCATAATCATTCCCTGTGAAAACAGGAATTTCTATTTAATTCAAACTATAAAAACAAAGGTAATTTTTTCTGTTATACTATTTAATTTATTTGTCTAGTTTTGGGCAGATGAAATTCTTCAAATATATATTCTGGGTTTTTTACCGTATCTGGTTCTATGTTCTTGTGGCAATTCCTATTTTGCTATTACTACCTTTTTTATTAATCTCAATATCTAGAGAGCAATGGTATCCGTACTTTTTTAAATTAGCTCGTTTTTGGGCAAAGTTTATTTTGGTAGGCATGGGCTATAATTACAAATTTGAAAGACTACAGACACCTGACCCCAAAGCAAGTTATATGTTTGTGGCTAATCATACATCGATGACTGACATTATGCTAATGTTAGCATCGGTTAAAAATCCGTTTGTATTTGTTGGTAAAAAGGAGTTAGCTAAGATTCCGTTATTTGGATTTTTCTATAAACGTACTTGTATTTTAGTTGATAGAAGTAGCGCAAAGAGCCGACAAGCTGTTTTTTTGAGAGCACAACGTAGATTAAAACAGGGATTGAGTATTTGTATTTTTCCAGAAGGTGGTGTACCAGATGAATCTATTGTTTTGGATACTTTTAAAGATGGTGCTTTTAGGATGGCCATTAATCAACAAATACCTATCGTGCCAATGACGTTTTATGATAATAAAAAGCGTTTTCCATTTACTTTCTTCAGTGGCAGTCCAGGCAAAATGCGTGTTAAAATCCATAAATTTTTTATTACAGAAGGACTAACTATTGATGATACTAGAGACTTGAATAATACAGTTAGAACATTAATTTTAGAAGATTTATCCAAAGACCAAAAGCTTATAAATTAAAAAAGTCGCTCAAACCACTGAGCGACTTTTTACAAGTTATTGCCATCATTGCTTATTTGAGTTTGCAATAACTCCAACTAAAAAAACCTAAAACAAAGCCTAAAATTTAAAGCTTAAACCTGTATACACACCAATAAAAAACGGTCTAAAATCCCCCGATGTGTTATTGAATGTATTTAATTGATACTTGAATTTTGGTTCAAGATTGATATTAATCTTTTCAGATAAATTATAGTCAAGTCCAACACCAAAATTGGCACTAAAGCTTGTGTTATTAAAGTTGTTAGCTTCGCCAATTAGAGTGCTTTGGCCGTTGATATCTGCAAGAATTTCATTTTCATTAAGCAATAGTGTACTAAAACCGCCGCTAAGATTTACACCAAGTTTTTTGTCTATTAGACGATACTCTATTTCTAAAGGAATCTCTATAAAACCAAAACGTTGTTCTAGGCTTCCGGTTTGTAATGTATTTATAGCTTCTGGCACCGAGTTATCCGCAATTCTTGGGCGACTAATAAGCATTAAAGAGGCATGATTAACATCACTATTGAGTTGTACATTTTGCAATCTGCTTGAGGCTGCGGCAGCGTTTGCAGAAAACGTATTATCTGACAACGCAATGACATCATTAGTAGTGTTATTAAAGCTAACACGATTAATTCCAGCAGTGATTTTAAGCCTTTCGTTTACAGCATAACTTCCTTTTACACCATAACTCATACTTAAATCACTAGAGGTGTTATTAGAATCAAACTGAGCATCTAGCGAAGAACCTTCTCCTAAAGAATTAAAATAAACCGGCGCAACATTGGGTGCAATACTCCACCGGCGAATTTCTTTTTCTTCTTCATTATTAGTATTTGCTTCAGCAATAGCTTCTTCTATATCTTGACCAGTTTCTTTTTGTTTGTCTATAGTAGTATTTTCAATAGTTTCAATAGACTCACTGTTTTCACTTTTTTTGCTTTTGTTGTTAGCTGTTTTGTTTTTTGCAACAGCATTATTTGTATTTGAATTAGATTCTAAAATAGCCTTAATCTCTTCTTGAGATTTAAGCTGAACTTTGTTTTCTGTTTCTGTTTTATTTTTGTCTGTATTAGAAGTTGATGCAACAACATTTCTATTAGACTTAGTTTCGTTAATAGTAGAAAGTTTATTAGTCTGTTTTTCTGGTAGGGTTTTATTTCGAGTAGCAACAAAAGATGAATTATCTTTAGATTTATATTTTAAGGCAGGTGATTCAGAATAAACTTCTTTAGATTTTTTTAATGTATTATTTTCTTTTTTGTTTGACTCATTTTTACTCGAGTTATCTGAAGCGATAGTCGTATTTTCTTTTTGTAAAGTGGCGTGTTTGTCTGATTTTTTACTGTTTTCTATTTCAGTATTATTAGAATCAGAATCTACAACCACTGGCGTATCGTCAGTGTTATTAAAAGTAGTACCAATAGCAAACATAAGTACAAGTGCAGCTGCAACGCCACCAAATTTCCACCAAATCGGGATAATACGCTGTTTTTTCTTTTTCTTGTCAAGCCTAGCTTCAATGCCTTCCCAAAGCTTTTCGTCTGGCATAACTTCAAAGTCCTTAAACTTTTCTTGAAACAGTCTGTCGATATGTTTTTTATCGCTCATTTTTATAAGGATTGCGAATTTACACTCGCTTTATAATCTTCAATTTTTTGTTTTAAAATCATCCTTGCACGTGCTAGGTTTGATTTTGATGTGCCATTAGATATTTCTAACATTTTGGCAATTTCGTTATGTGAAAAACCATCCATAACATATAAGTTAAAGACCAACCGATAACGGTCTGGTAAATCTTGTATAATTTGAAGTAAAAAATCTAAGTCTACTTCATCATTATCAATTTCTATATCTACATTTTCAATCGCACTTTCATCAATTAAGCTATAAACCTGCACTTCTCGATAACGCTTTAATGCAGTATTAATAGCTATGCGTTTCATCCAACCTTCAAAAGAGCCTTTATTTTCATACTGTTCTATTTTATTAAAAATAGTAACAAATGCATCTTGTAAATTATCTTCAGCCTCTACGTAGTTTTTTGAATACTTTAGGCACAAGGAGAACAGTCTACTGGCGTACAGCTTGTATAATTGACTCTGAGCACTAGCATTCTTTTCTTTACAGTCTCTGATGAGTTCTTTTAAACTCAAGTGGTTGATGGATTTAGTTAAATATTTATTCTACGACAGGCACTTCTACTATTAGGTATTGGTCTTCACCATTTGTACCTGTTCCTTGATAAAACTGAAAAATATATGGGCCATTACTAAGTACTAAAAAATTGAAAGATACAGAAGCCTCTTCAGCATTTACTGAACAATTAGGGTCGTTGTAGACGGTATCAACTACGGCTACAGTTCTTGTGTTTCCGTTAGGCTGAATAATAAAATCATTGAATTCATGACATCCATTAGGTCTTAAATAGTCAACCGTAATTTCATAGGTTTCCCCTAATGTAAACTCGACAGGTATATCAACACCTGTAACTGACATTATCTGCAATTCAAAGTTTATTTCGTTTCCATCATTAATCTCACATGATAGTAGTGTTCCAAAAATAAATAATACGAGTAATTTTTTCATTTTTTTAGTTTAAAATTATAGCTTGCTTTAAGCAAGATGCAAAAAGGGTTAAATGGTTGCGTCTAAAAACAAAAAAATCCTGAAATTTTTCAGGATTTTTTTGTTAGGCTTCTATTTCATTGACTTTTGCCCTTACTTTTTCTTCTAGTTCATCCATTAATTCAGGATTATCTTTTATTAATGCCTTTACAGCATCTCGGCCTTGACCTAATTTTGTATCTTCATAGCTAAACCATGACCCTGCCTTTTTTATAATATCGTGCTCAACAGCAATATCTAAGATTTCACCAACTTTAGAAATACCTTGACCATACATAATATCAAATTCTGCTAATTTAAAAGGAGGAGCGACTTTGTTTTTTACAACCTTAACTCTGGTTTTGTTACCCATAACAGTGCTATTGCTATCTTTAATCTGAGTAGAACGTCTTATATCCAATCTTACAGAAGCGTAAAATTTTAGTGCATTTCCTCCGGTAGTCGTTTCTGGGTTTCCAAACATAACACCAATTTTTTCACGTAATTGGTTAATGAAAATCATCGTACAATTGGTTTTACTGATTGACCCCGTTAATTTTCTCAACGCTTGTGACATTAAACGTGCGTGTAGTCCCATTTTAGAATCTCCCATTTCTCCTTCAATCTCACTTTTTGGTGTTAAAGCAGCTACAGAATCTATAACAATAATGTCTATAGCGCCTGAACGTACTAAATTGTCTGCAATCTCTAGAGCTTGTTCGCCGTTATCTGGTTGAGAAATAATTAGATTTTCTAAATCAACACCTAACTTTTCGGCATAAAACCGGTCAAAAGCATGCTCAGCATCAATAAATGCAGCAATGCCTCCAGCTTTTTGCGCCTCTGCAATAGCGTGCAACGTTAATGTAGTTTTACCAGAAGATTCTGGGCCATATATTTCAATAACCCTGCCTCTAGGATATCCTCCAACGCCTAATGCAATATCTAATCCAAGCGAACCCGAAGAAATCGCATCGACATCTTCAATGGCTTGGTCACTCATTTTCATTACCGTTCCTTTTCCGTAAGCCTTGTCTAATTTGTCTAGCGTTAGTTTAAGCGCCTTTAATTTTGCATCTTTTTCACTACTCATATATTCAGTTTTTTGCTATTAATCTTGAAGGTAAAAATAATACTTCTTTTAACAGATTACAATTTAAGACGCAACCATTTTATAGTTTCTGCATCTACTAATTGAAAAAGGAAAAAATTGCTATGAAAAAGCTTCCGTTTAAGGTTAAAAATTTTAGAAATTGGATTTTCATTTAAACTTTAGGCAAAATAGCAGCTGTTTTAGTTTTCGGCTGTTGTAAAGCTGATGCAGGTTAACTCGTTCTAGTATGATGTAATTATATATTAACAACGAGTTAGTCCTCAAAAAAGCACTTTGGTAAAAATCAAAGTGCTTTTTTCGTTTAAAAAATTACCTTTGTACCTGAAAATAAATTCTTTAACCTTAAAACATTAGTATAGCATGCAACTGTACAATAACTTAAGCGCTAAAGAAAGAGCAGAACTTATCGAAAAAGCGGGCAAAGACCGTTTGACAATCTCTTTCTACAAATACGCAAAAATCGGAAACCCCGAACTTTTTAGAAATCACTTGTTTATAAATTGGAACGACATGGACGTCCTTGGGCGAATTTACGTAGCTCACGAAGGAATTAATGCCCAGCTTTCTGTTCCTGCAGATAATTTTGAAGTGTTTAAAAATCACCTAGATTCCATTACTTTTCTTGAAAACGTAAGATTAAATATTGCTGTTGAGCATGATAATTTTGCCTTTTTAAAATTAAAGGTAAAAGTTCGAAATAAAATTGTAGCTGATGGTTTAAACGACGACACTTTTGATGTTACAAATAAAGGCGTACATGTTAATGCCGAAAAATTTAATGAACTCATTGAAGACCCAAATACCGTATTGGTAGATATGCGTAATCATTACGAAAGTGAAATTGGTCATTTTAAAAATGCTGTAACGCCAGACGTTGATACATTTAGAGAGTCTCTGGATTTAATTGAAGAAGATTTAAGAGAACATAAAGAAGATAAAAAATTAGTCATGTATTGTACTGGCGGTATTCGTTGCGAAAAGGCAAGTGCATACTACAAACACAAAGGCTTTAAAAATGTATTTCAGCTTGAAGGTGGTATAATCAACTACGTACGGCAAATTGAAGCAAAAGGTTTAGAAAATAAGTTTCTAGGTAAAAATTTTGTGTTTGACCAACGTCGTTCGGAGCGAATTTCAGACGACGTAATTTCTAACTGCCATCAATGTGGAGAGCCAGCTGATATGCATACCAATTGTGCTAATGAAGCTTGTCATTTACTTTTTATCCAATGTGATAATTGTAAAGAAAAAATGAATAATTGCTGTTCGACCAATTGTATGGAAATTATAGAATTGTCATTTGAGGAGCAAAAAGCGTTGCGAAAAGGACAGGGAAATAGTAACGACATCTTTAAAAAAGGACGTGCCGACCACTTGCCTTTTAAAAAGGATTTGCGAAATATATTTGAGGTGTTGAAGAAGTAGTTTTTGATTTTTTAAACTAAATCAGCATGATTACATAAAACAGAAATTGAATGAGTATAACTAAAAACGTCTTTTTTGTTGTAATATCTTTATTTTTTGCAACTATAGCTATTGGACAAGTAGACCCTTTGTATAATTATGATGTTATAGATATTGATGATTATAATGGTTATTCCAAATATAGATTACAGGGGAAAAAATATTATCTCCACCATAATAAAATTACAAAAAACAAAGATTCTATAATCTTTAATGAGGTGTTAATTCGAGATAAAGACACAATTCTTAATATCAAAACTGATAACATAACTTTCTTTTCAATCCTTAAAAAAAGATATTTATTTGTGTCATACTACCCTAAAGAACAAAAAGGGTCTTCATTAGGATTTTCTTTAAGAAATCTAGGAAAAGTTGATGTTATAGATTTAAAACACCCAACAAGAAAATGGTATTTTGACTTAAAAGACAACTTTGGTCTGGATTTACGTGGTATTGTCGATTTTAAACCAGCGAAAGGTGAAATTATATTCAATTATAAATTTTCAATCAACACAAATAAAGAAATGAAGTCTATCATTCCCGGAAAAAACTCTACGAGATATTGATATTGCTTTTATTTTATTTCTATATAAAGGCTTTTTTATTCTCTTTATTTAATATTCTTCAAGTCCGATAAATAATTTTATCTTTACTTCTTAAAGATTTATGAATCCTTCTTTCAGAATTTTACAACATTCTGAAGTATATATAACATATTATTATGGCTTGTAACAGTTGCTCAACTGGCAAAGATGGCCAACCAAAAGGATGTAAAAACAATGGGACTTGTGGTACAGATAGCTGCAACAAACTCACGGTTTTTGACTGGCTGGCCAACATGTCGCTTCCTAACGGACAAGAACCTTTTTCGGGTGTTGAAGTTCGTTTTAAAAACGGAAGAAAACTATATTATAAAAACACTGAAAATTTAACGCTAAGTATTGGCGATATTGTTGCTACGCAAGCAAAATCTGGCCATGATGTAGGTATGGTTACACTTACTGGAGAGCTTGTTCGTGTGCAAATGAAGCGAAAAAAAATCGATATAGAAGACAAAGAGAATGTCTTAAAAATCTATCGAAAAGCATCCCAAAAAGACATTGATATCTGGTCATCTGCTCGAGATAAAGAAGAACCGATGAAGGTCAAAGCAAGGCAATTTGCTATTGACTTAAATCTTAAAATGAAAATATCAGATATCGAATTTCAAGGAGATGGAAGTAAAGCCACATTTTACTATACAGCTGAAGAACGTGTAGATTTTAGAGAATTGATTAAGGTTTTTGCGCGTGAGTTTAGAACACGTATCGAAATGCGTCAAGTTGGTTTTAGACAAGAAGCAGCAAGGCTTGGTGGTATTGGCTCATGTGGTAGAGAATTGTGTTGTTCTACTTGGTTGACTGACTTTAGATCTGTTAGTACATCTGCGGCACGTTACCAGCAATTATCTTTAAATCCTCTAAAGCTTGCTGGGCAATGTGGTAAACTCAAATGTTGTCTAAATTATGAATTAGACTCTTACCTAGATGCTTTAAAAGCTTTCCCTAAAAGAGAGAAAAAACTACAAACTGAAAAAGGTACAGCTGTTTGCCAAAAGACAGATATTTTTAAAGGATTGATGTGGTATGCCTACGAAGGCGAATGGATGAATTGGCACATTCTTTCTACTGCTCAGGCTAATGAAATTATTGAAAAAAATAAAAAAGGACAAAAAGTTGCTAACCTCGAGGAGTATGCTTCAGAACATATTGAAGACACTAAAACAGAATTCGAAAACGTTGTTGGTCAAGATAGTTTAACGCGCTTTGATAGTCCAAAACGCAATAACAGACGTAAAAACAATAAGAACCGTAACCGAAATAACAAAAGGCGAAATCGAAACCCTAAGAATAATGCCAAAAAAGATTAGTGTTTTTTTTATAGCGTGTTTAACGTTAACTCTTTTAGTATCCTGTGATACTAAAGCTGTTTTTGATGAATACCAATCGTTGCCAAATCAATGGAATAAAGACACTATTATTTCGTTTGATCTTGAGGCTCCTGATACTACTGAAACCTATAACTTGTATGTTAATCTTAGGAATAATAACGACTATAAATTCAGTAATTTATATTTAATTACAGGTTTAGAATATCCAAATGGAAAAACTTTTATAGATACATTAGAGTATAAAATGGCTGCGCCAGACGGAACACTTTTAGGAGAAGGTTTTTCGGATATAAAAGACAACAAATTGTGGTACAAAGGCTATAAAACTCCATTTGTATTCAATGAATCAGGAACATACACTTTTAAAGTCCAGCAGGCTATGCGAAAGTTTGGAGATGTAAATGGTGTGGATGATTTAGAAGGTATAACAGAAGTAGGTTTTAGAGTAGAAAATAAATAGTTATGGCTAGAAAACAAGCTGCAAAAAAAACAAACGAAACACAAGATTTTTCAAAATATATCCGATGGTTTTGGATGATATTCGGATTAGGATTTTTATCAGTCATTTTATTATTCCTATTCGCATCATGGGGACTTCTAGGTGAGATGCCAGATCATACCGTTCTTGAAAATCCGCGTACAAATTTAGCATCAGAAGTTATATCGTCAGACGGCAAGACTTTATCAAAATTTTATTTTGAAGACAACAGAACACCAATAGGGTTTAATGAGTTACCTAAAAATTTGGTAGACGCTTTAGTAGCAACTGAAGATATTCGTTTTTATGAACATTCTGGTATTGATGCTAGAGGTTTTTTGAGAGCTGTTTTTGCGAAATTAACATTTAGAGATAAAGGTGGTGCTAGTACCATAACTCAGCAATTAGCAAGACAATTATTTGTAGGGGTTAGATCTAAAAATAAATTAGAAGCAGTTACTCAAAAAATTAAAGAATGGGTCATTGCTATCCGTTTAGAACGTCAATATACCAAAGAAGAAATTATAGCAATGTATTTCAACATCTATGATTTTAATAATAATGCGGATGGTATTCGTTCTGCTTCTAGAATATATTTCAATAAAGAGCCAAAAGATTTAGACTTAAAAGAATCGGCCATGTTAGTTGGAATGTTTAAAAATTCTTCATTATACAATCCTCGCTCTCACAGAAATCCAGTTGGTACAAGAAATAGGCGAAATGTTGTTTTGGCACAAATGGCTAAGTATGATTATATAGCAGAAACAGTAAAGGACTCGCTTCAAAAAACAGAACTAGATTTAGATTATTCTCCAGAATCTCATCGCGAAGGTTTAGCAACATATTTCAGAGCAAATCTAGCTGAATTTATGAAAAGCTGGATTAAAGACAATCCTAAACCTGACGGTGAAAAATATAATCTTTATAACGATGGACTTAAAATTTACACCACGATAGATTACCGTATGCAGCAACATGCAGAAAATGCTGTAGCACAACACATGCCTAATCTACAAGCTGCATTTGACAAACAAAATACGCCGAAAAAGAATCCAACAGCGCCCTTTTTAGAGCTAGACGACAAGGAAATTAAAAGTCTAATGAACGTAGGAATGCGCAGAAGCGAACGTTGGAGACATATGAAAAATGACCTAGGTAAATCTGAAAAAGAAATTATTGCATCTTTTGATAAACCTGTTCAAATGGAGGTTTTTGCTTGGAAAAATGGAAAATATACAGAGATAGATACAGTAATGAAGCCTATGGATTCTATGCGTTATTACAAATCTTTTTTACGACCAGCAATGATGTCCATGGACCCACAAACAGGTCATGTAAAAGCTTGGGTTGGCGGTATGAATTACAAGCACTTTAAGTATGATATGGTAAAACAAGGGAAGCGTCAAGTTGGGTCAACCTTTAAGCCATTTGTATATGCAACCGCAATTGATCAACTACAATTATCACCATGCGATTCTTTGCCAAGAACACCAGTTACTATAGAGGCTAATAAATTTGGAAATCCAGAATCATGGACGACTAAAAATTCTGACGGTAAATATGATGGTTTTCAAACATTGAAAGAAGCTTTAGCAAGTTCTACTAATACCATCACAGCGCGATTAATGAATGAGATTGGTCCACAACCTGTTGTAGAAATGGCCAAGAAATTAGGAGTAGAGCAAGATATTTTACCAGTACCAGCGATAGCACTAGGAACACCAGATATAAGCGTTTACGAAATGGTAGCTGCATATTCTACGTTTGCAAATAAAGGCGTCTATAATAGACCTGTTTTAGTAACACGGATTGAAGATAAAAATGGAACTGTATTATACCAATTTCAACCAGAAAGTCGTGATGTTCTCAGTGAAGAAGTTGCTTATGTAACGGTGAATTTAATGCAAGGTGTTGTTCAAGGTGGATCAGGTAAAAGACTTTATGATACATGGCGTACAAACCAAAAATTTACCAAAGAAATGCTTACGGGTTATCCTTATGGATTAACAAATCCAATTGCAGGAAAAACAGGAACTACACAAAATCAATCTGATGGTTGGTTTATGGGTATGGTTCCTAATTTAGTAACTGGTGTTTGGGTTGGATGCGAAGATAGAGCTGCACATTTTAAGACAATTACATACGGACAAGGTGCGTCTACAGCTTTACCAATTTGGGGGCTGTATATGAAAGCTTGCTATGAAGACAAAACTTTAAATGTTTCAAAGGAAGATTTCGAAAAACCTTCAAATTTATCAATTGAAACTAATTGTGATGAGTTTAATGAAGACAGTAAACCTACAGACAACGATGTTAGTGACGATATAGGTATTGACTTCTAAACATTAATTATTAACTTTCTTTTTTGTTTACCGTAGTAGTAATTCATGTCAATCTTTTGTAATTTACGTCTGCAAATAATCAATAGATATGATTAATAAAAAAGTAGACAATGTCACTGTTGCATTAAACGGTGTGACAGATAATATGACTTTTATGTTAGGCGGTTTTGGCCTTAGCGGTATTCCCGAAAATGCTATCGCCGAGTTAGTAAAGCGAAACAATAAAGGTTTAACATGTATTTCTAATAATGCAGGTGTCGATGATTTTGGCCTAGGACTTTTACTTCAACAAAAACAAGTTAAAAAAATGATATCGTCTTATGTAGGCGAGAATGATGAATTTGAGCGTCAGATGTTAAGTGGAGAGCTAGATGTCGAATTAATTCCGCAAGGTACATTAGCTGAGCGTTGCCGAGCAGCACAAGCTGGCTTTCCTGCAATCTATACACCTGCAGGATTCGGTACTGAAGTTGCAGAAGATAAAGAAACAAGAGAATTTGATGGAAAAATGTACGTCTTAGAGCATGCATTTAAAGCAGATTTTGCTTTTGTTAAAGCTTGGAAAGGTGATGCTGCAGGAAATTTAATTTTTAAGGGCACAGCTCGAAATTTTAATCCAAACATGTGTGGCGCAGCCAAAATAACAGTTGCTGAGGTTGAAGAGTTAGTACCTGTTGGTGAGCTAGACCCAAATCAAATTCATATTCCAGGAATATTTGTTCAGCGTATTTTTCAGGGAGAAGTTTATGAAAAACGAATAGAGCAACGAACCGTAAGACAAAGAAGTTAATTATGCTAGATAAAAACGGAATCGCAAAGCGAATTGCTAAAGAAGTAAAAGACGGTTATTATGTTAACCTAGGGATTGGTATACCAACTTTAGTTGCCAATTTTGTAAGAGAAGATATAGAGGTAGAGTTTCAAAGCGAGAATGGAGTTCTTGGAATGGGACCATTTCCTTTTGAAGGCGAAGAGGATGCAGATATTATTAATGCTGGTAAGCAAACCATTACAACGTTACCAGGTGCTAGTTTCTTTGATTCAGCAACAAGTTTTTCGATGATACGAGGTAAACATGTAGACTTAACGATATTAGGCGCTATGGAAGTTGCAGAAAATGGAGATATTGCCAATTGGAAAATCCCTGGTCGTATGGTAAAAGGTATGGGTGGCGCGATGGATTTAGTAGCAAGTGCCGAAAATATTATTGTAGCTATGATGCATACCAATAAGCGTGGCGAATCTAAACTTTTAAAAGAATGTTCTTTACCACTAACAGGCGTTGGTTGTGTCAAAAAAATTGTAACTAATTTAGCAGTTATAGAAGTAACAGAACAAGGATTTAAATTATTAGAACGTGCTCCAGGTGTTTCAGTAGATGAAATAAAAATTGCCACAGATGGACATTTAATTATTGAAGGAGATATACCTGAAATGAGTCTATAAAATTATTTTAATAGAAAAGCCATTATTAATTTTAATGGTTTTTTTATGCTCTAAATTGATTAAATGTTAAAATTTAATGTATTTCATCGATTAATAATGTATTTAATCGTTTAAAATGAAATATTATCTCATATTAGCAGTCCCAAACCTATTTAACCAAATTTACCATAAACTTAATTTATGATTTGTCCCAAATCTATCATAAACTAATACTTATGAAAACTAAACCAAATCTACCAGAACCTACTTTTGAAGTAAAACCTTCAAAATTTAAAAATACGCTCAGATTAATATCTGGCGTATTTTATTTAACCAAAAAGGTATTCTTTCTATAAACCTTTAGGAATAGCATTGATTAATTTTTTTGTATACTCTTTTTTAGGATCACTATAAATTGAATCAGCTTCACCAAACTCTTCAATTTCACCTTTGTTCATAACCAAAAGCTTGTCGGACATATACTTTACGACTGCTAAATCGTGAGATATAAATAGATATGTAAACCCAAAATTTTCTTTTAAACTATTTAAAAGATTTAATACTTGTGCTTGTACGGAAATATCTAGTGCAGAAACAGATTCGTCACAGACAATTAGTTTTGGCTCTAAAGCAATAGTTCTAGCAATACCAATTCGTTGACGTTGACCTCCCGAAAACTCGTGTGGATATTTATTAAAAGTTTCAGCATCTAATCCAACATGTTGTAAAATAGAAATGACTTTAGCTTTTCTGTCTTCTGTTGAATCACCAATATGATGGACTTTCATAGGCTCCATAATTGCGCTACCTACTGTTAGTCTTGGATTTAATGATGCAAATGGGTCTTGAAAAATAATCTGAATGTCTTTTCGTAAGGCTCTTAAATTAGACTTATTCAAATTAGTTATGTCTTTACCTCTATATTTTATAATTCCTGAGGTCGCTTTATCTAGCTGAAGAATGGCATTCCCAAGTGTTGATTTACCACAACCAGACTCTCCAACTAAGCCAAGTGTTTCGCCCTCGTAAATGTTAAAACTGACTTGGTTTACGGCTTTAAATTCAGTTTTTGGTTTTAGAAAACCTTTTTTTGACAAGTATATTTTATCTAAATCAATGACTTCCAATAGTGGTTGTTGGTTGTAGATTTTAGTATGCTTTTTTATTCGTTCTTGAGTAGTAACAATTTTATTATTTACAGTTTCATTTACAAAATCACTAACAGTTGGCAGCTGTTTTAATCTTGTTTTCATTGATGGACGAGAGTTAAAGAGCGCCTTAGTATAATTATTTTTTGGTGCAATAAAAATTTGGTTAACATCACCTTGCTCTACAATATCTCCTTTATACATTACAGCAACGCGGTCTGCAAGTTGTGAGACTAATGCCAAATCGTGAGATATAAAAAGAACACTCATTTTTGTTTCTAGCTGAAGTGATTTCAACAATTCTAAAATCTCTTTTTGTACAGTAACATCTAATGCAGTAGTTGGCTCATCCGCAATTAATAATTTTGGTTTACAGGCTATCGCCATTGCAATCATTACACGTTGTTTTTGACCACCAGAAATCTCATGAGGATATTTTGAAAAAATATTTTTTGGTTCAGGAAGTTTCACTTTTTCGAAAAGTGATAAAACGTTCACCTTAATTTCAGGTTTCGAAAGTTTTGTATGTTGTTTTAAAATTTCGGCAACTTGTTTACCGCAGGTCATAGATGGGTTCAGGGAACTCATTGGTTCTTGAAAAATCATGGCAATGTCATTACCTCTTATGGATTGAAATTCCTTTTCTGTTATGTTTAAAAGATTTTTACCTTCAAATTGAATGGAGCCTTTGGTGATTTCAGAAATACCTTTAGGTAATAACCCCATAATTGCTAAAGATGATACTGATTTACCTGAACCAGATTCTCCAACGATTCCTAAAATTTCATTTTTATAAATAGAGAATGAAATGTTATGAATGACTTCATTTTTGATTTCATTTGAGTCAAAACTTACGCTAAGATTCTGAATTTTAAGGATTTCGCTCTTTTCCATGTGTAAATTTAATGTAATAAAACCATACAAAAAAGCAGGTTAAATTAAAGAATTAATAACGTTTCGTCGAAAATATTAAGAATTTGATTGTTCATTAACATAATTTTAATAATTTTCAGCTGTCGAAAATATTTCTTTGACTACTAACTCTAACCAAATTTACAAAATGATTAAAAAATTACGTTTACTGCTAGGTAGTGTTTCTCTGCTTATAGTGGCAATTAGTGTATTTACTTTAACAACAGAAAATGAAAGTAAAAAAGAATATTTAAGTCTAGATGAGCAACGTTTACAACATGCAAAAGTTGTGGCAAGCTCACCATTTAAAGAAACTCTAACTTGGGACAAAAAGAAACGAAAGCAAGCAGGTCTCCCACCTAATCGCTATTTTGAGCAAATGTGGGAATTATCTATTAATCCTTCTACAGGAAAATTAGATAATGACGAGCTTAATATTATAAGAGAAAATCTTAGAGTGGAACGACAAGCTCAACGAAATCCTGGTGAAGCAGGGAATGCTTGGGAAGAGAGAGGACCAAATGATATTGGTGGTCGTACACGCGTGATTATGTTTGATCCAAATGACTCAAGCAACAATACAGTATATGCTGGCGGTGTTAGTGGTGGACTTTGGAAAAATACCAATATTACAAATACCAATTCTTTATGGACACGTGTACAAAATGTTCCTGGAAATTTAGCTGTAACTTCAATAACTGTTGATCCAAATAATTCTAACCGTTGGTTTGTTGGAACAGGAGAACAATATACTGCTGGTGATGTTGTAGGTAACGGAGTTTATGTAACAACTGATGGCGGTAATTCTTGGAGTGCTCTAAATATTCCTGCTGCTGGACCTGCAACTTTTGATTTTAGTGCCACTAATTTATTCCTGTCAGGTTTTTTCTATGTAAACGATGTTTTAGCATGGAATAATAATGGTAATACTGAATTATTTGTTGGTGTTGGTGCGCAAATTTATGGAGATGCATCAAGCCCAAATAACTATTTAGGATTGCAAACGGCAGGATTATATCATTCAGCAAATGGAGGTACAACTTGGAATAGAATAGAGTCTGCTAACATGGAAGCAAATACGTCAGGTGCTAATACATATTATGTCATCCCTAACGATTTAGAAGTTGGTGCAGATAATAAACTTTGGATGGGATCAATCTCTAACGCTTTTGGAAGTGGTGGAGGAAAAGTATATAGCTCAACGAACGGAACAACTTGGACAGAAGCAGGTGCTTCTCCATTAACAGATTCTAATCGTGTTGAGTTAGAACCATCAGCATCTAATCCTAATAAATTATACGCCTTAACACAAGGTGCTGGTGCTGCACCAGTTCATATTTATAGTACAACTAACGGTTTTGGAAGCATTTCTTCTACAAGTCTACCAAACGATGCAGACACAGGTATTCCTGCAAATGATTTTTGTAGAGGTCAAGCTTTTTATGACTTAGTTATTGAAGCGGATCCAAACAATGATAATATTGTTTATGTAGGTGGTATTGATTTATTTAAAAGTACCAATAGTGGTTCTTCGTGGTCACAATTATCGCATTGGTATGGTGGATTCGGTCAACCTAATAATGTACACGCCGATCAGCATTCAATTGCTTTTGGTAATAATTCTTCATCTCGTATGTTATTTGGAAATGATGGTGGTGTGTATTACTCAGGTAATGCAGGTTCTACAATTACTAAACGTGTTAACGGTTATAACGTGACGCAATATGTAAAAGCAGGAATTGGTCCTGATGGTCAAGGAAGCTCAAATGTTATTTTTACAGCTGGTGCACAAGATAATGGTTCGCAAGGATTTAGAGGGAATAATACCTCGCCAGGCGTTAATGGTTCTGAAGAGCTAAGTGACGGTGATGGTTTTTACACATTTGTAGATAAAGACGGTCAGTATATGATTGCCACTTATGTTTACAATCAAATTTATAGGTTTAATTTACCTTGGAATGGACTTGGAAGACGTCAAGGAGGAGCAACAACACTTTCTAGTGATCAAGCTTCTGGAGATTTTGTAAACCAAATGGGTTATGATAGTGATGCTAATCGTTTATTGACTAATTCATCATCAGGTTCAACATTTAGAATAAAGAGTATTAATGTGGCTTCAAATTCTAGTGGAACTTTAACAAATGCAGCTTTAACAGGTAAGCCAACTGCCTTTGGTGTTTCACCTTTTGCAAACAATACATGGCACGTAGGCTTAGCTAATGGTGGACTTTTAAGATTAACAAATGTTACAAACTCAAGCGCAACATTTACCACGATTAGTACACCATTTGTTGGTGCAGTATCTTCAGTAAGATATGGGGAAACAGCTAATGATATTTTTGTTACTATTCATAATTATGGAGTAACAAGTGTTTGGGCAACTTCTAATGGAGGTTCGTCATGGCAAAATAAAGAAGGTGATTTGCCAAATATTCCTGTAAGAGATATGCTTCAAAATCCTTTAAATAGAAATGAAGCTATTTTAGCAACACAATTAGGTATTTGGTCAACAAATAATTTTAACGATGCAAATCCATCATGGTCTCAAGCCTATAATGGTATGAGCGATGTTAGTGTAACATCTCTTGATTATTGGGCTGTTAACGGAAATGATGCTGATAATAAGATTATTGCTTCGACATATGGACGTGGTGTATTTACGGGTAAATTTGAAGCAACAACAGTTGTAGATAACGATGCACCAACGGCTCCAACAAGTCTTTCAGCATCAAATACTACTCAGAATTCTACAGATTTAAGTTGGACAGCCTCTACAGATAATATAGAGGTTTCTGGATATGATGTATTTAGAGATGGAACAGTTATAGGTTCAGTTTCTGGCACAACAACAAGTTATCAAGCAGCAGGATTATCTGCAAATACAACATATGCATTTAGTGTTAAAGCTAAAGATGCAGCAGGAAATGAATCGGTTTTAAGTAATGTTGTCAATGTTACGACTGAAGCACCAGATACAACTGCACCATCGGCTCCGACTAGTTTAGTTGCTTCAGGAGTTACTGAAAATTCAGCAAATTTATCATGGACAGCATCTACAGATAATGTTGGCGTAGCGTCTTATGACATTTTAAGAGACGGAACTGTTGTAGGAAATTCAACTAATACAAATTTTACGGCAACAGGTTTAACTGCCGAAACACAATATACTTTTACAGTTTTTGCAAAGGATGCCGTAGGAAATACATCTGCAGTGAGTAATACTGCAACTATTACTACCGATGCTGTACCAGTTACGTATTGTGCATCACAAAGTTCTAATGTTAATGACGAGTATATTAGCCGAGTTCAATTAAATACCATTGATAATACATCTGGAGCTCAATTTTATTCTGACTTTACTAGTACTTCAACAACTTTAACTAAAGATGTGCAGTATACAATTTCGGTCACGCCAACTTGGACTGGTACTTTATATAACGAAGGTTATTCAGTATGGATAGATTACAATAAAGATGGTGATTTTACAGATGCAGGCGAACAAGTATTTACTGCAGTACCTTCTCAGACGACACCTGTAAGCGGAAGTTTTACAGTACCATCATCGGCGTCAGAGGTTTCAACACGCATGCGTGTAACAATGAGTTATAATGCTAATGTAGACTCATGTGCTTCTTTCACTTATGGAGAAGTTGAAGATTATACAGTAGTTATTGAAGGTTCTGGTCCGGATACAGAAGCACCAGTTATTACATTGAATGGCGCTTCAACAATTAACTTAGATCAAGGTGAAGCTTATAATGAACTTGGTGCAACTGCAACAGATAATATAGATGGTGATTTAACATCAAGTATTGTAACATCTGGAACAGTAAATACAAACACTCCAGGAACATACACTGTTACGTATAGTGTTAGCGATGCTGCAGGAAATAATGCGTCTACGACACGTACTGTAAATGTTATTGCAGACACTACATCTCCAGTAATTACCTTAAATGGGTCACCATCAGTAACTTTAGAATTGCAACAGGCCTATAACGAACTAGGAGCGACAGCGACAGATAATGTCGATGGTGATTTAACATCGAGTATTGTAACTTCAGGTTCGGTAAATACAAATGTAGCAGGAACATATACGATAACATATAGTGTAAGTGATGCTGCTGGAAATAGTGACAGCGCTACCCGAACAGTAACGGTAAATCCAGATACAACTGCACCAGTAATTTCATTAGTAGGTGCTGCAACAATAAATTTAAATGTTGGAGATTCTTATACTGAGCAAGGCGCAACAGCGACGGATAATATAGATGGTAATTTAACATCAAGTATAGTTACAACAGGAACTGTAAACACAAATACAGCAGGAACATATACTGTTACTTATAGTGTAAGTGATGCCGCAGGAAACTCAGCATCAGAAACAAGAACGGTAGTTGTAAGTGCAGATACAGTAGCCCCAGTAATCACATTATTAGGTTCAGCAACAGTTAATTTAACTGTAGGTGATGCATACAATGATGCAGGCGCAACAGCGACAGATAATATAGATGGAAACTTAACATCAAGTATCGTAGTTTCAGGTTCAGTAAATACAAACGTAGCTGGGAATTATACACTGACTTATAATGTCAATGATGCGGCAGGAAATGCAGCAACACCAGTAATAAGAACTATAAATGTAAATGAAGTTGCAAATGGTTGTTCAGGCGGAGTTTCGACCTTCCCATATTCAGAAGGTTTTGAAAGTGGCATTGGTGCATGGACACAATCTAGTGCAGATGATATAAACTGGACAGTAGACGCTAATGGTACGCCATCGAATAATACAGGGCCATCAAGTGCAATTCAAGGAAGTAACTATATTTATGTAGAAGCATCTGGTAATGGTACAGGTTTCCCTAACAAGCGCGCAATTATTACGTCACCATGTTTTGATTTATCATCGGTAACAGAAGCCAACTTTACATTTAAGTACCACATGTTTGGTTCTACAAACGGCGGTTCAGTAAACTTAGAAGTTAGTAATGATGAAGGCGCAACATGGACAAGTTTATGGAATCAGACAGGTAATCAGGGTAATCAATGGTTGACGGTTAACATTGATTTAGCAGCTTATATAGGCGGTGGTATTCAATTACGATTCAATAGAATTACTGGAGGCACATGGCAATCTGATGTAGCGATAGATGATATTAGCTTAACGGACGGCGTTGTAACAACACCATCATGTTCTGGTGGCATAACATCATTTCCGTACAGTCAAAGTTTCGAAGGTTCTATTGGCGACTGGTCGCAGAGTAGTGCAGATGATTTAAACTGGACAGTAGATAACAATGGGACACCATCAAATGGAACAGGACCATCTAACGCTACTCAAGGTACAAGATATATATTCGTAGAAGCTTCAGGAAATAATACAGGATATCCTAATAAGCGAGCAATTATTAACTCGCCATGTTACGATTTATCATCTGAGTCTGCGGCAACGTTCTCATTTGACTATCATATGTTTGGTGCAACAGATATGGGAAGTATTGCGTTAGAAGCAAGTAATGATAACGGTGGATCTTGGACAACATTATGGAGTGAAACAGGAAATAAAGGAAATCAATGGTTGTCTCAAAACGTAGATTTATCTGCCTTTATTGGAAACAGTGTACAACTCAGATTTAACAGGGTTACGGGAAGTACGTGGCAAGCTGATATTGCAATTGATAATATTAATTTATTTGCAGGAACTACAACGCAAGCTGAAGAGGTTCTAACTGACTTAGTAGATAATATAGATACTATTGAAAGTTCAGTTCGTTTCTATCCAAACCCTGCATCATCTTCTGTAAACGTAGGTTTAGGTTTAGATATGCAAAACGGGCCAGTAGATATGACTTTGAAGATTTACGATTTAACAGGTAAAATGGTTAATCGTGTTCAATGGTCTGTTAATGCATCTACTTCCGAGAAGCAAATAAATATTTCAAATCTGAATAGTGGAATTTATATGTTAAGTATTGAAGGTTCTAATGGATTTAGAAAAACCCAAAAGCTTATGAAAAAATAAGTTTTTAATTCCCCTTTAATTATAAAAAATCCAGGTAAGAGATTGCCTGGTTTTTTTCAATTAATAATATACTCAGCTGTTTTTATATACAATTATTACGGAAAAACCGTAAATCGTCAATTAAAAACTCTTAAAGTTTAGAATTAGAACTCCTTGCTTGCAAGTTTTTTCTAACTTCAGAGAACATCTAACCTTTAATTAATTTTTTTACTATGAAATTAAAATTACTACTACTCTTTTTTACTATTAGCTCAACCATGCTTTGGGCTCAAAACAAAAATTTATGGACCAATAATAGTAATTCAAAAATTACTCTAACTAAGTCTAATCATCAAAGTTTAAATAACTACATAGTCTATGGCTTAGATAAACAGACTTTAAAAACATCACTGACTAATGCTCCTTCAAGGACTGATTTTAATTCTACATCTAATGTTATTGTAGGATTCCCTAACCACAAAGGAGAAATCAAAAAATTTAGAATTACTGAGGCATCTACAATGCATCCAGATTTACAGGAAAGGTATCCTGAGATAAGGTCTTATTTTGGGCAAAGCATAGAGGACTCTTCTTCTCAAATAAGATTTAGTTTTTCTCCTTATGGGCTTAGTGCTATGATATTATCTTCAGAAGACGGTAATACATTTATAGAACCAAGTAAAAATGATTCAAATAGTTTTGTTGTATACAATAGAGTAAATAGAATTAATTCTAACGATGCGTTTGAGTGTGAGGTTACTGATCAGATGAACAAATCTTTGGAAATTGGGAATGGGTTAAGAAATGCCGATGACGGAATTTTAAGAACTTTTAGATTAGCCGTTTCTACTACAGGAGAATATACACAGTATCATGGAGGAACTAAAGCTCAAGCCTTAGCAGCTATTAATACAACAATGACTCGTGTTAATGGACTTTTTGAAAATGACTTTAACGCAACGATGGTATTGATTGCAAATACTGATGACGTTATTTATACTAATGCTAATTCAGACCCTTATTCAAATGGAGGTTTTAATAGTCAAGTACAGAACACCCTTACCAGTGTAATAGGAGAAGCTAATTATGATGTTGGCCATTTATTTGCAAGAGCTTCAGATAATGGAAATGCAGGTTGTATTGGATGTGTATGTGTCAATGGTCAAAAAGGAAGTGCGTTTACATCTCGTTCAACTCCAGAAGGGGATCCATTTGATGTAGATTATGTCGCACATGAGTTAGGACATCAGTTTGGTGGTAATCACACTTTTTCATTTAGAAATGAAGGTACTAATGCTCATTTTGAAGCTGGAAGTGGAACTACAATAATGGGATATGCTGGTATTACAGGAGCTACAGATGTTCAGAGTAATAGTGATCCATATTTTCATTGGTTTACGATTCAGCAAGTAACAAATTATATTAAGACTACAAGTTGTCAAACAAACACAAATACTGGCAACGCTGTACCTACTGTAAATGCTGGATTAAACTACACTATTCCAAAAGGAACACCGTTTGTTCTAGAAGGAACTGCATCAGACTCTAACTCTGGAGATGTGTTGACATATTGCTGGGAACAGGCAGATGAGAATAACGCAGCAACAACTTTTCCAAGTACAACCGCGACTTCTGGTGTGGCATTTAGATCATTTGAACCAACAACTGATAATAAGAGATATTTCCCAAGACTTCAAACTATTAAAACAGGAGCAACTTCTTGGCAATGGGAAGCAATCCCTAACGTGGCACGTGCTTTAAATTTTAGATTAACTGTAAGAGATAATAGAGCTGGAGGAGCCACTAATAATAGTGATGACACTCGTATTACGGTTAATGGAACAGCTGGACCATTTATTGTTAATTCTCCAAATACTAATGTCACATGGAATGCAGGAACAACACAAACTGTCACATGGGATGTAGCTGGAACTACTGGAAATGGAATAAATGCTGCTAACGTTGATATTCTTTTATCTACAGATGGCGGAGATACGTATCCTATTTCATTAGCAACTAATGTAACAAATGATGGTTCTCAAGACATACTAGTGCCTAATAACCAAGGTAGTCAAAACAGAATAATGGTTAAGGCTTCTAATAATGTTTTCTTTGACATATCGAATGCAAACTTTTCTATAGCAGGTCAAGTTATTTGTAATGCTATTGTTCCGACAGGGTTAACAGCTTCAAATATAGCAGAAACATCTGCTACATTATCTTGGGATGCTGTATCAGGAGCATCTTATGACTTAAGATATAGACAAGTGGGAACTTCAACATGGAATACTGTAAATGTTAATGGAATTTCTACTTCAGTTTCTGGCTTAGCAGCATTAACTCAGTATGAGGCTCAGGTAAGAAGTGAATGTCCTGATACTAGTACTTCATCTTTTTCAAGTTTAATTAATTTTACAACTACCGATGTTCAACTTAATTATTGTAACTCTACAAGTTCCAATGTTAATGATGAGTTTATCAGCCGTGTTCAATTAAATACTATAGATAATGCATCAGGAGCACAATTTTATTCCGACTTTACGAGTATATCTACTACCTTAACAAAGGATACGCAGTATACAATTTCCGTAACGCCAACATGGACTGGCACTTTATATAATGAAGGCTATGCTGTATGGATTGATTACAATAAAGATGGTGATTTTACAGATGCAGGCGAACAAGTATTTACTGCAGTACCTTCTCAGACGACACCTGTAAGCGGAAGTTTTACAGTACCATCATCGGCGTCAGAGGTTTCAACACGCATGCGTGTAACAATGAGTTATAATGCTAATGTAGACTCATGTGCTTCTTTCACTTATGGTGAAGTTGAAGATTATACAGTAGTTATTGAAGGTTCTGGTCCAGACACTACATCTCCAGTAATTACCTTAAATGGGTCACCATCAGTAACTTTAGAATTGCAACAGGCCTATAACGAACTAGGAGCGACAGCGACAGATAATGTCGATGGTGATTTAACATCGAGTATTGTAACTTCAGGTTCGGTAAATACAAATGTAGCAGGAACATATACGATAACATATAGTGTAAGTGATGCTGCTGGAAATAGTGACAGCGCTACCCGAACAGTAACGGTAAATCCAGATACAACTGCACCAGTAATTTCATTAGTAGGTGCTGCAACAATAAATTTAAATGTTGGAGATTCTTATACTGAGCAAGGCGCAACAGCGACGGATAATATAGATGGTAATTTAACATCAAGTATAGTTACAACAGGAACTGTAAACACAAATACAGCAGGAACATATACTGTTACTTATAGTGTAAGTGATGCCGCAGGAAACTCAGCATCAGAAACAAGAACGGTAGTTGTAAGTGCAGATACAGTAGCCCCAGTAATCACATTATTAGGTTCAGCAACAGTTAATTTAACTGTAGGTGATGCATACAATGATGCAGGCGCAACAGCGACAGATAATATAGATGGAAACTTAACATCAAGTATCGTAGTTTCAGGTTCAGTAAATACAAACGTAGCTGGGAATTATACACTGACTTATAATGTCAATGATGCGGCAGGAAATGCAGCAACACCAGTAATAAGAACTATAAATGTAAATGAAGTTGCAAATGGTTGTTCAGGCGGAGTTTCGACCTTCCCATATTCAGAAGGTTTTGAAAGTGGCATTGGTGCATGGACACAATCTAGTGCAGATGATATAAACTGGACAGTAGACGCTAATGGTACGCCATCGAATAATACAGGGCCATCAAGTGCAATTCAAGGAAGTAACTATATTTATGTAGAAGCATCTGGTAATGGTACAGGTTTCCCTAACAAGCGCGCAATTATTACGTCACCATGTTTTGATTTATCATCGGTAACAGAAGCCAACTTTACATTTAAGTACCACATGTTTGGTTCTACAAACGGCGGTTCAGTAGACTTAGAAGTTAGTAATGATGAAGGCGCAACATGGACAAGTTTATGGAATCAGACAGGTAATCAGGGTAATCAATGGTTGACGGTTAACATTGATTTAGCAGCTTATATAGGCGGTGGTATTCAATTACGATTCAATAGAATTACTGGAGGCACATGGCAATCTGATGTAGCGATAGATGATATTAGCTTAACGGAAGGTGGCACCAATCCACCAGCTGGTTGCGATACATTGAATTTCAATGATTATACTCTTAATTCATTTTCAACTCAAGATGCTAGCGGTACAAATTCTATTGGAAATGGAGGCGCATCATTGACGTTAAGTAATAATACTTGGAAGTATATTGATTTCCCATATACAGTTACTACAAATACTGTAATTGAGTTAGAGTTTAGTAGTACTTCAGAAGGTGAAATTCATGGCATTGGATTTGAAAATGATAATTCACTAACATCTTCATTCTACTTTAAACTCTATGGAACACAGAATTATGGAATTACTAATTTTGACAATTATACTAGCGGAACAACAACATACGTTATTCCTGTAGGTGATTCTTATACGGGAGTTATGGATAGGTTAGTATTTATAAATGATAACGATGCTGGTTCTGGTAACAATTCTACATTTGCCAATGTAAAAATCTATGAAACATCTTGTCCAAGTTCTAGAGGAGAAGTTGTTTTTGGCGAAAGAGTAGATATACTTGGTAACGAGGATGAAAATGCATTTAATATGAAAATGTACCCTAACCCAGTTAAAGATGTCCTATATGTTGAGACTACAGGTATAGAAAATGCATCTTATAGAATTGTAAATATGTTAGGACAAACAGTATTGCGTGGTTCATACATTAATCAAATTGAAGTTGGAACTTTAAATAGCGGTATGTATTTCCTAGAAGTAAATACTGGTAAAGAATCTGTATCTCAAAAATTCATTAAAAAATAATCCCAACCAGAATTTTTTAATGCAACGAAAAAGCTCAGATTAATTTCTGAGCTTTTTTTATTATAAATGAGGATTTTTTAAATGTGTTTTATCTCATTGTCATGGAGTAACTCATCACCGCGTAATCGCAAGAAAATCTGTGCGACAGCAATTGTATCTTTTTCGCAATAGATAATGATGCGGTCAATGTCGTTTTCATCATAATACACATGGTAAACTTCACTACCATCTATATCATCTTTGGGAGAAGGAATACCTAAAACATTAGTCAATAATTTTAATGATGTGTAGGTTTTATAGTCGCCAAACTTCCATAATTCGAGAGTGTCTAAATGAGGAACTTCCCAAGGCTTTTTCCCAAATAAATTAAGCTTATAAGGTAATTCTATATTGTGAATAATCATTCGCCTAGCGATATAAGGGAAGTCAAATTCTTTCCCGTTATGTGCACAAAGCAAATGTTTTTGTTGACTAAAATGCGAGATTAATAGATTTTTGAAGTCTTTTAAAATTGTAATTTCATCACCGTAAAAAGAAGTGACTCTAAAAGCTCTTATATCACCTTCCATTTTAAAGTAACCGACAGAAATACAGATAATTTTCCCAAATTCTGCCCAAATACCAGCACGGTCATAAAACTCTTCAGCAGTATAATCATCTCTCCGTTGGTACTTTGATTTAGATTCCCAAAGCTCTTGTTTAGTAGTGTCTAAATCTTTGAAATTTTCAACTTCTGGTACGGTTTCTATATCAAGAAATAGTATGTTTTCAAGATTGAGTTTAGAAATCATAGTAGGATTATTTTTAAGACTTAAAAAGTAAATTTAGTTGCTTTCCAAACATGGCTGAAACACCAGCGGAAATACCACCAACTAATCCAGTGACTAAAATAAGTAAATATTCATTTCCTCCCAAAGGCAATAAAACAGCAATCTTTTTTGCTAAAATATAGTCGTTAGCACTACTTAATGAAAATGCATAAATTGCCCAAAATATGAGTATGGCAACAAAAGGAATAAAGAAAACCGAAGCTCTTTTAAGAGGAATTAATACTGCCGAAACAAACCCAGAAATCATAACTGACCACCAAGGTATAAATTGTGATAAAATCACTGCTAAAACAATAGTTATTATAAAATTAATGCTATTCTTTTTCATATTAGTTTGAAGGCTTTAAAGTTTGTAAAGATGTGGTTGAAGTACTATCCGTTTTAGATTGCATAAAGTTGATTTTAAAATAGTTCCCTTTTGCCCAATCATCAATAAAATTATCGTAATATTTACTACCTGGATTTCCGGATTGCCCACCAGGATATATACCATATCCTTTTGGTGTATCTCCCATTTCTACAACCATACGCCATGAAGGGCCATGATTTCTAGTAGTCGCATTTACCGTATTTCCGTCGCCGCCAATTGGGATATTTTGTACTGAAAATGCCGGTAATGCTTGGAGTAAATGCCCTACATAAGTACGCTTATAATTTGCCCAGTCATAATCTCCATTTTTTTCTGCCCATTTGTTTAATTTTTCAACCGTTGTAATAAAAGATTGCTTGATTAAATCTTTAGCTGTTTCTTTCTCTGGTGTATTCTGGATATCCATAAAATCATCATTTGGATGATTTTTCAGCATATACATATACTGATAAGTAAAAGGCCATTTTAAGGTTTCGTCTTCTACGTCGAATTCATCCCAAACTAAATTGTAAAGCGCATTGTTCCAACTAGAAAAGAAACCAGGTGCTTTACTCTCTATATGGTTATCAAAGTCCCAAGCTTTCATTAAATCATAGGCTTCTTTTTCAGCATCATTTAATTCTGAAACATCTAAATTTTCAATGAGGTATGGTACAATTTCACTTGCTTTCAAGTTAAAATTACTATTCTGTAAGTCCTTAAAATCTTGAATGTCAAATTCTTCTTTTGACCTTAAAAAATCATTAATTATTCGGGAACGATAGGTGTCATAGCCATCATTATACACATAAAATGGGTACATAGAGTCAGTTGGGTGTTGATTGGCAGAACTCAAAAAACCACGCTCAGGGTTTTTACTGTGTGCATTGTATTTTGAAGGAATATAACTTTGCCAATCATGTTCTGGTTTACTACCATCAAGTAGAAACTTGCCTTGACCTTTCCATTTATTAGCAAATTGTCCTTGTACCCACATGCCTATATCACCTGTTTTTGAAGCAAAAATAAAATTCTGTGCCGGTGCTACATGATTTTTAATAGCATCACGGTAGTCATCATAATTTTTACCTCGATTGAGCTTATAAAACAAGTCTGTGAAGTTATGACCGGTATGTCCTGCCCATTTCATAGCATAACCTTTAAGTTCATCATCGCTGCGAAATGTGCGGTCGTAACTTACAGGACCATGATGTGTGTAAACAACAGAGTCTATATAGGTCTTGGCACCTTTAATTTTAATTTCTTCGAGACGTAATTCAGTTTTTTTCCATTGGTTATTGTACTTATAGGCTTGACGATTTTGGTCTTCAAACTCTATTTTGTACCAATCTTTAACGTCTCTAGTAGCGTTTGTTACACCCCAAGAAATATCCTCGTTAAAACCAATAATCACACCGATAGTTCCAGGCAATGTTGCGCCATAAACATTATGTTCTGGCGTAGATAATTGCATCACAAACCAAATAGATGGCAAGTTTAATCCTAAATGTGGATCACTGGCTAAAATAGCATTCCCAGATGATGATTTTTTTGGCGAAATTGCCCAGTTATTACTACCATTATTTGGGTGTGGTTTTTCCATTAGTTTTGAAATAGAAACCGAATCTTTTGGTAATTCGCTATCTGGAATTTGCGTAATTTCGGTATCAATAAAACTCCAATCTGTTTCTTTAGGAACGACTGGGTCAATAATATCATAGAAATCAGGAAATAGCATGTCAAAACGTTCTTTACCAAATTTCTTGAGTGTATTGGTAAACTCTAAATCATATTCACGGCCGCATAGCATATCTGTCATATACATTAATAGATGCATTGTTTTTTCGGTACTCCAAGCTTCTGGTGCATAGCTTAGTAATTTGTATTCTACAGGGTAATTTTCAGCTGATAAGCTATTGATATATGCATTAACACCAGAACTATAGGCTTCTAATAAAGCTAAAGCTTCTGGGTCTTTTTTGATGATATTCAAGCTATTTTCTGCACCGAAAAGCATACCGTTACGACGTTGTTCGCGGTCGTATTCTAAAGCGCTCTCGCCAAGAATTTCAGATAAGCGACCAGCCGCCGCATAAGTTTGAAACTCCATTTGCCACAAACGATGTTTTGCTGTGATATAGCCTTGTGCTTTGTATAAATCGGTATCGTTTTTGGCGAATATATGCGGAATCAATTGGGCATCGTAATGCACAGTCACTTCGTTCTCTAAAGATGGAATTAAGATTTCTCCTGTGATGATTTCTTCGCTTTCATTTTGCCAAATGCCTTGGTTTGGTGCCAAGAATTTACCAAGCGCAGGGATACTTCCAAATTTGGTGTTTAGAGCATAAAAAACACCTGCTGCAAGAGTGAAAGAAAGGATTAGTTTTACGTATTTCATAGTTTATTTTTCTAACATTTTATAAGCCTCTTCAATATATAGACTAATGTCGTCTGTGTAGGTTTTGGTGCCAATATCAGGTGATTTTTGATGACCTAATCTTACAATAATCACATTGTCTTCTGGCTGTACAAATACATATTGTCCCAAATGGCCGCGCATCATAAAAAAGTCTTTGCCCATGTGTTTTTTAAGCCACCAACCGTAACCATATTCTGGACTTTGAGGAAATCTTGGCACTACAGATTTAGCTACAAAAGCAGAATCTAAAATTTGTTTACCATTCCATTTGCCATGGTCTTTATAAAGTTTTCCGAAACGTGCAAAATCTTTGGCGTTACTCGCAATACAGCAATACGCTTTTACTAAGTCTTTTTTTCTGCTATCGACTTGCCAAAGCGTTTCATTTTCACTTCCTAAGGGTTTCCAAAAGCTTTCTTCAAAATAATCATAGAGTTTTTTTCCTGTTGCTTTTTCGATGACCATGGCTAACATCTGGGTATCGCCACTGGCATATTTAAAAGCTTGTCCAGGTTCGTCAACTACTTTAAGACCATTCATAACTTTTGCTAAATCGTCATCAAAATAAGCACGAGTCGTTATGGATAATGGTGAATAATAGGCTTCGTCCCAATTGGTACCAGAAGACATGCTACTCAAATCTCCCACAGTCATTTTAGCTGCTTTACCATCACAAAATGCTGGCAGAAAATCGCAAACAGGTTGATCTAAACTTTTAATATGACCTTGCATAATGGCTTTACCCATTAAACCAGATACATAACTTTTTGCCATCGAAAAAGAGTTGGATTTAGAATCTTGATTAAAACCATCGTAATAATTCTCAAACCAAATACTGTCATTTTTTATAATTACGTATGCAATGCTTCCCCAATCTTTATTAGCCTTTGTTAAACGTTCAGTTTCTTTTTTAGAGTTGTAGTCAAGATGATAAGGCCAAGTTTGTGGATTGTCACTTGCTTCTATTTGTTGATTGTCAAAGTGTTTATAATCTTCAAGATATGCAGTTGTATGACCACGCATGTAAATGGTTCTTACCGCTTTTAATAAATAATCAGTATCTGTTATGTAAAGGATTGCGATTAATAATCCGAAGAATATGACTAGAACTTTTAGTAGTTTTTTCAGGAATTTCATTAATGGTAAGTATTAGTTTTTTGTTTTACGTTTATTGAGTTTCTCTTTATAAAAACTTTTGTCAGCGATATAAAGTGTTTTATTAAAAGTAGCAATTATATTCTGCTTTTCATCAACGAGACTCATGGTTTTTAAAATGTCTGTTTCGTTATTTTTTTCAATGACTTTTTTTAGTACTCTGATTTCGTCTTCTGAGAAGATAAACTCGCCATAAATAGTGCTTTTTGCAGGTTTTTTATAGCGTGCTTCTACTGCTTTGTCCCAAACTACATAATCATTTCCAAGTATTTGAATCAATTGTATCATATAAATAGGGTCAGTTGCAGATAACATACTACCTCCAAAAATTGAGCCTGCATAATTTCGGTTTTTCCAATTGAGTTTTAGTCGGATTTTTACATAATGTAAATCGTCACTAACGGAAATCAGTTTTGCAGTAGAGCGTCTATACATTGGTGACCAATTAAAGCCATACTTGTAAATTGTAGAGACTTTAATGAATCTTTTTAAAAATTCTGTACCCGACTTATACATTAAAATAAAGTTTGTTGTTTGTTTTCACTTTCATGATTAATTAGCCATTGCTTTCTGTGTAAACCGCCTGCATAACCTGTTAAACTGCCGTCACTGCCAATAACGCGATGACAAGGCACAATTATCCAAAGTGGATTTTTGCCATTAGCATTTGCTACAGCTCTTATTGCTTTTGGGTCGCCTATTTTTTTGGAGAGTTCTAGATAAGAACATGTTTTACCAAACGGAATTTGCTGTAAATATTGCCATACTTTTTTCTGAAAATGAGTACCCAAAGGATTTAATTTTAAATCAAAATCTTTTCGTTCTTCTCTAAAATAAGCTTTGAGTTGGGTGACACAATCGCGTAAATCTTCAGGAATATATTCTGATAACCCTTCAGTTGTATCTTTTATTGAAACTGAAGAGACACCATTGATATCGCCAGTAATTACGGCGTGACCTAAAGGCGTTTCAACAGTGCAAGTTTGCATTAATCTTCGGTATTGTCTTCTTCTATTATACCAAGGCGTTTTGCTCTAGTTTCCCAGCTTTTGCGTGCTAATAGTTGTAGGTCAGAAACATTATCACTTTCGTCCATAATTTCAAGCCCAAGAAGCGTTTCGATAACGTCCTCCATAGTTACTAAACCACTAACAGAACCGTATTCGTCAACTACTAAAGCCATGTGGTTTCGACTTTCAACCAATTGCTCAAATAATGTTGGTATTGGCAAACTACGATTTACAATGATAATATTTCGTTTTAACTCAGATAAGAGTTTTTCGCCATTTCCAAATGCCATTTCTTTAAAAACATCAACTTTTAAAACAAGGCCTGTAATATTATCAGAATCGTCTGTATAAACAGGTATTCTAGAGAATCTAATGTTAGAATTTGCATTAAAAAAAGCTTCGACTGTCATGGTTTCATTCTCTGTTTTCATGACCGTACGTGGTGTCATAACATCTTTGGCTTGTACTTCTTTAAAGTTGAGTAAATTTTTAATAACCTTACTCTCACTTTCCTCAAAGACACCTTCTTCGTGTGCAATTTCTGCCATTGCAGCAAAACCTTCACGACTTAAAACACTACCATGACCTTTGCCTCCAATAAGTTTTGTGGTCAATTGCAAAATCCATAGAATCCCAGTCCATTTGAGCGGGAATATTAAAATATTTAGCGCTTTTGTAGTAAAATTTGCTAATTGCTTCCAATAAGTAGCCCCAATAGTTTTTGGTATAATTTCGGAAGCGACTAATATTAGAATCGTCATAATTGTTGAAACTACACCAACCATCAGGTCTTCTGTAAAATTTATTCCAAAAACACTGATGGTTTCTGAACCATACATTTCAGCATAAGCTACTTTTGCCTGTACACCAACTAAGATAGCACCTACTGTATGTGCAATAGTATTTAGAGTTAAAATGGCAATTAATGGTCTATCGACATCTTTTTTTAAGGTTTCTAAATCGGCTGCGTACGCTTTGCCTTCATTTTTCTTAAGATTTAAAAATGTTGGTGTGATACTTAAAAGGACAGCCTCTAAAATGGAACATAAAAAAGAAAAAAATATTGAAATAACTGCGTAGAAAACGAGTAAACCCATTAATTGTATGTTGAATTAGTTAGTGCTAATTTACGAAATGAAAGATTAAAAATAAACTAAAAGCCCACAACTCATAAAGTTGTGGGCTTTTCAAATTTTTAAAGCTATTGTGCTTTAATTCTTTTTTGCACTTTCAGCTACCCTTTGGCTTCGTTCTAAATCTCTTTGAGCACGCTCAAGATCACGTTGTGCGCGTTCCATATCTCGTTTAGCGCGTTCTACTTTTTTGGCTTCTTCCTTTTCTTTACTTGAGCCAGAAACATAATATTTTAATTCTTGCCCCATAGCTTTTACTTTTTCTATAAATGCCTCAGAAGTATAATCTAAGTCTAAGTAAATACGAAGTCGCCCATTTGTAAGCTTACACTCAAAAACTTCATTACCGTTTTTGCTATCAGACCATAGGTAGGTGTTTCCATCTATTTTTAATCCATTTTTCCCTAATTGTTCTAATAATAGTTTCTTGACACCATTATTTTTTGATTTGTGATAGCTTGCTTTAAGCTTGTAAGCATCATCTGATTGCGAAATGGATACAGAGCTGTTGTGTGTTTCGTCATCATCGTTGTCTATAGAGATAGAGTAAGATGTTCCAGAAGTAGATTTTACTGTTGGAGGTGTTGGTGGACTTGGAGGTGTACTTTGTGCATTTATGGATATTACTGAAAACAATAATGCTATTGCAGTAAAATAAACGCTTTTTTTTGCATCAATAATCCTGATACTTTGTTGTTTGTGTTTTGTTTTTGAAAAATTCATAATTATCCGATTTTTAATTGATTATGATACAAATGTATAAGACAATTATCCTTAAAAAAAGAAAATAGAAGCCGTTAACCTAGCGTTAACCAACACTAGAAGTTGTATTAACTTACCTTAAATTCAAGTCCAACATTTCTTATACTTTCAATAGAAATTAAAGGGTCTTGCTTAAAATATTTACGAAGTCTGCTGATAAAAACATCCATACTACGACCAGAGAAGAAATCGTCATTTTTCCAAACGGCTTTTAAGATGTCTTCGCGCTTTAGTAATTGGTTTTTATGCTCAAATAAGAAGTGGATGAGTTCGGCTTCTTTTTGTGTTAGCTGTTGTTTGTAATCACCACAAGTGAGTTCTAAGCGGTTAGTATTGAAGTTGTAGTTACTTATTTTTAAAACGTCTGTTTTTGGCAATTCTTCAGTAGCTTTTTCGGTACGTTTCAAAATGTTTTGAAGTCGTAAAACCAACTCGTCAGCTTCAAAAGGTTTTACGATGTAGTCGTCTGCACCGAGTTTAAGACCTCTTATTTTATCTTCTTTAAGCTTTCTGGCAGTAAGAAATATAAAGGGTGTTTCTGGTTTAAGTTCAATGACTTTTTCAGCTAATGTAAATCCATCCATTTTAGGCATCATAACATCAAAAACACAGATGTTAAACGTGTCTTTTTGAAAGCGTTCTAAAGCTGCTCTTCCATCTTTTTCCCAAGTAACTTGATATCCTGAAATTTTGAGATATTGTTTTAAAATATTTCCAAAATCAATATCGTCTTCAGCTAATAAAATCTGTTTCATCTGTTTATATTTATTGTTTTTTTAGGTCAGATGTAATTCGCATTAGTAATAATTCTTCATTTAAACTTTTAACTATGCTCATTTCATAATAGCTTATTAATTTAAAGGAATAGTTAATGCAAATGTGCTGCCTTTACCAATTTTGCTCTCTAGTTTTATGTCACCTTCGTGCGCTTTGATAATTTGATTGGTATAATATAAACCTAGTCCAAGACCTTTTACATCATGAATTTCTTTATTTCCAGCACGGAAAAACTTCTCAAAAATTAGTTTTTGGTCTTTATCTGAGATACCAATACCGTTGTCTTTGATTTCAATTTTTAGAATGTTATCTGCAATAACATTACAGTCAATTTTTAGAGTACTACCTGAATATTTTACAGCATTTTCTAGTATGTTGAGTATTGCAGTAGTAAGGTAAAATTTATCAATGGTTATGATTTTTGTCTTACCAGAGAATGTTCTGTTTAATTGGATATTTTCGTTATTTACTGACAATTCAAAATCATCCAAAACCGTATTAATATAATCTTCTATAACAATAGTTTCTTTGTTGAGTTTAATTTCGCGATACCCCAAACTATTATTCAATACTTGGTCAATTAGTTTTTGTAGGCGTTTGTTTTGACGTTCGATAGTATTCACGGTATTATCCATCAATTGGTGTTGCTGTTTCACATTATCGTTTTTTAGCATTTTTGTTGCTAATGTTAATGTAGCTAGAGGTGTTTTTAGTTCGTGTGTGATATTGTTAACGAAATCTGTTTTTATATCTGCAATTTTCTTTTGGGTAATAAGACTTTTGATAGAGTAGTAGAGTAGTCCAATAACAAATGCAAAGATGATTAAAGAAAGTAATAGCAATCCTAACATTTGTTTGAAAACAATGTTTTTCCAGCCAGCTATATCAATTTCATCTTCAGTTAAGAAAAGTAAGTAGAATGAAACTTCTTGATTGACGTCATTTATTACTCGGTTAGATGTATGCTCTGTTTCCCAAGATGTAGTACTTATTCTAATTGCATTCTCTTCTTCAATAAAATCGCCAATTATAATTTGTTTAGGTGCTTTTAAAGTATCAAAAAGCGTGTCGTTTTGCACGGAATCTAAAACGATAACAGCTTTTACCTTTTTGTGAAATTTGATTCCATAAGGAATGTTTTTTTTCACTAATTCTTTTTGATATTCTTTTCGGTAAGTATCATTAATTGAATCGATGACAAACTCCAATCCGTCAACAACATCGTTCTTTTTTGCGACACCTATTTTGTAATCTGCTAGTTTTTCTAAAAAGTTTTCTCTCCAGAAGTCAGTTAGTGAATCCAAGGCTGGTGAAAAATCATCTATTTTGGATACAGATTTTCTTGTTTCACTTATAAATGCATCTTTTTTAAGCTTGTAGGTGTTATTAATTAAGTATCCTTGAATAACAGATAGGGCAATTAATCCAAGAATTGCAGCTATAATTAGTACGTTTATTTTTTTCTTCATGTGGTTGGTCTACACTTTAAAAATACAAATCAAACTGTAAAACAGTACTTAGTTGGGTTGATTGGTTTATTTGATTGATGAAAAATCCAAGTACTGTTCTATCGGTTTGAGTAATGGCTTATCTGAAACGTCTTTTAGAATTCCAATTGTAACCCTTTGTCTCTTGATGCCTTTTTGAAATCTGATTGTTGTCTAAAGTTCTCATAATGTTCTGATTTTACGATTGATGATGATACAAATCTAGAACAGGAATTTTAGAAACACACATAAACAGTTAAGGTTAACCTAGCGTTAACCTTAAAAATCGAGAGATGTATTGTTTTTGTTAGGCTAGATGAAATTGAAAAGCATCTATGTTAACGGAGTAAATAGATATTAAGAAATCAATTTCACAACATCTTTAGCAAAGTAACTCGCTATAATATTCGCACCAGCACGTTTAATAGACGTTATTTGTTCTAGCATAACTGCATCATGGTCTAACCAGCCTTTTTCGGCAGCAGCTTTAAGCATAGCGTATTCGCCCGAAACTTGGTAAACAGCAATTGGTACATCAAAACTATTTCTGATATCGCGAACAATATCTAAATAGCATAATCCTGGTTTTACCATCACAATATCTGCACCTTCGTTGATATCCATTTCGGTTTCACGTATGGCTTCTTCGCGATTTGCAAAATCCATTTGATAGGTTTTTTTGTCTTTAGGAATATGTTGCAAATCTACAGGAGCAGAATCCAAAGCATCTCTAAATGGCCCATAAAAAGCTGAAGCATATTTTGCAGAATAACTCATGATGCCAACATCTATTAAGTTAGATTGGTCTAATGCTTCACGAATCCCCAAAATACGACCATCCATCATATCGCTTGGTGCAACAAAATCTGCACCAGCTTCGGCATGAGAGATACTCATTTCGGCCAAAACCTCGACAGTAGCATCGTTAATGATTTTTCCACCTTCAATAATACCATCATGACCATATGCTGAAAACGGGTCGAGTGCTACATCAGTCATAACTAACATATTTGGGCAAACATCCTTTACGGTTTTGATGGCGCGTTGCATCAAACCTTCTGGATTTAAAGCTTCCGTACCTTTATTATCTTTAAGATTATCAGGGACTTTTACAAATAGTAAAACAGATCTAAGACCTAAACTCCAAAGTGTTTTGATTTCATCTTTTAATAAATCTAAACTGTAACGATAGTAATTGGGCATTGAGGCTATTTCTTCTTTTATGCCTTTACCTTCAACAATAAAAAGAGGTACTAAAAAATCGTTTGGTGAGATATATGTTTCTCTTACTAAACTTCTAATAGCTTCGTTTGTTCTTAATCTTCGGTTTCTTCGTATTGGAAACATCTTTTTAAGTTTTAAGTTATTTTATTGTTATTCAGAACGCAGTGAAGAATCTGTACAAATAAGAGATTCATTGTTTCACTCTGAATGACAATGCTAAACCCAATCAGTCGGGTTTTGTAATACGTTAATTAATTTTTCTTCTTCACTACCAGCTTCTGGCTTATGGTCGTAAACCCATTGTACATTTGGTGGTAAACTCATGAGAATACTCTCAATGCGACCATTTGTTTTAAGCCCGAATAAAGTGCCTTTATCGTGCACTAAGTTAAATTCCACATAGCGACCACGTCTAATTTCTTGCCAATTGCGTTGTGTTTCAGTATAGTCTATATCTTTTCTTTTTTCTACAATAGGTACATAGGCGTCAAGAAAACTATCACCAACTTCGGTTACAAAGTTATACCAATCTTGCATTTGCATTGTCTCACTGGCTTTGCAATAATCAAAGAATAAACCGCCAAGACCACGACCTTCGTTTCGGTGAGCGTTGTAAAAATACTCGTCACAACGCGCTTTGTATTTTGGATAAAAATCATAGCTATGTTTATCACAAGCGGTTTTACATACTTGGTGAAAATGTTTGGCGTCTTCTTCAAATAAATAATATGGTGTTAGATCTTGTCCACCACCAAACCATTGGTCAGCAATATTTCCATCGGCATCATACATTTCAAAATAACGCCAATTAGCATGTACAGTTGGCACCATTGGATTTTTAGGATGCAAAACTAAGCTTAAACCGCAAGCAAAAAAATTGGCATCAACTACACCAAAATGCTGTTGCATAGTTTTTGGTAATTCGCCATGAACAGCAGAAATATTTACACCACCTTTTTCGAAAACACGACCATTTTCTATAACTCTTGTTCGTCCACCACCACCTTCTGGACGTTTCCATATGTCTTCTTTAAATCTTGCGACACCATCAATCTCTTCAAGTTTTGAGGTAATACGGTCTTGTAAAATTTGTATGTATTCGTAAAATTTATCTTTCATTATATAATTCAAATAACTCCATATCTAATGGCTTTTCACCTGGAGGTGTGTATTCTTCTTTAAGAGTTTTAACCCATTTAAAACCATTATTTTCTGCCACTTTCACACTTCCAATATTGGTTTTATGCGATATGATTTGTAGTGTCTCTAACCCCAAATTTTTAAACCCATGTTTTGATAGTGCTTTAACGGATTGAGAGATTAAGCCTTTGTTTTCGAACCTATAGTCAATGCAGTAGGCGAATTCACCTTGTTTTTTATCCCAGTCAAGTTCTTTTATGTAGATAAGACCAGCAAGTTTTCGATTTTCAGAATGTTTTAAAGTGAATAAAAACAACTCTTTGTTTTCAAAAGCTTTTACTTTTTCTTCAACAAAATATTGAGATAATGTTGGGTTTAAGTTTTGCTTAAGAGTTTCTGGGAAATAGCGTTTAAAGCGGTCTTGATTAGCAACGGCTAAATCGCAAATCTTCCAAGCATCTCCATTATGCACAGGATTGATTTCGTAACCGTTGAATTGAGCGACCATTATCTGTTTTCAATTATTTCAAAAGGTTCAAAGCCAATATGTTCTCCTTCATCGTCATCAAATAGTAAATCTACAGTAATAATAGAAGCCGATGTTACACTTAGTGGCAATACAAGTATTACTCCGATAACAGGAATAAATAATAAGAGTAAAAAACCAATACCATTGCCTATTGCCAAACCTCTATGTTTTTTTATAAAAGAAATACTTTCTCTGTAACTAAAATGACGTTCTAAAGTATAATCCATATTTGAAACACCTGCATAGTATGATTGTACTAAAAATAATAATGCAGTAGAAAAAATATTTACTACTGGAATAAACTTTAATAAAAGAATAGGCAATGTGTAGATAAGCTCTTTTACTAAATTTCTTAATCCAATACGTATACTACGAAAAAGTTGTTTTGAGAAAGTTGCATTGGTATAATTTTCTGCAGGCTGTCCAGTATAATAACTTTCTATTTTTTCTGATACAGGACTCATAAAAGGCGAAGACAAAGCCATTATTATATGTTTGTACATAATGATTCCTAAAGCAAAAAGTATGATTCCGCTAATAAAAGTTGAAATTGCAGTGAACGTAGATTTTCCTAAATCCCAAGGCCAAATGCCTGCAATCCATTCGCCTAAATTATCAGAAAGGCCATAAGCTGATGCAAAAATCAAAATAAAAACAGCTAGACTTATAAGCATAGGTATTACAAAGTACTTCCATAATTTCAGTTTAGAAATTAAACTATAAGCACCAGTATAAACTTGCAGTCCTTTGAGTATATTTTGAATCATCTTTTTTGTTTTTTGTTTAATAGAACTCGTCTATTAAACAAGACGCATAAATTGACAATGTGTTACGCTAAAAGCATCAGCAATTTAAGACTTATATTCTTTTACCGCATCAATAAATGTTTTGGCATTGTCAAGCGGGATATTTGGTAAAATACCATGACCTAAATTTACGATGTATTTATCCTTACCAAATTCGTTAATCATTTGGTGTACCATTTTCTTGATTTTCGCTGGAGGAGAAAACAAACGAGTTGGGTCAAAATTACCTTGTAATGTAATGTTCCCTCCAGTTAAATATCGAGCATTTCTAGCAGAACACGTCCAATCAACACCTAATGCAGAAGCTCCAGATTTTGCCATTTCTCCTAGAGCAAACCAACAGCCTTTACCAAAAGCAATCACCGGCGTTTCGTCTTTTAAAGCATCAATGATTTGCTGAATATATTGCCATGAAAATTCTTGATAATCTACAGGAGACAACATGCCGCCCCAAGAATCAAAAACTTGTACAGCATTAACACCAGCTTTTACTTTCTCTTTTAAGTAAGCTATTGTAGTATCTGTTATTTTTTGAAGTAATCCATGTGCCGCAATTGGATTTGTAAAACAAAATTCTTTGGCTTTGTCAAAATTTTTGCTGCCTTGACCTTGTACACAATAGCACAATATTGTCCAAGGAGAACCAGCAAAACCAATTAATGGCACTTCATCGTTTAGTTTTTCTTTGGTTGCTTTTATAGCCTGATAAACGTAATCTAACTCTACTTTTACATCAGGAACAATAACATTATCAACATCTTTTTGTGAGCGAACTGGATTTGGTAGATAAGGTCCAAAATTAGGTTTCATTTGTACCTCTATATTCATTGCTTGTGGAATTACTAAGATGTCACTGAATAAAATAGCAGCATCCATGCCATATCTTCGGATAGGTTGTACTGTGATTTCACTAGCTAATTCTGGTGTCTGGCAACGTGTAAAAAAATCATACTTAGCCTTTATTTCCATGAATTCTGGCAAATATCGACCAGCTTGACGCATCATCCATACCGGAGGACGCTCTACAGTTTCTCCTTTTAAAGCTCTTAAAAATAAATCGTTCTTAATCATGTTTTAAGCGTAGTATTCGTTTACTAATTCTATGACACTTTCGACTGTAGGTACTTTAGCAACCCTTACGTCTTCAAAATGTTTTTTTGCAGTATTTGCTGTTGTTTCTCCAATACAAAATGCAATACCATTGGCTTTGTTTTGTTTTAGGAAACTATCAATTGTAGATGGACTATAAAACATAATACCATCTACATTATTCTCTAATTTTACAGCATCATATTTGGTTTGATAAGCTTCAACTTCATTGACTGTGATATTATTTTCAGTTAGAATGTTTGGTAAATCGTCTAAACGTAAATCACTACAGAAATAAGTGACTTCGGTACCGTCTATATATTCAACTAAATATTCTGCTAGCCTTTTTGCATTTGGCGCCATGTGTGTGACTTTGCCAATACGCTTTTCAACCATACGTTTGGTTCGTCGACCAACACAATAGATATTTTTGAACTGTAATTCTACCGCAGAAAAACTAGTCAATAAAGCCTCAACGGCATTTTGACTCGTAATGATAACATTCTGAATTTCGTTTCTAACGACCTTCTTATGAATTCGATTGAGACTTATTTTTATGGCGTCATTACTATCAGAAACTACATCGTTATGAAACAATAATTTTTGATCTTCTGTCAATGTTTTTGTAGAATAGATATTCGTCGTTTTATCACTACGCTGTAATTGGTCTATTAAGGTTTTGCCTCCTTTTTCAATAATATAATTTGCACAGAATTCTGCAATACCATCATGTTTTCCTAGAGGAACGACTTTAGTAACTTCAATTTTACGTGAGCCATCTTTGCTCAACAAAATGCCTTTAAAATGAACTTCATCATCTTTATTTACATAACAAATTGCACCTATTGGTGCTGTGCAACCACCTTCGAGACGATTTAAAAACTCGCGCTCAATGCTTGTCCCTATTTCTGTTTCTCTATGATTGATTTCTGCACAGATTTCTCTAACTTCATCGTCTTCTTCTAAAGCAGCAACCATAACCGCACCTTGTGCTGGCGCAGGAATCATCCAATGTAAATTAATAGAATTTTCTGGTGTAATATTTAAACGACCTAAACCAGCACCGGCAAATATGGCGCCATTCCAATCGTTGTTTTCTAATTTTTCGAGTCTGGAATTTACATTTCCTCTTAATCCAACAATTGTATGTGTTGGGTAACGGTTAAGCCACTGCGCACGACGACGTAAACTTCCTGTAGCAATTACAGCATCTTTTGCAGAAAGAAATTCTTCATTTTTCTTAAAGACTAACGTATCGTTGATATTCCCACGTTTTAATACAGCTGCTTGTACAATACCTTTTGGTAAAATTGTTGGTACATCTTTTAACGAATGTACAGCAATATCAATATCACCATTAAGCATAGCAATATCTAAAGTTTTTGTAAAAATCCCTGTGATACCAAGCTCGTATAAAGGCTTATCCAAAACAATATCACCTGTTGATTTTACAGGTACTAATACTGTTTTATGGCCTAAATGTTCAAGTTGAGACTGTACAGTTTTTGCTTGCCACATAGCGAGCTGGCTGTCGCGTGTGCCAATGCGAATTATTCTAGACATTATCGGTAGTTTCTAACTGAAAGATTTTTTTGATGAGCTCTATACTCTCATCAGAAGAATTGTTATCTTCTCTTAAATGGTGTGCAAACTGATTTGTTATTTTCTGAATAAGATTGCTCGAAATTAGCTCAGCTTGTTCTTCATTAAAATCACTTAGCTTTTTTCGCTGAGTCGAAAATTCAGAGTTTTTTAAATCTGTCAACTTATGTTTTATAGCTTGTATTGTTGGTACAAACTTTAGCGTATCTAACCAAGCATTAAATTCAGTTTTAATTTCAGAAATAATAATTTCAGCTTTAGGTATGAAAGCTTTACGTTTTTCTAAAGTCTCGTCAGTAATCTTGGCTAAATCATCTAGATGAACTAAAGTTATATTATCTAATTCCTTCACATCCTCATTCACATTTTTTGGAATAGATAAATCAAGAATTAACAATGGTTTTTCAGTCTGTATAAGTGTTTTATATATTGTTGGGTTTTGTGCACCTGTAGCAACAATTACAATATCAGAAGCATTAACTTCTTCTTGTAAGTTATTGTAGTCTTTAACTAAAAGATTAAATTTTCCAGCAACAGCTTCGGCTTTATCTTTGGTTCTGTTTATTAGGGTAATGTGAGGATTTTTAGTGTGTTTAACTAAGTTCTCACATGTATTGCGCCCTATTTTTCCGGTTCCAAAAAGTAAAATATTCTTATCTGAAATATTCTGAACGTTATTCATGATATATTGAACAGAAGCAAATGAAACAGAAGTTGCTCCAGAAGACAATTCAGTTTCTGTTTTTATTCTTTTGCTTGCTCTAATGACAGAATTTAGTAGGCGTTCTGTGTAAGAGTTTAATAAACCGAATTTTTTTGAACGTTTTGCACCAGCTTTCAGTTGACCAATGATTTCAAAATCGCCAAGGATTTGACTATCTAAACCAGAACCAACTTTAAACATGTGTGAAACAGCATCATTATTCTTGTGTACATAAGCTACATTTTGAAATTCTTCAACTGTTCCTTTTGTGTTTTCACATAGCAAGTCAATTAGCATACATGGACGTTTGGCAAAACCATAAATTTCTGTACGATTACAAGTCGAAACCAGCAATAAACTTTCTATCCCATTTAATTTCGCCTGCTCTAAAACAGCTGTTTTAGCGGCTTCACTTAAACTAAAATGACCACGTACTTCGGCATCAGCTTTTTTATAGCTGAGACCTATAGCATAAAAATGAGTGTTTCTTTGTTGTTGCATTCGCCCGTTTACCTGACTTGGAATTAACTCTGCAAAAATATATTGAAGCTTAATATAAAAATAACGCTGAAAGAACTTAAAGTGTCGTTTCGGGTTTTTTAAGTTTATTTTTTATTAAAACATGATTATTATCATACTTTTGTACTAAAATAAAGGGTTTTTAAGCTTATTGTTTAGAACGAATCTAAATAACAAAGAAATGAAAATTGAAAATTTAACTCCAAAAAGTATCGCTCAAGGGTCTTTTACTGAAACCTATCTTGAAGATGGTTTTTTTGTACTAACTTATAAGAATGATAATGATAGTGTTGAGATTGTCGAACGCCGTATAGATAGCAATTATATACAGTTTCATTTTTGTATCAAAGGCGAAGCCACTTTTGTTTTTAACCAAGGCACATATCGCTTACCTATCCATCAAGACACTTCACTATTACTTTATAACCCACAACGGGATTTACCCATTAACTTAGAGGTTCAACCAAATTGTTGGTTGGTTTCTTTAGTCATTTCTTTAGAGAAATTTCATGGTTTGTTCTCGCAAGATGCGTCGTATGTTACGTTTTTATCAGAAGATAATAGAGATAAAAAATACTATAAAGATGGCGTAATCTCTCCGTCAATGGCTGTAGTCTTAAATCAGTTGCTAAGTTTCAATCTTAATACCTCAATAAAATCATTATACTTTAAAGGTAAAGCTTATGAGATGCTCAGTTTATTTTTTAATAGAAGTGAAGATGCTAATATAGAGCAATGCCCCTTTTTGGTAGATGAAGAAAACATAGCTAAGCTTAAAAAAGCCAAGGATATTATCATCTCCGAAATGGCCGAGCCACCAACCTTACAAGAATTGGCTGACCGTATAGATTTAAGTCTAAAAAAACTCAAAGAAGGTTTTAAGCAAATTTATGGCGATTCGGTTTTTAGCTTTTTATTTGATTATAAAATGGAAGTTGCCAGAAAGTTATTAGAGTCTGGAGATTATAATGTTAATGAAGTTGGTCTAAAAGTAGGCTATAGTACAGCGAGTCATTTTATAGCAGCATTTAAAAAGAAGTACGGAACAACACCAAAGAAGTATATAACTGAGACCAACTAGTAAAGTCTTAAAACTATACTAATATTATAAAATTCAATACCGCTACCTTAATTGGTTAGTAAATTGGATTGTATTTTTGTATTTGAAAAAGAAAAAGAATGAAAGGAATATTATTAGTCAATCTAGGTTCTCCAGATTCCCCAGAGCCTAAAGATGTAAAAAGATATTTGGGTGAGTTTTTAATGGACGAGCGCGTTATCGATTTACCAGCTTTTGCAAGAGCGCTACTGGTAAAAGGTATTATTTTAAATACTAGACCAAAGCAATCAGCCAAAGCTTATAAAAAGATCTGGTGGGATGAAGGTTCTCCACTAATTGTATTATCAGAAAGACTCCAAGAAAAGGTTCAGAATAAAGTTGATTATCCAGTCGCTTTAGCCATGCGTTATGGCAGTATGACTATTAAAAAAGGCTTGCAGGAATTAGTAGACAAAGGATGTACAGAAATTAAAACTATTCCGCTATATCCTCAATTTGCGATGGCAACAACTGAAACAATCGATGTTAAAATTGATGAGTTGGTGGCAGAGCATTTTCCAGAGGTAAAAATTACGCAAACACCAGCATTCTATAAACGTCAAGACTATATTGATGCCTTATCGGCAAGTATTGGAGAAGTGCTTAACGACTTAGATTATGAGCATATTTTATTCAGTTATCACGGTGTTCCAGAACGTCATATCCGAAAAAGTGATATCACAAACGGAAACTGTAAGATGAATGGAAAATGTTGCTTTAAAAAAGGGAGTAAACAACACGAGTTTTGTTACCGTCACCAATGTGAAATCACAACGATTAATGTGGCGAAGAAACTAGGTCTTAAAAACGGAACATACTCCACAACATTCCAATCACGTTTAGGGTTTGACCCATGGTTAAAGCCTTATACAGACCGTACTATTGAACGCATGGGAAAAGCAGGAACTAAAAAAATGGCTATTGTAACGCCAGCTTTTGTTAGCGATTGTCTAGAAACCTTAGAAGAAATTGCTATGGAAGGTGAAGAAATTTTCCATGAAGTTGGCGGTAAAGAATTTACTGTAATTCCGTGTCTAAATGAGCGTGAAGATTTTGCACAAGTGCTCACAAATATGATTGAGGAATGGGCAAAAACTCCTGAAACAGCCACCGTATAATGGCTAAAGTATCGTCTCAAGATTTAGGGACAGAACCAATAGGGAAATTGCTTGTAAAGCAAGCCGTACCAGCATCGATTGGTATTTTGGTGATGTCACTAAATATTTTAGTTGATACTATTTTTGTTGGTAACTGGATAGGCGCTACAGCCATTGCAGCTATTAATGTCGTATTACCGGTATCTTTTTTTATTGCCGCTTTAGGTATGGCTATTGGTATAGGTGGTTCGTCCATAATCTCAAGAGCTTTAGGTGCAGACAATAAAGAAAAAGCTTTAAAAACCTTTGGAAATCAGCTCACCTTAACTTTTGTATTTACGGTCACATTTGCCATTTTTGGATTGTTGTTTGTAGATACGTTGATTCCTGCATTTGGCGGAAAAGGAAGCATCTTTGCACCAGCAAAAATTTACTATGAAATCATTTTGTATGGTGTTCCTATTTTAGGTTTCGTGATGATGGGAAACAGTGTCATTAGAGCAGAAGGTAAGCCTAAATTTGCCATGTATGCGATGTTGATTCCGTCTATAGGAAATTTGCTATTCGACTATATTTTTATTAATATTTTAGATTATGGAATGGCTGGTGCTGCTTGGGCAACAACAGGTTCATATATCGTATCGTTTTTATTCATTTTATGGTATTTCTTTTCGAAAAATTCTGAATTAAAATTAGATGTGTCGCATTTAGGATTTGACTTACCAATTGTAAAAGAAATAGGCTCGTTAGGTTCTGTTACTTTAGCAAGACAAGCGGTAGTTAGTGTTACATTTCTTTTAGTTAATAATGCACTCTATAATTTTGGAGGTGAAACATCCGTAACGGCTTATGCAATTGTTGGTCGTATGTCCATGTTTGCCTTATTTCCTATCTATGGAATTACTCAAGGATTTATTCCTATTGCGGGTTACAATTATGGTGCTAAAAAGTTTGACCGTGTTAAAGAAGTCATTTATACATCCATAAAATACGCAACGGTTTTGGCGATTATCATTTTCATTGTTTTAATGGTTTTTCCAGAGTTTATTACTAAGTGGTTTACTACAGACCAAGCTGTAACAGATGTTACACCAAATAATATGCGTTGGGCATTTGCAGCGATTCCTATTTTATCATTGCAGTTGGTTGGTGCAGCTTATTTTCAAGCTATAGGAAAAGCGCTTCCAGCATTGATATTGACCTTAACACGACAAGCAATCTTCTTTATTCCGTTGATGTATATTATGCCAATTTTCTTTGGCGAATTAGGTATTTGGATTTCGTTTTCAATATCAGATGTATTATCTACAATCGTGACCTATTACTTCCTAAGACGTGAAGTAAAGTTAAAGTTGGAGACCGTATAAGACTTCTAAGTAATATTCTTTATTTTTAGATTTCGAAACTAACTTATATAACTATCATGCGATTATCAACCATCTTTATAGCAGTTCTGCTCTCATTTTTCAGTTTAAATTTAGAAGCCCAAAACTTTGACGAATCTTATTATTCAGGATTAGAATATCGGCTTATTGGCCCTTTTCGTGGCGGAAGAAGTGCCGCAGTAACAGGTGTGCCAAATCAACCAAACTTATACTATTTTGGTGCAACTGGCGGTGGGATATGGAAAACTACCAATGGCGGACGTCAATGGGAAAATATTTCTGATGGTTACTTCGGTGGAAGTATCGGTGCAATAGCCGTTTCTAAAAGCGACCCAAATGTTATTTATGTTGGTGGTGGTGAAAAAACTGTAAGAGGAAATGTATCTTCAGGTTATGGTATGTGGAGGACAGTTGATGCTGGTAAAACATGGACATCTGCTGGCTTACCAAAGTCCCGTCATATTCCACGTATTGCGATTCATCCAACAAACCATAATATCGTTTTTGCTGGTGTTATGGGTAATCTATATAAACCTACTGAAGAACGTGGTGTTTATAAAAGTACTGATGGCGGAAAAACATGGAGAAAAACCTTATTTGCTAATGACAATGCTGGTGTTGTCGATTTAATAATGGACCCAACAAATCCAAGAATTTTATACGCTTCTACATGGCGAATTAATAGAACACCTTACAGTTTAAATTCAGGTGGCGACGGTTCTGCACTTTGGAAAAGTACTGATAATGGCGAAACATGGAAAGAGATTTCAAAAATGAAAGGTTTCCCAGAAGGCACTTTAGGGATTATAGGCGTTACAGTTTCTCCAATTAATAATCAACGCGTTTGGGCAATTGTAGAGAATAAAGACAAAGGTGGTTTATACCGAAGTGATGATGGTGGCGACACATGGCGACAAGTTAATAGCGAACGTAAATTACGCCAACGCGCTTGGTACTATACACGTTTGTATGCCGATACTAAAGATATCAATACAGTTTACGTACTTAACGTTAGCTATCACAAAAGCACTGATGGCGGAAAAACCTTCGGCAATTATCGTGCGCCGCACGGTGACCATCACGATTTATGGATTGCGCCCGAAGACCCAAACCGTATGATCATTGGCGATGATGGTGGTGCGCAAGTCACATATGACGGTGGCGAAACTTGGAGTACATATTACAATCAACCAACTTCACAATTTTATCGTGTAACTACAGATAATGCATTTCCATACAGAATTTATGCTGCGCAACAAGATAATTCAACTATAAGAATTCCGCACAGAACAGATGGATACTCAATAACAGAAGACGATTGGGAAAGCACAGCTGGTGGCGAATCCGCTCACATCGCGGTTGATCCAGAAGATAATGATATTGTCTACGGTGGAAGTTACGATGGCTTTTTAACCCGAAAAAACCATAGAACAGGAACAGTCCGCGCGATAAATGTTTGGCCAGATAACCCAATGGGACATGGTGCTGAAGGCATGAAATACCGTTTTCAGTGGAATTTTCCAATTATATTTTCAAAGCATAATCCGAACAGAATGTATACATTTTCTCAGCATGTACATGTGACTGAAAATGAAGGACAATCTTGGGATATCATCAGTCCAGATTTAACTAGAAATGACCCAGAAAAATTAAAATCTTCTGGTGGTCCAATAACACAAGATAATACGTCTATCGAATATTACTGTACTATTTTTGCAGCTCAAGAATCGCCATTAAAAGAAGGTTTACTCTGGGTTGGAAGTGATGATGGACTAGTTCATGTTTCAAAAGATGGCGGCAAAAACTGGGATAATGTCACGCCAAAAGGTATGCCAGATTGGATGATGATTAACAGCATTGAACCGAGTGCTTTTGACGAAGGTACTTGCTACGTTGCAGGAACAAAGTATAAAACGGGTGATTTTACACCATATTTATATAAGACAACTGACTATGGTAAAAGTTGGACAAAAATTACAAACGGTATCAATAATGAGCATTTTACGCGTGTGCTTAGAGAAGACCCAAAACGTAAAGGTTTATTGTATGCAGGTACAGAAACTGGCATGTACATTTCCTTCAATGATGGTAAAAACTGGAAACCATTTCAACTGAATTTACCAATTGTACCAATCACCGATTTAACGATAAAAGACAATAATCTAATCGTTGCAACACAAGGTCGAAGCCTTTGGATGATTGATGATTTATCTGTGATTCATCAGTTATATAATACAGATTTGAACACCAATTTATTATTCAAACCAAAAGACACGTATAGGATGCGTGGTGGCGGACGTGCAGGAAGTAAAACGACGGGAACAAATCACCCAAATGGGGTAATTACTTATTTTAATTTGAAAGATTTGAAGGACGACGATAAAGTATCTTTAACGTATTTTGATAGAAAAGGAGATACGATAAAAACGTATTCAAACAAAGACAAAAAGAATAAACTAAAAGTTGAAAAAGGTGCTAATCAATATGTGTGGAATATGACATACGATGGTGCCGAACGTTTGCCAGGTATGATTCTGTGGTGGGCAAGTTTAGAAGGTCCACGCGCAACTCCAGGCACTTATAAAGTAAGTCTAAAAGTTAATGATGAAGATCAATCTCAAAGCTTCAAAATTTTAGCTGACCCAAGAGCAGAAAGCACAGTTGCCGATATGGAACAGCAATTTACTTTCATTGAAAGCGTTAATAAAACGATGGATGAAGCACACAAATCCATTAAAAAAATCAGAAACGTCAACAAGCAACTAGGCGCATTCCAAAAGCAATACAAAGGCGACGAAAATGTAAAAGACTTGGTTGAAAAAGCAAAAGCCTTAAAAGAAAAGTTAAGTGATATTGAGAAAGCCTTATACCAAACCAAGAACAGAAGCGGACAAGACCCATTGAATTTTCCAATACGTTTAACCAACAAATTAGGGCATTTAAATTCTTTGGTTCGTATGGGTGATTTTGCACCAACGGCTCAAGATATTGCAGTAAAAAATGAGTTAACAGGAAAGATTAAAACCCAATTATCAGCTTTCAATACTATTTTAAGTGATGAGGTTAAGGCATTTAATACAGCTTTCAACTCAAAACAATTGAACTATTTATTTGTTGAGGATTAATGACAGATTTTTTAGCAGAATACTATTATTATATCAAATCGTTACACATCATATTTGTGGTTACATGGTTTGCAGGATTATTTTACATTCCTAGGTTATTTGTGTACCAAATAGAAGCTTTTCATAAGCCATCTCCTGAAAAAGAAATCTTAGGAAAGCAATTAAAACTAATGGCCAAACGTCTTTGGTATATTATAACTTGGCCATCGAGTATTTTGGCTATAGTTTTTGGGGTCTTAATAATTATTCCAAGACTATTTTATCTTACAGACGCTTGGATGCAAGTCAAATTAGGGTTTGTGTTACTGCTTATTATATATCAATTGATGACCCACAAATATTACAAACAGCTTCAAAAAGATATTGTGAAAAAATCTTCAAGTTTTATGCGCATTTGGAATGAAGGCGCAACGTTTGTATTGTTTGCCGTTGTATTTCTTGTGGTGCTAAAAGATGCTCTTAATTGGGTTTTTGGAGTTGTAGGCATTGTAATTTTAGGTATTCTTTTAATGCTAGGTTTCAGGATTTATAAAAATATTAGAACAAAAAATCCAGATGCTTAATTGGCGTGATTATTGTTATATTTAGAAGAATTTAAAAACTTTTATGGCGCTAAAAAAATTGTCTCTTCGGTCTCGTATATTCATTGCGATGATACTTTTGGTGTTATTAGCCTCAGTTTTAATCGGCGCGGTAACTATTTATCAGTATAACGAGGAAGCTAGAGAATACCACGCAGATAGGTTGGAGCGTAAGGAAGCTGCCATAAGACGTAGTATCGATTTGGCGATTGACGAAACATCTTTCCCAGTGATTACTGAGAAATTACCCTTTATTTTTAAAGAAGAAATTTTTAACATCTCTAATATTCACGGACTTCAATTGAATTTATATGATTTAGAAGGGCAATTATTAAAATCTTCAAAAGCCAAATTGCAACAAAATACAGCTGATGTTTGTTTGGAAGCAGAGATTTTGAATCAGCTTTCAAATACAGCGGAGCATCGTTATGTCTTAAAAAACGAAATTAATGGTAAGGTCTTTCAGTCTTCGTATTCTTACATAACAGATAAGAAGTTTAAAAATATAGCTATCCTAAATATTCCTTATTTAGAAGATGACGATATTTTTAATCGCGAGCTTAATGAGTTTCTACTTCGATTAGGATATGCATATTTAGTTATGATTTTGGCGGCAATAGTTCTAGCTTATTTTATTTCGAAATATATCACACGTTCATTGAAAACAATTAGTGATAAGATGACAGAGTTTCGCTTGGAAAAACGAAATAAAAAGATTGAAATAGAATCTTCTAGTGTCGAGATAGAAACGCTTGTAAAATCTTACAACGGTATGATTGATGAGCTCGAAGAGTCGGCTGTACAATTAGCAACAAGTGAGCGTGAGCAAGCATGGCGTGAAATGGCAAAACAAGTAGCTCACGAAATTAAAAACCCACTAACGCCTATGCGTTTGAGTGTGCAAAGCTTTCAACGAAAGTTTGACCCAGAAGACAAAAACATTCAGACCAAAGTCGCTGAATACAGTAATACGTTGATTCAGCAAATAGATACCATGAGTTCGATTGCATCTGCATTTTCAAATTTTGCAAAAATGCCAGCGCAACAAAGTGAACAACTTGATGTTGTGCATGTTGTGAAATTAGCGTTAGATATTTTTAATGAAAACTATATAAGTTTCGAGCCAGAAACTGAAGAAATTATTGCCAATTTTGATAGAACACAACTTATAAGAGTAGTTACTAATTTGGTTAAAAACGGAATACAGGCCATACCAGAGGAATCTGATAATCCAAAAATCAAAGTGAGTGTTTTTACTAATGAAAACAACGTAAATATTACAGTTGAAGATAATGGTACTGGAATAACAGAAGAAAATAAACTTAAAGTCTTTGAGCCTAAATTTACCACAAAATCAAGTGGAATGGGACTTGGCTTGGCAATGGTAAAAAATATAGTCGAAACCTACGATGGAAGTATTTCTTTTTCTTCAGAATATGAAAAAGGTACTATCTTTACAGTGACTTTTCCTAAAAAGTAGTTAGACATTCTGAACTATATTCAGAATCTCAGAATTTTTAATTAAAACCTTTACTATGACTTACCAAAACATACTCTCAGAATTTTCAAATGGTATCACAACCATTAATATTAATCGACCTAGTAAACTCAACGCGTTAAACAAAGTAACTATTGAAGAGTTACACCATGCTTTTGATATAGCTGACCAATCTAAAGATTCCAAAGTTGTTATTGTCACTGGTAGTGGAGAAAAAGCTTTTGTAGCAGGTGCAGATATAAGTGAGTTTGCTGACTTTAATGTTGCCGAAGGCGGAAAATTAGCAGCTAAAGGACAAGAATTATTATTTGACTTTGTCGAAAATTTAAGCACACCAGTTATTGCAGCTGTCAATGGTTTTGCTCTCGGTGGAGGATTAGAACTTGCTATGGCTTGTCATTTTAGAGTAGCTAGTAATAATGCAAAAATGGGCTTACCAGAAGTGTCTCTAGGTGTAATTCCAGGTTATGGCGGCACACAACGTTTACCGCAACTTGTTGGTAAAGGTCGCGCTATGGAAATGGTAATGACAGCAGGAATGATTGACGCTAATCAGGCTTTAAGTTATGGTCTAGTCAACCATGTTGTGGAAGTCGAAGAATTATTACCATTATGTCAAAAAATTGCAAGTAAGATTATGCGAAATTCGTCAGTAGCTATTGCTGAAGCTATTTTTGCAATTAATGCCAATTATAAAGACGGTGTTGATGGTTACAAAGCAGAAATAAAGGCATTTGGAAATTGCTTTGGTACAGAAGATTTTAAAGAAGGTACAACCGCATTTTTAGAGAAACGTAAGGCTGATTTTCCTGGGAAGTAAATATTTTCTACTGCTTCTGGTCACTTTGAAAAAAATTATCGTTTCAAGGTAAAATGCGCTTTAAACGTTCGTTTAATTCCATCTAATGGTTCAGTATATTCAACAGAAAACCAATAATCGCTAGTTGGCATATTATTGCCATTGTATGTGCCATCCCAACCAGCACCGGTTGGACTGAGTTGTTTGAGTAATTTTCCATAGCGGTCAAAAACATAGATTTTGGCATTTGGCTGGCTAGCTATACTTGTTATATTCCATGTATCATGGTTTCCATCATTATTTGGGGTAAAATATAAAGGATAGTCTATAATACTTTTTGTTACAGCTATAATATTACAATTGTATAAGTCTCTAACAAAAATTTGGTGTAATCCACCAGTAACATCTGTAAATATCCCAGATGCTTGATATGGGCCATTATCTAGACTAAATTCATAATCACCGTTACCAATAACTGAAGCTTCTAGGGTGTTATTTCCAGAAAAGGCAGTACTAATCAATTCAACTGTAATTGACTCTGGAGGATAAGAAGCTGACACATTTGTAGTTGCAGAAATGGTACAACCTGTTGCATTATTTGTAGCAATTACAGTGTAATTGTCAGCCTGTGTTGGACTAAAAGTTGGTCCAGTTTCCCCAGCAATAACTATAGCTAAAGGATTATCAATTGTCTCTTGTTCGGTACCTGCGTACCATTGAAATGTATATTCCGTAGTATTTAGTTGAGTATCTATTGGCGGCATTGGCAGAACTGTAGTATCGCTATCGATGACTTGGTCTGCGTTTGATAAACAAATTACGTAATTATCTTCAATCTCAATTGGAGGTACGGGATTAACTACTAAAGTCACTGGTATTACAACAAAGCATTGTTGATTTGAACCATTTGCCGGAGTTACTCTTACATATATGGTTTGGGTTGTGATTACAGTATTAATAAAAGATGTTGGATTAGAAATTGAATTATTTGTGTTTTCAATTTCTGCTGCAGCAAAACTCTCTAATTCGTAATAGGTAAAAGTATAATCCGAAGCACTAAGGTCATTTGTTGTGTCTGTATCAAGAAGATTTAGAATATCTGATTCTGCTCGTGTGATGTCAAAATTATCAAAACCGTCATTGTCTACTTCGCATTCTTCTAAAGGCAGAAGAGATGTATTATAGTTATCGTAAAGTGTGGTTATTAGGGTAAGTGTTTCTTGAGAAGTACAATTATTTCCATTAGTAACAACAACTATAATATCTCTACTAAGCTGTGTGTTGAGATAATTTTGAGGATCATTTATTGGGATATTATTGTCAAGGTCTGTTTGAGTTTCGTAATAATTTATAGTAACACTTGTGTCATTCCCGGTAATTTGACTCTCACGTTCTGTAAGGTCATAAATAGTATTTACTTCTACAGAGCAAATTTCAATAGCATCTGGTTCGAATATCACAGGATTAGGATTGACAATCAACTGAAAACTCATATCAATAGCATTAAAACATTCTTCATTATCTTCAACACTATTACCGTTGGTATCAAAGACAGCTCTCACATAAATAGTTTGTCCAGTACTTAAAAAAGTGTTTGGATTAGTAATTGGAATATCGTCAAGTGCATTTTGTTGAGAATTGTAATATTTAACAATAATAACTTCGGTTTGAGTATTGATAACTTCAGCATCTTTTGTGGTTAAATCAAAAGTGGCTTCGCCATTGCTACTACACAATTCGTAATCAACAATGCTATTATTTTCAGGAACTGAAAGTACATTTAGAATGATATGCGGACCTAAACCTTGACAACCATTGTTATCTTGATTATCTACACGTACCCAAATGATTTGACTGTTTGGAGATTGTTCATTTCTAAAATCAGTAAGGTTATTTATGGCATTAATTTCGCCCAACGCATCATTTTCGTTAAAGTAGTAAGTGGTTTCCAAATTTTGACCAACAGGAAATAAACTTTCTATTTGTGCTGTTGCATCACTAAAGTCAAAGGCACTAACACCATCAATATTGGTGCCTAATAAAACGTCATCACAAGTTTCATAAATGATTTCAAAATCATTAGGTATTTGTGTGGCTTCAACGAATAAATCAATTTGTGAGATTCTAAAACAGCCATTTGAAGTCTCTGCTCTAGCATAAACGACACTTGTTAACGCTGTTGGGTTTTCGTAAGATGTAAAATTAAGTATCTCATTTGCTGTATTTTCCATTTCTGCATCATTTTCCGAAGTATAATAGGAAAATGAATACGTTGTTTCACTGGTGATTAAACTATTTGCTTCAGTAAGATTGAATAAGGTAATGCCATCTTGGTCAGTGTCACACTGTTCTAAGGCTACATTGTTGTTTATTACCGGCAAATCAAAAACTGTTAATTCTATATTAGCAGAGCCAAAGCAAGTGCTTGACTGAATGCTTTGTCCTCTAACCCAAATTGTTGTACCTGTGGTTGTGTAAGCTTCTGGGTTTGGTATAGGATTAACATTTGAGTCAGCATCAGTTTCACTTTCATGAAATGTAATATCAATACCAGTTTGCCCATTCAATAAATCAGGAATTAAAGCATTTAGGTCAAATATACCGCTTCCGTTCTCTTCGGCACATTCTGAAATATCATCTGCGTCTCCGAGCTGAACATTACCTATACTAATAGTTATTGGTTGACTCTGGGTGCAATCTGCTAAAGATTCAATTAGTAATCTATATAGGTTACTTGATACTAAAGTTCCAGGTAATGTAACTGTTACTGTATTGTTAGTGTTAGTAACAACTTGTCCAACATTAGTGCTGTTTGCAAAGCTTCCTGTCTCATCGCTTAATACAGCTGTAAATAATGTAGAAGGACCAAATTGTCCAGTAAGGTTAAAGTCTAAATCAAAACTAGTTCCAGAACAGGTTTCTATAGCTGGTATTGGTTCTACAATCTGTATATCTTTTAGTAAATCTGTATATACAGTTACGAATACTTGTCCATTTTTACTATACGTTACAACGATATCATTAGAATTTGTATTTCGATCAATGTTATGACTATCACCGTCTGAAATTATAATCGGTGTTTCAAAATTTTGACCCTGATCAAAACTAATACTCATAACTAAATCACCGGAGTCTGCCTTATAACCATCGATTATAGTGCCTTGTTGGTCAGCAAACAAAGTTCTTCCTTGAACATTAGAGTTATTTATCCCAAAAACTAATTGTTCAGCAACACCAGTTGTTACATCTATTTTGTACGCATTAGAACCGTCACCAGAAGTAAATAAAAATGTACCGCAAGGACCATCACTTAAAGTATAACTCGAAAAATAAATATCTCCATCATTTGTTAATGGTATTTGATTAAAGCTTTGTCCGTCATCAACGCTATTATATAGTTCTAAAGCAGGATTATCTCTTGGTGCGTAAACAACACCATTTTGGTCAGTTAAAATATCGGCATACACATATACAGGAAGGTCAATAGATGTAAAGGACCCAACACCGTTATTAGAATTTACATATATATTTTGTCCCGATTGATTTACAATATATACATTATCACCATATGTAGTCATATGTATACTAGCAGCAAAATTAGAATCTGAGTTTACCTGAGTAGGTACTGAGAAAGTAAGTCCATTATCTAGACTTCTACTTAAAAAAATATTACTATTTCCAGAGCTTGCCCATACAATGAAGACAACTCCTTGGTCATTAACTTCAATTTCAGGCTCAACAAATGTCTCTGTACTTACTTGCACACTAGGCGAGAAACTAGCACCTCTATTATCACTTTTTGCAACTCTTACGCCTTCATCACCACTGAATACAACATAAATAATTCCATCGTTAGAAACTGCAATATTTCTACTTGTATTCGCCTGGCCAATTCCATTTGAAGTTCCTGTGTCACTTACGGGTACATCAGCAAATAATACGGTTTGCGACCATGATAAATTGATGCAAAAAAATGGAAGAAGAATAGTTATTGTTAGTTTTAAAAACCTATGCATTTTTGATTGATTAATTAGCAAGATATCTTTTTAGTTCTAGTTTTAAAAGTTTTAATGATGTTAGTAGTCAATAATTAACATATATCAAAAAATAATTTTTGTAATTTTTTCTTACAATATTTCTTAAAAATCTTTTTACAACTCTTAGCCCTTACTACCAAACTTTTTTACATTCAAAAGGCCAGTCTCCTTGATTAGTTTAGATATTTAAGTATATTTAATCTTTCAACTTAAGACTTATGAAACCAAGGATTTTTGCACTGATAATACTAGTTATACTTTCATCTTGTAAAGACACTACAAAGTCAGATATTCAAGTTTTTAAAGCTACAGATTTAAATAATGCCAATACTGTTTTGCTAGAAGCAGTTATGGAAGATGCATTTACGCCGCCAGTTGCTAGCCGAATGTATGCTTATGCCCATTTAGCACATTATATTACTTTACAAAGTTTAAGGGCTGATAGCCTAAAAACGATTACATCTAAAATCAATGGGTTAGAGCAATTTAAGCTACCAGAAAGTCAAGGTGTGAATCCTGAATTATCAGCGCTTTTGGCTTTTTCTCATACAGGAAAGAAACTTATTTATTCTGAGCATCATTTTGAAGCTTTAAATGATAGTCTTAAAACTAAAGCTTTAGAATTAGGGCTTTCTGAAAATGCAATAAAAAATTCTGAGGATTACGCTTTAGAAATCTCAAAACAATTTAGTAGTTGGATAGATAGAGACAAATATATTGAGACACGAACATACGCACGTTTTACAAGTACTAAAAAACCACAAAATTGGCGAGAAACACCACCAGATTATTTGTCGGGTCTAGAGCCTCATTGGGATAATATCCGAACAATAGTTGTCGATAGCGCCAATGTTTTTGCATACAAACAACTACCAGACTATAGTACGGAAAAAGACTCCGATTTCTATAAAATGGTCGATGAGGTTTATCAAGAATCTAAGAATAAAACTGAAGAGAAAGAAAAGATTGCATGGTTTTGGGATTGTAATCCAATTATGACCGTCCATAAAGGTCATATGACTACAACTATTCATAAATTCACGCCACCAGGACATTGGCTTAATATTATTAATCAGATTTCAACAAAAGAAAACTCTGATTATTTCAAAACCACAAAGGCATACACATTGACGTCTATGGCGATGTTTGATGCTATTATTGCTGCTTGGTACGTAAAGTATAAAACAGATTTAGTACGTCCGGTTACATACATTCAAGAAAATATAGATGCCGAATGGACACCTGTTTTACAAACACCACCTTTTCCAGAATATACAAGTGGCCATAGTGCAACTTCAGCTTCGGCAGCAGAAATTCTGACTAGTATTTACGGAAAAGATTATGAGTTTACAGATAACACACAATTACGTTTTGGATTAGAGAAACGTACATTTAAGTCGTTTAGAGAAGCAGCAAATCAAGTGAATTTAAGTCGTTTTTATGGGGGTATCCACTATATGCAAGGTGTTGAAGAAGGTGGAAGACAAGGTCGTGAAATTGCAAACTTTATTCTTAACAAATTAAAGTAAGACCATGAGAAGTTTTAAGTATTTAAGAGTTTTATTTTTTGTAATTATTGGATTTAGTTGCAAAGATGAAAAGCAAAAAGAAGGCGAGAACAAAGTTGAATCTACTAGTAAATCAACAAAGCCGCAAAAAGGACCTTCTCTTTTCACATACTTAGAGCCTTCTCAAACAAACATCAACTTTAAAAATGATATCATTGAAACAGATAATTTCAATATCATAACATACGAATATCTCTATAATGGTGGAGGTGTTGCAATTGGAGACATAAACAATGATGGTTTAGATGACATTTATTTTTCAGGAAATACAGTTAGTAATAAACTATATCTAAATCAAGGTAATTTCACATTCAAAGATATAACAGCTTCTGCTAAAGTAACTGGCGGTAAAGGTTTTAAAACAGGTGTGACAATGGCAGATGTTAATAATGATGGATTGTTAGACATCTATGTTTGCAAGTCGTCAGTAAGTGATGAAACATTAAGGAAGAACATATTATATATTAATAATGGAGACTTAACATTTACTAATAAGGCAGAAGAGTTTGGGCTTGCAGATTCAGGATATTCTGTACAAGCCTATTTTTTTGACTCTGATGAGGATAATGATTTGGATGCCTATGTTTTAAATCACCCTCGAAATCTAAAAGAAGCTAATGTTGTTAAGGTAGCTCAAAATGAAGCTGGCAAAATAGTGCCAGCTGTACCAACCGACTTTACAAATTTATCAAATAGATTTTATGTCAATAAGGATGCGACTTTTACTGATGAGTCAAAACGCGCAGGTATTTTAAACGATGCATTTAGTCTTAGCGCAGTAATTGGAGACTTTAATAATGATTTTAAACCAGATATTTACGTTTGTAATGATTATGTAAAGCCAGATAGATTACTAATAAACAAAGGAAATAATCAATTTGAAGATCAGATTGAAAACTACTTTAATCATACATCATTTTCGTCAATGGGTTCTGATTTCGCAGATTTAAATAATAATGGAAATCCAGATTTAATAACCTTAGACATGGCACCTAATAAAAATCATCGTCGCAAAATGATGATGATGATGCAGAACTACGATAAGTTCGAAAAAATGGTAGAGTATGACTACGGAACGCAATATGCCACAAACATGCTTAATGTCAACAACGGAAACGGAACTTTTTCTGACATTTCTTTTCTTAACAACGTTGCTCAAACCGAGTGGAGTTGGTCTGTACTTTTGGCTGATTTTGATAACGATGGACTTAAGGACGCACATGTTACTAACGGTTATAAACGCGACGTGACTAATAACGATTATGCGCGTTATAAAATGGATGAGCTTCAAAAAAAATTAAACGCTAAAGAAATAACTTTAAAACAATGGGTTCAAGAAATACCTAGTATACCTGTGCCGGCATTTTTATTCAAAAATAAGGGTGATAACAACTTTGAAGACGTTTCAGAATCATGGAATAGTGGTCAGCCAAGTTTTTCAAATGGAGCTGCTTATACAGATTTAGATAACGATGGTTACTTGGATATAGTAGTTAATAATATTAATGAGGTACCATTCATCATGAAAAATAATGGTAAGGGGCAATTAGATAATAGTTTTATTTCTGTTGATTTTAAGTTTAAAAAAAATAAGATAGCCTTTGGTACAATAGGAAAACTCACTCTGTCTGACGGCACAGTTTTGACTGAAACATATAATCCTACGAGAGGTTTTCTATCGTCATCTCAACACCAATTACATTTTGGGGTCAAAAAAGGTTTATCTGCCGTAAAACTAGAAATTATTTGGCCAGATAAAAAGATGCAGATTATCGAAAACCCAGAGTTAAATCAGATGATCTCAGTAGAAAGAAAATCGACTTCGACCTATGTAGTAGATTATAAAAAAGCATTATACTTCGAGGATAAAACCAATCTTTTAGAAAGTGGATTTTCACACAAAGAAAATGATTTTATAGATTTTAAACGTGAAGCTTTATTACACCATAAATACAGTGAAGAAGGACCAGCAGTTGTAGTTGACGACATTAATGGTGACGGATTAGAAGATGTATATCTTGGTGGTGCTAAAGATTTTTCTGGAAAACTATTTCTGCAAAATACTACAGGAACATTTACAAAAAAATCAATTTTAGATTTTGAAGTCGATAAAACACATGAGGATACAGATGCCATATTTTTTGATGCTAACGCTGATGGAAATCTCGATTTATATGTTGTAAGTGGCGGAAATGAAAGCAGCGCTAATTCTCGTAATTATTTAGACAGAATGTACTTTGGTGACGGCAAAGGTAACTTTAGCAGGATACGAAATGTATTACCAGAAATTTTTACAAGTGGTGCTGTTGTAAAAATCCATGATATTGATGGAGATGGACAAAAAGACGTTTTTATAGGTAGTCGTGTGACACCAGGAAGATATCCTGAATCTCCAAAAAGTTACTTTTTGAAGAATGAGAATGAATTATTTAAAGAAGCGACAACGACTTGGGGAAAAGAAATTTCTAATCTGGGGATGATTACTGATGCTGAATTTGCTGACTTAGATAATGATGGTGTTTCAGAACTTGTAATAGCAGGAGAGTGGATACCTATTTCGGTATTTAAGTTTGAAAATGGTTCTTATAAAAATCGAACATCAGATTTTAATTTAGATAAAAAAGTAGGTTGGTGGAATTCGATAACTATCGCAGATATTAATGCCGATGGTTACAAGGATATCATTGCTGGAAATCTGGGACTAAATTCTATTTTTAAAGCTTCTGAATCACAACCAACAGAATTGTATTATAAAGATTTTGATGGTAATGGAAGTATAGATCCAATTATAACAAATTATAACGAAGGTATAAGTTATCCACTTCATAATCGTGACAGAATGTTAGATCATATGGTGTTTTTAAAGAAACGCTTTTTAAGATATGAGCCATATGCCAATGCGACAATAAACGATATTTTTACACCTCAAGAACTTCAAGGTGTAAAGGTTTTAAAAGCAAATCATTTTCAACATACACTGTACGTTAGTCAAAATGGAAAAAGCTTTAAAGCAGAAAACTTACCTAGTGCCACGCAAATTTCAGTGCTCAATGACGCGGTTGTGACTGACCTTAATAATGATAATAAAGTAGATGTAATTGTTGGTGGAAATTTTTATGGAACTGATGCAGAATATGGAAGGTACGATGCCTCAATTGGGACAACTCTTATCAACTCAGATAATTCTAACTTTGAAGTCATCTCTGCAGTCGAAAGCGGATTAAAAATCTCAGGTAATGTTCAACATGTAAAACAGATTATAGTTGCTGGGAAACCACATCTTTTAGTCATTAGAAATAATGATTCTGCGAGTTTAATTAAAATAAAAAACAATTAATGTTTTGCGATTTTGAGCAAAAACCTTTTTACTGTCTTGTATCTACCATGTTATGCAATAGAAACAGTGGACTCACCAAGACAAAGACAATCAACAAAACAGGACTTAATAGTAATAACAAAATAATCTTTTTCATAGCATTTTTATTTGTTTTACGATTACAAATATCGGTGAGAAGTTGAAGTAAAATAATTACTAAATTGACTGATATTTACAGAATATTACCCCATTTTATATTAAATAAACTATACGATTTTACCTTATTTATTTTCGATTAATATACTATATTGATAAAATATTGTTTTTACTACCTAATCGGGGTTAATATAGTGTACTTTTTTAATAATTTTGAATATATCTCTTGTTTGTATTGAGTCTAACTTTGTTACCATTGTGAAAAAGCGTAAACCAGTATTAGAGAAAATTACTCCCGCTTTTGGAAGTTCTATTCATGTGCATAAACACGGGTCATATGTTGGTGAGAGTATACCCTATTGGCATTTTCATCCCGAGATTGAACTGGTTTATATAAATAAAGGCAGAGGTAAGCGCCATATCGGTAATCACTTATCCTACTATAATAATAGTCAGTTATTACTTTTAGGTTCTAACTTACCTCATTATGGTTTTGTGGATCGTTTAACTTTAAACGGGTCAGAAACCGTAGTCCAATTTCGGCCAGACTTTTTAGGAGATGAATTTTTTAATACACCAGAAATGATAGCTATTAGTCATCTTTTAGAACGTTCAAAAATGGGTATTTTATTTGGAAAAAAGACTAAGAAAAAGTTAGGTTATAAAATTGAAAATTTACCTGCTAAATCTGGAATAGAAAGAATCTTATTGTTATTAGAAATTCTAAATGAATTAACATGTTCAGAAGATTATAAAGTATTAAATGCAGATGGTTTCGTATTTGAAATAGAACCTCAAGATAATGCTAAGATTAATATGATTTATAAACATATTAATGAAAACTTTCAGAGACATATTAGTCTGAGTGAAATATCCGAAAAGGTTAGTATGTCCATACCAGCCTTTTGTAGATATTTTAAAAAAGTAACAGGAAAAACGTTTACCAAATTAGTAAATGAATATAGGATTGTGCATGCTACGAAACTTTTATCTGAGAGTCAAATGAGCATTACAGATATAAGTTTTGAGTGCGGATTTAATAATTTTTCTCATTTCAATAAACTTTTTAAAGAGTTTACAGGTAATAGTGCTTCTAAATATAGAAGTCAATTAAAACAAATGATTAAATAACCTAAAAAATAATGGTGAATAAAATAAATGAAGCGTTAGAATATTATAAAATCAAACAAGAAGAGATTTTAAATATTATTAATAAGCGTTCTAATCTCTCTGTCGATGAAATTATTAAGTATGGCGAAGAGATGTCTGTCATCGAGAATAAAATGACAGCATTAGAAGTTGCTAAAGAAAATTAAATTATAGCTCTCCATTCCATTCTGCATAAAATTGCTTCAGAAAGTTTTCCATGTAAGCATGTCTCTCGTTAGCAATTAGCTTCCCGGTTTTGGTATTCATTTTATCTTTGAGTAATAACAATTTTTCATAAAAATGATTAATTGTTGGTGCGTCAGAATTTTTATAGTCTTCTTTAGACATAGTAAGATTTGGCTCAATTTCCGGATTATATAAAGCTCTGTTTTTAAAACCACCGTAATTAAAACAACGTGCAATACCAATAGCACCAATAGCATCTAATCGGTCAGCATCTTGGACGACTTCTAATTCTGGAGATGTAAGCTTTTTACCAGTCTCAAAAGTATTTTTGAAAGACATATTCTCGATAATGGCTACAACATGCTCAATAATTTTGCTATCAACATTTTGGTTGAATAAAAATTCGCGAGCAATTTTTGGACCAACGGTTTCATCACCATCATGAAATTTAGGGTCTGCAATGTCATGTAGCAAAGCTGCTAATGAAACGACCAGAATATCTACGTTTTCTTTTTTAGCAATATGTAATGCGTTTTTGTAAACACGCTCAATATGAAACCAATCGTGCCCACCTTCTGCATTAGCGAGTTCAGTCTTTACAAAGGCAATAGTTTGGTCTATCAATGAATTCATATTATACAATAATAGTTTTGGTTATGGTTGCCTCAATATCTTTTATTAAGATATTTTTATCTTCAAATTGGTTCAACTCTAAAGGTTTGTGACAATCAAAAGTAATATGAGCACCTAAACCCATCGGAAATTTACCGTAACGTAATGTTTTCCATGAGTTATTAATGCTCACCGGCAAAATAATAGCATTTGGTGCATTCTCAAACATAGTTAAAAGACCTTTGGTTTTAAATGGTTTTGGTTTACCTGTTCGACTCCGAGTACCTTCAGGAAAAATAACAGCAGCCCAATTATTTTTTGAGATACGTTTGGCGAAATCTTCAATAGCTTTTATGGATTTAAAAGGTTCCTTTCGGTCAATCAAAACCGAACCACCATGACGTAAATTATACGACACACTTGGTATTCCTTTTCCTAATTCTTTTTTGCTTACAAATTTTACATGATGTTTACGTAGAAACCAAATCAATGGTGGTATATCATACATGCTTTGATGATTAGCTACAATAATGACAGGTCTATCTTTTTCAATGTGGTGTGGATTATTATAGCTAAAACGTGTACCTAAAACATTAAGACTGCGCATTAAAAAAAACTGTAACCAATCTACACTAATTTTATGTGCTTTATATCCAAAAACATTAAAACAAAACCACTGTATAGGGTGAAAAATGAGTAGGGATAACCCAAAGCAAATAAAGTATAAAACGGTGACTGGGTAAGCTAGTATCTTCATGATGGCGTAAAAATAAAAAACCACGATGAAAATCGTGGTTTAAATTTAAAATCTTAACTAGAAAACTAGCAATACTCGTTGTAAGCATCCATTAAGTTCTCTGCAATTAATTCTGCAGGGCGACCTTCAATGTGGTGACGCTCTAACATGTGTACTAATTCGCCATCCTTAAATAATGCCATACTAGGCGAGCTTGGAGGAAAAGGTACCATGTGCGATCTCGCTTGGTCAGTTGCTTCTCTATCAACGCCAGCAAAAACTGTCACTAAATTTGTAGGACGTTTTGCATTTTCTAAGCTCATTCGAGCACCTGGTCTAGCATTTGCAGCAGCACAACCACAAACCGAATTTACAACAACTAAAGTTGTTCCTTCTTTTGCAATAGCGCTATCTACAGCTTCTGTTGTATGTAATTCTTCAAAACCTACGTTAGTCAAATCTTCACGCATTGGTTTTACTAATTCTGCTGGGTACATATTTTTCTTTTTTAATTATCAAATTTTGTTTCGCAAAGATAACTAAAAATAGTCTTTAGCAGACAGTACTTTAGTTAGCAGTTGTTATGGTGCGATTGTATTTATCAATAGGTGTTTGGGCGTTACACTACTTCGCTAAAGCTACGTAGTGTCAGGCTCTTGGCAGTCGCTCTCTTCGAGGAGCTTCAACAATGCCTCCATCCTTAACGCTGGCATTGTAACAAAACAGTGAATAAACCAACTAACTATAGTATCTTTAACTTTTCAAAAAAATTATAATATAAGAATGAGTTTTGCAAAATGGATAGGCGCAGCAATTGGTTGGTCTTTTGGTGGGCCAATAGGCGCAATAGTTGGTATGGCATTAGGTAGTGTGGTAGATAATGCAACGGATTCTAGTCCACTTTTAGGAGAGCGTCAAGCAGGAAAAAAGCGTCGACGCGACCCATACAAACAACCAACATATCAAAGACAAAGACAACAACGCACACAAACCCGTTCAGGGGATTTTGAAGTAAGCCTACTTATTTTGGCGTCGGTTGTCATAAAAGCTGACGGTAAGCAAGACCAACGCGAATTAGATTTTGTACGTCAACAGTTTACTAATATGTACGGTAAAGACCGTGCGAATAAAGCATTTAGATTATTCAAAGGCATCACAAAACAGAATATTTCGACACGTCAGGTTTGTCTACAAATTAAGCAAATGATGGACCACGCGTCAAGATTACAGTTACTTCACTTTTTATTTGGGATTGCGAAATCTGATGGCTTAGTTACCAAAGACGAAATCAAACAGATATACACTATTGCAGGTTATCTCGGGATTAGTAGTCGAGATTATGAGAGTATCAAGGCAATGTTTTATAACAGCACTAATAATGCCTATAAAATCTTAGAAATAGAAAAAAATGTTTCTGATGATGAGGTAAAACGTGCCTATCGAAAAATGGCTAAAAAATACCATCCAGACCGTTTAAGTCACTTAGGAGAAGAACATCATGATGGTGCTGAAGAAAAGTTTAGACAAGTACAAGAAGCATATGAGCACATCCAGAAAGAACGTGGATTTAAATAAAAAAACCGAATCTTTAATAAAGACTCGGTTCTGACACTATTATATGGTTAAATCAGAGTATTATTTTAGACTCGCAGACAATTTACTTACATAAGATTTTGCTACTGCGCTAGCGCTTTCTGGGTCCTCTATTTTACTGGTTACTATAGCAATAAGTTGTTTGTTTTCTGGCGCTTTTAAGTCGTATACTGTAGTTTCCAAAACATAAACTTTAGATGTACTAGTTGTAATAGTTTCTGGAACATAATTACCTAAAGTTGTCATAGACATTGGATGACGATAATACCCATAAAAGCCACCATAATATCTAGGGTAATAACCATAATAATTACCTCCAGAATAATAACCACCTTCTTTTTGTAAACGTGTTTCTTCTTTTAAATCTTTTAAAACAGTTAGTACAATACCGTCAAATCCTTCGGACTCAAGCATTTTTTTTATCATACCTTTATTACTTTCAGATGGTTTTTCATTGGGGTTCATATTTCCAAACTTAGCAAAGCTTGAAGTAACTCTGTAACCATTTGACTCCATTTGTTTAATAATTTCGTTTTCAAAAACCAAACGAGTTTGGTCATTTGCAGAACGAGCAACGACCAAAAAATTTCTATTTTTTAAGTCAGAAACGTTATCACTTTTCCAAGAATCTAAAACTTTTACAGTTGAACAACTTTGAAATGTTAGTATAGAGATAAAACAAATTAAAAGGTATGTTGACTTTTTCATAATGGCTATTTTTCTATAAAGATAAGTTAAATCAACCTCTAAACAAAAAGAAATTATCTTTCATGTCTTCAATTTGTGCATCTTCATTGGTTATGATATAATCAATGGCTTTGGATGTAAATGCCTCACCTTTTTCGGTTAATGAAACGATGCTATTTTCAACACGAATCATGTTGTTGTTTTCGGCTAAATCTAGAACTTTTTTTGCTCTTACTTTCTGCCAGTTAATATGTTCGCGAAGATGATTTACATGACGTTCTTCAATTTCATTATGGTTTTTTAGGTGTAATAAAAAAGTAATTAAAGATACTTCGGTACGTTGTTGTTTTTCGCGATAGAGTACAGCAATAATGCCTTTGTTGGGAGCAAAAAGGTAAACGACTAAGAATAACAAACCTAAAACTGTGGTTATAGAACCGGCTATTGAGGCATCTAACCAATGTGCGACCCAATAACCAAAGAGCGCACTAAAAATCCCGAAAACAACTGAAAGTACTAACATTTTTTTTAAGTTTTTGGTTAGTAAATAAGCAGCAGCAGCAGGAGCAATCATTAACGCAACAACTAATATAGCTCCAACGGCATCAAAAGCACCAACGGTAGTTACCGATGATACAGACATCAATCCGTAATGTATAATTGCTGGAGAAAAGCCTAACGATGTTGCTAAACCTTTGTCAAAAGTACTTACCTTTAATTCTTTAAAAAATGCAATAAGTAATGTTAGAGTTATAATTAAGATGACGCCAATTATCCATAATGCTTTTGGACCTACGTCTGTTCCACCTATGATTAACCTATCAAAAGGAGCAAAGGCCAATTCACCTAATAAAACGGCGTCAATATCGAGGTGAACATCATTAGCATTTTTGGCAATCATAATCACACCAATACTAAATAAGGCTGGAAATACTAATCCAATAGCTGTGTCTTCTTTTACCAAACCAGTTTTCTGAATATACTCAACCAGAACAACGGTAATAATCCCTGTTAAAGCTGCTAAAACAATGAGTAATGGCGAATTTAAATCGTGCGTAATAAAAAACCCAACAACAATTCCTGGTAAGATGGAGTGACTTATTGCATCACTAATCATAGCCATTTTTCGAAGTACCAAAAAGGTTCCAGGAATGGCACAAGCAACAGCAACCAAACTCGCAATAAGCTGAATTTCTATCTGAGCGCTATTCATTACTATCGGTTTGTTGGTTATATAAATTTGCTGCAGTTTTATAGCCTTGTTTTGTTAAGCTCCACATGTTGCCTTGCAATTGTACAAAGCCTTTATCTACTAATTTTTTTAGCGTACCTTTTGTATAACCTTGAAAGTTATTTAAGATTTTTATGGTGTGCGGGTGAGAAATATCTTCGTGAGTTTCCGCAATCTGATGCATAAAAGCTAGTGTCTTGTGTAGTTCTAAATCACGACGATTCTTAATAAATCGAATTTGCTTAAATAGTAAGCCACGACTTGGTGAAAATATAAATGAAAATATAACGAAAATAGCCGCTACTAAAACAATAACTGGTCCAGTGGATAAATTATTCTGACTTGCACTAACAGCAGTACCAAATACACCTGAAAATGCTCCAAAAATTGCTGCTAAAAAGACCATTTTTGCCAAACTATTTGTCCATTGTCTTGCTGCGGCTGCAGGAGCTAAAAGCATAGCACTCATTAAAACGACACCTACGGTTTGTAATCCTAAAACAATAGCCAAAACAATAAAACTAGTAATAAGAATATCTATAGTTTTTGTATTAAAGCCCAAGGTTTTTGTGTAATCTGCATCAAATAAAAGTATTTTGAATTCTTTCCAGAATAGTAATAAAACCAAGACACATAGTCCTGTGACTATTGCCATGAGCCAAACATCACTTTCAACTAAAGTGGCAGCTTGGCCAAATAAATATTTATCTAAACCAGCTTGATTGGCATTAGGCTGTTTTTGAATAAATGTGAGTAATAACATCCCGAAGCCAAAGAATAGTGATAGGATTAATCCTAAAGCTGTATCTGATTTGAGATGTGTTTTTTTGACAATACCTCTAATCCAGAATGTACCGATAAGTCCACTAATCAAAGCACCAAGAAGTAAGATGTTAGTGTCCTTTGTGCCAGTAATTAAAAAAGTAATCGCAATTCCTGGAAGAGCAGCATGACTTATAGCATCTCCTAAAAGGCTCTGTTTTCTTAGTACAGCAAAGCTACCTAACATTCCTGTTACAGCACCTAAAATTGCTGTTCCGAGTGTGATAGTTCGAAGCGTGTAGTCATTAAAGACAAAAGAGAAATATTCTTTTAAGTCCATTATTCTTGGATACTTACCTTGTAATTGATTCCGTAAGTTTTGGTTAAATTATCGTCATTGAAAATATCTTTAACAGGTCCAGTTGCTATCTTTTTTACATTTAAGAAGGTGACCCAATCAAAATATTCTGGTACAGTTTGTAAATCGTGATGAACTACAATTACTGTTTTTCCTGCTTTTCGTAATTCTTTTAGAATATTGATGATAGCAATCTCGGTTGTAGCGTCAACACCTTGAAAAGGTTCGTCCATAAAATATATAGATGCGTTTTGTACCAACGCTCTCGCCAAAAAGATTCGTTGTTGCTGACCACCAGAAAGTTGACTTATTTGGCGATTTTTAAAAGGTAGCATACCTACTTTTTCTAAAGCTTCTAATGCCGCTTTTTTCTGTTTTTGACCAGGACGTTTTATCCAACCTAAACTTCCGTAAGTTCCCATCATAACTACATCTAATGCTGTTGTTGGAAAATCCCAATCCACACTTCCTTTTTGAGGTACGTAAGCAACTAATTGACGCTGTTTCTCATAAGGCTTATCATAAATACTTACACTACCTGCAATTGGATCTAGTATACCTAAGATTGATTTTATTAAAGTAGATTTTCCGGCACCATTTGGACCAACAATAGCCATAAGTACACCTTCAGGAATTTCTAAATCAATATCCCAAAGTACTGGTTTGTAGTTATAAGCTACCGTAAGATCGTCTACTTTTACAGCTATTTTTTGTTTCATTATTTTAGAGCATTTACAATGGTATTTACATTGTATTTAAACATTCCGATGTAAGTACCTTTAACTGTTCCAGAATTTCCAAGCGCATCACTGAAAAGTGTGCCGCCAATCTCTACGTCATGATTTTTTGCTTTTACGGCTGCGACTAAAGCTTCTACTGTACGTCTTGGTACTGAGCTTTCAACAAAAATGGCTTTAATTTTATTTTCGATGATAAAGTTTGAAATCCTCTGAACATCTTTTACACCTGCTTCGGTGGCAGTGGATAAACCTTGAAGACCAACAACATTAAAGTCATAGTTTTTTCCAAAATAATTGAAAGCATCGTGAGCAGTTACTAAAATTCTTTTCTCCTTTGGAAGAGTATTTATAATAGCTGAAACTTCAGCTTCGAGTTGGGTCAGTTTTGTTAAATATTGCTTTTCATTTTCTATAAAATTAGCAGTGTTAACTGGGTCTTTTTCAGATAATGTTTTAGTCACTTTTTTAGTAAACTGTTTAAAAAAGGCAATATTGAACCACACATGTGGGTCATAGTTTGAAGCAAAATAATCTGAGCCAATAAGCTGTGATTTATCCAAATCTTCACCCAAGGCAATTTGAGTTTTGTTTGTGTTTCCCATTTTTTCGAAAACCTCTACAAGTTTTCCTTCAAGATGTAGACCGTTGTAAAAAATGATATTAGCATTAACCAATTTTGAAACATCACCTTCGCTAGCTTTATACAAGTGTGGATCCACACCACTACCCATTAAACCTTCGACTTCAATAAAGTCACCACCAATATTTTTTACCAAATCGGTAATCATTGTTGTCGTCGTTACAACTTTTAGTTTTCCATTGGTTTCTGTTTCGTTTTTACAAGAAACTAAAATTGAAACTATTAATAAACCTAGAATATATTTTTTCATTCGTTAAAATTTTCACACAAATCTACTAAATAAGCCTAACAAAAACTAATTTTTAGATTAATCTAAAAATATATTTATATTTGCATAAAAATTAAAATAATAAATGAGAATAAAACTGTTTTTTATCATCTTTGGATTTAGCTTTAGTTTTGCGCAAAATGTTGTTGTAAAGGGTAAAGTGGTTTCTAAAACCGAGGCTATACCTTATGCTGAAATTATATTTAACAACGCTATAGCGTATGCGACATATTCTGATGAAAAAGGAAATTTTAAAATTAATATTCCCTACGGAATGTATAAAGTAAAAGTAAAATCGCTTGGACTAAAGGTTAAAGAAAAAACAATTTCGATAACAACAGAAAACTCTAATAATCTAGAGATAGAGTTGGTTGAAGATTTATTTGGGCTAGAACAAGTAGTAGTTAGTGCAACTCGTAATAGAGTTAATAAAAAAGAAGCACCAATAATTGTTAATACGCTTGGAGAAAAATTAATAAATGCAACACAAGCTTTAGCGGTTTCAGAAAGCTTGAATTATTCACCAGGAGTTAGAGTAGAAAATAATTGTCAAAACTGTGGATTTACACAAGTAAGATTAAATGGTTTGGATGGTAGTTACTCTCAAATTTTAGTAAATAGTCGTGCAGTTTTTAGTGCATTAAATAGTGTTTATGGTCTGGAGCAAATCCCAACACAAATAATAGACCGTGTAGAAATTGTAAGAAGTGGTGGTTCGGCTTTATTTGGTTCAAACGCTATTGCCGGTACTGTAAATATTATTACAAAAGACCCAATTTTAAACACATGGGAAATAGGGAGTTATCTGGGTTTAGTAGATGGTCATACTCCGGATAGAGTTCTTAATTTTAACGCATCTTTAGTGGCAGATGATCTTAAAAGTGGTGCAACGTTTTTTGGTATTTATAGAAATAGAAATGATTGGGATGCTAATGGTGATGGTTTTACCGAAATGGTAGAACTTAAGAATACAACTTTTGGAACAAAATTATTTATAAAGCCTACAGATTTGAGCCGAATCACGCTAGATGCTACAGTATTAAACGAATATCGTCGTGGTGGTGACCGCTTGGATTTGGCACCTCATTTAACCGATATCACGGAAGAGCTAACACATAATACAATAATGGGCGGTGTGAGTTATGATTTTAGTAATGAAAAGAATACCAATAATTATTCAATATACACATCTGTACAATATACAGACCGTGATAGTTATTATGGTGGACTTGGTGGCGAGCGTACTGCACAGGATAGTCTAGCAGCTTTAAATGCTTATGGTATTACAAAAGATTTGGCAGTTGCAAATGGTTTTCAGTTTACAAAAAACTTTAAAAGAGATATTTTAACGACCGGTATAGAATATAATATCAGCAATACCGAAGATGTAATTGCAGGTTATAATAGATTAATTGACCAGAAAGTTAACTCTACAGGAGTATATGCTCAATACGAATGGAAACCAAACTCTAAGTTTTCAGCATTAATTGGTTCACGGTTAGACTATGTTAATGTGGACGGTTTTTATAGGATTGAAGATGTAGAACGAAATGTAGATATTTCACAAACAGCATTAAATCCTAGATTTACATTAGCATATGAGTTTACAGATGATCTAAAATTTAGAGGTGGTTATGCGCGTGGATTTAGAGCACCGCAAGCATTTAACGAAGATTTACATATCTCATCTGTTGGTGGAGAGCCTCAATTTGTAATTCTAAGTAATGATTTAAAGCCAGAATTTTCTAATGCATTTACTGCATCCTTGAATTTCACAAAAGATTTTAATACGACGCAAACTAATATTCTATTTGAAGGTTTTTATACAAGTTTAGTAGACCCATTTACTTTGGTTAGTACAGGTGCTACTTTTGACAATGGTTCCATTTTAGAAGAAGTCAGAAATGGAGAAGGTGCTAAAGTATATGGAACGAATTTTGAATTTGGAGTATCACCTTCAAAAAAGTGGTTATTTCAAATAGGTGGTACATTGCAGAAGTCAGAATATGATGAAGACCAAGTTTTGTTTGAAGCTGATGGTACAAATCCCAATGAAACAGATGTGTTAGTTTCTGAATTTGTACGTAATCCTAATGTTTATGGTTATTTAAACACCAATTGGACACCAAGTGAAAAATTTAGTTTATCTGTAACTGGAACTTTTACTGGAGAAATGACAGTACCTTTAGTGATAAGTGATTCAGGCTTTTTACAACTGAATAAAACATCATCGTTTTTTGACCTTAATTTTAATGCAGAAACTCATTTTGATTTTTCTAATGACTTTCAAATCACATTAAATGCAGGTATAAAAAACATGTTTAATAGTTTTCAAGATGATTTTGATGTAGGAGCTGCTCGAGATTCTGATTATGTCTATGGACCAGCGTTACCACGTACATTTTTCGTTGGCGTTAAAATCGGTAAAATGCACTAGATGAAACAGTTAATTTTTGTTTTAGTTTTTAGTTTTTTTGCTTTTGGTTTTGCACAAAACCAATCTATAAATTGGTTGTCTTTTGAAGAATTAGAAATTGCATTAAGTAAAGCGCCTAAAAAAGTAATGATTCATTTTTATGCAGATTGGTGTAGTTACTGTAAAAAAATGGAACGTAAAGTGTATACAAAACCAGAAATTATTACAAAACTAAATAGTGATTATTACGTTGTAAAATTCAATGTAGAGACTAAAAATGATGTTCATTTTGGAGGTAAAACTTTTAAGAATTTACAAGCTGGTAAAAAGCGTCGTCCAAATCACGAATTGGCGGAGTTACTTGCCAAGAAAGATGGTAAACAAGTAACATTACCGGCAGTAATTTTTTTGGATGAAGAATTAAATATAGAAAAACGTGTATTTAGTTATATTGCACCTAAGGAACTTTTAAGTATCTTAAAAGAACAGTTATGATTAAGAATGTTACGCTTACAGAAGAAAATTATTTAAAAGCTATTTTTCATGTCAGTCAGCAAGTTGATGCAGAAGTAAGTACTAATGCAATTGCCGAACGCATAGATGCCAAAGCTTCTTCTGTCACTGATATGCTAAAAAAATTAGCAGAAAAAAATCTAATTACTTACATAAAATATAAAGGTGTAAACTTAACTGAAGAAGGTAGACTAACGGCGGTCAATATTATTAGAAAACACCGTCTATGGGAAGTTTTCCTAGTTGAGAAATTAAATTTTTCTTGGGATGAAGTTCATGATATTGCAGAACAGTTAGAGCATATAAAATCCTCAAAATTAATTGAGCAGTTAGATGTTTTTTTAGAGTTTCCGACACATGACCCACACGGTGATCCAATACCAGATAAAGATGGAAATTTTAGTTACACTGAAAAAATTACTTTAACAAAAGCAGAAGTAGGAGAGACTTATAAATGTGTGGGTGTTGATGATACTACAACTCGATTTTTAAAATATTTAGATAGTAATAAAATTTCATTAGGCACAATGATTACAATTTTGCATAAAGAACCTTATGACAATTCTATTAAGATTGAATTGTTTAATAATGAAATAGTTGTGTCGCAGAACGTTGCCAAAAATTTGTATTTAAAGAAAATATAATTAACAAAATAGATTTTGTCACACTTATTATTTTTTTAAGTCTTTAGTTCATGAAACAATTATTTTTCACCTCCATATTTCTTTTTTCTTTTGTAATTAATTTACAAAATCAGAGTATTGATAAAGAGATAAGAACGCAAGTAAATGAAATCTCTATTAAAGATAGTTTTACCTTTGACGATTATGTAATCCGTTTTGTAAATGTTTTATCAGATTCGAGATGTCCAAAAGGTGTTATGTGTGTTCAAGCTGGAGCAGCGATTGTTAAAGTTGTCGTCTATAAATCAGGGAAACCTATTCAGAATCACAATATGACTTTTACTCCGAATGGTTATTTTCCTAACAATAAAGGGAATTTATTTAATTCTGAAACTTTGAAAATTACAAGCATTGGGTTGTTACCTTATCCAAAACCAGAAACACAAATTATAAAAGAAAATTATACCCTAAAGTTATTGATAGAAGAAGAGGTTGAGTAGATTAATGACAGCCACAGTTATCATTACCACAAGCTTTTGAAGATTTCTTTTTTGGTGTCCAAACAAACTTTCGAACCAAAAAAATCAAAGCTATAGTTAGCGATGAAAAAACTAATATGTTTTGAATGATGGTATTCATTTTTTCGATTTTAATAAACCAGACATTAATAATACAACACCAGCTCCAACAAATATTCCCATAAAAAAGTCTGCAAAATCATTTTCAAGGTTTAATCTATTTAAAATTATTCCTGTTGCTACTAGTAGTAAACCTACAATTCTTTTTGTATTCATGACTATTTTAAAAATTGATAAGCAATTAATGCTACAATATAAGCAATAGCAGTCATAATGGTTAATTGTAATACTGGCCATTTCCAACTATTTGTTTCACGTTTTACAATAGCTAGTGTACTCATACATTGCATTGCAAAAGCATAGAACAGTAGGAGTGAAATCCCAGAAGCCAAGTTGAATAATGGTCCGCCTAAAATAGGATTGACATCAGCAGCCATTCTGTTTTTAATGGTTGCTTCTTCATCACTTCCAACACTGTAAATAGTTGCTAGTGTACCTACAAAAACCTCACGTGCGGCAAAAGAACTTACAATGGCAATACCAATCTTCCAATCGTAACCTAATGGTCTAATTGCTGGTTCAATGGCGTGACCTGCGATACCAATAAATGAATGTTCTAGTCTATGAGATGCTATTTTTTGTTCTAATTCTTCAGTCGATAAATTACTTGAAGCGTATTGCTCTGTTACAATTTCTTCGGCATTATTAAATTCTTCTCCAGGTCCATAAGAAGCTAAAAACCAGAGTACAATTGAGATGGCTAAAATGATTTTACCAGCGCCAAATACAAAGGATTTTGTTTTCTCTAATACGGTTAGTGCTACATTTTTTAATAATGGCAGTTTGTAGTTTGGCATTTCGACTACAAAAAATGTTTTACTTTTTATTTTAAGAATTTTATTTAAAACCCAAGCGGAACCAACTGCAGTACCAAATCCAATGAGATAAAGTAACATTAGAGTTAAGGCTTGATAGCTTAAGCCAAAAATACGATCTTCAGGTATTACTAACGAAATGATTATTAAATATACAGGTAAACGTGCTGAGCATGTAGTAAATGGTGTTACTAAAATGGTGATTAAACGCTCTTTCCAACTTTCGATATTTCGTGTTGCCATAATTGCAGGTATTGCACATGCAGTTCCAGAAATTAATGGAACAACACTCTTTCCGCTAAGCCCAAAACGTCTCATTATACGATCCATTAAGAAAACTACGCGGCTCATATAACCACTTTCTTCAAGTACGGCAATAAATAAGAACAAAAATGCAATTTGAGGTATAAATATCACAATACCACCTAAACCAGAAATAATACCTTCTGCTAATAAATTGGTAAAAGCACCTGGTGGGAGCGTATTTTTTGTCCAATCACTTAAAGACGCAAAAGCACTATCTATAAAATCCATTGGTACACTTGACCAATCGTAAATGGCTTGAAATATGGTCAATAAAATCAAAAAGAAAATGAGGTAACCCCAAATCTTATGAGTCAAAATCCGGTCTAGCTTAATGCGTAAGTCTTTTGCTGTTTTTAAGTCAATTGTTTGTCCTTTTTTAAGAACATTGTTAATAAACTGATAGCGCTTTATAGTTTCTTTTTGTTGAAGTCGTTTTAAATCGGTATCGGACTTTGTTTTAAAATCAGATGCATCTTTTATCGAATTTTTATCGACTTTACCAAAGTTAACGTCTTGCGTAATAACCAACCATAATTTATATAGTGATTGATTTGGAAAGGCTTTCTGTAAGCCATTAAAGTAATCCTTATCAATATTGCTAGTTTCTAAACAAGCATTTGAAGAAAGCGTTTTGTAGTTTGAAATTAAATCCTTCAAATTATCGATACCTTCTTTTTTTCTAGTACTAACTACCGCGATTTTTGTGTCGAGTTCCCTTTCTAAAGTATCAATATCTAAAGAAATACCTTTGTATGCCATTCGATCAGACATATTAATAACCAAAATTGTTGGTATTTCAAGGTCTTTGATTTGGGTATATACAAGAAGATTTCGCTTTAAGTTTTCTACATCGGTAATTACTACAGCTACATCTGGATAATCTTTATCGTTCTTATTGAGTAATAATTCTATAACAACGCTTTCATCTAACGAAGACGCATTTAAACTGTAGGTTCCTGGTAAATCGATGATGTGGGCTTTAACGCCACGAGGTAGTTTGCAAACACCCTCTTTTTTTTCAACGGTGATACCAGGATAATTCCCTACTTTTTGGTTTAGACCTGTAAGTGCGTTAAACACTGAGGTTTTTCCTGTATTTGGATTTCCTATTAATGCAACGTTGATTTGTTTAGGCATCGTTGGTTTCGATTAGGATGTGGTTGGCGGTTTCTTTTCTGATTGCTAAATGCGTTCCATTTATATTAAGATACATTGGGTCAGAAAACGGAGCGACTTGAACTAACTCTACAGAATTACCTGGTAAGCAACCCATTTCTAAGAGTTTTAGTGGAATCTTTTTAGAGGAAACATCTATTATTGTGGCATTTTGACCACGTTTTAATTCTGCTAAAGTCAAGCTTTTCTTATTTAGATTAATTTTAAAGAAGCAAAAATAAGTGAAAATTTTCAGTCTGTAATAGGCTTAACATATTTTATGAACCACCAAAAGATTTTAAGGTTTTGATATCCTCTAGTAATCGTTCTATATCTTCAGATTGAGTACCGTCATAAAAGCCTCTTATCTGACGTTTTTTGTCAATAAGCATAAAGTTTTCGGTATGAATCATATCATAAATGTCTCCGTTACCATCTTCTTTAACTGCTAAGTAACTTTTTCTTGCTAACTCGTAAATTTGTTTTTTGTCACCTGTAACTAAATTCCATTTGCGGTCAATAACGCCTTTCTTTTTTGCATAAGCTTTTAGTACCGGTACACTATCTTTCACAGGAGTTACAGAGTGAGAGAGCAACATTATATCATCATCGCCAATAATCTCTTTTTGGATTTGATACATGTGATCTGTCATTATAGGACATATGGTTTGGCATGTTGTAAAGAAAAAATCAGCCACATAGATTTTATCTTTAAAGTCGTCCTGAGTTATAGTTTTTCCGTTTTGATTAGTCAAACTAAAATCGGCAATAGTATGATATTTTGAAACATGTCTAATGCTTTCGTCTACCATTTCTTCATTAACCATATCCGGTTCATAAATAGGAAGTTGCTCTTTTTTATTTAATATGCTGAAAATGATACTAATAATAACAATGCATAATATCGAAAAGAAAATGGCAAATTTTTTATAGCCATTGAAGAATGTGAGTAGTGACATAAAAACTTCTATTTAAGCAATGCAAAGATAAGTCTAGCTTAAATTTTATTTATGATTTTTATCAGGATTTAACGTTTAAAGTTACACGAAGTCTATTAGCTGTTAAAAAAATGTTGAATAGAAAGTCAATAATTTTATAAATCCCTTTAAAGCATTACTTTTGTCAATCGAAATTTTGAAAACACCACATGGAATTTATCATAAAAATATCTCAATTTTTACTCAGTTTATCCTTACTCATCGTACTGCATGAACTTGGTCACTTTATACCAGCAAAATTATTTAAAACTAAAGTTGAAAAATTTTACCTCTTTTTTGATGTGAAGTTTTCACTTTTTAAGAAAAAAATTGGTGATACCGTTTACGGTATTGGCTGGTTACCACTTGGTGGCTACGTAAAAATTGCAGGAATGATTGACGAGAGTATGGACAAGGAGCAAATGGCTATGCCTGCGCAGCCATGGGAGTTTCGTTCTAAGCCAGCCTGGCAACGTTTGATTATTATGTTAGGTGGTGTAACAGTTAATTTTATTCTGGCTTATGTCATATTTGTATTTGTTGCTTTTACTTATGGTGATACAGATATTGAAATAGACAGTCTAAAAGGTGGTTATTTTATCCAAGACCCAGTACTATTAGATGCTGGATTTAAAACAGGTGATAAGGTTTTAGCGATTAATGATCAGAGTATCGAAATGGATACCGAAATAGGGCAATACATTATTGGTGCGCAGCAAATGACTGTAAAAAGAGATGGCGTAGAAAAAGTTATTAGCTTACCAGAGAATTTTTTAGGACAGTTATCTGATGAAGGTAGTAAAAACCTTTTTAGATATCGTTATCCTTTTATTGTAAAGTCTGTACCTGATTCTTCAGCTAATGCTTCGGTAGACATAAAGAAAGGTGATGTGATTTTAGGACTCAATGGTAAGAAAATCGAATATTTTGATGCATTTGAAGGTGAGCTTAAAAATTACAAAGGTCAAACTGTAAGCGCCGAAATATTAAGAGATGACAAAACTATAATTAGAGACTTAAAAGTCAATGACGAGGCGATGCTTAATATATTTCGACTAATTGATGCTAAACGTTTTACCGAAATGGGTTATTATGATGTCATAAAGACAGAATATTCTTTTGGAGAAAGTTTTGGAGCAGGAGCGAGGAAGTTTAAATCTACGGTTATAAATTATTTTTCTCAGCTAAAAGCGATTTTTAATCCTAAAACAGAGGCTTATAAAGGACTTGGCGGTTTTAAATCTATATATGATATTTTCCCTGATATTTGGAGTTGGCAAGCCTTTTGGAAGTTAACAGCATTTTTATCAATCATGTTGGCAGTTTTAAACTTGTTGCCTATACCAGCATTAGACGGTGGTCATGTGATGTTTTTACTATATGAAATGATTTCTGGACGTACACCTAGTGAGAAATTTTTAGAGCGTGCACAGGTTATAGGATTCTTTATTTTAATTGCATTAGTACTATTTGCTAATGGTAATGATATATTTAAAGCAATAACAAGATAACAAAATAAAAAAAGCTTAAATTTTTTGAATTTTATTTTGGTAGAGAATAAAAATTTAATTTATATTTGCGCTCGCTTTGGCGAAAATAACCTTCCTCTTTAGCTCAGTTGGTTAGAGCATCTGACTGTTAATCAGAGGGTCCTAAGTTCGAGTCTTAGAAGAGGAGCAAGTAAAAAGCCGTAACATATGTTACGGCTTTCTTGTTTTATAAATTTAGTTAGAGAATTCTAAATAATCCAGCTTTTTGTTTTTCTATTAAAATAGGTTTTACAAATACACTGCTTAGATAATAAAGGCAATTTAAGATTACTATCTAGGATTAAAATCAACGCGACAAACCTGCTTCTCTAAATTCTCTATCATTTCTTGCGTCATTTTATCAAGGTCAAAGTCGTGTTGCCAATCCCAATCTTTTCTTGCAACACTATCATCAATAGATGATGGCCAACTGTCTGCAATCGCTTGTCTAAAATCTGGATTGTAAGTAATTATAAAATTTGGAATGTGTTTTTTTATACTTTCAAAAATTTGCTTAGGTGTGAAGCTTATAGCCGCTAAATTATACGATGAGCGTATTTTAATCTTATCTGAAGATGCATGCATCAAATCTGTAGTTGCTTTAATAGCGTCTTCCATATACATCATTGGTAGTTCCGTGTTTTCAGATAAAAAGCATTCGTATTTACCTTCTTTAATGGCCTCGTGATAGATTTCTACCGCATAATCGGTCGTGCCGCCACCAGGCATTGCTTTGTGACTTATAATCCCTGGATATCTTATACTACGAACATCGACGCCATATTTCTTGTTGTAATACTCACACCAGCGCTCACCAACTTGTTTGGTAATACCGTAAACAGTTGTAGGTTCGCAAACAGTAAATTGAGGTGTATTATCTCTTGGAGTAGTCGGCCCAAAGACTGCAATACTGCTTGGCCAAAATATTTTATCTATGACTTTATCTTTTGCTAAATTCAGAACATGAAATAGCGAATTCATATTCAAATCCCATGCTTCCATTGGATATTTTTCACCTGTTGCGCTAAGCAATGCCGCCATAAGGTAAATGGTTTTCACATTGTTTTGTTTACAACAATCATGAATGGCATTATAATTTTTTGCGTCTATAATTTCAAACGGGCCAGCGTTAACTAAATCGAGATTACGCGTATTAATATCACTAGCAATGACGTTATCCACACCATGTATCTCTCTTAATTTTGAAGTGAGTTCTGTTCCTATTTGACCACAAGCACCTATAATTAATATTTTGGAAGACATATTTAGTTTTTAAGTATCATCAAAAATACTAAGAAAGCAGCGTGTATTTTTTATAATTAATTAAAAAAAGAGACTTTTAATAACAATTTAGCATTCTGTATCGATATAACTTTCTTTAAATGAAATAAATCCAGAAAGTATCAGTTTATTTACCTTTACAATCAAGATAAATTTATCACTCATGAAATTTAAATATATAATCGTATTAAGCTTCTTTTTAGTTTTTATTGCCTGTGGAGACAAAACAGAAGGAACTTTAGAAAATTTAGATGTTGAAGTAAAGCAAGAAAAGAAAAAAATATCTGTAAAGGCTATTGAAAACTTTAAGTACAACGATTATATCTTAAGTGACGATTCTAAAAGCGAAGTTTCTGACTGGTCAAAGTTTCAGGAATTAGAAACACAGATTTCCTTTTTGAAAAAAGCTGACATCACTTTCTTTACAACTGAAAAAGATACTTTAAAAAAATTCTTAGATAGTTTAAGAGTCAATATTCCTAATAATATAAATACAAATCCAGTAAACTCTCGTATAACAACATTAGAAACCAAGCTTTTAAAGCTTAATAATGATTTAACTTTAGATAATTATTCGACCGAAAACAAATTAATGAGCATAAAGGAGTTATTAATAGCCAACTCTAATTTAATTTTTGTGATAAACAAAAAATTAGAATTTGACAAAAACGATGTAGGTCGACCTGAAGACTAGTAAGAACTTAGTTTTACAGAATAAAAAAACCATTGCTTAGCAATGGTTTTTTTATTAGTGTTTGTATTGCAAACTTAGTTTTTAGGCTGAGCTTTTTTTGCTTCTAAAGCTTCACGAGTACGTTTTGCCATATTAAAGTTAGGATCAATAGCCAATGCGTCATTGACTAATTTTAATGAGGCGTCTAAATTAGCAGTCTGATTTTCTTTGAATAAATTCAGCGCTTTTAAATACAAAAGAGCGGCTTTTAAAGATGTTTCATAAGGACGTTGTGTTTCGTAAAAAGCACGTTTCATATCATCTGTTACATTTTGCAGACCATATTCTATTTTAGATTTTGCAGCAACGTCTTCGTTATTTTGCATCATTAAATCTGCGATTTCGTAAGCCAAAGATGGGTTTGGGTTTCTGTCAAATAATACATTGTAATGTTCCAGCGCTCTTTTTACATCATTTAAGTTTTTAAATGAAATTGCTTTTACTTCTGTATTTAAATCAGAGTCTGTTGCATTTTTTTCAATCCCAATAGTGTTTAAAGCTTGGATGTATTTTCCTTCTGAAACATAAAGGTAAGCCAGCGTATCTCTTCGTGCTTGGGATGGAGTTAAAATATCTAGGTGTGTCATGGCATTAATAACACCTTGCACATCTCCTTGATTTTTCATTTGTTTGTAATAAGCCTCGTAATGGGCTTTTAGTTCTGCGTTACCTTGAGCAAAACTCATTACTGAAATAAGCATAACTAAGGCAATTGTAATCTTCTTCATTGTTTTAAATTTAATGCGCCAAATCTAAGAAATTTAATAGTATTAGGTCTTAAAATGTTATTAATTTCCTAAAGGCCAGTTTTATACTCATATTTCAATAGTTGTGCCAGTTTAGAACTATCAATAATTTTTCCTTTAGAAGTTGCTTTATTATCAAATTTTGGTAATTCTAAATTATTTTTTTCACAATATTTAGTATAGTAATCTTCTTTTATTGGGTGACTAGGATAACTAGCATTAAAGTCTTCATCCCAAATGTGTTTTTCTATTAATCTTGTAATTATTGAGAGACAGTCATCTCTATGAACAAGATTTACGGGTGCTTTTCCGTTTGAAATATTTTTTCGTCCAGATAATATTTTCCCTGGATGTCTATCGTTTCCTATGAGACCAGAAAATCTTAAGATTGTCGATGTAAAACTTGAATTGATTCTTAGAAGATTTTCAATTTGGATTAATTGTTTTGCAGAATTTGACGTAGCGTTTGGAAGCGTATTATGAGTAATTATTGGGTAGTCAACATAATCCTTAAAAACAGAAGTAGAGCTGATATAAAGGACACGCTTAACTTCACTTTTTTCGATATGATGTACGAGTTGTTCAATTTCTGAGACGTGATTTTTCTTAGGATTTTTTCTTAATCCAGGTGGGATGTTAATGATTAAAAGTTCACTCTTTTTTAAAAAACCTTCAATATTTCCTTCAACTAACTCTTCACTTAAATGAATAAGAAAAGGGTCAATACCTTTATTTTGTAATTCTAATTTTTTGTTCTTACTAGTGGTAGAACCTTTTACGTGGTAGCCATTTTTAATTAATGATTGTGCTAATGGTAACCCCAGCCAACCACATCCTAAAATACTTATTTGAGTTTTTTTCATGTTTCCTAAATCGAAATACTTTAAAGACAAAGATAAGGCTGATAATTACTATACCTTGCTTAACTAATTAATTTTAAGTAACTTTAGTTTTATTCAAAAATCAATAGGTATGGGTATCAAAAGTTTTCAAGGCGCACGTAAGCAGCAAGTCAATGTTCAGGACAAGTTGCTAAAAGTAAAAGATTATATGACGACTAACTTAATTACCTTTTCGCCTAATCAAAAAGTACATTCGGTAGTCGAAGCAATTATTAAAAATAAGATTTCTGGTGGACCTGTCGTAAATGAAAAAAACGAATTGATAGGTATTATATCTGAAGGTGATTGCCTTAAACAATTAAGTGAAAGCTGTTATTATAACATGCCTTTAGAAGAGGATTTAGTTGAAAAACGAATGATAAAAGATGTCGAAACTATTGATGGCAATATGGATATTTTTGACGCAGCAAATAAGTTTTTGAGTTCAAAACGAAGACGTTTTCCTATTGTTGAAAATGGAAAATTGGTAGGTCAAATTAGTCAAAAAGATATTTTAAAAGCAGCATTATATCTTAAATCAGAAAATTGGAATAGTAGCACTAAAGGTTAATTAAAAGCTTATTGTTTAGTCTTCTTTTTAAATATTTCTGGTAAATCACTTATTAATAGTTTTTGCTTCTCATTACTTTCTAGTTCTGCAATTTTTGAGTAAGGATATTCAGGTAAAGGCTCGCTTAAAGATTTCCATTTCGCTACTCCTGCTACTATAATATATTCGCCGATTTCTATTACACCTTCTTCGCATTTTAATTTTTTATTAAAACCAAACCAATTTGTACTCTCTATGTTATAGGCTTTTAATAAAGCCTCGAATCTTGGAGAAGCGTCATTAAAAGTTCCGGAATTTTGCTTTTTATCTTTAACTAAAAAGCACTTATAATTTTCTGGATATTTTGTTGGCTTTACAATTACCATATCACCATTATTTTCTAAAAAAAATTCTTGCACGTGCTCTTCTTCGATTAGAGTTTTCCATCTAGACGACTTAACACTACTTACTTTTTGCTCGATTTTTATTTGATAAAAAATACACTTTCGTTTTGAGTATGGAGCAATCAAAGGTTCTTTAACATGAAGTGCTTTACCGTAAAGTTTGGATATTTCATTCTGCCTTAAGTTAGTTACTCTTCTTAAAGGTATCTTGGATAGTGACCTAATAAGTATTTGTTTTTTACTAAAGTAATATGACACAAAACCAATTATGATTATTGCACCAATAAACAAAGAAAATAAAATTGCTGAATCCATGAAATTATAGTAAAGTAAATATATATTAATGGGGTACTAATTAATCAGTAAAAGTTACATGTTTTAATCATCACGTTTTACCAAAGCGTAATAATCACCATCTAAAGGCAAATAACCTTGGTCATATACAAAGAAATATATCGTGCCTGCTTTGGTAGTATATATACTTGTAAAATAGTTAAAGTCAAATCCTTTTTCGATAAGTTTTGCTCTAGACGTTTTTGTCTTTTTTTCAGGGTTTAATTCTTCAAGAATCCTGTAGTTTTTTCGAAGCCTATTGTTGGTATTTCTAATTAAATTTTTTGAGTCTTTATTAATGCGATTATTATAAGCATTTCTACAACCATCACTGCAGAATTTTTTATCAACGCGACCAATAATTTTGTCACCACATTCCGGACATGTCTTACTCATAACTTTTGATTTTTGATGTTGTACCAATTTAAAATACTACCATCATTATGTTTGAAATTTTCTATATAATTTAAGCCTATTTTTAATAGGGCTTTGTGCGATGCAATATTACCAAGTTCTGTAATACCATAAATCGTATCTAGATTTAAGGTGTCGAATCCAAAATCAATAGAAGCTTTGCCAGCTTCGGTAGCATAGCCTTTATTCCAATACTCAGGCATAAGCCTATATCCTACATCATAGAAATTGGTTTTATCATTAAAACTGTAATCGTTTATAAATCTAAGACCAGACCATCCAATAAAGGCTCCACTTTCTTTTTCAATAACTGCCAATCGACAGACACCATGGTCTTTGTATTTATTAATACAATCTTCGATATATTTTTCAGATTCTGACTTCTTTTTTACAGGATTATTACCCAAAAATTCATGTACAATTGGGTTAGAATCCATTTTGAAAAGTGCATCTACATCATTTTTACTGAATTCTCTAAGAATAAGTCTTTCAGTTTCTATAGAAATCGATTTTCTTTTAATACTATCTGATTTTAGAGGGTTTGCTTTAATTGGTAATATACGAAATATCCATTTACAAACGACTACAAATATTTACAAACGAATTTAAATACGTAACTACCGATTAAAATTTGCATCTCGTCAGATATTTGCACTGTCGAAATACTACTGGAATAGTTTCAGTACTTAAACTCGATAGTATTAACTGTTTAACATTAAAAATTTAGAACACATGAACACATTAAGAAACAAAGTACAGTTGATTGGAAACTTAGGAAATGACCCAGAAATCGTAAACTTAGAATCTGGAAAAACGTTAGCTAAATTCTCTGTCGCAACAAATGAAAGTTACAAAAATGCGCAAGGCGAAAAAGTAACAGACACACAGTGGCACAATATTGTCGCTTGGGGAAAGACCGCCCAGATTGTAGAAAAGTATGTTGGTAAAGGAAAAGAAGTTGCTATTGAAGGTAAATTAACAACTAGAAGTTGGGAAGATAAAGATGGTATTAAAAGATACACTACAGAAGTTGTATGTAGTGAGCTTTTAATGCTTGGTAAATAATAGAATTATATAATAGAAAGTAAAAGCAAAAAAGGAAGCCATTGGCTTCCTTTTTATATTATCATTAAAAGAAGTTTATCTCTTGATAATCTTCTTTGTAATGCTTAAATCAGATGTAGTACTTTCTATGTTTAAAAAGTAAAGTGCATTTTTAAGATTGCTTAAGTTAGAGATTGTGATTTCTCCACTTCTAATTTCACTATCTGTAGTGTTCATTATACGACCATTAATATCTACAATCCTAATATTAAATTCTTGATTAGCTATTTGTGGTGGTAATTCAATAGTAATAGAATTTGTAAAAGGATTAGGACTTACTTTTATATTTTCTAATGCAAAATCATTAGTACTTAATGACCCTTGACATAGAGTCCAACCCATATCTTCCATAAAGCCCAAGGTAATATTCCCAGGGTCTTGTATTACTTCTCCTTGACCAAATTGTGGCGTCATCAAAGCATTAGGAGTGCCGTTAAATGTACTTTCGTCCCAATGGCTATAACTAGAACCAGGGTTAAAATTGGTTGGTGCAAAAGTTTTTGGGGCAATACCACCATTCTGTGCTACAGCTATTGGAGAATTACATGTCAATCCATTACCTGTAAAAGCAGCTAACATCACGTCAGAAGGATCAGGATAGTTATTTTCATCTAAGATAGTCTGCGGAAGACCAAATATACTTGGCGCATCAATATAGGTATCCCAAATGCTAAAATATTGTGCGTTTGGAGGTAAAAAATCTCCTGTTACATCTCTTCTAATATTACCTTGAAACGGAGATGTAGACCCATTACCAATTCTTATACCAAACCCTGCAACACCTAAACCGTGTCCAAGTTCGTGGAGTACAACTGAGATAAAATCAAATTCATTACTAGCAATGTCATTTTCATCATTAACACCGTCACCAAAGAACCAATTAGAAAATTGTGAATTAAAATTACATGTTATATCTACCGAGTTAGGCCCATTAATTTCAGCACCAATAATTTTTTCAGCTAATGCAGCTGGGTATAGTGTGTTTGTACCTCCGCCAGGAATTTCTGCAAAAAACTCTGCACTTGCACTTCCTAAAGTACTGGCACCAAGATTTGTCCAATTTGCATTGATAGTGATTGGCACTGGAGAATCTATAAGGTTTGACCAAATATCTACAGCTACTTGAAATGCAGCTTGTTCTGGACCAGGAAGTGATGGATTAATTACATTTGTTGGGAAATTGATATAATTTACATTAATAGTTGCACAAGGCATTATCCTATTTTCAATTCTAGTTTTTACGGATTCTCGCATCGGAATATATGTATCACTACTGTAATTAGTAATGGGTAATGTACAAGTAGCTGTTTGACTTTCTGGAGACGAGTTGTCTATTACAATAATCTCTTGTGCAGAACTTATAGAAATAGAAAATAATATTGTTAGGCTTAAAATGTAGTTTAATTTCATAATCTTTAATTTTTCTTTTCAGACGCAAAAATAACTAAACACTAACATTTTCTCTTTTCATTTAACATAAAAAGGAGGCTTTTAATAGAAAAAAGTCTCCTTTTATTAATTTTTATTACAGTATTACTTTACTGTTAACGTGTATTGTGGTGTTGGATTCATGGGACAGAAGTATACATACTCACCTTTTTTTAAAGTAGTAACTTTAGAGGTTTCCTTAGTATTATTATCTACAACTTTTGTTACATAAGCTGTTTTAATATGGTTTTCTGGTTTGGATGCATCTTTACCTTTTGGTACCAATACAAATCCAACTTGATGTCCTACATTATTATTTGATATTTCAAATATATATGAGCCTTCGGTTAAGGTCAAAGCATCTTGAGTAAACTTACCTTTGGTCTGTTCTAAAGAAACAACTTGGGCTTTTTCGCCTTTTACCATTGTATCTTTTTTCATATTGTCTTGTGCATTGCTGCTTAAGGTAAATGCTAATGCGATTACTAGGATTGAAATTACTTTTTTCATAATATTTTGTTGTTATGGGTTATTTTAAATTGTTTATACTGTTTCTAATTCTAAAGGTTGTGCTATTGGGAAATCCACAGGAACTTGAGTCGTGCTATGTACATAGTTAGATATAGTCTTATCTCCAACTAAAGAAATTGTGTCTATAAGGTTTCCTTTTGTATAACCTGCATTAAAGTAGTTTTCTAAAATATCAGCGTTTGTTTTACCTCTATTTTCAGTTATGTTTTTAGCTAATTTTGCTAAAGCATCTAGTTTGCTATTAATAGAAGAATATCCTGCTCTGAATTCTAGAATCTGAGCTTCATTAAAACCATTCATTTTTCCTATTGCTGTGTGTGCAGATAAACAATAAATACAGTCATTTACTTGACTTACAGCTAAGTTTACAACTTCTTTTTCTTTTGCAGAAAGTGATGTTTTGGCATTTGCAAAATTTAAATAGTTCTCTAAAGCTGTATCGCTATTTGCATAAGTTGCATATAGGTTTGGAACAAACCCTAAAGCTTTGTTTAGGTTGTCAAAAATTGCTTGGTTGTTTGCGCTTACGTTTTCTCTTGTTGGTACATTAAATGTGCTCATAATTTTATTTTTTAGTATTGTAGTTTGTTTCAATACTGAAACTATTTCAGTGTTGTTTTTTGTTGGTACAAAGTTGCTATCATTTTAAGGATTAAAGAATGTTTGTTTTTCCTTTAAGGTTGTTAATTACTCCCTATATTTATTTTTCACTTACAAATGGTTGTTCAGAATCACAGTAGTAATCATGAATAGATTTGTGCGCACAATGTGTCGAAGGAGTGATTGTGTTTAATATTCTTTTTGGCGTAGTTCTAAAAATCTCCATGAGATTAAATATAGATTTGTGTGTTTTCATCTTGTTATTGTTTTAAATATTACAATGCAAAGATGCGACAGAAGGCTTTTGTAAAGAATGAAGAATTTGCCTTAGGACTTGTCAATTTTTCCTAAGATGAAGATTTTAGTTGTTTTTTAAAGGTAGATGGTGATTGTGATGTGTGTTTTTTGAAAAGTCGACTTAGGTGAGAAGCATCTTCAAAACCAACTTCATAGGCAATCTCTTTTGCTGTTTTATCAGTGTAAATTAAAAGTCGCTTGGCTTCTAATATAATACGTTCGTGAATGATTTGAAGTGGACTATGATTAAGTTTAGCAAAATTATTAGAGAGTGTTTTGGGAGATTTAAACAATTTATCTGCATAAAACCCAACACTGTGTTCTGTTCTAAAATGCTGTTCGACTAAAAAATTAAACGAACGCAGTAAATCGACTTTAGAACTTTTAGGAGTTTCTACAATGCCAGCTTTTGCTTTTAGCAAACGTGTACTTTTAATTATAAATCTAGCCATAAGCATTCTTAACATTTCGGCTTGGATATTATCTTTTGTTTCTAACTCGTCAATAAAAACACTATGCAAGGTTTCAAATTTTGGTAACTCAATACTATCTAAATAAATGACAGGAATGTTAGAGTTCCCGAAGAATAATACGCCTACACAACTCACTTCTTTGTCGTGGTCCTTGATACAATAAAAATCACGGTTAAACTGGTATACAATGGCGTTATTACCACTGATGTATTCTAAATATTGAATAGGTGTTAAAGCAACTATATGATTAGGCTCTAATGTAAATGGAACACTATCAATAATAAGTTCAATAGCATTAGACTTTGCCCATATAAAGGTGTAAAGATCAGTTTGTTTAGCTCTTTCAAATTGTTTTAAAATGGATGTACTACCTATATTTAAAATAGCGTCGGTCGAAAAATCTTTAAAATGATGTGTCATGGCCATTAAGTCTAAAATAAATATATAAAATTACAGATGTGACAAAAAATCTCTTTTAAAAGAAAATTTCTTGAGCTAGACGAAATGTATTGGTGTGTGCATCTACAATGGTTTTTATATCTGGCGAATAGCCGCCACCCATACTACACATGACAGGTATGTTGTTGCTTTTGCATTGCTCTAAAACAAATCGATCCCTTTCTTTACAGCCATCAATACTCATACCTAGTTTACCTAATTTATCTGATTCGACAACATCAACACCACATAAATAGAATATAAAATCGGGTTGCTGCTGGTCAATTAGTTTGGGAAGTGTATTCTTTAATATTTTTAAATAGGTGTCATCATCGGTGTCATTTTCTAAGGCAATATCCAAATCACTTTGTTCTTTTCGAAAAGGGTAATTGCTTTTTCCGTGCATCGAAAAAGTAAATACTGATTTATCATTCTGAAATATCTCGGCAGTACCATTACCTTGATGAACATCAAGGTCAACGATTAATACTTTTTGAGATAAGTCTTTTGATTGGAGATATCTAGCACCAATTGCTTGGTCATTAAGCATGCAAAATGCTTCACCTCGATTAGTATATGCATGGTGTGTGCCACCAGCAATATTCATGGCAATACCGTTTTGCAAAGCATATTTAGTCGCTTTTATTGTCCCGTCTGTAATTAACCTTTCGCGTTCTACCAAGACTTCACTTAAAGGAAAACCAATTTTTCTTGCTGCACGTTGGTCTAGTGTAATGTTTAGTAAATCATAATAATATTCAGGCTCATGTACTGCTAAAATATATTTGTCATTTGGTCTTTCTGGTTCAAAAAAATTGTCTGGAATACAGGTACCTTCATATAATAATTGCTGCGGTAATAACTCGTATTTTTCCATAGGGAAACGATGTCCTTCTGGCAGTGGATGTTTGTAAATAGGATGAAAGGCTATTTTAAGCACTTAGTTTTCTCTTTCAATTTTAATTTCTTGAGATATAAATTGGTCTTCATTAATCATACCTTCAATAAACAGTGAAATTTCATCATTTTTGGTGTCATAAAACTTAAAACTTGCTGTTCCACTAGAATTAAAATTAAGATTTGATTGCCAATCTATAGTTCCATATTCTTTAAAAAAATCAGTATTGTAATATTGATATTTTGGGGTATAGAATGTTTTTTCTTTGGCAAATCTTAACGGCACATCGTAAGCGACAACCATATTACTCTTCTTAATTGCTCTTCCATTAGGGTCAGAAAAGATTTTTATAAATCCCGCATTTCCTCTTATTCCTCCTCCAGAACCATAAAATTCATATTCGATATAGTCAATATCTCCCATATTTAAGAAAGTCAAAATACTAAAGTCTGAACTTACGCCTTGAGCTGAAAGAAGTGCATTATCTAAATAAACCAAAGGAACAGGGTCGCCCCAATTGACCCTTGGGTTAGTAATGCTAAGCGTACCAGCAAAATAATCAAACTGTGTAACCCAACCTAAGCGTTGCAAGTACAAATCAAGTCTTAGATTTCTGAGCTTTATATTATCTTGTATTAAATCAATACGCGAGTTAGTTGCCTTTTTCTCAAGAGCTTCAAGTCTGGTTTTTCTCTTATCTATTTTTAGGACGACTTCATCAAGTTCAGTAGCATCTTGCGAGTTCTCCCAAGCTTCGCTTTGTTGATTTGGATTTAAATACTTATCACTATCCAAAAATGTTTCGTCTATGACTTTTAGGTTGTTTTTAAAAACAGGAAACTCTGATGGATAATATTGTAGATATAATGATGGCTTTTCTTTAAACTTTTTCTTTTTTGTATTGACGTACCCAATTCTAAAAATATCATCTTCTGTTGGGTAGGATTGTTTAACAGTAAAAGCAACTTCTTTTTTAGGCACATCAAAAAGCTGTGTTGTATTATCAGCTAAAGGATAAACGATGTAAGTACCAGATTTTTCTTTTCTAACATTTGCTACAATATCGATACCACGCTCAAATGGGTAGATAAAAGCACGTTCTTGATTGCTTAAAATAGTTTTCCAACTGTAACTACTCCAGCCTTGAGTAAGCATTAATAAATCTAGATTATAGTCCGTTTTTCTATTATTGGTTTTAAAATAGCCAGAGCCATTTTCGATGCGTCCCTTTATGTAAGGCTGAATAAATAATTGGCTTAATATATTATTATGATGATTGTAAGATTTTGTTTCGGATGGCAAAACAGAAATACTTAAGTTAGAAGATTTTAGTGCTTCTGTTAAATCTAGACTTAGACTAACATCTAAGCTATCTGTTTCTGATTTCAGTTTCACTTTAGATATTCCGCCTTGTAAAATAGAGGAGTTGTTAAAGTATAATCGCTCTAAAAGTGGTTGGTCATTATTACTAAAAATGGTAAAAATATTGACGCCTTTATATAATTCATTTTTCGGAAAACTTAAAATTGCAGTTCCATTTTCATTAAGTTGAAAATCTGACATGACCATGTCACTGCCATTGTGTAGGGCGATTTTATAATCTCTATTTTTATTACGTTGAAGAGATTCTTTATTAGTTTTTATCTGAAGCCGAATAACATCAGAAGTAGATGTCAAACTCATGATAATACCAAAAGACTCAATATTATTTATTGGAGAAGAGATTTCTCTTTCATTAAGATTAATATGTGCTGAGTATTTTTTCCCAGGAATAGGCGTAAATAAAGTTTTTGCGAGACCAACATCGTTTAATTGAAATTCTGAAACAACATTTTTATCCTCGTCTTTTATAGAACCATAAGCATTGACAATACCATACCCAAACTGGTTTTTTGCAATAATACCAACTGTGTTAGAGACATTATAGAGTAGGTGACCACCTTCACCTAAGGCCTGTAAATCTACTTCAATATCTCTAGAACTTATAGGCTTAACATCACCAAGATTATCGGCGTCAATAACTTTAAAGGTTTGCTCAAAATGATTTTGTTCATCAAAGTTTTTCATCCAATTGGTATAGGCCTTGAACGTAAAAATACCAGTGGATAAAGTACTGTCTACATCAAATGCATTAACGGCGATACCATCCTTGACTTTGACAAGTTTTTTCTTTAAGACCTCTCCATTTTCATCAGAGATGGTGCAGTATAGATTAGATGTCATCTTTGAAGGTTCTTTAGTGAACTTGTCAAAAACATATGCGGTAAAACCCATTATTTCACCTTCGATGTAGGTGGATTTATTTAGATGTGCGTAAGCAATTTCTCTTGGCGCTTCGCTATAATCTTCGTAAGACTCTATTATTTTAGTGGTCTGCCCGAAGCTACTGATGGTGATAGTAAGAAAAATAAAAGATAAAAACCGAGTTAAGAAGAATGTAGTTTTATTCATTGTCAGAAATTTTTTATAAAACTCCTCAAAAACTATTCCAAAAGCTAGAGTTTTAACTAATCTTTAATCCATTATTCACGTCCACAACGTCTGGATTAACAAAAACTAAGCTACCAGATTCATCTTCGGTCATTAAAATCATACCTTGACTTTCGACACCACGTAATTTTCTTGGTGCAAGATTCACCAAAACAGTTACTTTTTTTCCAATAACGTCTTCAGGTTTAAAACTTTCTGCAATACCAGAAACAATAGTTCTCGTATCAATACCTGTATCTACTTTAAGAACCAAAAGTTTTTTAGTCTTTGGCATTTTTTCTGCCTCGATTATAGTACCGACTCTGATGTCAAGTTTGGTGAAATCATCAAAAGTTATTTCTTCTTTTTGTGGTTCTACAACTTTATTTGCCGCTTCATTAGCTTTTTTGCTAGCTTCTAATTTATCTAGCTGTACTTGGATTTGGGTGTCTTCAATCTTAGAAAAAAGTAATTCACCCTTATTGATTTTATGACCAGCAGCTATTAAAATATTTTTGTTTGTAATGTCTATCCAAGAGTTATTTTTAGAATTTAAAATTCCTTTCAGCTTATTAGAAGTAAAAGGTAAAAATGGTTCGCACAAGGTTGCCAAAGCAGAAGCTATTTGTAATGCTATATTCATTACAGTTTTTGTTCTTACTTCGTCGGTTTTAATTGTTTTCCATGGTTCTTCATCAGCTAAATATTTATTTCCAAGTCTTGCTAGGTTCATTAGCTCTTGACTTGCTTCTCTAAAACGGTAACGCTCAATAGAACTTGCAATCACGGCGGGATAAGCTTTTACAGCTGCTAAAGTCTCTTGGTCGATTGAAGTTAACTCAGATGCTTCTGGTACAATACCGTCGTAATATTTGTTGGTTAATACAACTACACGGTTAATAAAATTACCAAATATGGCAACCAATTCATTGTTGTTTCTAGCTTGGAAATCTTTCCAGGTAAAATCGTTATCCTTAGTTTCTGGTGCATTTGCGGTTAATGCATATCGTAATACATCTTGTTGATTAGGAAAATCTATTAAATAATCAGGTAGCCAAACTGCCCAGTTTTTTGAAGTTGACAGTTTATTACCTTCAAGATTTAAAAACTCGTTTGCTGGTACATTTTCGGGCAGGATATAAGAACCTTCAGCTTTAAGCATTGCTGGAAAAATGATACAATGAAATACAATATTATCCTTACCAATAAAATGGACTAAAGTAGTGTCATCTTTTTTCCAATAGTCTTCCCAGTTTTTACCTTCTTTAGCTGCCCATTCTTTGGTTGCAGATATATAACCAATTGGTGCATCAAACCAGACGTAAAGGACTTTACCTTCTCCATCTTCTACAGGCACCGGAATCCCCCAATCTAAATCTCTGGTTACGGCTCGCGGACGTAATCCATCGTCAATCCAACTTTTTACTTGTCCGTAAACGTTAGGTTTCCAATCTTTTTTATGACCTTCAATAATCCATTCTTTTAAGAATTCTTCATGTTTGTTTAAAGGTAGAAACCAGTGTTTGGTTTCTTTTAGTGTTGGTGTATTACCTGTAATGGCCGATTTTGGGTTTATTAAATCCGTTGCGTTATGACTTGTTCCGCAGTTTTCACATTGATCACCATAACTTTCTTCATAACCACACTTTGGACACGTGCCAACAATAAAACGATCTGCTAAAAACTGGTCTGCTTCGGCATCGTAAAATTGCTCTGAAACTTCTTCTACAAATTCATTTTTGTCATATAAGGTCTTAAAAAAATCTGATGCCGTTTCATGATGAATTTTAGCACTAGTTCGCGAATAATTATCAAATGAAATACCAAAATCCTCAAAAGATTGCTTTATAATACCGTGAAATTTATCGACAATATCTTGCGGTGTTACACCTTCTTTTTTTGCTTTAATGGTAATTGGTACACCATGTTCGTCACTACCACAAATAAAAGCAACATCGTTACCTGTAAGTCTTAAGTATCTTGAATAAACATCTGCAGGCACATAAACTCCAGCCAAATGACCAATATGTATTGGTCCGTTGGTATATGGTAATGCTGCTGTTATGGTATATCTTTTAGACATAAAATTTCATTTTTAACAAGCTACAAAAGTACACAATATAAAGGCGATTTAGAAAAAAAATGTACATTTACAAAAAGCATTTTCTATGATTTTGAGAGGTAAAATATTGATTATATTTTTAATGGTGTGTTTTGCTTTTAAAACGAATTTTTATGCTCAAAATTCTTCAAAACAAAATACTGAAATGATTCAGCCAAAATTTTTAAAAGCTGGTGACACAGTTGCAATTGTAGCACCATCAGGGATATTAAAAAACAGACAACGAGAGGTTAAACAAGCTGTAGATTTGTTAAAAAGTTGGGGATTAAATACTGTTGTTGGAAAGCATGTATTTAGTAAAGATAATCATTTTGCAGGAACCGATGAGCAGCGCTGTGAGGATTTTCAAAAAGCAATGGATGACCCAAAAATTAGTGCCATTTGGTGCGCTCGTGGAGGCTATGGTACGGTTAGAATATTAGATAAATTGGATTATTCAAAATTTAAGCAAAATCCGAAATGGCTTATAGGATACAGTGATATTACAGCTTTGCATAACCAATTTCATAACAAAGGATTTCAGTCAATACATGGGTTAATGTGTGTAAGTTTGACAAAAGATTTGAGCGAGATTAAAAACTCTTTAGACACCTTTAAATCTACTTTGTTTGGCAAACCAGTGAATTATAATCTAAAAGGTTCTGAATATAATAGAGTAGGAAATTCTGAGGGTCAATTAGTTGGTGGAAATCTAACTATATTACATACAATGTTAGGTTCTGAAACTAGTATTGACACTTCTGGAAAAATCCTGTTTATTGAAGAAATTGGTGAATATAAATATCACATTGATCGTATGTTGCAAAGTATGAAACGCGCTGGCTATTTTGATAATCTAAAAGGATTAGTTGTTGGCGACATGTCCAAAATGAGAAAGAACACAACCCTTTGGGGTACTTCTGTTGAACAACTAATTTTAGATGCCTTATCAGATTACGATTTTCCAATAGCCTTTAACATGCCTGCAGGTCACGAAAAAGACAATCGAGCTTTAGTTTTGGGTAAAACGGTTGATTTGACCGTTACCAAAGCTAATTCAAGCGTAGTATTTAGAGATTAAGTTTAACTTCAAAGCCAATCGCATCAGAAATTAAGCCATCCTTAAGTTTTCCTTCAATTTCTTTTGAATTATAAGTTACTCCCCAAATAGTACGGTCTATTTTAAATTTGGTAGTCATTTCTTCTTTTTCAAAATTAATTTCTGCTCTAAAATTAATAGAACTTGTTATCTCTTTTATTGTAAGGTTAGCATAAATTTTAAGCTCGTTATTTGTTTCATAAATAACATCTGTAAATACAAGCTTAGCGATAGGAAATTTATTGACTTCAAAAAAATCTTTGTCCTTTAAATGCTTGTCTAAACTAGCACGACCTTTTTCATCATCTATGTCTAAACTTTTAATAGATGTCATATCTATAATAAATTCTCCTCCAGTTATTTTTCCTTTGGTTTTAATGAAATGACCTTGTTTTAAATTGATAACACCATTATGTCCTCCAAAATAAAAAGCGTATTCGCCATTCCATTTAATAGAACTTTTAGAGGTGTTAACATCTAATTTTTCTTGAGCTAGGTTTACTGCACTAATGAACAGGACTAATAATGTAATTGATAATTTTTTCATGATTATTATTTTTTGGTAAAACTAGAAGTAGCAATGCTTCAGAATGTCAAAAAAGTGTAAAAGAAGTGTCAAGACTTGTAAAATGTCGTGAAATTTTGTGTTATTTACCAGCAATATGAAAAGCCTTATAAACTATACTGTTATTTGTTTCCTGTTTCTAATTTTTTCTTGTTCAAATAATGAATATGAAGAATTAGAAGAAACTGTGAAAATTTCTATGCGAGAGGTTGGGAATCAATTACTACTTGCTAATCAAGATTCAACATCTTTAGTCTTACCTATCAAAGCGATTACACCATTGAAGTATCGTTTATCTTTTCAGAAAAATTTGTCATTTAGTCCAGATAGCTTAGTTACGATTATTCGCAAAAATTTTGAAAAGTCAGAACTTCCAAATCACTATCGTGTAGAAGTTTTACAATGTAAAGATGATGAGGTTGCCTACAGCTACCAAATGAGTGCAAATGAAGACAAAACCATTATACCTTGTATAAGTAGAGAATTACCTTTTGAGTGTTATTATATTGAAGCCCGATTTATTAAGGATTCTGCATCAACTTTTTCAAGAGAAATTATAGTCTTTATTTTTGGATTTATCACTATTGGTTTTGTAGCCTTTGGTATTTTTAAAATGAAAAAGACTTCAGAAAAAAGGATCGAAGAAAACTTCATCGCTATTGGAAAATATAAGTTTTACGAAATACATAATAAACTAATTAAAGAAGCTGAAGAGATAACGCTGTCTAAAAAGGAGTGTGAGCTTTTGGCTATTTTAGTAGCTAGTCCTAATCAGATTGTGACACGAGATGAGCTAACAAAACGTGTATGGGAAGACAATGGTGTTATCGTAGGTAGAAGCTTGGATACGTTTATTTCAAAATTACGTAAGAAACTTAAAGAGGATGACTCTGTAATTATTGAAAATGTTCACGGAATTGGTTATAAACTTGTAATTTCTCAATAACGGTAAGTGCTTACTCCATACTTTCTAAAATTTCATTAGATAACTCTTTGCCTTTATCATCTATAGACACAAACCAAACACTGGTTGTACATTTTCTATTAAAAATATCTGAGTTGGACGTGCAGTTTTGAACTGTTCCTTTTATTAAATAACCGGTATCAGTCATTTCAGCAGAATATCCATATTCATTATAAAAATCACCATAAGTATTTTGCCAAATTTGATTTCCTTTTTTATCGGTTTTAATAACATACATATCGTAGTTACCATTCCCATAAGAGCTTGTCGAGCCAATAATTAAATACCCATCTTCTGTAGCAATTATTGAACTTGCTTTGTCCCAGCTGCTTCCTCCTAAACGTTTAGACCATATTTCATTTCCGTTAGGATAGTTTTTAGTTAATAGAATGTCTGATGTATCACCATTTCTTGAGCCAATTGTGGTGACACTAATAGAGCCATCTTCAATTTCAATTTTAGGCTGAAATTTTAGGTTCGTTTTTTTATTGAATCTAATGTTTTTTGCTCTACCATATGTAAGTATTATATCTGTAACTCTATTAAATTGGTCTTCTTTTACTTTCAAAAAAAAGTTATTTACCTGTAAATATGCTTGATTATATACTCTGACATCGTTAAACTCTTTATTGGTTGATAGTTTAAATTGTAAGGTGTTGTCTCTGGTCAATTTTAGTTCGAAATTTATCGATAATTCCTCGTTATTATATGTGCCAACCAAGGCCTCTAAATCATTTAAGGACCTTGATGATTCCTTAATTCTTTTGTAAATCATAGTTTTACCTGAAGTATAATATTCTGTCATTTGATTTTCATCAAAAACAACTTTTAATTTTGGGTCGTTTGTGAAAGAAAATACATTTTTATCCTCAGACACTATTCCTACAGTAAAGCTTCGCTCTTTCCAAAATATTTTACCTTCTTCATCAATGATTTCAACTATTTTATCTTTATTTGGATAAATGTATTTTCCTAAAATAGTCACCTTATCTTTTAGATTCTTTACTTCATAAAATTTTGAATCATATTTCGGTTTTTGAGTTGACTTTGGCAGCAACAACTTTGCTATACTTTGTGCAATTAAATTAGTACTAATATTACCATTATTACTCATTGCAAAAATGGTTAGATTATCTTCAGGAAAACGATATGTTTGTGAGTGAAAGCCATATGTTCCTCCAGAATGGTGGACCGCAGTTCTACCGAATCTATCTTCTAGTTCTAAACCAAAACCATAAGTTTTAATTTTACTATTAGGTATTGGTTTTTGACTTTCAATTAAAAGAAGATTTTTATCTCTTTTTGCGTTTTGAACTGCAATCTCATACTTTAATTGGTCTTTTAATGTTGTGTACAAAAAACCTTCGCCATTAGTTTTAGTTACAGTTGGTACTTCCCACCATTCTCCTCTTCCCCAATCAGAATAAGGATTTGCTCTATTAGGAATGACTTTCATATATCTTTCTACAAAAGAGGTTTCGTTCATTCCTAAGCTTTCAAAGAACGTTTTAGAATAATTATTAAAAGTTTCTCCTGTTATTTTTTCAATAACTTTAGTAAGTACATTGTAGTTAGAATTGCTGTAACTGTATTTTGAACCTGGTTTAAATCCTAAATCTACTTGATTTTCTAATAGCTCTAGAATATCATCATTACCAAATCCAAATCTTTTCCACCAAACATCACCTTCTAAATCTAATAATTCTACATAATCTCTAATACCACTTGTATGATTCAAGAGATGTTTAATTTTAATTTCATCAGAAACATTTTCATAAAGTTGTGGAAGGTATTTTCTGATGTCATCTTCTAAATTCAGTTTATTCTTTAACTGTAAATCCAAAATCATTAACGCTGTAAACTGTTTTGCTGTAGATGCAATATTTGATCTTGTTTTTTCATCAAACTTTACTTGATGCTGAAGGTTAGCTAAACCAAGATATTTTTCATAAATAATGGTACCATCTTTAATAATACCAACAGCCAAACCAGGGTCGTTCTCATTAACTTTTGAGTTAATGATTGAATCTATTTGTTGTATTTGCTGTTGAGCAATTAGTGAAATTGAAAATAGTACGGCAAGTAATGTGATGTTTTTTTTCATGATGAATTTTTATTAAAGCAAAAGTCTAGTAAAAACCCATGTCAAACGCTTCAAATCTTGATTTGAGACCTATTTTTTAGTCAATTCATCTAAATAAGCCTTGGGAGACAGAGACATACTTTTCTTAAAAGCTCTGTTAAAAGTGGCTTTACTATTAAAGCCGCAATCTAATGCTATCCCTAAAAGAGTAGAAGTCGATTGCTCACCCTTATTTAACTTGTCTTTTACAGCTTCAATTCTAAAATGGTTTACAAAATCATTGAAATTCATATTAAAACCAGAATTAACAACCGAAGATATAGTCTTTGATGTGGTGCCTAATTCATTTGCCACGTCCAAAAGTGTTAAACGAGGATTTTCGAATAGATTTTTTTCAATCATTAAATTTGAAAGTTTTTCTCTCCATTTTAAAGTGTCTGGTTCAGTAGTATTTGTTTTAGAATCTTTTTTTAAAATTGAATTTTCATCATCAAAAACATTGATGACTTTTAATTTTTCATTTCTTAACGTTGTTTGTTTTATAACATGGCCATATCCAGTTACTGCTATATAATAAAATATAAATGAGAATGCTATATAATGCCAAAATTGGCTTCCAAAATTTCCCCATTCGGGATTAATAATAAAAAATAACACTCTCAATATTAGAATGCTTAAAAAAGCTATCATGAAATTTCGAATCCATTTAAAAAGTAAGGTGTCAGCATAACTCACTTTTTCAAAAAGTAGTTTTCTGTAGTCAAAATAATAGCGAAGGCTTAAAAGAAGATAAAATGCCATTGATATGAGTCCAGTTATTTGATACCAATTGGCTAAATCTTTATCTCTACCATCGGCATAAAAGTAGTATTCGTCTAAAATAAGTTTGTCAGTAATAAAAACGATTAAGCTATATATCGCATATAATATAGTTGGAATAAAATGAATATAATCTGTTTTTGTAAGCTTAAAACTTTTGTTTAATATACTCTTGGTGTAAAAGTAAACGACAGGTCCAATCAACAAAACTTGCATAAACGGTATAAAGAATAGAATATCCGCTGTATATGGTTTAAAGAATAAAATATTGACTCTTAAATTATCTGAATACCATCCTGAATAACCTAACATGTAAGGTGTTATATACATGGCATATAAAAACAGTAATAGGCTAAGCCATTTAGCAGCCTTGTTTTTGTTAAGAATGCCAATTCGTAATAGTAGAAAAGAAAAAACTATTCCATGAAAAAAGAAAATCAGGAGTAAAGAACTTTTCTGCCCGAAGCTAAACGGGAAATCAAATAGTGAATTGATAAGTCGAGGTTTTATATTACAATTTAAAAGTAATACTATTTTTCTATTTTAGTCATATGGCACAACATAACGAACTCGGAAAAAAGGGAGAACAACTTGCTGTAGATTTTCTTTTAAAGGATGATTACGAAATAGTTGAACGCAATTACCGTTTTGAAAAAGCTGAAGTTGATATCATTGCTCAGAAAAAAGATATTCTGGCTATTGTAGAAGTAAAAACTCGCTCCACAACAGATTTTGGAAACCCTCAAGATTTTGTAAAACCAAAACAGATTAAAAATTTAGTTAAAGCTGTCGATGAATATGTTACAGTGAATGATTTAGACGTTGAGGTACGTTTTGATATTATAGCAATTGTAAAAGAAAAAGGCAAATTTAAAATTGAGCATTTAGAAAACGCGTTTTATCATTTCTGATAAGAATTGTTTTTGATCTGAGTGTCATTCAGAACGTAGTGAAGAATCTATATTGATTTTAGTATGAGATTCTTCGTTTCACTCAGAATGAAAAATATGACTATAGTTTATCTGAAAAAATTCATCTCATCTACATAAGCCCAAACATGTTCTGGTAATAATGGTCTTATATTTTTACCTGCTTTAATTTGTTTGCGGATGAATGTCGAAGAAATTTCCATTATCGGTGCATTAACATGGTGAATTTTTGGGTGTCCATCAAATCGAGTTTCAATGCTGCCTTCAGAAATTCTTGGATACACATAGATGTCGTGATTTTCTAAAATAAGCTCGTAGTTTTTCCACTTGTGAAAACCCTTTAAGTTGTCCTCGCCCATAATTAAAGAAAAGTTGTTTTTTGGAAACTTTTCTTGTAAATAGGTAAGTGTATCTATTGTATAATTGGGCTGTTTAAGGCCAAACTCGATATCGCTAGGTCTTAACTTGTCATAATCTTTAGTGGCTAGATGTACTATTTCTAAACGTTGGTAATTGTCTAATAATGAGCTTTTCTTTTTAAAAGGACTTAAAGGTGTGACTACAAACCAAATCTGGTCCAAATCACTATGCTCGGCCATGTGATTGGCTATGGTCAAATGCCCAATATGTATTGGATTAAACGTTCCGAAGTATAAGCCTATTTTCATAATCTTAGTAATACTGAACTTGTTTCAGCATATTTATAATTTATAACGTTTTGTCATTCAGAGTGAAACGAAGAATCTAAAAAATATAAACTACAATTATGAGATTCTTCACTACGTTCAGAATGACAAATTACTTAATCTTTTATAAATTCTGAAACCAATTTATAAGCATCATCTAAAGCTTGCTCTAAATCTTTATTAACAACAATCTCATCAAAAAGAGGTGCTGTTGCTAATTCCGCAGGTGCTTTAGATACTCGCATGCTTATTTTTTCTTCACTTTCTTCGCCACGGTCTTTTAAGCGTCTTACGAGCTCGTTTAGGTCTGGTGGCTTTACAAAAATTGCTAATGTTTTTTCAGGGAATTTACGTTTTATACGTAATCCTCCAGATACATCAATATCAAAAATAACATGCTTACCCTTTGCCCAAATACGTTCGATTTCACTTTTTAAAGTACCGTAAAAGTTATCTCTATATACTTCTTCCCACTCCAAAAATTCGTCAGCTTTAATTTTATTTTTAAATTCTGTAAGTGACAGATAGTAGTAATCTTTACCATGTACTTCTTTACCTCGTTTTTCGCGAGAAGTTGCAGAGATAGAAAATTCTAAATTAAGCTCTTCTTGTTTTAGTAAATGACGTACAATTGTAGTTTTTCCTGAACCTGATGGCGCAGAAAACACAATTAGTTTGCCTTGTTGTCTTGTGTTATTTTCTGCCACTTTATAACGCGTTTAGCATTTGTTCTTTAATCTTCTCAAGTTCGTCTTTCATTTGTACGACTAACTTTTGCATTGGCGCATAATTAGATTTAGACCCAATAGTATTAATTTCTCTTCCTATTTCTTGTGATATAAAGCCTAACTTTTTGCCGTTAGAATCTTCAGAATTTAAAGATGAAATAAAGTAGTCTAAATGATTGTCTAGTCTTACCTTTTCTTCAGTAATATCAAATTTTTCGATATAGTAAACAAGCTCTTGTTCAAAACGGTTTTCGTCCACTTTTTCTTTGATATCTGCTATGCCTTTTTCAAGCCTTGTACGCACACCATCAATACGGTCTGGGTCCATTTTTATAACCTGATTTAGTAAATCTCGTAATGTTGCAATCCTAGATTCAAAATCTTGCTTTAAAGTTTCACCTTCGTCTTTACGATAGGTTTTAATACGCTCAATGGCATTATTTATTTCAGTTTCTATAGCTGACCATTCATCTTCATCAATTTCGTCACGCTCTGTTGTAATTGCATCTGGCAAACGTACTGCCATTTTTAAATATTCAGTTTCTTCGCCTGTATTAATAACATCTTTTAGTTGTTTGATGTATTCTTTAACAACAGTTGTATTAATTTTTGTGCTACTATCATCACCTGTAACCTCTACATAAAGCGAAAAATCGACTTTTCCTCTTACTAAGTGTTTGGCAATAAGCTTACGAATATCTAACTCTTTGGCACGATACATTGAAGGCATACGTGCGTTTAGGTCTAGGTTTTTACTGTTAAGTGATTTTAACTCTATTGTAATTTTTTTGGTTGGAAGCTGAAGGACAGATTTCCCATAACCAGTCATAGATTGTATCATGTAATACAGAACTTTTAAAGTTGGTCAAAGGTACAAAATAGAACGGTTTTAATTTTATCTTTGCAGCTTCAATAAAATGAATGAAATTATGTACAAAAAACAATTTGAAATTCGATGGAGTGATGTGGACGCAAATGGACATTTAGCCAACTCAGCGTATACAAATTTTATGAGTCATGCACGTATGTCTTTTTTTGCAGAGCAAGGGTTTTCTATGGCAGAAATTATGAAACATGGGATTGGTCCAGTTGTTTTTTATGAGCATATGTTTTACTTCAAAGAGTCTTTTATTGGCGCACCAATCACAGTTACTATTGAAGTTTCTGGATTAAGTGAAGATGGTATGTTTTTTATGTTTGAACATAATTTTTATAACCATAAAGGTGTAAATCTTGCGCATTGCGAAATGCAAGGCGGTTGGATAGACCTTAAAACTCGAAAACTTTGTGCACTACCTCAAGCTTTAAAAAAGTTAGCAGATAAATTCCCAAAGTCTGAAAGTTTTAAAACACTAACAAAAGAAGACACGCGTAAACATGGTGTAAAGCCTAAGAACATGAGTATTTAATCATACTGTTTTTGTAATTTTAAATTGTGAAAAATATAATTAAAATAGACTCATCAGAAATTGATTGTTATTTCCAAAAAATAAAGAAAGACTATGTGAATTATTTTTTTGGAATTAAATCTTTAGCTATAATACTTATTCAGTTCATTTTAGCTTTTAGTCTAGTATTTCCATTATTTACAGATGATAATTATTTAAAAATTATAACATATACTGATGGAGTTGAACAAGTCGCTTACAAGAAATATTACCTATTTGTAATTATTGGATTTATTGTTTTATTGTATAGTATTTATGGATTATACAAAAATCAGAAAGATAAAAGTGCTGCAGAAAAATTGTTTAGTGACAAATTGGATGAACTAAAAGAGGTTAACTCTGAAATTGAATATAGATTAAATGAAGAAGAACTCGAATTTTCTAGTAAAGTACAAAAATGGAGTAAAAATTGGAAGTCTCTTAATTACTATAAAACTGATAACCAATTTCTCAAAATATACTCGCTAGATTACCACAAAAGCTATCCAGAAATTATAATACCATTAAAATTCATTGAAGAGAACCAACTAGTTTGGCTAGAGAAACGTTTGGCTAAAAAATAAATTTATTTAAACGGCTCATGCTGTTTAAAAGTCTTAATAGTTACATTTTTTACAAAGGATTTTATTATTGAATTTGGCAAAGCCTTTTTGTGTTTAAAATAGCAAGTCAAATCCTCAGGTTCTGCGCCAAGGGTACTCTTTATTTCTGATGCTGTACGACCCAAATTAATTTGAGAAGCTCTTGTTTCTAAACCAAGTCTGACATAGTCGTTTAGTATTCTTGGATATATAGCTAACGCTTTATTTTTACTGTAATCTATACCAATAAAATGGGCGTCAAGGTTGTTACCATTCTTCATTGCGGATAAAAAACCAACGAGTTTACCTTCTAAAAAATATCCCATAACTGTAAAGGCTTCTGCAAAAGATTCTTTTAAATAGGTATAAGTATTTAAGTTTAGAATTTGCGCATTAAAATCTGCATTATTAATAGTGTTTTGATATAAGTCTTGCAGTTCTTTTTTGTGAATTTCAATGTCCTCAGAAGTAAACACTTTTGAAACTAAAACAGCACTTTTAGAGTCTGCTTTGTTTGCTTTTACGCGATATTTAGATTTTAATGCCTTTTTATAGTCTTCAAAAGTTTCCCATTCGGACTTAAGGCTAATAATCATATTTGGCTCTACCTGCATGGGCGTATATCCAAACTTATCTAAATGTTTAGTTATATAAAGTGACTCGTTTTTAAAATCTTTCACAAAAAGGCCTGTTAGCTTTTTTAGAGATTTTGAAAGACGCTTAATACCTTCAGCTAGTGCCTCAAAAGCTTCAATCTTCTCTTCACCTTCTTTTAAGAATGTACCGTACTCCCCACTTAAAAACACATTTCCACAAAAAAGAATTCGTATTTGATTATTACAAAACAATCGGTTAATGTTTCTCTTTAACCAAGCATTCATCTTTATATTCTGAGTAATAGTTTTGACACTAATAGTCACCAATTGCGTATTTGCAAATGTTATGGCTTCTCCATTTTTGGTGACAAAGACATAATTAAAATCTATATCTGAATTCGCTTTTTCGAAGGCTTCTAAAAACTCTGGAGAATAGTAAATATTTGTACAGCAATTAAGACTATCCCAATAGGCTTGTGGTATATTATTTACCGTATTAAATATTTCAGTCTTTAAAGACAAATTAGTTTGTGGTTTTAGTTTTTTTACTCACAAAATATACACCTAAAAATATTAAGAGCATCGCACCAATTTTTATGGTATCAATAAAATCAGCACCTGTAGATATTGCAAAAAGCCCAGCAATTACAGGTTGCAAATAGATAAAAATGCCAACAGTAGAGGCTTTAAGTTTACTAATAGCCATTGGATTTAGTAGATATGTGCCAAAAGTTGCACCGACAACTACAAAAACGACTGACCATGAAATGTATGGTGTAAATGTTTGCCATTGTACATCGCGTAATTCTGAAAAACCAAATGGAAACACCAATATTAACCCAAATAAAAATAACCATTTTATAAGCGTTAAAGGTGTGTATTTTGCGGTTAGTTTTTTAACCAAAATCACATAAACACTATACGAAACTGCGTTTAAAAATATCATGAGATTTCCTAAAGGTACATTATCTGCTTCGCGTGCAGATTGCCCATAAAGTGTTAAAATTAAAGCACCAATGAAGCCTATAATAACGCCTAATATCTTGAGTTTTGTAATACGTTCGTTAAGCATAAAAACCGAAAGTATCAATATGACTATCGGCGTAATGGTCATGATTGTTGAAGCATGAATAGGTGTCGTAAATTCTAATCCTTTTAGGAATAGAAGCATATTTATAAAAACACCAAAAACAGCAGCTAGAAAAAGTTGAAAGAAATCTTTTTTATCAATTTTTTCTTTTGGTAAAAATAGGCTGACTAACCAAAATAATACACAAGCACCAGCAACGCGTAGGAGTACAAAACCGAATGGTTTTACATAACCAGCATTCATAACGTTTTTGGCAAATGTATAATTTAAACCATATAGCAATTGCACCATAAAAAGTGCGACAATTGCAAAATTACGACTCTGCATGAATACTATTTTTAGCAGCTTCGACTACTTTTTTGGAGTTGCCAATAAAAATTTGTCCGTTACATAAAATCACAGGACGTTTTAAAAACGTGTAATGTTCTAAAATATAGTTTTTATAGTCGTGTTCTGAAAGTGTTTTCTCTTTAAGACCTAACTCTTTATAAAGCCTCGCTCTTTTACTAAATAAACTCTCATAGCTATCAGTCATCGACCTCATCTCTTCAATTTGAGCATTAGTTATAGTTTCAGTCTTTATGTCCTGAAGTATAAAGTCTGATGGTAAATCAAGTTCTTTAATAATTCGTTTACAAGTATCGCAAGTACTTAGGTGATATATTTTTTTCATCTTTAAATAATGACGTAATTTGTAGGTGCAAAGTAAATTCTTTTAAAAAGAATAAACTGTGCTTTTAATAAAAATATAAGAATGCATTACGGTATAGATATTACGAGAAAAAATAGAGTTTTATTTCAAGGGTTTTTAGACAAGTTCAGTCTGGAAGAATTGAATAAAGTCCCTAAAGGTTTCAGAAATAATATTATTTGGAATATTGCACATTGTATTGTTACACAACAGTTGTTAATATATAAATTATCTGGATTAGAAGGCGTTTTATCTGATAAAATGATTTCAGAATATAGAAAAGGTACAAAAACTGAGCGTAATTTATATCAATCAGAAGTTGATGAAATCCGTAATTTATTATTTACACCGTTAGACCAAACAGAAGTGGACTACAATGCTAGAGCTTTTAAAAACTATAAAGAATACACTGTTTCTACCGGAAGTACATTAACAAGTGTAGATGAAGCATTGGTATTTAATAATTTTCATGAAGGCATTCACTTGGGTTATATTTTAGCTTTAATTAAATCACTTTAAGACTATGGATTATTTTGGTATTGCATCAACACTAATAGTTATATCGGCACTTTTTGGTTATATAAATGTGAGATTTTTAAAATTACCAATCACTATTGGTTTAGTGCTAATCACAATAGTTTTTACTTTAGTAGCTGTAATTATTGGACAATTTGATGACACCATTTTACAAACCGAACGCGACTTTATTTCCAATATAAATTTTGGAACTTTATTGCTAGATGTGATGTTAAGCTTTCTTCTTTTTGCAGGAGCATTACATACTAATTTTGACCAATTGAAAATACAGCGATGGCCAATTTTAGCTTTTTCTACTATTGGTGTTCTAGTATCTACATTGTTAGTAGGTGTAATAATGTATCCGCTTTTAACAGCTATGGGTTTTAATGTGAACTTTATTCATTGTCTCCTTTTTGGGGCATTGATTTCTCCAACAGATCCAATTGCTGTTTTGGGTATTCTTAAAAAGGTAGGTGCGCCTAAAAAATTAGAAACAAAAATAGTTGGAGAATCTTTATTTAATGATGGTGTTGGTGTCGTCATTTTTTTGACTATTTATGCTATTGCAAAGAAACCTGATGCTGCTATTGAGTTTTCTGAAATAGCAACACTTTTTATTCAAGAAGTTGGAGGTGGCATATTACTTGGAGGTTTATTAGGTTGGTTAGCCTATAGATTAATGAAATCCATAAACAATTATGAAGTAGAGGTTATTATTACACTTGCAGTTGTAATGGGCGGAACACTTTTAGCTGATAAATGGCATCTGTCAGCACCTCTATCTATGGTCACAGCAGGTTTAATAGTAGGAAATGACACAGTTAGAGAAACATCAATGTCCGATATAACAGAAGTTTATGTAGATAAATTTTGGGAATTGATTGACGTGTTATTTAACACTATTTTATTTGTAATGATTGGAATGGAAATGTTAGTTTTACCTTTGGATGTGGGTTATGTTTATGCAGGTCTTTTAGCTATTCCAATATTATTAATGTGTAGATATATGTCTTTATTTCTGCCAATAAAGTTTTTTGCTAAACGATTAGATTTTGTGCCAAAAACAACATTGATTATGACATGGGGTGGCTTGCGAGGAGGTATTTCTATCGCTCTAGCATTAAGTTTAACAGCAGATATGAGTAAAGATTTATTTTTAGTAATTACCTATATCGTAGTTATCGTATCTATTATTGGACAAGGCTTAACAGTAGGTCCTATTATTAAAGGAATTACAAAAAAATATTCTAACTAATTTTTAGGTATTTTATTACTTTTTCAATTGGAATCACAAACTCAGTATAGCCTTGATTATAAGAAGCGATTTCATAAACGTTGTAGAGTAGAATAATACCTTCGTCGTTAAATCCAATATTTTCTGGCAGTTGAAAATCTTTTCCAAAGAAAAATTCTGAAATATCAGAACCTTCATTTTTCATATGGTCTAAAAAATAAGTCTTGGCAATTTTTTTAAAACCTTCAATATCACTAAACAAATCTTCATTAGAGTATAAATTTCCAGTTTCAGGATTAAAATTCAAAAGCTGAATAGTATCACTGCCATGAGCACCACCTGTGTCAGCATAGACACTCAACCCCATTGTAATTATAGTTTCAGTTTTATAGAGCAATTCTGTTTCTACAGCTAAGGACCATGTTTGTTCGCTGTCAGAGAATTCTTTTTTAAAGGTTTTATAGTCTTCATCAAAGGCGGTAAGTGCTTCTTCAATTGAAGTGTTGTTTTTTGAATTTGGTATAGATTTTAAAATTGCCGAAGTGATATTTTTATTTAAAGTTTTAGCAATATCAGAATTCGCTTTCGCTACATCATATGAGACTTCTATATCAGCTTCAAATTTTCTGTCTACAGAAGAGATATCGAAAGTAAGTGGTTTTATTTCTTCTTTACACGATACTAAAAAGAGTATAAAAATTAGTAATAATGCTATTTTTTTCAAACTAAAATGACTTTTGTTAAACATTCAATAAAGGTATAGCTTACGTTTGAATACAACGAATTTAAGATTAGCTTTGTTATGTTCTCAAACCAATTTCTATGAAATGAGTCATTATAGCAAGATAAATATCTACTAAAATTATAATTGGCGAATTCCATCTGACAAAAAAAAAACGATAAATATTAACTGATGAAATTTAATACTAAGACAATTCATGGTGGTCAAAAACTTGACCCAGCTTATCGTGCAGTAATGCCTCCAATTTATCAAACTTCGACGTATGCTCAAACGACACCTGGATGCCATAAAGGCTACGAATATTCTAGAACGCATAACCCAACGCGTAATGCATTGGAAAATGCATTTGCCAGTATAGAAAACGGAAATTATGGTCTAGCTTTTGCGTCTGGGTTGGCCGCTATCGATGCCATTTTAAAATTATTAAAACCCGGAGATGAGGTGATTTCTACTAATGATTTATATGGTGGTAGTTATCGTTTGTTTACTAAGATTTATAAAGACTTTGGAATCAAATTTCATTTTATTGGTATGGAAAATGCCAAAAATATTGAGGGTTATATAAATGAAAACACCAAGCTTATTTGGGTTGAAACACCAACCAATCCGATGATGAATATTATAGATATCAAGGCTATTGCCGAGGTATCAAAACGTAGAAATGTACTCTTAGCGGTTGATAATACTTTTGCGACACCTTATTTACAACGCCCATTAGATTTGGGTGCCGATGTTGTCATGCATTCCGCCACTAAATATATTGGTGGGCATAGTGACTTAGTTATGGGAGCTTTAGTTGTTAAGGATAAGAAAATAGCTGATAGATTATATTTTATTCAGAATGCAAGTGGTGCCATTTGTGGTCCTCAAGACAGTTTTTTAGCTTTAAGAGGAATTAAAACCCTTCATGTACGTATGCAACGTCATTGTGAAAATGGAAAAGCAATTGCAGAATATTTAGACAATCATCCAAAAATTGAAAAAGTCTATTGGCCAGGTTTTGAAAATCATCCTAATCACAGTATTGCAAAATCTCAAATGGATGATTTTGGTGGTATGGTATCATTTGTAGCGAAAGGAAACGATTATAATGAAGCTATTAAAATTGTTGAAAACTTAAAAGTATTTACACTAGCAGAATCTCTTGGTGGTGTTGAATCTTTGGCTGGTCATCCTGCAAGTATGACCCATGCAAGTATCCCAAAAGAAGAACGCGAAAAAGTTGGTGTTGTAGATGCTCTTATTAGACTAAGTGTAGGTATAGAAGATAAAAGCGATTTGATTGCTGATTTAGACCAAGCTATTGGTTAATCTAGATAATAAATGTACCCTACATTTAACCACAAAAGAACATCATTATATTTGTTGGATGGCAGCTTGTGATTAAGGCCATCAATCCAATCACTAAAGTAATATTGATATCTTAAGTCTATCATTAAATCAGATAAGATGGTTAATTTATAACGTGTTCCGATGCTAGCAACCATAGAAAAAGCATTAATCGTATCTGTATTAATAGGATATTCACCATCACTAGCTTGAATCCATGGGCCATAAACGTTATCCGGATTGAAAATATTATTGTCTGAAGGTCCTCCATTACGACCAAAAGTGGTAAACTGCTTTGGAGATGACATTGTATAGTGTGCACCTAAACTTACAAAAGGCGCCCAGCCGCCCGTATGAGATGAGAAAGCTCTAATACTCAACGGAAAATATTCTAATTGCATACCAATATCAAAATTGTTTGCTTCACCTGAATGTGCTCTTAATCGTTGTCCATCAATACCAAATTGACTTGAATCTACCCAACGACCAAAGTGATTTAATTGAGTTTTATTAAATGAAATTTCACTTCTTAATTTAAAGTGGTCATTAAAATAATTGTCTGCAGTGTAGCAATTACAATCTGCTCGATAAGAAAAGTTTATGTAGTGTATTAGACCAATACCGTAACCAGTATTACCTATATTATTTTCTTCATTAAAACGTTGCCCAAAGTCAGATCTAAATTGTACTGGACCAGCTATAACTCCAACTTCGTGGGAAAAACCAAATTGAGAATGCGACGTGTAGGTAGTAAATACAACAACGCAAATAATAAGTAATTGCCTCAAATTTATGGACATAGGTTAGGTCTTTTAAAAATATATTATGAGCAAATATAAAAAATATCGACGAAATACAAAATAAAACGGACGAAATGCATTTTATTGTTACGATTTCTAAAAATCTAAGCTAGAAATTAAATGTTAAAAATATATTGATAATATTGAAAAAATAAATCAATTTTTTTACAGATAATGTATCTTTGTACCTCGAAATTAACAATACACTAATAATAATTCAAAATGAAAGAAAAGATTGAAGCATTTTTAGATGAAGTAAGAAAACGCAATGGTCATGAGCCAGAATTCTTACAAGCAGTTGAGGAAGTAGCAGAAACTGTGATTCCTTACATAGCTAAACATGATATTTATAATGGTAAGAATATCTTACTTCGCATGGTTGAACCAGAAAGATTAATTTCTTTTCGAGTTTGCTGGGTAGATGATTCTGGAGAGCTTCAAGTCAATCGAGGTTACAGGATTCAGATGAATTCTGCTATTGGTCCATATAAAGGCGGTTTACGTTTTCACCCATCTGTAAATGCTAGTATTTTAAAATTCTTAGCTTTTGAGCAAGTGTTTAAAAACGCTTTAACAACATTACCTATGGGTGGTGGAAAAGGTGGGTCTGATTTTGACCCTAAAGGCAAAAGTGATAACGAAATAATGCGTTTTTGTCATTCCTTTATGTCAGAACTTTCTAGACATATTGGTCATAACACAGATGTACCTGCCGGTGACATTGGTGTTGGAGGAAGAGAGATTGGTTACATGTTTGGAATGTATAAAAAATTAAAGAATTCTTTTACGGGTGTACTTACAGGAAAAGGACAGTCTTGGGGTGGTTCTTTAATCCGTCCAGAAGCTACAGGTTACGGTAATGTATACTTTGCCGATAACATGCTTAAAACTAAAGGGGATTCTTTTAATGGAAAAAGAGTAGTGATTTCTGGTTCTGGTAATGTTGCTCAATATGCAGCAGAAAAAGCTATTGAGCTTGGAGCAACAGTCTTAACGTTTTCTGATTCTGGTGGTTATGTTTTAGATGAGGATGGAATTGATTCAGAAAAATTAGCTTATGTAATGGAGCTAAAAAATGAAAAACGTGGGCGTATTAGTGAGTATGTAGACAAATATTCTAACGCAAAATATTTTAAAGGAGAAAGACCTTGGTCTGTTGCTTGTGATATTGCTTTACCATGTGCAACTCAAAATGAGCTTAATGGCGAAGAAGCCAAACAACTTATAGAAAATGGTTGTATGTGCGTTTCTGAAGGTGCGAATATGCCTTCTACACCAGAAGCAATACATGAATTCCAAAAGGGAAAAATATTATTTGCTCCAGGAAAAGCATCTAATGCTGGTGGTGTTGCAACATCTGGTTTAGAGATGAGTCAGAACTCATTACGTATAAGCTGGACTAGAGAAGAAGTTGACTCTAGATTAAAAGACATCATGGAAGATATTCATGATTCTTGTGTGCAATATGGTAAAAACGATGATGGTTCTATCGATTATATAAAGGGCGCAAATATTGCAGGTTTTGTAAAAGTAGCTGATGCTATGTTAGCTCAAGGCGTTGTATAATATATATTATAAATCAATAAAAGCTCCTACTAAATAAAGTAGGAGCTTTTTTTATATATGATAACACGAAAAATAACGTTACTAATAAATATATTTGAACAAATTTAATCACAAATGCTAAAACGGTACTTTCTCGTTTGTATTCTTACTATATGTTTTGTAGCTAAAACTAACGCACAAGACTTTTCGGCTTTGTGGCAAGATTATTTTTCGTTTTTTGATATAGTCGACGTTACAAGAAGTGATTTTAAAATATATGCTGCATCAGAAAATGTAATTTTTAGTTATGATGTCAATTCAAATGAAGTTGAAAAAATAACCACTATTCAGGGACTTTCTGGCGAATTAATTTCTACAATAGAATTTAGCGAAGAGAATCAACTTCTTTTAATTGGTTATAAGAATGGTCTTATCGAGGTTTATTTCGAGTCTGACAAAAGTGTACTCACCATTGTAGATATATTAGAAAAAGAAAGTATAGACCCAAGTACCAAAGCAATTAATGATTTTAATGAAGATAATGGATTTGCATATATCTCTACAGACTTCGGTATTTCAGTATACGATTTAGAGCGTTTAGAGTTTGGAGACACCTATTTTATAGGAAATAATAACACCCAAATCCCCGTAGAGAAAACAACTGTATTCAATGACTTCATTTACGCTGCTTGTAATAGCGGAAATGGTATAAGAAAAGGAGCACTGACAAATCCAAATTTAATAGATTCGAATCAATGGCAAACTATTACAGGAGGAAGTTATGTGTCTATTGAAACTGTCGAGAATCGTCTTTATGGTTTACGTACAGATAGAAATCTTATAGAGTTTGTAAACGACGCATTGACACCTGTTTTTAATTTTAGCGTTCTGCCCTTAGATTCTGAAGCAGTAGATGGGCAACTATTATACACAACACCAGACTCAGTATTTATATTCAATTCAGCAGCTAGTTTAACAGCTCAGATAAATCAAACAGCAGAATACGATACTAATTTTGCTTCGGCGGTAAGTTTAGATTCAGATATTTTTATAGCGACAAGTAATTTCGGTGTATTACAAACTAATATTAATGATTTAGTAACTTTTAACGAAATAAGACCAGATGGCCCGTTGTTGAATAATGGTTTTAGAATTCAGGCTTTCAGAAATGGCCTTTGGGTGACTTTTGGCGAACATACTAATCTTTTAAACCCTTATCCTTTAAATAGTAGAGGTATTAGTATTTTAAGAGACGAACAATGGAATAATAAGCCTTTTGAAAGTCTTTTAGGTATGCGTGAATTGAATAAAATCACTATTAATCCAGAAAATCCAAATCAGGTGTTTGTAAGTTCTTTTATAGATGGAATGCTTGAATTTAATAATTTTGAGGCGACAAACTTTTTTGATGAAACGAATAGTCCGCTACAATCTTTAATAATTCCGTCACTTCCCGATTTAGTAGATATTAGAACTGGGGCATCAGCTTTTGATGATGAAGGTAATTTATGGAATATGACTAGTAGAGTTGACTTAGCTTTAAAGTCATATAACCCATCAAGTCAACAATGGCGAACTTTTAGTTTTGAGAATTTTATCGTAGACCCAGTTTTTGACGAATTAGGTTTTTATGATTTGGCTGTTGATAATAATACAGATACTAAATGGATAGCCTCATTATCCAATGGACTTATTGCGTTTAACGAGAATGAGAGTCCAACTATAAAGCAAATAAAAGATGAAACAGAAGGTCTGCCAACAACAAGGGTACGAACTCTAGCGTTAGATAACTCAGGACAGTTATGGATAGGTACTACTTTTGGTCTGAGAGTTTTATTTAATACATCAGGCTTTTTTGAAGATGAAGATGTTGTTGTAGAGCCAATTATATTTCTTGAGGATGGCCTAGCTAGAGAGTTATTAGAGAGTCAAACTATTACGGATATTGAAGTAGATGGCTCTAATAATAAGTGGATAGGGACATTTGACTCAGGAGTTTTTTACGTCACTCCTAACGGGCAATCTACTATTTATCATTTCACAAAAGATAATTCGCCATTACCTACAAATGCAATTAACGATATTTCTATTGACGATAGTAACGGTACCGTATATTTTTCAACACCAAACGGATTATTATCTTTCAGAGCTGGTGGTTCAGCTACTGTTGAAGAGCTTTCAGACGCTTACGCGTATCCAAATCCGGTAAGACCAGAGTATAATATTCTTGGGGCTAATGATTTAAATGATATTAATAAAGGTGTAAAGATTGTAGGACTTACCGAAAATGTAAACGTAAAAATTACTGATGTTACAGGCAATCTTGTTGCCGAAGCACAATCAAGAGTCAATAGACGAAATTCTAATTTAAGAACAAACTTTGCTATTGATGGAGGAACTGGAATTTGGAACGGAAAAAATTTAGCAAACAACATAGTCGCATCAGGAGTATATCTTATAATTATTAATGATTTGGATACTTTTGAAAGTAAAATACTGAAACTTCTTATAATTAGGTAATCATAATAATTATGATTATAAAATCACACATTATTATTTTAAGTAAGATCAAGTATAAAGACTATGACCTTATAGTTCGTGCGTATACAAAACATCGAGGCGCAGTGAGTTATCTTGTCAAAGGCGGCTTAAAATCTACAAAAGCAAGTCGGAGTAAGAGTGTTTATTTTCAGCCATTAATGCAACTATCTGTTGAAGAAAATTACAAGCCTAATCAGTCTTTACAATATCTAAAGGATATCAAGTTGAGTTATATTTATAAAACACTTCATACTAATGTTTATAAAAGTGCAATAGTATTGTTTTTGTCAGAATTACTATCTAATATTCTAAAAGAAGAGGAGCAAAATGAAGACTTATTTCATTTCATTGAAATCGCATTTCAGTATTTAGACAATGATGAACATTATGCTAATTTTCATATTCTTTTTTTATTGAAGTTATCAAGATACTTAGGGTTTCAGCCTGATGATTCTCAAGGTCAATCTAACTTTTTTAACCTACAGTCTGGTTCTTTTGAAGCATTTTCAACAGGGAGTTATTCTGTTTCAGGAAAAAATTTAACACTACTAAAACAAATGCAAGGCATAAATTTTGATGCCTTATCTTCTGTAATGATGAATGCCAAAGAACGTCAAGACTTTTTAAGTATGCTATTGTTATATTTTGAGTTACATTTGGAGGGTTTTAAAAGACCAAAATCATTAACTGTTTTAAGCGAAGTTTTTCGCTAGTAAATTTACTACCGTATTGAATTTTATGAAATTTAAAATCATAGCTCTAATGCTTACTCTGTGTACGTTTTTTACCTACGCACAAACGGTTATTGTAAAAGATGCCGGCTCATCAGAACCTATTCCTGGAGTTGTACTTTATAATTTAAAAAAAACAAAATCTGTAGTCACAGACATTGATGGAATAGCTGAATTAAAGATTTTTGATGAAAACGAGATTATTATTTTTCAGAGTTTTTCATTTAAAAAAGTTCAATTTTCAAAAACCGAGATAGCTAATAAAAACTATGAAATCTTAATGGTTTCAGACGTCGAAGGCTTAAACCAAGTTATAATTTCAGCAACAAAGTTCGAGCAAAGTAAAAGAGATATACCTCAACGTATTGTTAGTCTTAGTGCAAAAGATATACTTCAGGCAAATCCGCAAACAAGCGCAGATGCATTAGCCTTGTCTGGAAATATATTTGTTCAAAAAAGTCAATTGGGAGGAGGAAGCCCCATAATAAGAGGTTTTTCGACAAATAGATTATTAATTGCTGTTGATGGTGTTAGGATGAATAATGCAATTTTTAGAGGCGGAAATGTTCAGAATGTTATATCCATAGATCCATTTACAATTAATAATACAGAAGTAACACTTGGTGCTGGCTCTGTCGTTTACGGTAGTGATGCTATTGGTGGTGTTATGAGTTTCTACACTCAAAAGCCACAGTTATCATATAAGGATGAGCTGTTTTTAAAAGCAAATGCAATAACACGTTATTCATCAGCAAATAACGAAAAAACAATTCATGCCGACGTAAACTTAGGTTATCAAAAATGGGGTTTTTTAACTAGTATAAGCTATTCCGATTTTGGAGATTTAAGAATGGGTAGTAACGGGCCACAAGATTATTTAAGAACTCAGTTTGTTCAATCATTTAATGGAACAGACATATTGGTAGATAATCCAGAACCTTTAGTTCAAAACCCAACAGGATATAATCAGATAAACTTAATGCAAAAAGTGCACTACGAACCTGAAGATAATTTAAAATTTGATTTAGGCTTGCATTATTCAGCTACTTCTGAATATGGTAGATATGATAGATTAATAAGACCAGGAGGCAACGGTTTGCGATCAGCTGAATGGAATTATGGACCACAAAAATGGTTTATGGGTAATTTTACAGTGACTAAATTGAGCAGTAACTCTAATTTTTATGACAAAATAAAAGCGACTACAGCTTATCAAAATTTTCAAGAAAGTAGAATAGATAGAAATTTTCAATCCGAAATTAGAAGAACACGAAGTGAAACAGTTGATGCATTATCATTCAATCTTGATTTAGAGAAGCAATTAGATAACAAGTCAAGCCTATTTTATGGATTGGAATATTTGTATAATATGGTAGGTTCAGAAGGTTTTGAAACAAATATTATAACAAATCAGAATTCAGCTTCATTATCTCGTTATCCAGATGGGTCTACTTGGCAATCTATAGCAGCTTATACAAGTTATAAGTATAGACCAAATGATAAATTTGTATTTCAGTCTGGTATTAGATATAATCATATTATTGCCAATGCAGATTTTACAGACAATAACACTTTTTTAAATCTTCCTTTTAATACTACAGAAATAAATTCGGGAGCACTAACTGGAACTGCAGGGATTAGATGGATTCCTAGCAAGATGATAGAGTGGAGTTTTAATGCATCTACTGCATTCAGAGCACCAAATATTGATGATATAGGTAAGGTTTTTGATTCAGAACCCGGATCAGTTGTTGTTCCTAATAACGGGTTGAAATCTGAATATGCTTATGGTGCTGAGTTGGGTCTGAAACTTAATTTTGATGATTGGGTAAAGTTAGATATGGCAACATATTACACTTTTTTAGATAATGCACTTATACGAAGAAATTCAACACTAGATGGTCAAAACGAGATTGTTTATGATGGTGAGTTAAGTACAGTACAATCTATACAAAATGCATCAAAAGAAAATATTTATGGTTTTGAAGTTGGAGTAGAAATTAACTTTTCTGAAAATTTAAGAGTTACATCTAAGTATAATATTATAGGAGGTATCGAAGAAGATAATAACACAGAAAATCCTATAAGACATATAGCACCAGATTTTGGGCTTACAAATATTGCTTGGAAATATAGAAAATTCAAGTTTGATTTTTATGCCAGTTATAATGGAGAATTATCCTTTGAAGATTTAGCTCCATCAGAAATTAGTAAAGATTTTCTTTATGCTAAGGACGAAAATGGAAATCCATTCTCACCATCGTGGTATACACTAAATTTAAGAGCTCAATATAAAGTTAATGATAGTTTTGATATTACTGGAAGTCTAGAGAATATAACTGATCAACGCTATAGACCTTATTCTTCTGGTATGTCAGGTGCAGGAAGAAACCTTATAATATCAGCTAAATATAGCTTATAAAAAAAGCCCTTTCGTATCTGAAAAGGCTTTTTAATATTAAATAAGTTTTTTTTATTTCTTAATTGCTTTTTTTGAAATTACTTGCCCATTAGATAAAGTAACTTTAGCGATATATACTTGAGTAGTTAAGTTAGAAAGGTTAAATACTTCTGTTGAAGTATTACCCTCTAGATTATAAACTAAACGTCCCTGTAAATCATATATCAGAATAGATTCGATAGTATGTATGTTATTCTTTACACTAAATTCGACATTGTCTTTATCGAATTCTACTATAGATAATCGATTTTTAGCTATTATTTCATCATCAATAGAAAGGGCTGCATTATTGAATATGATTTCAAAACGCTCATCAAAACTACCGCCATCAGAATTAAAAGTATAACTAGATTCACCCAAGTTGTGAACCATATTCAAATCATTATCTTTTAAGTAAATTGGATTAGTAGAAAGAAAATCACCTTCTTTTTTTACGATTTCAAGAGTATAAGTTTCGTTAGTTGAGATATATGCTCCAAAACCAATTTTAATAACTTCGTCTTCAGTTAAGCTACTTTTGGCTTTACCTTGAATAACATAAAAGCCATTACCTTCAGTATCTAAAGAGTATAAAACACCTGCATTACCAGCATAATTTCTGAATGTATCAATAGCATTTCCGTCGTAATCATCAGTTGCAAAATCTGCATATGCTACTGATATTTGACTGTAAATACCAACATCAGAACTTAAGTTAATATTTAATTTTTCTATTGCGTTATTAGTATTTTGAGCGTTAGATGTTCTATAAAATTCAGTATTCACACCATTTCCACTTACACGCATACTGTTGGTGAATACAACATCTCCGCTAGAAGCTGAAGGTATAAAGAATGCTTGTCCCGATGGTATTTGCCTTGATGGTGCAGCAGTAGTTCCGTTACCTGATTCGCTAATCGCATTTATAGTGATATAATCATTTTGATTATAATTAAGGACTTCATTACCTGCATTGCCTGCGTCTACAGGATTTACTTGCGACCACATATATAACACTTCATAAACAGTGTTATTTCCTGGTGCAACAGTTCCATTTTCAGTAAAGAAAGCATCAACATCTATTGCTGATGGATAAGGATTACCAATAAGATTCCAGTGTAGACCATTTGCAGTATTATTAACAACTGGGTATGTAATATCACCAGTATTATATGGGCCACTAAAAATATAACCATAGCCAACTCCAGGGAAAATAAAACCTGGCTCGTTATGGCTACCAGCAAAACCTTGACCAGGAGTCATAGGGAAATCGCCTTGTTCTCTGGTCCATGCGTTCGCATCATCGTCTAAACTATCACCATTTGCATCTAAATAATTATTGGCATTAAACCAAAATACACGACTACTGTCAAATAAAGCTCCGTCAGTACTTTCGCCTTGAACAGGAGAACTCCAATAGGTTAGACTATACCAATAAGCTAGAGGAGATGTCGTTTTGCTAACATTAGAACTTCCTAAAGATGCTAAAGCGAATACACCTGCTGTCGCACCATCTCCGTTTTGAACAAAACTTCCTTCAGTTTCTGTTGTAATACTAGCATTATTATTTACAGCTACATCATTTTCTATCTCAATAAAGTCACCATTACTAACAATGAGAGTAAATCCATCGTTAATAACTAAGCTACATGCAGTAAAACTTGGAGTAGTAGCACTAGTTGTGTAATCACCGTTTAGAATGGCTTCTGTAGAGCTGTTAGGAATACCAGCACTCCAGTTAGTACCATCCCATGTGGTTGAGCTAGAACATTTATCAACAGAGATGCAAATGTTATCAAATATTGCTGTTGCATTTGCTTGAGTAGCATGATTCCACACTGCAGCAATATGATTTAGAGCAGTACCTGTATGAGTTGTATTTACAATGTTACCAATAGAGTTAGTATTATCTAGAGAGCTTGGACTACTAAAATTTCCTGAATCATCTCTGACAAATAATTCCCAAGTATCAGTTGCTGGGTCGTAAGTTACTTTAATACTTAAATAATTATTGCCAAAGTCAACTGCTCCTGTGATAATATCTGTCAAGTTTCCATTTAAATCAAGACCGTTTGAATAACTAACTAGTCTAACATTGTCTGTAGCACCTGACTGACCTAGTACTACAGCATAACCATCGCCTTGAGTTAAATCACTGTCTGATGCCCCCAACACAAAAGCAACACCATAATTACTTGAATTAAAACCAGAAGGATTTCCTCGACTTTGTCTCATGTTAAATTCCCAGTTTATAGAATTCGTTAATGTGTTTAGAGTCGTATTGTAACTTCCAGATACATCTTGATGAACGTAATCTAATGCCGTTGCTCCACCAGTAGCGATACTTAATCTACTATTGATTATAGATGAGTTGCCGCCGACATCGGTCCATTCTGCGCCTAACGTCCCCGAACTAAAATCGTCTGATACATTACAAGTAGGAGCTGGGAAAGTATTTATAGAGCCATTAATTTCAATATTGTTACTAGGGCCATCAAATCGTCCGTTACCATTTGTATTTTCTGAATACCCATATAATCTATAAGTAATGGCATCAGTATTTTGTAATTGATTAACATTAAAAGTAATATCCTGAACTGAATTAACATCAGCTAAAGTGATTTCTGCATCTATATTAGTTGCATAAGCGTCTAAACTACTTCTTAAGGCTATAGCTGTTAAACCATTGTTAGACCTTTGTAAATCAAAATTAATTGTAGTGACATTATAAGAAAATCCACCAGTAGGAGCAGGTATAGTAAATTCTACATAATCATCATTTGCTATTGCATCTGCAATATCAATTGTCGACCAGTTTATTGAATTAAAACTATTATTATTTGCTGCAGCTGTTAGGCCAATACCTCTCGAAATAGTAGATAGACCTAGGGCAATATCATTAAAATCTGAGTTTGCTGTAACTTCGTCGCCAACGTTTCCTTGAAAATCAAAAGTGAGTATTTGTCCATAGCTGAAAGAAGAAAATATTAACAGTAGGATAAATAATTTAAGTATTTTTTTAATCATAGCGATTTGGTATTTTAATCACATTATAAACAAAGTAAGGAATTTACATTCTATTTTTACACTATGAACCCTCAAAAAACCTATTCTCTCGATGAAGCGCAGAAACTGCTTGAAAATTACTGTGCTTATCAAGAACGTTGTCATAAAGATGTTACAGATAAACTTCGAAAGATGAGAATGATACCTGAGGCGATTGATCAAATTGTCGTTCATCTAATTCAACATAATTATCTCAATGAAGAACGCTTTTCTAAAGCCTTTACTCGTGGAAAATTTAGAATAAAAAAATGGGGAAAAAATAGAATAATTAGAGAATTAAAATTCAGACAAATTTCGGACTATGCTATTAAAAGTGGCTTGAAAGAAATTGACTTAGATGACTATTATAAAACACTACAAGAATTAACTGAAAAACGAATAAGTCAAGTCAAAGAAAAAAACGTTTATAAAAAAAGAAAGAAAGTTGCAGATTATTTATTGTATCGAGGATGGGAATCTAACTTGGTTTATGAGAAAATAAATGAATTAATCAATTAATAACACTGTGAAATATCTAAATCTGATACTAATTTGCCTTTTGCTTTCATGTAATCCTAAAGAGAAACAATCTCAAAAAAAAGACATAAATAACGTAGCGGACACTGAAATAATTCAATCAAGCGAGGCATTAGCGTTTTTTAATAATTTAAAAAAACTTTGTGGAAAATCGTTTGAAGGTAGATTAATTACTCCAAAAAATGACGAACAATTTGGAAGCAAACGTTTAGTAATGCATGTTAGGATTTGTGATGAAGAGACCGTTAAAATACCATTTTTTGTTGGAGATGATAAATCACGAACGTGGATATTGACTTTAAAAAATAATAGAATTTCACTAAAACATGACCATAGGCATAAAGACGGAACAGATGATGAAATAACAATGTATGGTGGTATTACAACTAATAGTGGACAAGTAAATATACAAGCGTTTTCTGCTGACGAAGAGATTAAAAAAATGATTCCTGCCGCATCAACCAACTTATGGTGGATAACACTAGATGATAATGCATTTACTTACAATCTAAGAAGATTGGGTACTGACCGTCTATTTACCGTTAGTTTTGATTTGAATACTATTATAGAAAACCCAGATGCACCCTGGGGTTGGAAAGATTAGTTAGATTTATTAGTCCTTACAATAGCCTGTTCATTCTTCCAATCAATCCATTTTTGACCCTTTATTCTTCGCATAACATTATCAAAACTTCGCATTATGAACACATTGTAGATTGCTTTGCCTAAATTTTTAGGATTACGAGCGATAGCTCGTAAACTCATAGAAAATCCAGGAGTTATATATTTCATGTGATGCCAAAAGCCCTCAGGCATGTATAAAACTTCACCATGATTAAGATTACAAATCCAACCTTTAGCATTTTTAAGACCAGGCCATTTATCAAAATCAGGATTATCAAAATCAATATCTTCTCGAGTAATTAGAGAATGCGGAATTTTATATAGATGTTTGTTCTGTTTTTGGTCAAACAAGATGCATTGTTTTTCACCTTCAAAATGAAAATGAAAAATGTTAGCTAAGTCAATATCGTAATGCATAAAAGTATGCGAATCTCTACCGCCAAAAAATAACATGGGTAGGCTTTTCATAAGTCTAATTCCAAAGTCTGGAAAGCTAAAATCTTTTTGAAGTTGAGGTACCTCTTTTAAGATATTCCATAGAAAAATACGGTATTTAGTAGGTTCACGTTTTAGTAAATCTACATAATCGCTCATCTTCATAGTGGCATGAGCTTCATTAAAACCATCTTTGTAATCTACTGGTCTGTCATCATAAAGCGGCACTGTAATATCTCCAGCAACTTCCTTCATGTAATCTAGACTCCATTTAGAGTAAGCAGGCCAGTCTTCTATATAACGCTCAATAACCACTGGCTTTTGTGGCTTAAAGTAGTGTTTTATAAAATCTTCTTTGGTTATAGTTTGTACTCTAGATATGTCTTGTAGATTCAACTTCAACTTCAAATAGTTTAAACTTCAAATTTAGTAAAACGACTTTAAATTTAAATAATTGTAACAAAATACCCAATCGAATTAGTTATAACCATTTAGATTCTTTTTCTGTAGCATCAAGAATATCTACATCAAGCAAATTTCCTATATCCTTTGCTTTTTTAAATGCGTCTTCGATATCATAAGTTCTGTAAGCCTCAATCCGCTTATTATTCTCATAAAATAAATTTAGCTTAATCACTTCCGTTTTTACATTTGCTTCTGCAGATGTCTGTCTTAATGTTGTAGTCTCGGTTGTTCTAAAAACGGATAAGTATTCTATTTCTGGTAACGGTTGCCACTTGCCTATGGTAACCCTAAAATAGACTTTGTCTTTCGGTATTTTCTATCTGTAAAATCGAATTCGGAGCCTTCAATTAAAAGCATAAAAATACCAAAACCAATAATTATAAAAGCTCTATAAGTTGAAAAAAATGAGTATATACCCACAGCCAAAAGGAGTGATCCTAAAATAGACTTCCACAGAGGAAGTTTTCTTTTAAAAATAAAATTATTCATTTATATTTATTGAAAAAACGCCACCCAATCGGGTAGCGTTTTAAGGTTATGATTTAATCTTCAGACTTTTCAATTGTAGCATCATCAGCTTCAATCTCCTTTTTGTCTTTTCCTTTAAGATACTCTGGTAAATCCATACCAGCCATGTTAAACATTTCTTGTAATGGTGGTACCGATTTGTACATTCCTGATATAAAGTTAGACGTTGAAGACTTGCCATCTTTTCCGCCACCGTTTTCCCAAACAGTTACCTTATCTATCTTAATATTCTTAATAGCTTCGGCTTGTGTTTTAACCAATTCTGGTAATTTATCAGCAATTAATAAAAGTACAGCATCTTTAGAGTTGTTGCCAGCAGCTTTGACAATTTCATCAAGTCCAGCAGCTTGTTTGGTTAAGACTTCGTAAAGTCCTTTTGCTTCGGCTTGTGCTTTAAATAATATTGCATCAGCTTCACCTTTTGCTTTTCTTCTAATACGTTCAGCTTCAGCTTCAGCATCAATTTCCACTTTCTTTTTATCAATTTCAGCAGGTACAATAATATCAGCCATTTGAGAAGAACGCTCTCGTTCAGCTCTGGCAAGTTCTGCTTGTTGCTCAGCTGCATAAGATTCTTCTAGTGCTTTTGCAGATTGAACTTTTTCTGCAGCTATAGCTACACGCTCAGCTTCAGCTTCGCGTTGACGACGTAAAGAATCTGAATTTGCAACCGAAATTTTCGCCGCATTTTCACCTTCAACAGCTTGAGCATTTGCTGCAGCAACCTGTGTTCTTTCATCTTGTACAGCGTTTGCTTCACCAATAGAACCATCTCTAGTTTTCTCTGCTACTGATTTACGAGCTGCGTTTATAGCATGCGCTGCAGCTTCTTTACCAAGAGCTTCGATATAGCCAGATTCGTCAACAATATCTGTAATGTTTACGTTAATTAATTTCAATCCAACCTTTTTTAGCTCGGTTTCAACAGATTGTGAAATATTAGCTAAAAACTTATCACGGTCGTTATTAATTTCTTCTATATCCATTGATGCAACCACTAAACGTAATTGACCAAATATGATTTCTTGTGCTAAATCTTGGATTTCGTTTTGTCCCAATCCTAATAAACGTTCTGCTGCATTTTGCATAACGCCAGGCTCAGTTGAAATACCAATGGTAAAGCGAGATGGTACATTAACACGAATATTTTGTTTAGAGAGTGCATTAACCAGATTAACCTCGATAGAAATTGGTGTTAAATCTAGGAATTCATAATCTTGAATTACCGGAAGAATAAAAGCAGCACCACCATGAATACACTTGGCTGATTGTCCACCACCAACTTTACCATATACAACTAGAATACGGTCAGATGGACAACGTTTGTAACGTTTTATAAGGATTATAATAGTCAATAAGACAAATAGGACTACAAAAATGAGTAGCATTGGTCCGCCGAGCCCTTCCATAATATTTTCTTGAAGTAGAATGTTGAGTAATTTCATATAGTTATATTTTTAAGATGGTTATTAATTTTTATTGTTCTATTAGATTACCGTCATCAATTTGAGACGGCTCAATGGGTTTACGGGTTTGGTCTACGATAAGGATTCCGTTTGAAGTCACGTCTACAACTTTTATAATTGTACCTGATTTTAAATCGGTTAACGCATCTGTGAGTGCATCAAGTTCGCGAACTGTACCTTGTACGTTAACACTTACTTTACCCATGCTAGATCTGTCACCTCCAATGGTCAAATATACTTCACCAATTGCGTCAATAGCATTTTTGTAATTTAATGTACCACTGTCCGATAGCCTACTTATGAAGTAGAAGAGCGTCGCCATAATAAGCATCATCACTAATCCACAAATAATAGAAACAATAATAGTTATAGGTTTTGATACACCTGCATCTAGGCAAGCAATACCGCTCCAACCAAAAATGGTAAAAAAGCCGACAAGATTTTTAAAGCTTATGAACTGAAAACCTGCACCTACATCACCATCAAAATCTGCATCTACATCTCCAATATCATCAGCGTCACCACCGGCAAATGCCATTATCATAACGATAGTGAATATTACTGAGCCAACAAGTGCAATACTCCAATATACTTTTGCAAAAAGTTCTAAATTAGAAAACCAGTCTATCATAATTACAAGGCTTTAGATGAGTTAATAAATATACAACCGAAAATTAGTTTTTGATTGTAGAAATGAAAGTTATTATGCATGAGTTATGCCGTCAAAAAAGTCATGCAGTCTTAGTTATAGGTGCACGTTTTTTTCTGTTAGACAGAAAAGGTTTTGAAGTTTTTGATGGTTAATCAATACTAAATTGAGCTTAAGAAATAAATAGCTCAATTTGCTTTCAAGATATATGTAGCTAAAATCTGAGTTTTGTTACAGATAACTGAATAATTATTTATGGATTGCTTAAATAAAAAAGCCTGAAAGATGATGTTCTTTCAGGCTTAATCTTTTATTATAAAGTATTATTTAAACGTGTATCGTAATCCGAATAATATATTACTCGGAGGCATTGGTACAAATCCAGCTTCAATATAATCTGCATCGAAAATATTACTTGCTGTTACAGTAAGTTCCATTTGCTTTAATTGAATAGCTAATGAAGCATCCCAAACATTGTAGGTTTGTCCTGTAGTACGTTCTGCATATTTATAAACGATATTTTGACGTACATTTTTAAATAGTTGTGTACTTAATCTCGTGATATATTGATGCCTCAGCGTATTTAAAGAGTAACGTGATAAATCTGGATTTTGATCCATAATATTGTCATCTAAATAAGAATATCCGAAAGCTAAAGTTTGATTAAAGTCTTTAATTTTGAAATTATACGATGCATCGAACTCGACACCTTGGGTATTAACATCTCTTATATTTGTCGCAGTAAAAATGCCATTAGTCGTATTTGGTCTAATATAATCGATAAGATTTTCTGCATCTCTATTAAATACAGCTACCGATGCGTTAAATTTAGGCGAAAAATATTTTAAACCAACTTCTTGAGAAAAAGCTTCTTCGGGTTCTAAATCTGGATTTCCTTGTGTTGCTGGGTCACTATAAAATAAATCTGTGTAAGTTGGAATTCTGTATGTATAACCAACATTTCCGTAAGCTCTTAAATTATCTGTAATAGAGTAACCGATATCGATACCAGGGAAAGCATTAAACTTAAAATCTGTAAAATATGTTGCAGCTACACCAGGTGTGATATCTAATTTGCCATCTGCTAATTTAAAACGGTGTTCTAAAAACGCTGTCGCCATAAAACGATTTCTGTTACCTAAGTTATTACTTCTTAAGTCTACTTTAGCTAAGTCTAAACCAAAACCAGTAATACCTAAATCCGAAACGTATGAAGCGTTAGCTTCAGCACCAACTTTGTTTGAAACGTGAAAGTTTCTAAAAAAAGCAGGTTCAAAACGTCTTAATAAAAACATATCTTGATTACGTCTCCAATAGATGCGAGGAGATACTTTAAACTTATCGTTTTTAAAAGTTGTTGTAAACGCTAGTAAACTATTTTGTGTTTCTTCATATTCATTGAAAGTAGGATTGGTAGTATAAAAGTTTTCTGCACCAAACTTACGCTCCATAAACGTAGCAATCATTTGAATAGGCTGTTTGTCTTCATTGAAGGTGCTTTTTATAAAATAGTTGGCATTATCGTAATCTGAGTTATTTCTGTATCCTTCAGAAGTCACACGACCAATATGAACAATATGCGAGGAGTTTTCTAAATCTATACCAGCTGTAATGTTTCCGTTTAACTGACCAAAAGATCCTGTTTCAATATTAGCAGAAACAGTATTCTCTATATTTTTTTTGGTTACAATATTTATTGCACCAGTAAATGCGTTTTGTCCAAAAACTCTGGCAGCTGGTCCTTTTACGATTTCAATGCGCTCAATAACCTCAATTGGTAATGCTGCATTCATGGTATGATGACCTGTTTGTGCATCGTCCATTTTAATACCATCAATAAGCAATAAAGTTTGGTCAAATCCGCCACCGCGAATAAACAAATCGGCTTGACTTCCGCCAGTACCGCGACGTCTAATATCTACACCAGCTACTTGCTGTAATAGGTCCGCAACATTTACGGCAGCACTATTTTTAATATCTGCTTTGGTAATAATGTTTATGGTTCTCGAATTTTTTTTGAATGGTAAATCTATACGAGCAGAAGTCACAATAACTTCTTTTAATGTGTCTGTTTCTATTTCAGATTTTTCTTGTGCATTTATTTGCAGCGCGGAAACTAACATTATAGCAATACAATAGATAGTATTTTTCATCATTTTATTTTTTATGAATAGGTAAATATAACTTTTGCAAAAGTCGTAACTTTCCGGACGATTAAACTAGTCCAGTTTTAAAATAATGAATAGTCCGGTTAAACAAATCATAAAACAACTTGTTTCTTATGATAAAAGTAACATTCAGCCTTTATACATTCAGGTAGCTCAACAAATCATAAATGCAATACAGCGTGGCTATTTGGTTGAAGGTAGTAAGTTACCAGGAACACGTATTTTGAGTAACACATTACATATTCATCGGAATACAGCTGTGGCTATTTATGAAGAATTAGCATCACAAGGTTGGGTAAATATTATTGCAAACAAAGGCACTTTTGTTTTAATACCAGATGAAAATTCTACAAAGATTAAAGCTTCAGGTCAAAAGATAAATGAAGCTTACGATTACCCTGAAAACTCAGGGTTTCCGTTTCAGCAGTCTCTTAATTTGGCTTCGACCGAAGATAAAACAAACTCGAAGTACATAATTAATGATGGTAAGCCCGATTTACGTTTACATCCAACCCACCAATTTTCACGTTGGTATGCTGCCGCGATGAAACGAAAATCTCTTATTAATAAATGGAATACAACGCATATCGAATTGGTTTCGGTATTCAAAACACAGCTTTGTAATTATTTAAATGCCACGCGTGGTTTTAGAATTTCATCTAAGAATATCGTCAATACGAGAAGCGCTGAAATGAGTTTGTATATCGTATCACAACTCTTAATTCAACCACAAGATGTAGTTTTGGTAGGTCAGTTAAGTAACTATGCGTCTAATATGATATTTCAGCAGGCAGGTGCGACGATAAAAACCGTACCAATCGATGATGATGGTTTGGATGTTGATTATATAAAAAAGCACTTCCATAAAAAAAGTATAAGATGTGTCTACGTCAATGCAAATAGAAACTATCCAACTACAGTAACGCTGAGCGCAAAGCGAAGATTACAGTTATTACAATTAGCTAAAGATTACGGCTTTGCCATTATAGAAGATGATTTTGATAATGATTTTCAGTTTGATGGTTCAGCTATGTTACCTATGGCAACTGCAGACACAAGCGGTATGGTTATTTATCTGGGGAAGTTGGGTCAATCTTTATTTCCAAGTTTTCATACAGGATTTATAGTTGCTCCAGATAATCTTGTTTCAGAGGCTAAAAACTATCTTCAGTTACTAGATAAGCAGGGTGATTTAATACAAGAGCAAATACTGTCCGAGTTGATTTCTGAAGGTGAAATATACCGACTTAAAAAGAAGAATAGTATCACTTATAAGAGACGACGTGATTGTATATGTCATTTTTTGGAACACTATTTTAGAGGTATCATAAGATTTAAAGTACCTTCTGGAGGTTTGGCGATATGGCTTCAATTTGAAGATAATATGTCACTAATTAAACTCTCTGAGGAAGCTAAAAAATTAGACGTATTCTTGCCAAAAACCATCTTATATCAAGACAAAAGCACTTGTGCCATACGTTTTGGTTTTGGACATTTAAATGAAACTGAGATTGAAGTTGTAATTAAAAAACTAAAACAAGTTTATAACAATCTCCTTAATTCTTAATAGGAAATGTCGTCTTACAATTTTCACATTGGTATTGATAACGTGTACTAAAAGGCAATGTGCCGAATAGAAAACCAGTAATAAAGGCAAAGAAAGATTTAAAATCCGAAATAGTGCTAAATAACTCTACGCGGTTCTGACCACAACTGGGGCAAATAATAGGATTACCATCATTATCCAAAGAATAGGCTTTTATAGATTGTAAAATATCCATTGCAGCAGTTTTGTCTTTTGCCAAAACTTTAAGCTTTACACCACCAATAGCCTGACTTACCAATGGGTCAGTGTCAATAGTAAAGTTATCTCTTAAAAATACTTCGATGCCATCTGCCTCCAAACGTCCTTTTATGATTTGAGCTTCTGATGTGTATTGAAATTTGGCAATAGTAACAAAGGTTTGTTCCATTTATTTTAATCTATGTATTCAATTTTGTTAGTTTGGCGATATATCGTTTTATTAATCCATCTATGATAACCACGTTCTCTAGCATCTAGTAAGTCAATCTCTAATTTTTCAGCAAAGAAAAAAGCCTTTTCGACCACAGCTTCAATATCTTCATCAACGAATAGATTTATAATTTTGTTTTTACTATGCCACAAATTAACTTCATAACCATTTTCAGTAGAGAATACAGAAATATATTTTAAGTTTTTTAAAGTTTTCCACTTCTTTTTAATAGAAATTGGGCCAATGCGTTGTTCGTATTTTATTTTTTTATGGCTAAAATTAAGATGAATTGATTTCCTAGATAAATAAGGAATAACCATCCAATTAAATACCACAAGAGTTAAAAGTAATAGTTTGATAATGTAATTTGTAAAATCTTCTTTATTTAAAAAGTAGTACACTATAGTTGTGTAAGTAGCCAAAATCAAAGCTAATACTATTTTTATAAAAATTGATTTTTTGGGTTCTATTATAGTGAATTCTTTTTCAATCATTATAACAAAGATACCTATTGTATTTAAAGTTTAGTTGTATAAAAATTATTGTTTTTCAATAATTTTTATATATTTGTTATCGTAAAACAATAATTTATGAACTCTGCAAGAACACTTTATTTGATTTTAAATACTATTATTATACTTCTTCTCGTAGGTATTGGTTTAGGGGTTTTCATTTATATCATGATGCTCTTTGGTGTAGAACAGGATTTTATCGGTATAGATATGGATAAGGCCAATTTTAAAACTGAAGTAAAGCATATTTTTTACACCATCTTAAGACTTGGCGTTTACGCTATTTTTATCAAGGCACTTTGGAATTTGAGAAAGGTTATAAAATTATTTTTGAACAAAGATTTTTATAATAGTCAACTCATAACATTGCTATTGACTTCTGGAAAACTTATGGTAATAACTGGAGTTTCTGGATGGTGTATTGATGCAATGAGTGATGTGTTTTTTAAATTCAGATTTACAATTGGAATAAGTGAAACAACATTGGCCTATTTATTTATAATAGCTGTGGGATTATTTTTAATGTTAATAAGTACAGTACTAAGAGATACTAAAGCTATAAAAGAAGAAAACGACTTAACAATATAGGTTATGAAAGATAATACAACAACGCTTACGATAATTACTTGGGCTATTTTGCTAGGAGCGGTTTCAGTACTTTTAAATGATATTCGGGAGTTTGATTTTAATCAGTTTGAGAAATTTACTAATTGGGCAAAAACTGCAGATAAGAATGCGTCTTGGTTTACTTCAAAGAATGCTATTGAATGGAGTTACTATACTATTAGCGCCGGTATTTTCTTTTGGCGAGGTTATTTGATTTATGGCTTTAGTTACTTCTTGTCTATTCTAAAAGAAGTTGAAGCTGGAAATTATTTTAGTGATAAGAACATCAAATACTTTAAGAAGATTGGAGATATTTTTATAAGCTACACCATAGGCATATTAATACTTAGATTCCTTTTAGCTACGATTGGAGAGTCTACATTTAATTTTTTCAATGAACTCAAAGCAGAGTTTACATTTTTAATTCCTGCAGGTTTGGCTTTTTACGTTTTAGCAGAGATTTTTAAACGAGGAAAACAAGTAGAAGAAGAAAACGAACTAACCATATAACTTATGTCCATAAAAGTAAACTTAGACATCATGTTGGTTAAGCGTAATATGAAAAGTAAGGAGCTTGCTGAAATTATTGGTATTACTACTGCTAACATGTCTATACTAAAATCTGGAAAAGCAAAAGCAGTTCGATTCTCAACTTTAGAAGCTATATGTAAAGCTTTGGATTGCCAGCCAAGCGACATTTTAGAGTACGTTGAAGATTAATTGTCGCGTATTAACTATACATAAACTATACATAAACTATACAACACGTTAATTGTATTGTGCGTCAATACATAGTTTAATATCTTCATACACTAAACTAAAAAAGTTGAGTGTAAAAAATCAAATAATCCTCATATTCTTACTTTTTTCTGGTTCTATACTGCATGCGCAACTCAATGCAACAACAATAGGAGATGCTGTAGATCAAGGAAATAATTGTTTTATCATTACCCAAGATTTAGGTTTTCAATCTGGAGGCGTTTGGTATGATAATGCCATAGATTTTGACAATGATTTCACTATTAATTACCAAAATAACTTTGGTAACAAGGACAATAATGGTGCCGATGGTATGGCACTTGTTTTTAAAAGAAATCCAACGCCTCAGTTAGGAAGTGCTGGTGGCGGTATGGGATATGAAGGTATAACGGAGTCTTTAATTATAGAATTTGACACCTATCAGAATAATATTCCCTCTGAAGGTCTTTTAGCGGATCCAATATTTGACCATATTGCTATCCAACGTGATGGAAATCCTTTTCATAACAATCCAAGTGCAAATTTAGCTGGACCTATACAGGCAAGTCTTACATCTCAAAATATTGAAGATGGAAATACGCATGAGATAAAAATTGAATGGATTGCTGCAATAAACAGACTTAATGTATATTTTGATTGTGAATTAAGGCTGAGTTTAATTCAAGACGTAAAGAATAATATTTTTTCTGGAGATGATTCTGTCTTTTTTGGTTTTGTAGGATCAACAGGTGGTCAATCTAATTTACACCAAGTCTGTTTTAATAGTATTTCATTTATAGATAATTTGCAATTGCAAAACGAAACTATATGTCTTAATGATGACATTCAAGTAGATGCAAGCATTCCTAGCGGTGTAACTTATGCTTGGTCACCAACCATAGGAGTAAGTAATCCTAATATTGCTAATCCATCATTTTCTCCAAACAGTACAACTATTTACACAGTGACTATTAGTGATATTTGTGGAGATACTACTGTAGATGATTTTCTATTAGTGGTTTTACCAGTTGAAACACCCACGTTTAATTCTGTAGGACCTATTTGTGAAGGTGGATCATTAACATCTCTACCAACAACATCTTTAGAAGGCATTACAGGCACATGGTCACCTACATTAAATAATACAGTGACGACAACTTACACCTTTACTCCAAACGCTAATAGTTGTGCAAATCAGACAACTCTAGATATTGTTGTCATACCACTAACCGTGCCTACATTTGACGCTGTAGCTCCAATATGTGAAGGTGATACAATCACTGCTTTACCAACAACGTCAAATAACGGAATTACTGGGACATGGTCTCCAGCTTTAGACAATACGGTGACTACAATTTATACATTTACGCCAGATACTGGTCAAGGTTGTGTAGATACTACGACATTGCAAATTGATGTTACGCCTCCAACAACTCCTAGTTTTGATGCGGTCAATCCTGTTTGTGAAGGAGATACAATGACACCATTACCAACGACATCACTCAATGGCTTTACAGGTACATGGTCACCAGCGTTAGATAATACAACGACAACGACATACACATTTACGCCAGATGCTATGCAATGTGCAGAAAGTACAACCTTACAAATTGTAGTAAATACACCAATTGATCCAACTTTTGATGCCGTTGATACAATATGCGAAGGAGATACTATGATGCCATTACCAACAACATCTAACAATGGAGTTACTGGAACATGGTCGCCAGCCTTAGATAATTCCACAACTACAACATATACATTTACACCAAATGCAGCAGAATGTGCTAATACTACAACTTTACAAATTGTAGTATCATCGAGGATTGACCCAATCTTTGATGCTGTAGCAACCATCTGCGAAGGCGATATTTTAACTGATTTACCAACGACATCCAATAACGGTATTTCTGGTACATGGTCGCCAGTCCTAAATAATAGTGCTACAACAACCTATACATTTACGCCAAATATAGATGAGTGTGCTAATACAGCACTATTAACTATAGATGTAACACCGAATACAACACCAACTTTTGATGTTGTAAACCCGATTTGTCCTGGTGAGTTTTTGGCAGAATTACCACTAACGTCTAACAACGGAATAACAGGGACATGGTCGCCAGCTTTGGACAATACAATAACAACAATCTATACATTTACGCCAGACACAGGTCAAGGTTGTGTAGTAAATACCACATTAGAAATTGTGGTGACACCACCAGTAGTACCAACGTTTGATTTACCAGAATCCATTTGCGAAGACGAAATCACAAGTCCATTGCCAACAATTTCCTTGGAAGGTGTCACAGGTGCTTGGTCAGAGCCGATAAATAACCAAATGACGACGACCTATACATTTATACCAGACCCAAATCAATGTGCATCTAGTATTGAAGCAACAATAGATGTTATTCCGTTTAGTCAATTGGAATTTACTATTGAATTAATTTCGGAAGCATTTAGTAGTAATCAAATTGTTGAGGTTAATGTGACTGGTGGAAACGGTATATATGAGTATCAATTAGATAATGGACTGTGGGTGAATAATAATACATTTATGAATATTACAGGTTGTAACGACCATATCATGAAAGTGAGACAAATCGATGGTTGTAGTAATATTGCAACAGAAACATTTACTGTATTGGATTATCCCAAATTTTTCACTCCAAATGGCGATAGTGATAATCCAACTTGGAATATCAATTGCCTACGTGATAGACCAGGAGCCCTCATTACTATTTTTAATAGATATGGCAAATTATTAAAACAAATGAGCCCAAACAGTCCAGGTTGGGATGGTACATTTAACGGAAACCCTATGCCTACAAGTGACTATTGGTTTAGAGCAGATTATTTTAATGACGACGGAAATGCAACAACATTTTCATCACATTTTTCATTAAAACGCTAAAATAATTAGGTCAACTTTTTACACTTTCTTTTATCTTTACAATCTATGTATGCTTTAGTCGATTGTAATAATTTTTACGCCTCTTGTGAGCGCGTTTTTAACCCTAATTTAGAAGGAAGACCCGTTGCTATTCTTAGTAATAACGACGGTTGTGTTATTTCTATGAGTGATGAAGCTAAAGCAATAAAGTTGCCGTTTGGCGCGCCTATTTTTAAGTGGGAGAGCTTCTGTAAAACGAATGATATTTCGGTATTATCATCTAACTATCCATTATACGGCGACATGAGTCATCGAGTTATGAGAATCCTAGAGCAGTTTTCGCCAGAAGTCGAAGTCTATAGTATCGACGAAGCATTTTTAAAGTTTGAAGGCTTTGAAAATTACGATTTAAAAGACTATGGGCTTAAGATTAGAAAACGAATTTTGAAGTGGACTGGCATTCCAACATGCGTAGGTATTGCGCCAACAAAGGCTTTGAGTAAAGTTGCTAATAAAATAGCTAGAAAGTTTCCAGATGAAACCAAAGGCAGCTACGTTATAGATTCTGATAAAAGCCGAATTAAAGCCCTAAAATGGATGGACATTGGTGATGTTTGGGGTATCGGTCGTGGACTAAAAAAACGACTTGAAGCCAAAGGATGTAAAACAGCTTATGATTTTACACAACTCGATGATAATTGGGTACGAAAAACATTATCCATTGTCGTATGGCGCTTAAAAAAAGATTTAGAAGGTATTTCTAAAATTGAAATGGAAGAGCCAGCACGCAAAAAAGCCATTGCTACAACCCGAAGCTTCGACTACACCTACGACGACATTAATTATATAAAAGAACGAATTTCTACCTTTGCTACCATCTGTTCCGAAAAATTACGTGTACAAAAATCGAGTTGCCATAGTATTGTTGTAATGCTACGAAGTGATAAACACAAAGAAGGTGCAGAGCAACATCGCGGAAGTATAATGGTGAGTTTTCCGTACCCAACAGATTCTTCTTTATTAATTAGTCAACAAGCAGTAAAAGCTGTAGAGCGACTTTATAAAAAAGGAATCAGATACAAAAAAGCTGGTGTTATGGTTACAGGATTAGTACCAACAGATAATTATCAATTGGATTTGTTTAGTTCTGAAGACCCAAAGCATAAGCCTTTAATGTCTGCCATTGATGCACTAAATAAAAAGTACAAAAATCATAAAATAAGGCTTGGGAACCAGGATTTAAAACGTACATGGAAAATGCGCCAAGAACGTTTATCGCCAAGATATACCACGAATATTAAAGATATATTGATAGTTAAATAAGAAAGTTATAACTTAGAAAATAAATTTAGTAGAATGCATATGATAGCTCCAAAATCTGAAAGTCTTATATTTTTTATACCAGAGCGTACTGATGATAATGGTGCGCATTTTTTCGATACCGGAATTTCGGCGGGATTTCCTTCACCAGCGGAAGATTTTAAAGAGCAACGTTTATCTCTTGACGATGAGTTGGTGAAAAATAAGGAAGCGACTTTTTATGCAAGAGTTAGTGGGCAATCCATGATTGGAGCAGGTTTAGATGACAACGATTTATTAGTTATAGACCGAAGTCTGGAGCCAGAAAATAATAAGATAGCCGTTTGTTTCTTGGATGGAGAATTTACAGTAAAACGTCTTAGAGTTTCAAATGATGAAGTCTGGCTTCAGCCTGAGAACCCTAATTATCCAATTATAAAAATCACAGAAGCTAATACCTTCGTTATTTGGGGAATTGTAACAAATGTTATTAAAAAAGTGTAATTAGATAATACCTATAAAATAAAAAAACGCGAAGCATTTGCTTCGCGTTTTTTTATGGATTAATAATTCCTACAAAATTAATCTGCAAGGATAATTATTTTATTGTCATTTATTTCTAAAGTCCCAGAGTTAATGGCTAACATAGTTTTTCCATTTTCTATTGTAAATTTATCAGCAACCTCTTCTTCTAAAGAAATATTACCACTGATTTTTACTAGACCAGCTTTAAGTATTGATACGATAGGAGCGTGGCTGTTAAGCATTTCAAACTCTCCGTTTACGCCAGGAACTGCAACGCTAGTTACATCTCCGCTAAATAAAGTGGCTTCTGGTGATACAATTTCTAAATACATAGTTTTAGAGTTTTTGATTAAGCTTCAGCTAACATTTTTTCTCCAGCTTCAATAGCTTCTTCGATAGAACCTTTAAGGTTAAATGCTGCTTCTGGTAAGTGATCTAACTCACCGTCCATAATCATATTAAAACCTTTAATAGTTTCTTTAATATCTACTAATACACCAGGAATACCTGTAAATTGCTCAGCTACGTGGAATGGTTGAGATAAGAAACGTTGAACACGACGTGCACGACCTACAGCCATTTTATCTTCTTCAGATAATTCTTCCATACCTAAGATGGCGATGATATCTTGCAATTCCTTATAACGTTGTAATAACTCTTTTACTCTTTGAGCACAATCATAATGCTCATCTCCTAAAATATCAGCAGTTAAAATTCTAGATGTAGAATCTAATGGATCTACAGCTGGGTAAATACCTAACTCAGCAATTTTACGAGATAATACCGTTGTTGCATCTAAGTGAGCAAACGTTGTTGCTGGTGCTGGATCCGTTAAATCATCCGCAGGTACATAAACCGCTTGAACAGATGTAATAGATCCTTTTTTAGTAGAAGTAATACGTTCTTGCATCGCACCCATTTCAGTTGCTAAAGTAGGTTGGTAACCTACCGCTGATGGCATACGACCTAATAATGCAGATACTTCAGAACCGGCTTGTGTAAAACGGAAGATGTTATCTACGAAGAAAAGTACATCTTTTCCTTGTCCATCTCCAGCACCATCACGGAAATATTCTGCTATAGTTAATCCAGAAAGTGCTACACGAGCACGAGCTCCAGGAGGCTCATTCATTTGTCCGAATACGAAAGTTGCTTTAGAATCCTTCATAGCAGTTTTATCTACTTTTTGAAGATCCCAACCACCTTCTTCCATAGAATGCATAAAGTCATCACCATACTTGATAATTCCTGACTCTAACATCTCACGAAGTAAATCGTTTCCTTCACGTGTTCTTTCACCTACTCCTGCGAATACAGAAAGTCCACCGTGTCCTTTTGCAATATTGTTAATCAACTCTTGGATTAATACTGTTTTACCTACACCAGCACCACCAAATAATCCAATCTTACCACCTTTTGCATAAGGTTCAATTAAATCGATTACCTTAATACCTGTAAATAAAACTTCAGTAGAAGTTGATAATTCTTCAAATTTTGGTGCGCTTCTGTGTATCGGAAGACCAGCGTCACCAGATTTAGGTAAATCTCCTAGACCATCAATTGCATCACCAATTACATTGAAAAGACGCCCGTAAACATCACCACCTATAGGCATTTGTATTGGAGCGCCAGTTGCAACAACTTCTGTTCCTCTACTTAAACCATCTGATGAGTCCATAGCAATAGTACGAACAGTATCTTCACCAATGTGAGATTGTACTTCTAATACTAATTTTGAACCATCTTGGTTATTAATCTCTAACGAATCATAAATCTTAGGAAGTTCTGAACCAGCAGCGAATTCTACATCGATAACTGGACCTACGATTTGTGCAACTTTACCTGTAACTTTAGACATTACTTATATGTTTTTGTTTTGCAATAGTTTAAAAATGAAAAACAATGATTTTTCGATATGAAACGCCTCTGTTTTTCGCGCTGCAAAGATAGAGTTTTATTTAAAAAATAAAGACTTTTTTATTAAGCTTTTTTATATAAAAAAAACGCGTTCAATTTGAACGCGTTTTCATTTTATGAGAATAGACTATTTTATTGTAATAATCCAGGTGAATAGTTTGTGTTGTAAGTAGAAACATCTACTAGATTACCAGATGCTTCAAAGTTAGAACCATATGTAGCATCTATTGCTTTTAGCATTTCATTAGCTATAAATGCGTATCCTCTAGAGTTAGGGTGAACACCATCTAAAGAGAATGCACCACCAGTAACTAAATCAGATGTAATTACAAGTCCACTAGTTTCTATACCAGTAGAAGCTAATTGATCTAGTAGTGTATTAGCATCTAATAATGCATATCCGTTAGCACTAGCTACTGCAGAAATCACTTGATTGTATTGCGCAGTTGCTGCAGCTATTTCTGCTTGTTCACTTGGTAATAATACCCATCTGTCTGCTAAAGGAATTGCGACACCATTAACAGATAAAGGATTACCAGGTTGAGCTTCTGTTCCAATAAAAGAAGCACTAGCTAAGACGAATAAATCAGCAGATGTTGCTTGTCTTATATTTGGTAATGTTACAAATGTTCCTGGTCCCGTAGGTAATGTAATAGGAGTTAATGTTTCATCCTCAATTACAACTGCGTTGTTAGCAGAGGCTGTAAAATTTATTGTCCTAGCAGCTAATTCATCAGCGTCAATTATATTGTTTGCTGCTGCCGCTTGTAAACCTCCATTATATTGTGCATAAGCACCATTAACTGCTGTTGCAGTTGCTGCATCAAGAGGTATTATATCGTGAGTTACTGTTGTAAAGTTAGGTATAGCTGTTACATTTGGAATATTAGCTAAAATACCTTGAACGCCAGGAACATTACCTGCCATAGTAGCTACAATAGCTTGATAAGATGCTTCGAAACCAACACCAGGAACACCTGCCATTGGTGTTATTGGGTCTGAACCATCACCTCCAGAAAGCGCATATCCTAAAACATCATTGTTTCCAATCCAAAGAGAGAAAAATGATGGTTGTTGCGCTACTGCATCAGCGATAACACTTGTTCCTGGACTACTTGCCATTCTAACAAAATAAGGATTAGCTGTTGCTGGCATTGCAAAAACACCATTTAAATCACCATAACCTGGCGCTAATAAATGGAAGCTTTTTGCTCCAGGTACACCAAGATTATTAAAAGGTCCAGTTGGATTGTTAAGAATAATGTCTGTAGTTGGTTGTATTGGACCTACGATACTAGATAAAGGTGCAGGACCTGATCCGTCAAATACAAGTCTTGGCCCAAAACCAGGAAGCGGAGTTCCACCAGCTAAAAGACCACCAATATTATCATTTGTTAATGGTTGAGTAAACGCACCACCGTTAGCAAGCATCTGGAATTGTTGCGCTAATATTGCAGGCGTAGAATTCTCTTGAGATACTTTGTACAAAGCACTATCTGCAAAACCTGCAGTAAGTGAATTACCCATAGATACGTAGTTAGAAGCATTTAATGAACCTGCATTAAAATCTTCTAAAACAACAGGCTCTTCTTGACCTCTGTTTCTTAAATCGTCTAGTGTTTCGTTCTCACAGGCCATAAAACCTATACTAAGAAGAGACAACGCTATATGTTTAATATTTTTCATCATGATTTGTCTTTATAATTATTATAAGTTATTAATTGTCCATGAAAGGTAGTACTGCGAACCAATAAATCCTGTACCAAAAGCAGTAAAGTATTCATCTTGTAATAAGTTAGTAGCACCTAGCTTAAATGTAGATTTGAAACTTGGTATTCTGTAATTAATTTGAGCATCTAATACATTAAATGCTGGTACTTCACCGTCTCCAAAAGATGCTTCCCAGAAGTAATTATCACTCCATCTCCAAGCCACGTTGAAACCTAAGTTTTTAATAACTTCAGTTTTACCAAAGCTTACCTTTACTTTGTGCTCTGGTGTGTTAAAGTTTGTTCTAAAATCAGGATTGGCATTAACGTCAAAATCTAATTTTGTATACGTGTAGTTAGCACTTAAATCAAATCCATTAAATATTTTTTTAGAAACTTGTATAGCACCACCGTAAGAATTAATATCTGCATCAGAATTAGTATACGTTTGGTAAGCTTGGAAGTCTCCGTTAGCAATTGCTGCAACTGCTAAAGGCGTTGATGTTCCAGGTATATTTTGTGTTAACTGAACATCTCCGTAAAAAGGAGCAATCACAGTTTCATTAGCTAAGAAATCTTTGTAAGCATTGAAATAAGCCGATGCATCGATTACAAAACCTTCTACTTTACCACGGTAACCAACTTCGAAAGAAGTTACTTGTTCTGGTTGTGCTAGATTAGAATTTGCAATTTGTAAGTCTGCAGGGTTTCCTGTATTTGCAAAACCATCAACTACCGAGCTTGCAAAGAACGAATTATTGTAAGCGCCAGACCCATTTATATTAACAGAGTTTGAACCTAAAATTGAAGCTCCAAATGCACTGAGTGAATTGTTAGCTACATTGTAGTTTCTGATATCTCTTGCAGGGTTATCAGGAGCACCACCAATTAGGATTGCACGACCAACATCTAAACCAATATATAAATCTTGAGTAGTAGGGTTTCTAAATCCTGTTTGGAAAGAAGCTCTAAAGTTATGATTTTCATTAACGGTAAAACCAGCAGATAATCTTGGTGAAAAGAAACCATCAAATAATTCTGATTTATCATATCTTAAAGATCCTGTGAGTTTTAGCTCAACATTATCAGAAAGCTCTAAGGATTTTTGAATTTGTGTGTAAACACCTACTTCAGAGTAGTTAATTGGACCATCTACATCAGTATAAATGGTGCCAGAAGAGTTTAAGCTATAAGTTCTGAATGAACCACCAACCTGTACTTCAGCGACATCCCAAAGGTGACTAAAGTTATAGTTTGCGTCTGCATGCCAGATTTTAGAATTGTCCTGAAACTTAGAACCTGTTGTTAAGTCTGGGTCATTTATACTTTGGTTAAATGCATTTTGAAACTCTGGAGTTCCTGGCAAAAATCTTTCAATATTGTCTGCTTGTCCAGGTAAGTCTATAACTTCATCAGCAACTTGTCTAGATAAGGCATGTATTTGAGCATCAGTTAAACCACTCGGATTTCCTGATAATAAAACACCAGCATATGTTCCTATATAATCTCCAAACCAATCGCCATCACTTTTCCATGCTCTGTTAATGTTTACTCCTGTGAATACCATATCGTAAGAGTCTCCAGCCTTATCCTCTGTTACATATCCTCTTACAAAGAAGTTATCGTTTCTGATTTCTAATTTGTGTTGCTGTAAAAAGAAGTTTTTTATATTATATCTGTTTGCACCCTGATAAATAGTATTACCCAAACCAAGTTTACCAATATATTGGATTTCAAAATCATTTGCCCAAGGTCGGAAATATAATCCCCAGTCTGCTTTAATACTTTCAGCATTATAGTCAGTTAAATCTCTTTCATTGTATCCTGTTCTACTTACGACTACATCAGGTATAAGTCCTGAACCTGAAGCATCTCTAATATTTGTAGAAACTTCATCACCATAAACATTTATTCCGTCATAATCAGTATCAGCTCTTGTAAGACCTCTATTAAATCTGTCTTCTTCACTAGTAGCAGCCCAGTCAGTTCCTTTTAAGTATCCAAAGTTAACTTTAGCAGCAAACTTCTCACTGAATTTATATGCCATTCTAATACCAAAATCGGTATAATCATTATCACCTGCAGCTTCTTGAGAAGTAATACCTCTTTTTATGTAACCACTAATGCCTTGATTATCGAAAGGACTTTTACTTCTCATGAAAAGAATACCGTTAAATGCATTCGCACCATATAATGCCGATGCAGCTCCAGGTAAGAGCTCTATACTATTAACGTCTGTTTCTACCATACCTAATAGATTACCTAACGGAAAGTTAAGTGCTGGCGCAGAGTTATCCATACCATCTACTAACTGCATAAAACGTGTATTTGCAAAACTTGCAAAACCTCTAGTGTTAATGGATTTAAAAGTTAAACTATTTGTGTTAATATCGACACCTTTAAGGTTTTCTAATCCATCATAAAAATCTACTGAAGGTGTGTTTTTGACTTCTTTTAATCCAAAACGTTCAACAGTTACAGGAGATTCAAAAATTCGTTCAGGTGTTCTTGAAGCAGAAATAACAATCTCATCAAGTTCATTACCCTCAACCATTTTTACATCAATGGTTTGGTTGTTAGAAGTGACTTCTATAGTCTGAGTTTCAAAACCTGTGTAAGTTATTACAAGTTTAAAAGGTGGAGCTTGGTCAGTGTCAATGATATATTTTCCATCAAAATCTGAACTTGTTCCAGTTGTCGTCCCTTCTATTATAATATTAGCGCCAGGTAGGGGTTGCCCTGTGTTATCTGTAATAGTCCCTTTTACTGTGGTTTGCGCAAAGGAAATCACTGATAAAAGCATTACAAAAAGCTTAAAGGTTGTCTTCATGTTATAGAATTAGTTTATTTATAGGTTGCCAATTTAAATAAATATATGAAAACTTGATAACAAAATCTTAAAAAATTATGCACGCATAGCATCTTTTGATAACAAATCAGATGCAAAAACAACAAATCCATAAAAAAACAAAGTTTTTTTATGGATTTGTTAATACGTAATCATGTATGTTTTTTACTCTACAGTTACCGATTTTGCCAAATTTCTTGGTTGGTCTACATTTTTCTCTAGCATAACTGCAATGTGGTATGATAGAAGTTGTAGTGGTATCGTAGTAAGTAAAGGACTTAAAGATTCTAGGGTTTCTGGAACTTCAATTGTATGGTCAGCTAATTTTTTAACATCAACATCTCCTTCTGTAACTATAGCTATAATTTTACCTTTTCTAGATTTAATTTCTTGAATATTGCTAACTACTTTTTCGTAGTGTCCCTTTTTGGTTGCAATAACAAAAACCGGCATTTGTTCGTCAATTAAAGCTATTGGTCCATGTTTCATTTCTGCAGCAGGATAACCTTCTGCATGGATATATGAAATTTCTTTTAGTTTAAGGGCACCTTCAAGTGCTACGGGGAAATTATATCCTCTTCCTAAATAAAGACAGTTTTGCGCGTCTTTGTAAGTTTTTGCAACGGTTTTGATATGTTTATCAGACTGTAATGCTTTTGCAACTTTATCAGGTATTAATTCTAATTGCTCTAAGTGAAAATGGAAATCTGATTTAGAGATGGCACCTTTTTCTTTTGCTAATTTTAAAGCTATTAAAGTGAGAACTGTTATTTGAGTTGTGAATGCTTTTGTTGAAGCAACTCCAATTTCTGGACCCGCATGTGTATATGCGCCAGCGTCCGTTTCACGAGCGATACTAGAACCAACAACATTGCAAACCCCAAATACGAAGGCTCCATGTTTTTTTGCTAATTTTATTGCCGCGAGAGTATCCGCTGTTTCACCAGATTGGGAAATTGCAATGACAACATCTTTGTCAGTTATTACAGGGTTTCTGTATCTAAATTCCGAAGCATATTCAACTTCAACAGGGATTCTTGCTAAATCCTCAAAAATATATTCTGCAACTAACCCTGCATGCCAAGAGGTACCGCATGCTACAATGATTATTCTGTTGGCATTTAGAAATTTTTCTTTATGGTTCTCGACACCAGACATTCTAATAATACCTTCTTTAGCTAATAAACGTCCACGGTATGTATCTCTAATGGCGTGAGGTTGTTCGTAAATTTCCTTTAGCATAAAGTGTTCAAAACCTCCCTTTTCAATTTGTTCTAAATTGAATTTTAGTTCTTGCATTAAAGGATTGACCAAAGAGTCATCTTTTATTTTACGAATTTTTATCTTTTTTCCAAGACGAACAACGGCCATTTCTTCATCTTCGAGGTAAATTGCGTTTTTTGTAAACTCTATAAAAGGTGAAGCATCACTGGCTATAAAAAATTCTTCATCACCAACGCCTATAGCTAAAGGACTACCAAGTTTAGCAACTACAATTTCATTAGGCTTATTTTTATCAAATACAGCGATAGCGTATGCGCCAACGACTTCGTTTAAAGCAATCTGTACTGCTTTACCAAGTTTTACATCTTGTTTCTTCTTTACTTCTTCTATAAGATTTATTAAAACTTCAGTGTCTGTATCTGATTTAAAAGTATAGCCTCTTTTCTTTAATTCAGTTTTAATAGCTTCATAATTTTCAATGATTCCATTATGAATAATTACTAAATCTCCAGAATTAGAATAGTGTGGGTGAGAGTTGACATCATTTGGTACTCCATGAGTTGCCCAACGTGTGTGTCCAATACCTAAGTTTCCAGTTGTAGGAATTTCGTTTTCAAGTCTTTCTTTTAAGTCAGCAACTTTACCTTTCGTTTTTGAAAGCTTGATGTTGTTACCATCATAAAGTGCTATCCCAGCACTGTCATAACCTCTATACTCAAGACGTTGTAATCCTTTGAGAATAATTGGGTAAGCTTCTCTATGACCTATATATCCTACAATTCCACACATATATTCCTTAGTTATTTGGGCAATTTATGTCTGTCTCAAGACATGTATAAAAAATTTCAAGATAGAGACGTTTATCTTCACTAACAGCACTAGTACTTCCGTGAAGTATAGTTCCTCTTGGAGTAATAATACTACTTACTGGGACAGTATTTTCTTCATCCGTTCCTGTTTGTTCTGTGTACTGAGGCACAGTAGCTTCTAAATTTACGTTACCTGATACTGCTATACCTAGTTCTACATTTTCAGCATTGTCAAGGAGTAAACTATTTATGTGAGAAGTTATTCTCATTTTATAACGAATACCTTCTCCTTCATTTGTATCGTCTCTTTCGAGAATTCCCAAGTGATTGGGTATAGAGAATAATGGTGCCGAATTATTTTGTGAATCCTGAAGGTAATCTATAAGCGGTCCGCCATTAGTTTTGTTGTATAAGTATAAGCGATCTGGCTCTTGCGTATTACCAGAGTCGTCTGTCATAATTTCATCTTTTGCAACATTGAAGATTAGATTGGCTTCGTTAATTAAACGTCTTGAAGATTCAAACTCTCCTTCATCATTAAGTATAACGTATTGCTTTCTCCAGGCTTCAAAAGTATTATCTGAAGTGTCGTCGTCGTCAGAATTTAAACCATCAAATAGTTTTATGCCAGCAATAGACCCTTCACCTCCTTTTAGATATAGTAAATCATCACCGTTTATTTCATCACCGACAGGTATAGTTGTTGTGAAATTATTTTCAAAAAAGTTCACTCGTGTAGGACTGAATGTTAAGACATATGTGGCTTCATCTCTTTCATTTTCAATAGTTGGTGAATCAAAAGAATAGAATAAAGTAATGTTAGCGTCTTGTTGAGATAAGTTCAAAAGCATTAGCGATCCACTAGTACTCATATCTTCTGGCTCTGCCTTAAAATATAAGCCTCTAAAATAGTCGTTAAAATTATTAGGGTTGCTAAGTGTAGATAAACCTTCTTGTGCAATTATCTTATTTGTCCAATAGGTGATTACATCATTGTCCTCTATAACATCTTTATCCCAAACAAGCCTGATCCTGGGTGATAATCTTTCAGTAATTGTTGCATCAGGCTCAGCGCCATCTGTTAAAATAACTTCTTTATCAGAGATTGTTAAAGATTCAATTTCATCAATTAAAATAGATTCTAAATCAGCAGATCCAATTTGTTCAGTACTGGAAGCAGATTTATTAGAAAAATAAGCTTGGTTACTATCAAAATCATCATTTGGATTAAAATCTCTTAAGAAATAAGAATTTTCAAAAATACTTAATTTAATTGGGCTGTAACTCTCTTCTCTTGGAAGTACTGAGTCAATTTCATAATCGATAAATGTTTCATCTATTACTCCAACATTTCTGCTAAAAAAAGGTATAGTAAGTACAACAGAATCTAATACTACGTTTTCTCCAAATGTTGGATCTATTAATCCGGTATTTACTTGTGTTAAAACACTAGCAATTGTCCTTCCGTATGTAGGGTCGTCGTATACACCCAGCATATTAAGACCTAAATCGTTTGTTTGAACTGGGTTTAAAGGGTTATTATAACTTATAACATCAAACTTTTCAGAAGTAGTGTTAAAGTTAGTAGCCGTATCATCATTGATGATATCTGAATTAACAGATGCAAAATCCTTATCACATGCTACAAATCCAAAAGCAATTATAAAAGCTATTGAGATATTTCTTAGGGCAATTTTATTCAATTTCATAAAAATTTATACTATTGAAGTACTGTGTTTGTGTAAAATTCCGTGTATGGCTCAGCAAACTCTTCTGGAGAATGATAACCTAAAGTAGGTTTATCTAACCCATCAATATAGCTATCTAATTCTTCTGGTAAATCTTGTGATCCTTTGATTATTGCATCAGAATTGTCTATTGCTATTTTCATTAGGTTAATGTAATTCGGCTCGCTTAATGATTTTATAGCTTCTTCATCTAAACCATCAAAACTTATTTTCTTTTTCATGTCCTTATCTAACGTACCATCGAAGTTTTGATTGTATATAGATGTCACAATTTTACTTTCTGTAAATAAAGGTTCGGTCTTATAAAATTCTTTTAAATAAAGTGGCAATAATGATGCCAACCAACCATTAACGTGTATTATATCTGGAGCCCAGTTTAATTTTTTAACTGTTTCAATAACACCTTTTGCAAAGAAAATAGCGCGCTCATCATTGTCAGGGAATAACTTTCCGTTTTCATCAGATAAAGTTGCTTTACGCTTAAAATACTCTTCATTATCAATAAAATAAACTTGGATGCGCTCTTTTGGTATTGAAGCTACCTTGATAATTAATGGCATATCCATATCGTTAATTACTAAGTTAATTCCCGATAGACGTATAACTTCATGTAATTGATGTCTACGCTCGTTTATGTTTCCAAATCGCGGCATAAATATTCGTATCTGTCCACCTTGTTTGTTAACCATTCTTGGTGCTTCAAAAGACATCGAAGAGATTTCGTTTTCCGGTAAATAAGGAACAACCTCAGAGGACACATATAATATTCGTTTATCTTTCATATAGTGATTGATTTAGAAATTCAAAGTAAAAAACATGCAAAATTACAAAAATTTATGCCAATTGCTAGTAAAATCTTAAGTTTGCACGCGTTAAACTTATGTTACAGCCTTTGAAAATTTTTGATAACAAAACTGAATTAATTGAATACATATCTAGCCTCAAGGCTAATGATGCGACTGTTGGATTTGTGCCAACAATGGGAGCATTGCACCAAGGTCACTTATCACTAGTCAATTTTGGACTAGTCGATAATGATTTTGTAGTGGTTAGTATTTTTGTAAATCCAACTCAGTTTAACAATGCTGAAGATTTAGAAAAATATCCGAGAACATTAGGTCGAGATGTAAAGTTGTTGCAAACAGTTTCAGATGAGAGAATAATAGTTTACGCACCTAGCGTTGATGATATTTATGAGGGAAAAACAGTTTCCGAACGTTTTACATTTGATGGGTTAGAACACGAAATGGAAGGTGCTTTTAGACCTGGGCATTTTGATGGTGTAGGTACAATTGTAAAACGATTATTAGAAATCGTAAAACCTGAACAAGCCTATTTTGGAGAAAAAGATTTTCAGCAGCTACAGATAGTTAAGAAAATGGTAGAGCTTCATGAGATTCCAACTAAAATTGTAGGATGTGCCATCTATAGAGCAGAAGATGGTCTAGCAATGAGTAGTCGGAACGAAAGACTAAAACCAGATTATCGTGAAGCAGCCCCATTTATTCATAAAATTCTAAAATCTGCCAAAGAAAAGTTTGGCACAAAAAGTGCTAAAAAAGTTACGGAGTGGGTTGAGAGTCAGTTTAAAAAACACAAGCTATTAGAGCTCGAATATTTTTTAATTTCTGATATCAAAACCTTAAAGCCAGTTAAAAGAAAATCAACAAAAAAAGAATACCGAGCATTCATTGCCGTGTATGCTGATGATATTAGACTTATAGATAATATCGCACTAAATTAATTACCTTTGCCCAATGCAAATTCAAGTTGTAAAATCTAAAATTCACCGTGTAAAAGTTACAGGTGCTGACCTCAATTATATTGGAAGCATAACCATTGATGAAGATTTAATGGATGCTGCTAACATTATACAAGGCGAAAAAGTGCAAATTGTTAATAATAATAATGGAGCACGTTTAGATACTTATGCTATTCCAGGACCAAGAAATAGTGGTGAAATAACATTAAATGGAGCAGCTGCAAGATTAGTCGCACCTGGTGATATTTTAATACTTATTACATATGCTTTTATGGATATAGAAGAAGCCAAACTTTTTAAACCATCTTTGGTTTTTCCTAATGAAGAAAATAATCTCTTAAAATAGATTTCTTTTGAAAAAAAAGAGTTCAATTCTCAAAGTAGCACTACCTTTACTAATAGGCGTGGCTTTGGTATGGTATTCGTTATCCAAAATCTCTATTACAGAATTAGTACAATACTTCAAAGACGCCAATTATTTATGGATTTGCTTGGGTGTTAGTTTTGGAATTTTAAGTCATGTCTCAAGAGCTTACCGCTGGCTATTTATGGTAGAACCATTAGGGTTTAAGCCTAGGTTTACAAATAGTTTAATGTCTGTGTATTCGGCATATCTTATTAATTTCACAATACCAAGAGCAGGCGAAGTAGCTAGGGCTTCAATTATTACAAATTATGAAGGTGTTCCGTTCGATAAAACCTTTGGGACGATTGTTGCAGAAAGAGTTGCAGACACTATTATGTTACTTATAATTATACTAATCACTTTGTTTTTAGAGTTTGAGTTTATAGTTGATTTTTTTACTGAAAAATTTAATTCTTCAACATTAGTTATTGTAGGTTTTATAGGACTAGTATTAATGATATTCATTTTTATTTTTGTTAAAAAGAGTCAATCTAAATTTGCGTTAAAAGTCAAAAACTTTATCTCGGGATTGATAGAAGGAGCTCTTAGTATTTTTAAAATGAAAAAGAAGTGGGCATTTATTTTTCATACTATTTTTATTTGGGCGATGTATGTCCTTATGTTTTACATCACTAGTTTTGCGGTACCTCAATTAGAAGGCGTATCCTTGGCGGCGATTTTGATAGGGTTTATTCTAGCAAGTTTTAGTATTGCTGCAACTAATGGAGGTATTGGTTCTTTCCCAGAAGCTATTGTTATTGCGTTTTCAATCTTTGCAATTGCCGAGACACCAAGTCGAGCATTTGGTTGGATTATGTGGGCTTCACAGACAATAATGATAATTTTCCTTGGCGGAATTTCACTTATCTATCTACCAATCTATAACCGAAAGCACAAAGAAGTATAGATTTTTTTTTACCTTGCCTTAACAACCAAAATCAGATCATCAATGACTAAGTTTAAGGCCGTTTTTTTATTCCTATTTGTAGGATGTATTTCTTTTTCTCAAGCCAAATATCAAACAATTTCTTCGAGTATTTTAGGTGAGGATAGAGAGCTTAAAATATTGTTGCCCAGAGGTTATTCTGACGACGATGACAAAGCTTATCCTGTGATTTATGTGTTTGATGGCGATTATTTATTTGAAGCTGTTGCTGGGAATGTTGACTATTACGCATATTGGGAAGATATTCCTGAATCTATAGTAGTCGGTATTAATCAGGTAGACTCTCGAGAAGACGATTTAATGTATTCAGAACAAAACTCACTTCCTCTTGAAAGTGGTGCGGATTTTTTTGAATTTGTAGGTAAAGAACTCATTCCTTTCATTGAGGATAAATATAAAACGGAAACTTTTAGAGTCGCAGTAGGTCATGGCGAAACAGCAAATTTTATCAATTATTATTTGGTAAGACAAAATCCTATTTTTAATGCTTATGTAACTATCAGTCCAGATTTGGCATTGGACATGGAAAAATATTTAAGCGAAAGGTTAAAGAATGTGGAGCAAAAAATATTTTATTATCTAGCAGTATCAAATACAGACGTAAAACATATTATGGAAGGTGCAGCATCTTTAGATAATACGCTAAAAGATTTAGGAAACAATAATTTATTATATACGTTTAAAGAGTTTGATGGGCCAACACATTATGCTATGCCAGCACATGCTATACCAAAAGCATTAGAATCTATTTTCTTTATTTTTCAGCCCATAAGTAGAAAAGAGTACAAAGAGTCGATTTTAAAACTGGAAGGTTCTCCTGTCAAATATCTAGAGGACAAATATGCCGAAATTAAGAACCTATTCGGTATAGAAAAGCAAATTTTAGTCAATGATTTTAAAGCCATAGCAGCAGCTATAAAAAAGAAACAAAAATGGGAGTACTATGAAGAACTTTCAAAATTAGCAAGAGATAACTATCCTGAAACTGTTTTATCAAAATATTATAAAGGCTTGTATCTCGAAAACATTGGAGAACCTAAAAAAGCTATGAAAACATTCCAATCAGGCTACATTCTCGAAGAGATTGGTGGTATAACAAAAAATTTGATGCTAGAAAAAGCTGAAGCTATAAAAAGAGATTTTGGTTACTAATGGCAAAAGTGAAAACGACCTTTTTCTGTCAAAATTGCGGCAGTCAATATAGTAAATGGCAAGGTCAATGTACGGCTTGTAAACAATGGAATACTATTGTAGAAGAGATTATACAGAAACCTGAAAAAAGTGATTGGAAAACTCCTGCAGCTTCAGCTAATAAACGTGTTTCAAAACCATTAAAAATTAATGAAATAGATGGCTCAAAAGATACACGAATGAATATGCAAGATGCAGAATTTAATCGTGTTTTGGGAGGCGGAATGGTGCCAGGTTCATTAACGCTTTTGGGTGGTGAGCCAGGTATTGGAAAAAGTACATTATTACTTCAAATCGCTTTAAAATTACCTTATAAAACACTTTATGTTTCTGGTGAGGAAAGTCAGAAACAAATAAAAATGAGAGCAGAGCGCATTCAGCCTAATAGTGAAAACTGCTATATTCTTACTGAAACAAAAACCCAAAATATTTTCAAGCAAGTCGAGGCTTTAGAGCCTGACATAGTGGTTGTAGATTCTATTCAGACTCTACATAGTGATTATATCGAGTCTTCACCAGGAAGTATCTCGCAAATAAAAGAATGTACAACAGAGCTTATTAAATTTGCAAAAGAAACAGCTACACCTGTATTGTTAATAGGCCATATTACAAAAGATGGTAATATAGCTGGACCAAAAATTTTAGAACACATGGTCGATACTGTTTTGCAATTTGAAGGTGACCGTAACCATGTATTTAGAATTCTGAGAGCTAACAAAAATAGATTTGGCTCTACTAATGAACTTGGTATTTACGAAATGCAAGGCTCAGGTTTAAGAGAAGTCAGTAATCCATCAGAGATTCTTATTTCTGAAAAAGATGGAGAATTGTCTGGTAATGCAATTGCTGCTACTTTAGAAGGTATGCGGCCTCTAATGATAGAAGTTCAGGCTTTGGTAAGTACTGCAGTTTATGGAACACCACAACGTTCAGCTACCGGTTTTAATGCCAAAAGACTAAACATGCTTTTGGCTGTTTTAGAAAAGCGTGCTGGATTTAGACTAGGCGCTAAAGACGTTTTTTTAAATATCACAGGAGGAATAACTGTTGATGACCCAGCAATTGATTTAGCAGTTGTTGCATCTATATTGTCATCTAATGAAGACGAGGCTTTGCAAAGTGATTATTGTTTTTCTGCTGAGGTTGGTTTGTCAGGTGAAATTAGACCTGTGCAACGTGTAGAGCAACGTATTTTAGAAGCAGAAAAATTGGGTTTTTCTACCATATTTGTGTCTAAATACAATAAAATTGCATTGAAGAATACCAAAATTAAAATTCAACTAATTTCTAAAATTGAAGATTTAGTAGATTTTCTAGTTTAAAAACAAAAACAAAAACAAACTGAATCTACATTTGTAAATAAATTCTGTATTTTTAATATTCAATTAATTAATTCCAAAAATAAAAGACTATGAGTAAAACATTAATCTCAATTGAAGACGCAAAAGCTTGGACAAAAACGTATCAGGGCAGCATGCCTGAAGGATCTGCTAAAGCATTTTTAATAAGTTGTGAAACTATTGTAGATATATTAAAAGAAATGAAAGTTCTACAAGATAATGGTAAAGGTGGTATTTCACTTAGTAATGTAGACGACTCCAGTATCAGAGCATATATGGCTGTTAATCCTAAGCAAAAAGATGCAAATGGACAGACATTGGTAATAGTTGGTACTAAAAAAGATGCAAGTGGTGTTGCAAGAGACATGGTAGAAGGTGAGAAAGATGCGCCCTTCAAAAAAGAGGATTTAAACGGAAGTGGAGCATTTGATTTTAGTGCACCATGCCCTAAGAGTTGCGATGAAAACAGTCCATTAAACCACAGATAGACAATTTTTAATGGAATTTGTTTTAAGTCATGGATTGTCAATATTACCTTTTTTAATCACAATTCTTTTTTTAAGTAAGAGTTCATATCATAAAGGTGATAAATCATATCAAATTTTCTGTATATATATTACTTTCATAGCTCTAATTGAAATAGTATCAGGGATAATGAATTATAACGGTATATATAATTTGTTTTTTTCACATGTTTATTTTTATGGAGAATTTTTATTCTTATCCTTATTCTTTAGGCAATTGATTGAAAAATCTCAAAAAACAAAAGCAAGTTTACTCATTATTATATTTGCTTCAATACTAGTTTTCTTAATAATTTTAAGCGCTTCTGGATATTTTGTGTTAAGTCCATTTCATCCAATAGAAGTTTTAGTTTGCGGATTACCAATCTTAGCTTTAGCAATTGTACATTTATATAATTCTTTAAGTAAGAGTTTAAAATATGTGTATATAACAATAGGAGTTATTGTGTACAAAACAGTGAGTGTTTTGGTATTTACATTGCAAAATTTTGCAAATAATATTGATAGTTTTGATAATCTTTCTAATATCTTATTAGGATTAAATTCCGTTTTTCTATACATATATTATGGTTTAATAATTTTCGAATGGTTCAAGAGTTTCAGACAGAAGAAAGTAAGTTAGTATTAGTACTAATATTTGCTGTAATCTTTCTACTAATTATAATTATTGGAGTAATATTTTTTTTCTTCTTGTCAAGAAGAAAAATTATTCAAAAGGAAAAAGAAAAAGCAGATTTACGTATTGCAAATCAAGAAAAAATATTACAAACCTCAATTGCAGTTCAAGAAACAGAAAGAAAACGTATAGCTCAAGATTTGCACGATGCTATAAGTTCAAAGCTAAATGTAGTAAGTCTTACAACGAATGTATTGTTGTCAGATAATCAAATAAATGAGAAACAAAAAAACACGTTGGAGCAAATTTTAGACATAACGTCAACTACTCTAGAAAGTTCTCGTCAAATAGCACACGACTTACTGCCACCAATTTTAGATAAGTTTGGACTAAAAGCAGCTCTTGAAGAATTGTTCGAAGATTTTAGTAAAAACACGACTATTGAGATAGCACATAATATTGAAGAATTAAAGTTGTCCGAAACCAATCAGCTTCATCTTTTCCGAATAGCGCAAGAGCTAATTAATAACTCTATCCGACACGGTATGGCCAATAAAATCGAAGTTAATCTATTGTCAAAAAATAAGGGCTTTAAATTTAATTACTCAGATAATGGCGGAGGTTTTAATGTGTCAAAAGTCAATAAAAATGCTGGAATTGGACTTCAAAATATAAAAAGTAGAGTAAAAATATTAGACGCAGATTTAAATATTGATAGTGTAATTAATCAAGGAAGCCGTTTTGTAATACAATCCATAAATGAAGCGTAAAATTAGAATTGCAATAGCAGATGACCAGTTGCTTTTCCGTCAAGGATTGATGGCAATTATTCAAAGTCAAGATGATATTAAAATCCTTTTTGATGCTGAAGATGGTCATGATTTATTGGTAAAACTCAGAGCTTCAAAGACGAAACCAGATATTATTGTTACAGATTTAAAAATGCCAAATCTTAACGGTGTAGAAGCAACAAAGCTTATTAGGGATGAGTTTAACGGTATTAAAATAATAGCCTTAACAAGTTATTTCAGTAAGCCCTTTATACTTAACATGATATCCATTGGTGCAGTCGCATATTTGGCAAAAAACAGCACACCAAAATTAATGCTTCATACAATTCGAGAGGTACATTCAAAGGGATTTTATTATGATGAAATTGTATTTAATTACATCAAAGAAGGCCAAAGCAATTCAAAAGCAAACAAAGTCAAATCAAGTCTAGATGATGACTACTTTACTGAACGCGAATTAGAAATTTTAGAGCTTATATGTAAAGAGTTTACTGCAAAAGAAATTGCTTATAAACTTAGCTTAAGTAAAAGAACAGTTGAGACTCATCGTAGTCATTTACTTCTTAAAACACAATCCAAAAATATTGCAGGATTAGTCGTTTATGCTTTAACGAATAAGATTATAAATCATAAAAATGACTCACTTTAAGGTCAAAATGTCATTTATCTTTTTAGATAGACACTTTTCGGCTATTCTTCCTTAACAATTTCTCAAAAATTAGTATTTTCGCAACCTTATAAGAAATGCGAAAAATGAGCCAAAAGTTCCCTGAATACAAAGGACTTAACTTGTCAAATGTTGCTGATGAAGTCAGTAATTATTGGGAAGCAAACGATATATTCAATAAAAGTGTAACCACTAGAGAAGGAAAACCGCCTTATGTGTTTTTTGAAGGGCCACCTTCTGCAAATGGATTACCTGGTGTTCATCACGTTTTAGCACGTGCTATAAAAGATATTTTTCCGCGCTATAAAACCATGAAAGGTTATCAAGTAAAGCGAAAAGCGGGTTGGGATACGCATGGTTTACCAATCGAACTTGGTGTAGAAAAAGAACTTGGTATTACAAAAGAAGATATTGGTACAGAAATCACAGTAGAAGAGTATAACGCAGCCTGTAAAAAAGCAGTAATGCGTTATACAGATATCTGGAACGACCTGACTCAAAAAATGGGGTATTGGGTAAATATGGACGATCCATATATCACCTACAAATCTAAATATATGGAATCTGTTTGGTGGTTATTAAAACAGATTTACGACAAAGATTTATTATACAAAGGCTATACAATCCAGCCTTATTCACCTAAAGCAGGCACAGGTTTAAGTTCACATGAGCTTAATCAGCCTGGTACTTATCAAGATGTTACAGACACAACAGTTGTAGCTCAATTTAAAGCATACGAGGAAAGTTTGCCAGATTTTCTTCAAAATGAAGGTGATATCTATTTTTTAGCATGGACAACAACACCTTGGACGCTTCCAAGTAATACAGCATTGACTGTTGGTCCTAAGATTGATTATGTTTTAGTTGAAACATATAATCAGTATACATTCAAACCAATGAATGTTGTTTTAGCTAAGAATTTAGTATCAAAACAATTTGCTGGAAAATTCAATCAAGTTGAAGAAAAATCAGAATTGTTAACTTATAATTCTGGAGATAAGAAGATTCCTTACTACGTTGTAAAAGAGTTTAAAGGAAAAGACTTAGTAGGCATTACATACGAGCAACTATTAGATTTTAATCTTGAGTTCGAAAACAAGCAAAATGCTTTCCGTGTCATTTCAGGAGATTTTGTAACTACAGAAGATGGAACAGGAATAGTACACACTGCACCGACTTTTGGTGCAGATGATGCCTTAGTGGCTAAACAAGCCTCACCAGAAATACCACCGTTTTTAGTTAAAGATAAAAACGATAACCTTGTGCCGCTTGTAGATTTGCAAGGGAAATTTAGGTCAGAGTTGGGTGAGTTTGGTGGCAAATATGTAAAGAATGAATATTACAATGATGGCGAAGCTCCAGAAAAGTCGATAGATGTTGAGCTTGCGATAAGATTAAAAACAGAAAACAAAGCCTTTAAGGTTGAAAAATACAAACACAGTTATCCTAATTGCTGGCGTACAGACAAACCAATTTTATACTACCCTTTAGATTCATGGTTTATAAAAGTGACTGATGTCAAAGGGCGTATGCACGAGCTTAACATGGGTATTAACTGGAAACCAAAATCTACTGGCGAAGGTCGTTTTGGTAATTGGTTAGCTAACGCAAACGACTGGAACTTATCTCGCTCACGTTTTTGGGGAATTCCATTACCAATTTGGCGTACAGAAGACGGAAAAGAGCAGATTTGCATCGGTTCTATGAAGGAACTTAAAGTTGAAATGCAAAAATCTATTAATGCTGGTGTGCTTTCAGAAGATATTTTTGCAGATTTCGAAGTTGGTAACATGTCTGAAGAGAACTACGAGAAGATTGATCTTCATAAAAACGTAGTAGATAAGATTGTTTTAGTTTCAGAATCAGGACAGCCAATGAAACGCGAAAGTGATTTGATTGACGTATGGTTCGATTCTGGTTCAATGCCTTATGCACAATGGCATTACCCTTTTGAAAACAAAGAATTGATTGACGAAAACAAATCATTTCCTGCTGACTTTATTGCAGAAGGTGTAGACCAAACACGTGGTTGGTTCTATACTCTTCATGCTATCGGAACTATGGTTTTCGATTCTGTAGCTTATAAAAATGTGGTGTCTAATGGATTAGTTCTTGATAAAAATGGGCAAAAAATGTCCAAGCGTTTAGGTAATGCCACAGACCCTTTCGAAACGTTATCAAAATACGGTGCCGATGCCACACGTTGGTATATGATTAGTAATGCCAATCCTTGGGATAATCTTAAGTTTGATGTGGATGGTATTGAAGAAGTAAGACGTAAGTTCTTCGGGACATTATATAACATCTATTCATTCTTTTCATTATACACAAACTTAGATGGCTTTGATTATTCCGAAGCAGATATTCCATTAGATGAAAGACCAGAAATCGACCGTTGGATTCTTTCAGAATTAAATACCCTTATTCAAAAAGTAGACAAGTTTTACGAAGAGTACGAGCCAACAAAAGCCGCAAGAGCCATATCTAATTTTACACAAGAATACTTAAGTAACTGGTATGTTCGTTTAAGTAGAAGACGTTTCTGGAAAGGTGATTATCAGACCGATAAAATTTCAGCCTACCAAACGCTTTATACATGTATGGTTACACTATCAAAATTAGGTGCACCAATAGCTCCGTTTTTTATGGACAGATTGTATTTAGATCTAAATGCTGTAACTAAAAAAGAATGTTTTGAAAGTGTACATCTTGCAGAATTTCCGATTGCTGATGAAAGTGCTATTGATAAGTCGTTAGAACGTAAAATGGAGAATGCACAAACTATTTCATCTTTAGTATTGTCATTACGAGCTAAAGAGAAAATAAAGGTACGTCAACCACTTCAAAAAATAATGATTCCGGTTGCAAGTCAGCAACAAAAGAATGAAATTGAAGCAGTTGCAGATTTAATAAAACACGAAGTTAATATTAAAGAAATTGAACTTCTAGAAGACGCTTCAGACATACTGGTCAAACAAATAAAGCCTAATTTTAAAACATTAGGACCGCGTTTTGGAAAGGATATGAAGTTAATTGCCAATGCAATAAATGGATTTTCGGCAGAAGATATTAACAAAATGGAGCAAAACGGTAGTTTTGATATTGACATTAATGGAAAAAATATTACATTGGGACTCGATGATGTTGAGATTACATCGCAAGATATCGAAGGATGGCTTGTGGCAAATGAAGGTTTGTTAACAGTAGCGTTAGATGTTACAATAAATGAAGATTTACGTAAAGAAGGGATTGCAAGAGAACTTGTAAATCGTATCCAAAACTTACGAAAAGATTCAGGTTTTGAAGTCACTGATAGAATTGATGTGCACTTACAAAATCATACAGATATAATAGCTGCAGTAAACGATAATGAAGCTTACATAAAGATGGAAACTTTAACGGATGATTTAAAAATTGTAGATAACCTAGAAAATGGTATAGATATTGCTTTTGACGAAGTAAATACTAAACTATTTATCAAAAAACACTAAGGATATGGCCTCAGAAATAAAAAACAGATATTCAGATACGGATTTAGAGGAATTCAAAGTTCTTATCCAAGAGAAAATAAAAAAAGCAGAGCACGACTTAGAGCTTATCAAAAGTGCATATATGAATGACCATAATAATGGTACTGAAGATACATCACCAACTTTTAAATCTTTTGAAGACGGAAGTGCTACTATGAGTAAAGAAGCAAACTCAGCTTTGGCAATACGTCAAGAAAAATTTATCCGTGATTTAAAAAATGCACTAATCCGTGTAGAAAATAAAACCTATGGCGTTTGTAGAGTTACAGGTAAGTTAATTAATAAAGAACGTTTAAAATTAGTGCCTCATGCAACTTTAAGTATTGAAGCTAAGAACATGCAGAAGTAAATTATAGCATGCTAAATAATACATATACATCAAAGTCTTGGAATACTAATTTCAAGACTTTTTTATTAAGCCTTATTTTCTTGACTTCACTTTATGTGGATGGACAAAATAGAGGAGAAGATAAATTTTCTTCAAAAGGGGTTTCTGAAGTAATCGTAGATGGAGACGAAATTTTTACCATTTCAGTGGCTACAGCACAAACTGATGCAATTACTTTAAAATCTTTATCAGATGGAGAGTATGGTAACGATTACCAAGTAGTATCAGAAGTTAAAGGGAATCAAGTTTTTGTAAAATTAAAACGTGTTTCTATCGTAGATACTCCAGATGATAAAAGAAATGCTCATAAAGTTATAGCTGCAACTTTAGAGATTACTATGCCTGAAAATTTAGATCTTTCCGTTAAAAGCGATATCGGTTCGGTCGAAGCCAAAGGGAAATTTCAAGAACTTAGTTTTAATCTAATTCAAGGCGGATGTAATATTGATGGAACAGCAAGGTTTGCCAATATTAAAACTATTGATGGTAATATTTTTGTGAAAACTAGTAACGCTGTAATACAGACTGATTCGCATCATGGACTGGTTGACTTTCCTAGTGATATGTTTGGGTTTAATGTTTGGAGATTAAGTACCAATGGCGGAAATATTACAGTAAAAAAACAAGAATAGTAAGTATATTTCATATGTCTTTAAAGAAATCTATATTCATCATAATTATCATTTTATTGATAGACCAAATCAGTAAAATATATATAAAAATGCACTTTCAGTTAGGAGAAGACGTAGCAGTATTTTCGTGGTTCAAAATTTTGTTTGTCGAAAACGATGGTATGGCTTGGGGAACAAAGTTGAGTGATATCTTTTCGTTTATTGACGATAAATCGGCAAAATTAATTTTAACGCTATTTAGAATTGGTGCTGTTTCGGGAATTGGTTACTGGTTGTTTAGTGTTATCAAAAAACAAAAAACAAAGACTTTAATCTTTGCCATTTCACTGATTTTTGCTGGTGCTTTAGGTAATATTTTAGACTCGGTATTCTATGGTGTTTTTTTTGATGATAGTTACGGACAAGTTGCTGCGTTTTTACCAGAAAGTGGTGGCTACGCAGGCGTATTTCACGGCAAGGTTGTAGACATGTTACATTTTCCGCTTTATAATGATATTTTACCTGAGTGGTTACCGTTTTTTGGAGGAAAGCAATTTTCTTTTTTTGATCCGGTTTTTAATATAGCCGATGTTGCTATTAGTACTGGTATTGGGATATTGATTGTGTTCAATAAGAAGGCTTTTAAATAATTGATTATAATTTAAAACTATGGCAATATGGAAAAATCAATAAAATTAACAGTTGATGCTGTAGTATTTGGTTATGAATCTGAAGGAGTTTCAGTTTTGCTAATCAAAAGGAAATACGAGCCTTTTAAAGGTAAATGGGCTATTCCCGGAGGATTTGTTTTGAAGGATGAATCATTAGAAGAGGCTGTAGAACGAGAACTTAAAGAAGAAACAGGAATTGAGATAAATTATTTAGAACAATTGTACACTTTTGGTAACCCTAATAGGGATCCAAGGAGTAGAGTTGTTTCTGTAGCCTATTTTGGTTTGATTAAACCGAGTGCGTTTAAAATATTAGCCTCAACAGATGCAGAAGAGGTAAGGTGGTTTAAAATTAATGAACTGCCGCTACTTTCATTTGATCATGACGAAATACTCAAGTTAGCAATAGCTCGATTAAGAGGGAAAATTACATATGAGCCTATTGGTTTTGAATTACTAGACACCAAATTTCCTTTCTCTGATTTAGAAAAATTATATACTACACTTTTAGATAGAGCAATTGATAGACGTAATTTTAGAAAAAAAATGTTGAGCCTTAACATTCTTGATGAACTCGATGAAAAAGCATCTAAAGGCTCAGGAAGACCTGCTAACCTATTTAGATTCAACAATAAAAGATACTTTAAGCTAAAAAAGGAAGGTATAATTTTCGATATTTAATCAATTTGTGTAAAAAAAACACAAATAAATTTGTAGAACAGATGTTGTTAATATATATTTGTGTAATATTTACGCAAATTAAAATATTATGAACGGATTACTATTAACTGATGGATATAAAACTGGACACCATCAACAATATCCAAAAGGAACAGAAGAAGTATATTCTAATTGGACACCAAGAAGTAACAAATATGCTCCAAAAGGTTGTGATAAGGTGGTTTCATTTGGACAACAATATGTATTTCAATGGTTACATGATTATTTTCAAGATAATTTTTTCGCTAAACCAAAGGCACAAGTTTGTAATGAGTTGAAAGAAGAGTTATCCATGTATTTAGGTGCTGAATATGATGTAAGTCACTACGAAGAATTACATGATTTACAATACTTGCCAATAAAAGTTAAATCATTGCCAGAAGGATTAGAAATACCAGTAAGAGTGCCAATGGTAACTGTGGTCAATACAGATAAAAAATTCTATTGGATTACTAATTTCTTAGAAACTATTTTGTCTACCATGTTATGGCAACCTATGACATCTGCATCAATAGCATTATGTTATAAAAGAATATTTAAGAATTGGATTTTAAAAACAGATAAAGAAAACTTAGCATTTATTGATTTTCAAGGGCATGATTTTTCAATGCGTGGAATGGGAGGTTTACAAAGTGCGGTTTCTTCTGGAATGGGACATGGAGCTGTTTTTTTAGGTTCTGATACACTACCAGTGATTAGTAGTTTACGTAAATATTATAATGCAGAAGGTTTTGTGGTAGGTTCTGTTAACGCAACGGAACACTCAGTAATGTGTGCAGGAACTAAAGATGACGAAATAGGTACATTTAGGCATTTAATGAATACTTATCCAACGGGAATACTATCTGTAGTAAGCGATACTTGGGATTTATGGAAGGTATTGACTAAATATTTACCAGAATTAAAAGAAGAAGTATTATCTAGAGATGGAAAATTAGTTATAAGACCTGATAGTGGAGACCCAGTTGATATTATTTGTGGGGAGACAAGAAAACCAGGTGGGAAGCTTCCTAAAGATAAAGGTGTTATTGAGTTGCTTTGGGATATTTTTGGAGGAACTGTAAATAATCAAGGTTTTAAAGTTCTTGATACGCATATTGGAGCTATCTACGGAGACAGTATTACAACTGAAAGAGCAGAAAATATTTGTCAACGTTTGAGTGATAAAGGTTTTGCTAGTACAAACGTTGTTTTAGGAATAGGATCTTTCACATACCAGTTTAATACTAGAGATACTTTTGGATTTGCCATGAAAGCAACTTCTGTTGTTGTTAACGGAGAACGAAGAGAAATTTTTAAAGATCCAATTACTGATGATGGTATTAAAAAATCTGCAAAAGGATTAGTAAAGGTAGATAAGGTAAATAATGAATATGTTTTAGTTGACCAAGTAACTCCAGAACAAGAAAATACTGGAGAATTACTTGTGATTTATGAAGATGGAAAATTTGTTAATCAAGTTACTTTACAAGAAATAAGAGATAGAGTTAACGCAAGTATTTAAAAATAGTAGTCATGAAATACGAAATAAATAGATTTAATGATGGACAAGTAACTGCTAAAATTATAGAAAGTGGTGATTTAGATATCAAAATAAGAGGAAACAGCTATGAAGATTTATTTAAAGCAGCTTCGATAAAGGAAGCTTGGGATGCTGAAAATTCAACCAATAAAAATACAGTTGCTACATTAACTATACTATGCTTAATTGGTCAACGTTCTGATAGACGATTTAATAAAGGAGAATCTTTTGATTTAAAAGTGATTTGTAAATTTATTAATGATATGAGATTTGACAAGATTTTTGTTTTACATCCACATAGCTCAATCTCATTAGCTTTAATTGATAACTCTGAAAAAATATCCCATTTAGATTTTGTAAAAAAAGCATTTAATCAGATAGGTAGTCCAGTTTTAGTAAGCCCTGATGCTGGTGCCTATAAGACAACTCATGAAATTGCTAAAAAGCTAAATGCAGATTTAGTTCCCTCTAATAAAGTTAGAGTGGATGGGGCACCAGTAATAAGTATTCAAGGTGATGTAAAAGATAAAGAATGCTTAATTGTGGACGATTTAGCTGATGGCGGTCGAACATTTAAATTTTTAGCAGAAGCTTTAAAATGTCGAGGTGCATCAAAAATATTTCTATATGTTACACATGGTCAATTTAATTATGGATTTGAGGAGTTAAAAGGGGCTATTAATCATATATATTGCACCAATAGTTTTAAGAATATAAAAGATGAATTTGTAACACAGTTTAAAGTAATATAAGAATTAGAATAGGTAAACCTCATTCGGACTCACACAATAATCCAATTTAACATCATTTTCAGAAGCTTCAATGTCTTCTTCAGATTCAAAAAAAGACAAACCAATTTTTAGAGTTTCTGGTTTGCATTCAGATAGAAAACGGTCATAAAACCCTTTTCCGTAACCGACGCGACTTCCTTTAGTGTCAAAGGCTAAAAGCGGTACAAAAACGATATCTATTTGTGACGAAGAAATTGCTATACCATCAATAGGTTCAGGAATATTATATTCATTTTTTTTTAAAGTAGTACTGTCAGTGAGTAAAAAGTGAGACATCGAGTAGTCTTCAAAATTACTTTTAGATATCACTATGTTCTTATCTTTTCCTGCTAATATGTTTAAAATATATTCTGTATTTACTTCCTTTTGCTCTTCTATTGGTAAGAAGATGTGATAGAAAGAATGATTCCAGATGTCTAATTGTAATAACTGGTTAGCAATTGCAAGACTATTATCTTCTATCTGATTCTCGCTTAATTGTTCACGAAGTGCTTTATATTTTTTACGTATGTCAGCCTTAGTCATTAGTCTTCTAGCTTTGTTGAAATATGAAAAATAGCATCACCTTGATAAACTAAAGGAGACTCGTTAATGTTAAAAATGTAACCGCTATTCGGCGCTTTCACAAAATGATTAAAACTCCCATAAGGATCAGTTATGTTACCTAAAACATCTCCTTTTTCGACATGAGCGTTGATAGATATTGTAGGCTTAAACATACCCGAATAACTAGCACGTAACCATTTGCTATCTAAAATCTTTACAGCCTCTTTTTTTGGTTGACTAACTTTAAAAGGAGACCGCAACATTTCTAAATGACTTAAAACACGTTTTGCCCCATTTACGCCAGTATTAGTAATTGTATTGTGTATGTTGAATGATTTTCCACCTTCAAAAAGCAAAATAGGAATCCCTTTTTTGTAAGCTGAATTTCTAAAAGAATTATTTAAATTTTTGGAATAGAAAATAAATGGTGCACCAAAAGCTTCGGCAAGTTCGTCTAAGACAACTTCATTTTTTACTATTCTTACTTGTGCAGCATTAAATCGGTCTGCACCACCAGTATGAAAATCTAAAATCAAATCGGCATGAGGTACAACTTTAGTCATTAATTGGTGAGCAACACGACTTGCTAAAGAGCCATTTTTGCTTCCTGGAAAAACACGGTTTAAATCACGTCCGTCCGGAAATAATCGGTCCATGTGAATAAAACCAAATACATTAATTACTGGGATACATATTATAGTGCCTCGTTTAGGTTTGTTAATACCTTTAGCGATAATTTGACGTACAATTTCTACACCATTGACCTCATCGCCATGAATACCTGCGGTGATTAAAACTGTTGGGCCAGGTTTTTTTGAACGCTCTATAATTACAGGAACATCAATAGAATTTTGTGTGTGTAATTTGGCAACATTAAAGTTAACGGTTGCACTTTGACCTAAGCCTACCTTTTTGTCTAAAATTTCTAAAACGTCTTTCTCACTCATGCATTAAATAGTTTCTATTTTCTATTTTTTTCAATAAATTTTATAATAGCTCTGGCTATATTTCTTCCTGTAGCACCTTCAATACCTTCTAATCCTGGTGTTGAATTTACCTCAAGTAATAAAGGACCACGTGAAGATTGTAGCATGTCTACACCGCAAACAGGTAGTTTCAAAACCTTTGCAGCATTCATAGCAAGTTTAAGTTCGTCATGATTGAGCTTTATAATTTCTGCAGAACCACCACGATGTAGATTAGAGCGAAACTCGCCTTCTTTTCCTTGGCGTTTCATTGCGCCAACAACTTGTCCATCAACAACCAAAGCTCTTAAGTCTGCGCCTTTTGCTTCGCCAATAAATTCTTGAACAATCACACGTGCTTGTAAACCATTAAAAGCTTCTAAAACTGATTCAGCTGCATTTTTTGACTCAGCTAAAACAACACCTAATCCTTGAGTACCTTCCAATAGTTTTATAATACAAGGTGTGCCGCCGACATGCTCAATTACTTCTTCTACATCCCGCGAGTAGTTTGTAAATACAGTTTTAGGCATACCAATACCAGCCTTACTTAAGCGTTGCAAGCTTTTTAGCTTGTCTCGAGATCGTAAAATAGAATCAGATGATGCTATGGTAAAAACGCCCATTTCTTCAAATTGTCTTACAACTGCACAACCATAAAAAGTCACCGACGCTCCAATACGAGGAATAATAGCATCGACATAATCCAGATATCTGTCTTTATAATATATGGTTGGTTTTTCGCGCTCAATGATAATATCACATTTTAACGGGTCAATAATTTCAATGGTATGGCCTCGTTTTTTGCCTTCTTCAACTAAACGACTCGTTGAATAAAGATTGGCATTACGCGATAGGATTACAATGTTCATTTTACTTTTTTAAATTATAAGATTGATCTATTAAATCTACATCGACAATAAACTTTCGTTTTAAAAATTGTCGACCGATTAAGACCGGAAACTTCATATCGTCTCTAGTGCTTAAAGTTAGGTTAATTCGATACTTCTTTCCAAAGAATATTACTGTTGTTTTGATTTTGTATCTGTTTTCTTTGTGGCCGTTACTACTTTTTACATCTGTATAACTATAGTCGGTAAATGTGACTTTTTCACTCTTAAAGTTATTATGACCTTCACTATTAAACGTACAGATAAGTGTGTTGTTTTGCTCTATAATATCAGAACAGTGAATCGCAGATGTATATGCACCAGTATCGATTTTGGCATCTATATTAAATAATTGTAATTCTGGGAAGTCAATTTTATCAACTCTGCCCAAAAGTTTTTTTGGCATTTAATGAAATTAAAATTTTGTGCGGCGAATGTAATAATAAAACCAATTGAAAATACATCAGATAAATACGAATTATTACCTTTGATAAATGTCAGAAACTTCATTACAAATACAGATAAAAACGTTGCCACATCAGCCTGGCGTGTATCAGTATTTTGATGCGGATGAAAATTTGATTTATGTCGGAAAGGCAAAAGACATCAAAAAACGTGTCAGTTCTTACTTTACCAAACAACATGATAATGGTAAAACCCGAGTTTTAGTTCGCAAAATAAAGTTAGTAAAGCATATTGTCGTTGAGACGGAAAGTGATGCATTGTTGCTTGAAAATAATCTTATAAAAAAGTACAAGCCGCGTTATAATGTATTACTCAAAGATGACAAATCCTATCCTTGGATTTGTGTTAAGAAAGAGCGTTTTCCGCGTGTATTTCCTACAAGACGTGTTATCAAAGATGGTTCTGAATATTTCGGGCCATATACGAGTATGAAAACCGTAAAAACCTTATTGGGCTTAATTAAAGGTTTATACCAATTACGAACATGTAATTACCACTTAACAGAAGAAAAGGTCGAAGCTGGCAAGTTTAAAGTCTGTCTAGAATACCATTTAGGAAATTGTAAAGGTGCTTGTGAAGGTTTAGAAACTGAGGAAGAATACCACGGTAATGTGGCTGCTATTCGTGAAATTTTAAAAGGAAATTTTAAAGACTCCTTGCAGCAATTTAGAAAGCAAATGAAAACATTTGCAGAAAATATGCAGTTTGAAGATGCTCAGAAAGTCAAGGAAAAATTAGATATTCTTGAAAATTACCAAGCTAAGTCAACAGTTGTTAATCCCAAGATTAGTAATGTAGATGTGTTTTCGATTGTTAGCGATGAAACTTATGCTTATATCAATTTTTTACAATTATCCTACGGTTCAATTATACGTTCCCATACTTTAGAGATAAAGAAAAAATTGGAAGAGTCAGATACAGAATTATTAGAGTTAGCCATTACTGAAATACGACAACGATTTCATTCTAACTCAAAAGAAATATATGTGCCTTTTAAGGTAGATCTAGGAGATAACGTAAAGGTTTCAATACCAAAGCTTGGAGATAAAAAAAGTATCTTAGATTTATCTCTTCGGAATGCGAAGTATTACCGCATGGACAAAATGAAGCAAATAAAAATTGTTGATCCAGACCGCCATGCTAATCGTATTATGGCGCAGATGAAAGCGGATTTAAGATTATCCGAAGAACCAAGGCATATTGAGTGTTTTGACAACAGTAATATTCAAGGGACAAATCCAGTTGCTGCTTGTGTAGTTTTCAAAAATGGTAAACCTAGTAAAAAAGACTACCGTCATTTTAATATAAAAACAGTAGTTGGGCCAGATGATTTTGCGTCGATGGAAGAAGTTGTTTTTAGACGCTATAAACGTTTATTAGAAGAAGATAAACCACTGCCACAACTTATTATTATAGATGGTGGTAAAGGACAATTATCATCTGCTTTAAAAAGTTTGAAGTTATTAGGTTTGGAGAAAAAGATTGTAACTATAGGTATTGCAAAACGTTTGGAAGAATTATTTTATCCAGATGACCCAATTCCATTATATTTAGATAAAAAAAGTGAAACACTAAAAATTATTCAGCAATTACGTAATGAAGCGCACCGTTTCGGAATTGAGCATCACAGAAACAGAAGAAGTAAAGGTGCATTAAAAACTGAATTAGAAAATATATCTGGCGTTGGAGAGCAAACAATAGTAGACTTGATGAAAACGTTTAAAACTGTAAAAAGAATTGCAAATGCTAAACTAGATGAACTCGAAGCTGTAGTTGGTGTTTCTAGAGCTAGTAAAGTATATAATTATTATCATAAGGAAGAAATTGAGAAATAATAAATCCACATCATTATGCATCTTAGTATTTACGATGCTTTTTGTCTTTTCGATATCTGCACAAGATGTTGATGAGCCTAAAGTTGGTTTAGTATTAAGTGGTGGTGGTGCTAAAGGTTTTGCTCATATTGGAACTCTAAAAGTAATTGATAGTTTAGGTATCAAAGTTGACCATATTGCGGGTACAAGTATGGGTGCAATAATAGGTTCTCTATATGCTTCAGGATATTCAGGGAAGCAACTAGATTCTATATTTAAGTCTATTAATTTTGACGACCTTATTAATGATAAGTTTTCCAGAAATTCTAAATCCCTAATAGAACGAAACAATTCGGAACGTTATGCTATAAGCCTGCCTTTTGATAAATTCAAAGTATCACTACCTTCGGGTTTATCAAGAGGGCAAAATGTCTATAATTTGCTTTACAAATTAATGTTACATGTCAATGATGTTGATGACTTTAATGATTTGCCAACACCTTTCTTTTGTATAGCCACAAATATTGAAACTGGCCGACCTATAATTATGGATAAAGGAAGTTTGCCTGAAGCTATTGCAGCTAGCGGTGCTTTTCCTTCTTTATTCCAACCTGTAAAAATTGATGATAAAATTTATATCGACGGAGGTGTGACTAACAATTATCCTATCGAAGAACTAAGGGCAAAAGGCATGGATATTATTATCGGAGTAGATGTGCAAGACGATTTAAAAGATAGAGAAGCTTTAGCGTCTGCACCAGATATCTTGCTTCAGATTAATAATTTTAGAACTATAAATGACATGAAGGATAAGCGTAAGCTTACCGATATTTATATAAAACCAGATATTACTAATTTTTCAGTTATTTCTTTTAATGAAGGTAGAGACATTGTAAGAAACGGAGAGATTGCTGCACGAAATCAAATAGAAGCGCTTGTTAAACTCAAAAAACAACAAAAAGAGTTTTCGGTAAAAAGAAATATCACCATTAAGGATAGTATAAAATTAGGTTATGTAAGGGTAACAGGTAATAATCGTTACACGCGTTCGTATGTTTTGGGAAAACTAAAACTTAAAGGCTACGAAAGTATTAGTTATAACCAATTAGATAAAGGTGTTAGTAATCTCATAGCAACCAACAATTTTGATGCTTTAAGATATAAATTAGTGCCAACAGAAGTAGAAGATGTTTATGATTTAGACGCTAGGATTATTGAATCTAAAAATAGTGCTCTACTTAGGTTAGGACTTCATTATGATGGGCTTTATAAAAGTGCGGCTTTGCTTAATGTTACCAAGAAGCGACTAATTTCTAAAAATGATTTTGCATCTTTAGATATTATTCTTGGAGATAATATTAGATATAATTTTGATTATTTTATAGACAAAGGATTTTACGTTAGTATTGGATTAAAATCAAGGTATAACCAGTTTGATAGGCTAGTAAACGCTAATTTATTATTAGAACCTAGTGATCCACTTTTGGTGGGTCTCAACAAAGTAGATGTAGAATTGCAAGACCAGACCAACCAATTATATTTCCAGACATTATTAGCAAAAGAGTTTTCTATAAGTGCCGGTTTTGAGCATAAGCGATTAAAAATTACAACTGAAACCTTAAATAGTAGTATTGCCGATGAAGATTTCACTTTCGAAAACACTGATTATTTAAGCCTTTTTGGAGGACTTAAAGTAGATACTTATGATAATAAGTATTTTCCTAATAATGGCTTTTCATTTGATGGTAATCTACATTGGTATATCTCTGCTAGCAAATTTAATAGAGATTTTAATCCATTCTCAATTGCTAGTGCCGATATTGGTTATGCGTTTAGCCTTACAGATAAGTTGTCAATAAATCTAGGTACTTCAGGTGGCTTTCAGCTAGGTGATCGCTCTACAAATTTTCTTGATTTTGCCTTTGGTGGATACGGTCAGAATTTTATTAATAATTTCCGTTCTTTTTACGGCTATGACTATGTGTCTGTTGTGGGTAATAGCTTTGTGAAAGCAGATATTAATTTAGATTATGAGTTGTTTAAAAAACATCACATCATGCTATCAGGTAATTTTGCTAATATTGACAATAATATTTTCGATGATGGCGAATGGTTTTCAGCTCCAGATTACACTGGCTATGCTTTAGGTTATTCACTAGAAACTTTTTTAGGTCCCATTGAAGCAAAGTATATATATTCTCCAGAAGTTTACGAAAGTTATTGGTTTTTTAATGTAGGTTTTTGGTTCTAATAAATTTTTAGATATTTGTAAATATGAAAGCATTCTGGACAGATTTAAAACTTCATCTTCATTTCCTTATAAAAAGGAATCCAGAATAAGCACGCATTTTTGTAACTTTATAAGCATAGAGTTTTTTACACAGCTAAATACTCAACTAAGAACAACTAAACAGTTATAAAATGCCATTTTATCATAAACTCGGAGAAATTCCACCTAAAAGACATACACAATTCAAAAAACCAGACGGTAGCTTTTATTATGAGCAATTGTTTGGTACCATTGGTTTTGATGGTATGTCAACAAACAGCTATCACGAGCAACGACCAACACAAGTCAAAGAAATAAAAGGACAGTATAGTGTTGCACCAAAAATTGCGAAGGCAAATAATATGCACTCTTTGCGGTTGCATGGATTTAAAGTAACACCAGAAAACGATTATCTGAAAAGCCGAAAAATAGTTTTAACTAACAGCGATTGTAATATTATTTTATCAGCGCCAAAGACTTCAACTAAAGATTATTTTTATAAAAATACCGATGCCGATGAGTTAATATTCATTCATAGAGGCACTGGGAAATTACGATCACATCTAGGTAATTTAGATTTTAAATATGGAGACTATTTATTAGTGCCTCGTGGAATAATTTATAAACTAGACTTTGATACAGAAGACAACCGTTTATTTATTGTTGAGTCTTATCGCCCGATTTACACACCAAAACGATATCGAAATTGGTTTGGTCAATTATTAGAACATTCTCCCTTTTGTGAGCGAGACATCAGAAGACCACATGAATTAGAGACCTATAACGAATCAGGAGATTTTTTAATTAAAATAAAAAAGCAAGGCGAAATTTTTGATATGGTGTACGCCTCACACCCTTTTGATGTTGTGGGTTATGATGGCTATAATTATCCGTATGCATTTTCAATTCATGATTTTGAACCTATAACAGGTCGTGTACATCAGCCGCCGCCAGTACATCAAACTTTTGAAACTGATGCTTTTGTAATCTGTAGCTTTGTACCAAGGTTATACGATTACCATCCTAAGGCGGTTCCTGCACCTTATAATCATAGTAATATTGATAGTGATGAGGTATTGTATTACGTAGATGGTGACTTTATGAGCCGTAATGATATCGATGCAGGTCATATTTCGTTACATCCAGCAGGCATACCTCATGGCCCACATCCAGGTGCGATGGAGCGTAGTATTGGTAAGGTGAAAACGGATGAGTTGGCTGTAATGGTAGATACATTCAAACCATTACAAGTTACTGAAGAAGCTATGAAAATTGCTGATGGTGATTATTATAAATCGTGGTTAGAGTAAAATAAAGTCAATCAATTAATATAAAATAATTAAATGTTTAAAAGTAAATTACCAGCAGATCCAACCTCTTTGGTGTTAGGTATTATAGCATTAGTATTTGGTATAGCAGGATGTTGTTGTTATGGAGTATCTGCAATTATTCCTTTGGGACTAAGTATTGCTGGACTAGTGATGGCAAACAAAAGTTTAAGGCAATACAGAGAAAATCCTGAAGCTTATGAGAGAAGTAGTTACACTAACGTTAACACAGCAAGAGTAATAAATATTATAGCTGTAATACTAAATGCGATTACGTTTTTGTTTTTCATTATCATATTTGCGATATACGGAACCTTTTTATCTACAGCTATTCTAGAAGGTATTCGTCAAGGTCAGATGAATGATTTTGAAACAAGTGAATACGATGATTACAAATGGGAATCAGACACAATAGTTATTGAAGCAGAAGCGTATAATATTGAAAAAGAAATTGATTCAGTTAATATTGATTCAATCATAAATAAAAACTAAGTCATGGCAAAAGAAATAAAATCCGTCAATTACGGACTAGAAAAAATATTTGAAGGCGCACAAGATTTCTTACCGCTTTTAGGTACAGATTATGTGGAGTTTTATGTAGGTAATGCAAAGCAAGCAGCACATTTTTATAAAACCGCATTTGGGTTTCAGTCTCATGCTTATCGTGGTTTAGAGACTGGAGCTAAAGATTCGGTAAGCTATGTGTTGACTCAAGATAAAATTAAGTTAATGCTAACAACACCGTTAAATAGTAAATCTAAAATTAACGACCATATAGTAAAACATGGTGACGGTGTCAAAATCGTAGCACTTTGGGTAGAAGATGCTCGTAAAGCTTATGAAGAAACAACATCACGAGGCGCGAAATCATATATGGCACCAGTTGTGGAAAGCGATGATTATGGAGAAGTGGTCAGAGCAGGAATCTATACTTATGGTGAGACTGTGCATATGTTTGTAGAGCGCAAAAACTATAACGGCGCATTTTTACCAGGATTTGTAAAATGGGAATCTGATTACAATCCACCAGCAGCTGGCCTAAAATATATAGATCATATGGTGGGTAATGTAGGTTGGAACCAAATGGATGTCTGGGTAAAATGGTACGAAGATGTTATGGGCTTTGAAAACTTTTTATCTTTTGATGACAAACAAATACATACAGAATACTCGGCATTAATGAGTAAAGTGATGTCTAATGGAAATGGTCGTATTAAATTCCCTATTAACGAACCAGCTGAAGGAAAAAAACGCTCTCAAATCGAAGAATATTTAGATTTTTATGAAGGCGCAGGTGTGCAACACATCGCTGTTGCTACCGACGATATCTTAAAAACTGTATCACAATTACGTTCTAATGGTGTAGAATTTTTATCAACGCCACCAGATGAATATTATAAGTCTGTTCCTGGTCGATTAGAAGAATTTAGTCACGAATTAAAAGAGGATATCGAAAGGCTAAAAGCTTTAGGTATAATGATAGACGCCGATGAAGAAGGTTATCTGTTACAAATTTTCACAAAACCAGTAGAAGACAGACCGACCTTGTTTTTCGAAATCATACAACGTATGGGAGCAAAAGGCTTTGGTGCAGGAAACTTTAAAGCGCTTTTCGAGTCTATTGAACGCGAGCAAGCCAAAAGAGGAACATTATAATATACAATGTTGTATTTACGTTAAAACACCATCTTTAGATAGATGGTGTTTTTAGTTTTAATACTTTTGGAATAGTAATTGTAAATGTAGAAATAATACAAATTAAGTGTAGATAAAAAATTACATTTGCAATACTCATATATTATGAAAAAGCTTTTACCTTTTTTAATACTATTATTAACCGTTCATTCTAGTTTTGGACAGCAAGAATCTGCTTTCAAAGATGGAGAATGGTTTAAGTTTCGTATGAGTTATAGTGGTTGGTTAAAAGCAGGTGAGGCCACACTTCAAATTAAAGAAAAAAAGCACCAAGGAAAACCTGTTTACCATGTAGTTGGTAAGGGCAAAACTACAGGAGCTATAAATTGGTTTTTTAAAGTAAGAGATCGTTATGAGTCTTATTTTGATAAAGACACTGGTTTACCATATAAATTTGTCAGAAAAATAGACGAAGGAGGACACACTAAAGATATAGAAATAGCCTTTGATCACAACAATAAGAAAGCAGAAGTCAATAATAAAAAACGTAAAACTTTAAAAACTGTAGATATAGATACTAATGTTCAAGATTTGGTTTCTGCATTTTACTACTTAAGAAATAACTATAGTACGGATAAGATTAAGGTTGGAGATGTCGTAAAGTTAAGTATGTTTTTTGATGAAGAAAACTACCCATTTAAACTAAAGTTTTTAGGTCGTGAAACCATTAAGACTACAGTTAACGGTAATCGTGTTAAGGTAAAGACATTAAAGTTTAGACCATACGTAATGGCTGGCCGTGTTTTTAAAGAAGAAGAAAGTTTAACGCTTTGGGTCAGTGCTGACAAAAATAAAATACCTTTAAAAATTAAAGCAGACTTAGCTGTCGGTTCTTTAAGAGCTGACCTTACGCAATATAAAGGACTAAAACATTCCTTTCAAGTTCAATTCGATTAAACATGTCCAACCAACCAGATTATTCGCACATTATAAAAGCACTTCAACAAAAGTACGATGATATCGACCAAGATACTGACGACCACCTTTTAGGATTGCTATACAGTAAACCAATTACTTATTGGGATTACATTCAAACAGATGGTTTGCTTGGATTGCAAACACAACGCACAACATTGCCGGATGAAATGGTGTTTATTGCCTATCATCAAATTAATGAACTTATTTTTAAAATGATACTTTGGGAAATTTCTCAAGTAGCCGAAAAAGAAGATTTAAAGGCTGATTATTTTGAGAGTAAAATTATGCGTGTTTCAAGATACTTTGACATGTTAACGACTTCTTTTAATATCATGAGAGAAGGTATGGAAGTAGAGCAATACATGAAGTTTAGATATACCTTAACTCCTGCAAGTGGTTTTCAAAGTGCGCAATATAGATTTATTGAGTTTGCTTCTACAGAACTAATTAATCTTATAGATTATAGATTCCGAAAAGATATTGATAGAAATACACCATACACACATGCTTTTGAGCATTTGTATTGGCAAGCTGCTGGAAAAGACCATAAAACAGGAGAAAAATCGACATTACTCAGAAATTTTGAAAAGCGTTATAAAGACGAATTTTTAAGATTCATGGAAACCTATAATACCAAAAACCTTTGGACACGTTTCAAAGAGTTACCAAAAGAAGACCAAGAAGATTTAGACTTAATTAAGGCGATGCGACACTATGATTATATGGTAAACGTAACTTGGGTAATGGCGCATTATAATGCTGCAAAACATTATATAGAAAGTGGTATCGGTGATGGAGAAGCTACTGGAGGAAGCGATTGGAAAAAATATATGCATCCAAAATACCAACGTCGTATTTTCTTTCCAGATTTATGGAGTGAAGAAGAATTACAAAATTGGGGAACTAATATTTAAATAGAAAAGGATAAATGCAACTTAAAAGGTCAATTTGGTTTGTAGTCTTTGCTGCAACATTATGGGCATGTAAAGAAGATAAAACAGAAGAAATTACTGAAGATATAGCTGTTATTGAAGAAGTTGAAGAACACTTCGAATTTGGTTTTAATCTCGATGATTTCATTGTAAAACGCGATACTATAAAGTCAGGCGATAGTTTCGGAGTAATCTTAGAACGTAATAATTTAGGCTACCCAAAAATCTTTCAAATTGCAGAAAAAGCAAAAGATTCGTTTGATATTCGAAGACTACAAGTCGGAAAACCCTACACTTTACTTTGTGCAAAAGATAGTTTAGAAACACCACAAAGTTTTATATATCAATCCAATAAAATAGACTACGTAGTTATAGATTTTCAAGATTCGATACAAACTTACAATGGAAAGAAGCCTATTAAATATGTTGAACGAGAAGCATCGGGTGTCATACCCCAAGGTAGTGGTATTTCAATGGTTTTAGATAAAAAAGGGTTAAGTCAGCGTTTAGCAAATAAAATGGCTAATGATATCTACGCATGGACTATAGATTTTAACCGCTTGCAGCCTGGTGATAGATTCAAGGTAATCTACACAGATAAATATATTGATGACAGTGTTTATGCAGGTGTTGACCAAGTTAAAGCCGCTTACTTTGAACATAATAAAAAGCCATTTTATGCTTTTGAATTTGAAACCGATAGTGTAAAGGGAGTTATTGATTATCTAAGTGAAGAAGGAAAAAACTTAAGACGTGCATTTTTAAAATCACCTATTAAATTTGGAGGGCGAGTATCTTCAAGGTATAATTTAAAAAGGCGAATTGCACATTATGGTTATCGCGTAAAAGCCCATCGAGGGACTGACTTTGCAGCAGCAAATGGAACACCAATTTTAGCGACTGCAAATGGTACGGTTACTAAATCTTCTTATACAAGAGGTAATGGTAAGTATGTAAAAATCAGACATAATGCAACCTACGAAACCCAATACCTACACATGTCTAAGAGAAAAGTAAAAGTAGGACAATTTGTAAAGCAAGGCGATATAATTGGACTTGTTGGTAACACTGGAAGCTCAGCCGGAAATCATGTTTGTTATCGCTTTTGGAAAAACGGAAAACAAGTCGACCCTTTTAAACAAAAATTACCAGAAGCAAAACCAATATCGGATAGCTTGAAAGTCAAATTTTTAGATTATATGGTTCCGATAAAACAAAGATTAGATAAAATTATTTTGGTCGAAGATTCTCTTCCTCCAGAAACTGAAGAGACACTCTCAGAGATACAATAACTATGGCATTACAAGTAACCAACCCAACAACGACCAAAGCATGGTCAAAACTACAATCTCATTTTTTAGAATTAAAAGATAGTCATCTTAAGGAACTTTTTAAGACCAATCCTAAAAGAGCAAGTGAACTAACAGTAATTTGGGATGATTTTTATGTTGACTTTTCAAAAAATAGAATTACTAAAGGAACATTGACTTTACTAATAAATTTAGCTGAAGAGCTGAATTTAAAGGATGCGATTTCAAAATATTTTGAGGGTGATATAATCAATCAAACAGAAGGTCGTGCAGTGCTTCATACAGCACTTAGAGCTTCAAAAAATGCCGAGGTTTTTGTAGATGGTGAGAATGTTATTCCAGGTGTTTATGCTGTAAAGGAAAAGATTAAAAATTTTACCGATGCAGTTACAAACGGAAATCATAAAGGATTTACAGGAAAGCAGATTACAGATGTTGTGAATATTGGAATTGGAGGCTCGGATTTAGGGCCAGCAATGGTAGTTGATTCCCTCCAGTTTTATAAAAATCAACTCAATACACATTTTGTAAGTAACGTTGATGGAGACCATTATCAAGAGATAGTAAAAAAACTTAATCCAGAAACTACGCTCTTTGTAATTGTTTCAAAAACATTTACAACTCAAGAAACGTTATCAAATGCCAATTCTATTAGAGACTGGTTTTTACAATCACAACCAAAAGAAGCTGTAGCCAATCATTTTGTAGCCGTATCCACCAATATCGAAAGCGTAAAAGAATTTGGAATTGCAGAAGAAAATATATTTCCGATGAAGGATTGGGTTGGTGGTCGTTTTTCACTTTGGAGTGCTGTTGGCTTATCAATAAGTTTGGCTGTTGGAAATAAAAATTTTGAAAGCTTACTTTTAGGTGCTAATAAAATGGATGAACACTTTAAGACTTCGGATTTTGAAGAAAACATACCTGTAATTTCAGCACTATTAACGATTTGGTATAACAATTTTTTTAAAGCAGAAAGTGAAGCCATAATACCATATACTCAATACCTAAATCAATTTGCAACTTATATGCAACAAGGTATTATGGAGAGTAACGGAAAGAGTATTGATAGAGATGGAAATAGGGTAAACTACCAAACAGGAACTTTAATCTGGGGAGAACCAGGTACAAACTCACAACATGCATTTTTTCAGTTGATTCATCAAGGGACAAAGTTGATACCGACCGATTTTATCGGATACGTAAAATCTTTGCATGGTAATAAAAATCATCACGATAAGTTAATGTCCAATTATTTCGCACAGACAGAGGCGTTAATGAATGGTAAGACTGAAACAGAAGTTTTAGAAGAATTAAATGTTAATAACGTATCAGAAGAAGAAAAAAAGATGCTTTTACCGTTTAAAGTTTTTGACGGTAATAAGCCAACAACTTCCATTTTAATTCAGAAACTTACTCCAGAAAGTTTAGGAAAACTAATAGCTATGTACGAGCATAAAATCTTTGTTCAAGGTGTTGTTTGGAATATCTTTAGTTATGACCAATTTGGCGTGGAATTAGGGAAAAAATTGGCAAAAACAATACTAAATGAACTCAATTTTTATGAGAATCCAAATTCGCACGATAAGTCTACTCAAAATTTAATACGCTTTTATAAAAGATAGATAATAATCTTCCCTAAATATTGATGATTTACAGGCTTATTTTGTTCGGTTAATAAATTGTTAAAATATCTTAACGTTGCGTTAATGTTTTAAGTAATATTAGTCGTATTTTTGCAGGGTTAATCAACTAATTTAAATATGAAAAAAATTACTCAATTTTTATTTGTTGCTGTTGTATTACTTTTTACAACAGTTTCATTTGCACAAGGTGTAACAACCTCTTCTCTTGGTGGTCAAATCACAGATAATCTAGGAGAGCCATTACCTGGTGCTACTGTAGTAGCAATACACATTCCAACAGGAAGTAAATATGGTGCTGCTACTGACTTTGACGGTTATTACCGTATTTCAAACATGAGAACTGGAGGCCCATATCAGGTTACAATTTCCTATGTAGGATTCAAAACAGTTACAAGAGAAAATGTCTTTTTACAATTAGGTAATTCTGAGAGAATTAGTACTAAAATGGTTGAAGACGCAAGTGCTCTTGATGAAGTAGTTATTACAGCTGACAGAACGGGAATTTTTGATTCTAATAAAACGGGAGCAGCTACTAATATTAGTAAACGTCAAATAGAGACTTTACCTCAGACATCTAGGTCTATTGCAGATTTTGTGAGATTGACTCCTCAGGCTCAAATTACTGAAGGTAATGATGGTTTCTCAATTTCGTTAGGTGGTCAAAACAACAGATATAATGGTATTTATATTGATGGAGCAGTTAATAATGATGTATTTGGTTTAGCAGGTTCAGGAACAAATGGTGGTCAGACTGGTGTGAATCCATTCTCTGTAGATGCTATTGAGTCATTTACTGTACAATTAGCACCATTTGATGTTAAGATTTCTGGTTTTGCAGGTGGAGCAATTAGTGCCGTTACAAGAAGTGGTAGTAATGAATGGTCTGGATCAGCTTATGGATTTGTAAGAAATCAAGACTTAGCTGGTAAAACTCCTATTGACTTAGTAGGAACAGGTGAAACTGCAGAGAAATTAGATGAATTTACAGCACAAACCTACGGTGTACGTGTTGGTGGCCCAATCATCAAGGACAAGTTGTTCTTTTTCTTAAATTACGAAAGACAAAATGACGAGACACCTCAACCTTTTAACTTTAGTAACTATACAGGTGATTCTAGTCTAGCTGAGATAAATGCACTTGCTAGTTCAATATTGTCTCAATACGGTTATGATGTAGGTGGTTTCGAAAATAACACAAGAACATTAGAAAGTGACAAGATAACAATGAAGTTAGATTGGAACATTAATGACAACAATAAATTATCTTTAAGCACTAGATATGCTGGAGCAGATAATTTAGAAGCAAGAGGTTCTAGTAATAGTAGAATATCTTTCATTAATGGTTCTGAGTTATTCAATACGAAGACTTTTTCATCTTCTTTAGAATGGAATTATCAAGGTAACAACATCAGTAATAATTTCTTATTAGGTTATACTAGAGTTAGAGATGATAGAGATCCATTAGGAAATCCATTCCCATCTGTTGATATAGATGATGGTGCAGGTACTATTACATTTGGTGCGGAGCCTTTCTCTACGGCTAACTTACTCGACCAAGATGTTTTAACAATAACGAACAACTTTGAGATTTATAAAGGAAGACATACAATTACCTTAGGTACTCACAATGAGTTTGCAAAAATCAAGAATTTATTCTTTGCTTTTAACTATGGAGATTACACCTTTAATAGTGTAAGTGATTTTAACAACGATATAGTAGACTTTTACCAAAAAGGATATTCTCTTGTTGGTTCAGGTGTTGTGGGAGATGAATCAGCTGGTGCATCAGAATTCAATACTTCACAATTAGGTTTCTATGTTCAGGATGAAGTGCAGGTTTCAGATAACTTTAAGTTAACTGCTGGTTTACGTTTTGATTTTCCTATTTGGGAAGATGGTGCTGTTAACGACGCTTTTAATAATACTACTGTTCCAATTCTTGAAGCAGCTGGAAAAGATTTACAAGGAGCAAGAGTAGGTAAAGGAGTTAGAACTCAAGCACATTTATCACCAAGATTAGGATTTAACTGGGATGTTAAAGGAAATAAAACAACTCAGATTAGAGGTGGTTTAGGGATTTTTACATCTAGATTACCATTAGTATGGCCTGGTGGGACGTACAACAATAATGGAGTTACTGGAGGATATTCAAATATCTTTAATATTAGTGGCGGTGTAAACTTTAACCCAGATATTAATAACCAACCTGTACATGTAGCTCCAGGTTCTGGAGGAACAGGTGGTAATATCGATTTATTTGCTCCAGATTTTAAATTACCCCAGAGATTTAAAATGAATATAGCTGTTGATCAAAAATTACCTTTCCTAGGACTAATTGCTAGTGTAGATGCTTTTTGGGTAGATAATATAACAGAGATTTACTACGAAAATTTAAATGTAGGTGGACCTGCTGGATTTTTAAATGGTGCTGATGGAAGACCATTCTATGATAGAAGAGATGAAGTTGATCCTACTTATGGGCGTATCATGCTTGCGTCTAACACAGGTGGTGGTGATTCATGGAACACAACTTTTTCTTTACGTAAGCCATATACAAATCTTACAGATTGGTTAGCTCTTGAAGGTTCTGTTAATTATTCTTATGGTGAAACAACTGCTATTTTTGATGGAACATCATCACAGAATAGTTCTCAGTGGAGAAATATCCAAACCGTAAACGGAAAAAACTCTAACTTACCTGTAACAAGATCTGATTTTAATCAAGGACATAGAATTACAAGTAATTTTGGTTTTGACTTTAAATGGAACGAAAACATTTCTACAAAAATCGGATTATTCTATGAAGGAGCAGAATCAAGACCTTATTCTTTCACATACAGAGATGGAGCAGATTTATTAAATGATGATTCAAGAGATAACGCTTTGATTTATATACCAGCTGATGCAACTGAAATTACTTTAGAAGATTCTAACAACAGTGGATCAACTAATGATGAATGGATGACATTAGATGCAATAATAAGCGGTAATGAATATCTTAGTAGTAGAAGAGGACAATATGCAGAGAGAAACGGTACTCAAGGACCATGGAGCCATGTAATTGACTTAAGAGTTGCTCAAGACTTCTCTGTAAATGCATTCGGAAAAAAACACACGTTCCAAGCGACATTTGACATTTTTAACTTCACTAACTTTTTAAATAAAGAATGGGGTAATAGAAATTTTGCAAGTGGTAATGTTCAAATTTTACAGACAAGAACTGCCGGACCAGATCCTGTCTTCAGAGTCTTAGATTCTGGTATTAATAACATTAACCAAATTGATGATAGCGGTATCCAATCATCTAGATGGCAAATGCAAGTTGGTTTAAGATATTCATTCTAATATCTTAATTCAATAAATAAAAAAAGCGCAACTTTTTAAGTTGCGTTTTTTTTGTTATATAATGTGATTACTTCCATTCTAGGCTTTCCATAACACGTTTTATGTCATTTCTAAGATAAATAGCTGCAGGATAAATTGAATCGTAATTAGGTTTTGTATAGAAGTATAAAGAACCACTTACAAAGTGATTTATACTATCTGTAGCATAAAACTGAGATTGAGATGCAGCATTACCACCAACCTCATAAAACATACCATAAACTCGCTTTTCAGGGTTAACAAAAACATCACTTTGTATTTCATCTGCCTTTTGCGTATGCTTCTGAGTTAGGTTTTGAGCATCTCTTAATAAATTTCTTAGATTATCTTTGGTAACTTTTTTATAAGTGAGATATACAGTTCCTTTAAGCGAAGGGTATTCTATATCTACACTATAGGACTGACCATTTTCATTTTTCTTTATTTGAGATATAGATTTTGCTAATTCATTTTTCTCAAAAGAAAATGGAACAGGAATATCTACACGTTTATAACTTGGGTTTGGATACTCTAACCTAAGAAATGCTTTAGGTTTAGGTAATATGTCATCATTACAGCTCATAAAAAATAGAGCACAAATAGGAATTAGGATTTTCTTCATTATTATGCTGAATTTGATTCAGTATCTTTTAATTTTAGACAAAATTTACTTATCTAAAATGGTTAGCCTTATTTGTTTTATTCTTTTTTTCTCAATGGCTTCTGTAGTAAAAACGTAGTTTTCGAAATTTATTTTACTTCCAACTCTTGGGAAACCTCCAGATATTTCTAATATAAAACCAGCAATGGTTTCGGCCTCTCCTTTTCTTTCTTCAAAAAGGATGCTGTCTTCTAGCTCTAAAATTTTATAAATATCTTTTAAAGAAGTTTTGCCATCAAACCTATAATTATTGTCATCAATCTTAGAAAAATTAAGATCGTCTACATCATATTCATCACTTATATCTCCTACAATTTCTTCAATAATATCTTCAAGAGAAATAACTCCAGATGTCCCTCCGTACTCATCTACAACAATAGCTAGATGCACTTTTTTGGTTTGAAACTCTTGCATGAGGTCGTCTAGTTTTTTGTTTTCTGGCACAAAAAATGGTTCTCTCAAAATTGCTTTCCAATCAAATGTTTTCTTATTGATATGCGGCAGTAAATCTTTAACGTATAAAATACCAATAACACGGTCTATATTTTCTTCAAAAACGGGTATCCTTGAATATCCATTATTAATAATCTCAGGAATTATAGTGTTAAATTCTGCTTCAATATTTACAGCAAAAATATCCATTCGCGGACGCATAACTTGCTTGGTATCTGTATTACCAAATGATACAATACTCTGTAGTATTTGGTGTTCTTCTTTTGTGGTATCATCGTCATTAGTCAGTTCTAAAGCTTGTGATAATTGATCTACACTTATGTTTGACTTTTCTTTACCTAATCTATTTTGTATTTGAATAGTAATAAAGCGTAAAGGCATACTAATTGGAGAAAAGATAAAATCTAATATCCTAAGAGGTTTTGCCAACGCTATAGAAAACTTTAAGCTATTGCGACTGGCATAAATTTTTGGAATAATCTCGCCAAAAAGTAGAATTAAAAAAGTTGCACAAACAACTTCTAATAGAAACCTTAAGAGTTCACTTTCAATAAACGAAAACAAATACTGTCCGACATAGGCAAACAGAATTACGATAGCAATATTTATAAAGTTATTAGCTACTAATATTGTGGCTAATAGTTTTTTTGGGCGCTCTAAAAGTGAAGTGATAAGCGCTATACTTTTTGAATTTTTAGAATCAGCAGTTTCAATATCAGCTTTTTTTAAAGAAAATAATGCGACTTCGGCACCAGAAATTAAAGCAGAACACAGAAGTAAAACAATAAGTAAAATAACACTCACAAAAAACGAAGTGTTAATGTCTGAAAGTATTAGCAATAAACTACCGGGATCAGGATCCAAAATTATGAAGGTTTAATTAAGATTAAAATGGTAAATCATCATTATCAGGAGCATCACTTACTGAAGTGTTTTCAGTTTTTGGTGCTGTATTTTGAGTTGGTGCTGCAGAGGGTTGTTGTTCGCCTTTGGGAGTCAAAAACGTAAACTCATTACATTGTATCTCTGTAGAATAACGTTCCATGCCTTTGTCATCAGTCCACTTTCGCGTTTTTATTCGACCTTCGATATAAATTTTATCTCCTTTTTTTAGGTATTTTTCACAAATTTCTGCGGCTTTATTTCTGACAACGATGTTGTGCCATTCCGTATTTGTTACACGCTCGTTAGTTTGTTTGCTCATGTAACTTTCGCTAGTTGCAATGGGGAAGCGTCCGACGCAATTTTTATCATCAAAATAATGCATCTTTACTTCGTCACCTAAATTCCCTATAAGCATTACTTTATTTAAAGTTCCAGACATAATAATTCTTTTTATTGTAGCGTACAAAATTACGCAACTTATATGTATTAAAAATAATAAAAATTAGGATAGGTATTTTTTTAAAACTTGAATTTATCTATAAACTCACTAATCAACGCAGGGACAGGATAATCTTTGAGTTTTTTTGCAGAAACACCTTTTTTTGGAATAAGATCAACCTCTAAAATCCAAAACTTAGTATGTAAATGCTGATGTGAAAGTTTATGAATAATGTCTTTTTCGTTAAAGAGACTAAATTCAAATTCGGAATCCTCTAAAAGTTTGTGCTTTGATACCTTTTTTTCAAATTTAGAAATGCCAACACTATCTTTAGTTTCAATAAGCGGGAATTGATATAGGTTTTGCCAAATTCCTTTTTCAGTACGTTTCTCGATGATTGTATTTTTCTTCCTATCAATAATGACCAAGAAGTTAAAATAACGATGTCTTATTTTTAGTTTTTTCAACTTTATTGGCAACTCTGAAATTTTATTTTTTTGAAAAGCAACGCATCCTGACTGAAGCGGGCAAAGGATGCAATAAGGATTTTTAGGTTTGCATTGTCGCGCTCCAAATTCCATGATGGCCTGATTAAATGTTGCAGGTTGTTTTTTGTCTATTAATTCTGTAGCTAAAGCTTTAAATTCTTTTATCCCTTTAGTAGAATTTATTGGCGTGTCAATACCAAAAAAACGCGATAAAACTCTGTAAACATTACCGTCAACAACTGCAGTGGATTCACCAAAAGCGATAGAAGCAATCGCACTTGCTGTGTAATCGCCTATACCTTTAAGCTTTATTATTTCGTTATAAGTATCTGGAAATTTGCCGTCTAATTCATTAACAATATACTTAGCTGTAAAATGAAGATTTCTAGCTCTAGAATAATAGCCTAAGCCTTGCCATAGTTTTAAAACAGTTTGCTCATCACTTTTAGCAAGGTCAAAAACTGTTGGAAATGTTTCTACAAAAGAATTATAATAAGGTAATCCTTGTTTAACTTGTGTTTGCTGTAAAATAATTTCGGAGAGCCAAATATAATATGGATTTACTGTATGTCGCCAAGGTAAATCTCTTTTATTCTCTGAATACCAGAGTATTACGTTTTTAGAAAAATTCATTTATAAAATCTGTATACGCTTACAAACATAAAACTATATACGCTTAAATTTTAATGAATTACGTTTGAAATATTGAAATTAAATTACATATATTTGCAACCCCCTATAAATAGTAGTAACGCAATAAATTAAACAAAATGACAAAAGCAGATTTAGTAGCTAAAATTTCTGATAAATTAGGAATCGAAAAAGGTGATGTACAAGCTACAGTTGAATCTTTTATGGATGAAGTGAAAACTTCTTTGGAGAGTGGAGATAATGTATATTTAAGAGGTTTTGGAAGCTTTATAATAAAAACAAGAGCAGAAAAAACTGGACGTAACATCTCTAAGAATACAACAATAAAAATACCAGCTCACAATATACCAGCATTTAAACCAGCTAAAATCTTTTTAGAAGGTGTTAAGGCTAAGGTAGAGGTGAACTAAACATATTACTAAGTAAAATATTAATTTAAAACGAATTATTTATGCCAAGTGGTAAAAAAAGAAAAAGACACAAGGTAGCGACGCATAAGCGTAAAAAACGTAGACGCGCTAATCGTCACAAGAAAAAATAAATCGAAAAAGTAGTTGAGATAACTACTTTTTTCGGTTTTAAAAAAACGTTCTTTGATATAAAATCATTGGTTGTATTTAATAGATTGCACCATTGATTTACCGGAATCCCGATTAATTCGGGAACATCCTGTGTCAAAAAATTAAGTAAAAATCCATCTGTCTCAATTAAGAGATAGATTTAAATCTACATTATGAACAAGGAATTAATCGTAAGATCGAGTTCAGATATTGTTGATTTTGCCTTATTAAAAGATGGAAAACTTATTGAATTGCACAAAGATGATGAGGATAACAACTTTGCTGTTGGTGATATTTTTATCGCCAAAATACGCAAGGTCATTCCTGGCTTAAACGCCGCATTTGTAAACGTAGGTTATGAGAAAGATGCATTTTTGCATTACCATGATTTAGGACCACAATTGCCTTCTCTTTTAAAATTCATTAAACGTGTAAGCACAGGGAAATTAAGAGATTACTCACTCAAAAACTTTCCTTTTGAAAAAGATTTAGACAAGCATGGTAAAATTGCAGAAGCCATTAAGTCTAACCAATCACTATTAGTACAAGTAGTAAAAGAGCCAATTTCTACCAAAGGGCCACGCATTAGTTCAGAATTATCTATTGCTGGTCGTTATATTGTTTTGGTGCCTTTTTCTAATCGCATATCTGTTTCTCAAAAAATAGAATCGCAAGAAGAAAAAGATCGCCTTAAACGCTTGGTAAAAAGTATTACCCCAAAAGGTTTTGGTGTCATTATACGCACTGTTGCCGAAGGTAAAAAAGTGGCTGAAATAGATAGTGATTTACAAAATTTGCTGGACAGATGGACAGCAATGTGTAAAAAACTCTACAAAGCACATCACCCAACAAAAGTATTAGGAGAAATGAATAAAGCATCCTCAATCTTGAGAGATATTTTTAACGACTCATTCTCTGGTATTCATGTCGATGATGAGGTTTTGTATGGACAAGTAAAAGATTACGTGCATCAAATTGCACCAAAAAAGGAAAACATTGTAAAACACTACAAAAATGGTATGCCAATTTTTGATAAATTCGGTATTGAACGTCAAATAAAAACATCATTTGGACGCACCGTAAGCATGGCAAAAGGCGCTTATTTAGTTATAGAACATACAGAAGCCCTACATGTTGTAGATGTAAACAGTGGTAATCGCTCCAATAAGGAGAAAAACCAAGAAGACACTGCTTTAGAGGTTAATCTAATATCTGCTACAGAAGTTGCCAGACAATTGCGTTTGCGTGACATGGGTGGCATTATCGTTATCGATTTTATCGATATGGGTAAAGCAGAAAATAGAAAAAAACTCTACAATCATCTTCGTGACGAAATGAAAGATGATAAAGCAAAGCACAAAATATTACCGCCGAGTAAGTTTGGATTAGTGCAAATAACCAGACAACGCGTTAGGCCAGAACGTAATATTAAGACAAAAGAAGTAAATCCAGATGCTATTGGCGGAGACGAAATCGAAGCACCAATCAAGGTAGTCGAGCGTATTAACCAAGACCTAAAAAGGATTTACAAAAAAGACTATAAAAAAGTAGCGCTACATGCGCATCCTTTTATAGCTGCCTTTTTAACCAAAGGGTATCCATCAGTACGTTCAAAGTGGTTTTTTGAACACAAAAAATGGGTAAAAATTTTACCTAGAGATGCTTACACTTATCTTGAATATCATTTTTTTGATAAAAATGGTAACAAAATCAAATAATATCTATTAATAAAAGCCCAATTGAAATTTTCAATTGGGCTTTTTTTATATAAAAAATCCTTTCATCATATGATAAAAGGATTTTACAATTTAAAACTAAATTATTGTGTTCTAGCACAATTTTACGCGTCGCACTTTGTCTCTAAGACTCTTGCGATAAGCTTTGATGCTAATAATATCGTTACTTTTTTTGTAATTAACTTTAAGATATTTGGCGTTTCGAGATGCTCTAGCTTTTCTAGGAGCAACTTCTTCAACCTTTTTCAAAACAACTAATTCATTATTATTAGTAGACACAGGCTTTTCAGTCTGTGAAAACCCTACTAAAGGTAGAGTTAAAAATACTAGTAATAGAATTAAGTTTTTCATTTGTTTTATTGTTCTTATTTTTAACAACAGTACAAACATAAGCGAGGTTCATGTCTTAAAAAGAAAATTTTAGACCAATCAGGTATACTTTTAGATAAACGGAAAGCAATTGTTTAAAACATCGACGAAATACACTTTTTCGGTCGATAGCCCTTTAAAATCAATACTATATAATGACAGAAAACACCAATAATCCATATTATAATCTATTCATAAAGCAAAAAAACAATCAGTTTAAAGTCTCTAATAGCACTTATAATCAGCGAATTAAGAAGTTGAGTGCACTTCAACGAGCAATAGAAAAGACATTTAGAGAGGAAATTAAAGACGCACTATCAAAAGATTTAGGCAAACCATATGTGGAGTCTGAAATGACTGAAATTTACCAGATAGTTGGAGATATTAAGCATGCAAAAAATCATTTACATAAATGGATGCGTAACAAAAAAGTGCCAACACCTCTTTCAATGTTAGGCGCTTCATCTTATATAAAGTATGAAGCTAAAGGCGTTTGCTTGATTATTTCTCCATGGAATTTTCCTTTCAATCTTACCTTTGGACCATTAGTATCTGCAATAGCAGCAGGTAATACTGTGATTATCAAACCTTCGGAGATGACTCCTAACAGTGCGTCACTAATGAAAAAAATTATAGAGACCTTATTTAATGAAGATGAAGTGGCTTTAGTTGAAGGCGAAGTCCAAACCTCGACAGATTTACTAAAATTACCTTTTAATCATATTTTTTTCACAGGCTCACCAATAGTAGGCAAAATTGTGATGAAAGCTGCAGCAGAGCATTTAGCTTCTGTTACTTTAGAGTTAGGCGGAAAATCACCAACCTTAATTGATGAAACTGCAAACTTAAAAACAGCAGCTAAAAAGATTATGTGGGGTAAATTTATGAATTGTGGTCAAATATGTGTCTCACCTGATTATGTTATAATTCATGAATCAATTAAAGAAGATTTTATAAACGAATGTAAAAGCTGGCTAATGTCTTTTTATGGAGACAATCCTGAGGCTTCTGACTCTTATGCTCGTATAGTGACGCCAAAACATTTTGAACGTCTTAAAACGCATATAAATGATGGTATATCCAAAGATGGTAATGTACATGTAGGAGGTAATTATAATGAAGCTGAGAAATATATTGGACCTACAATCATGTCAGATTTAAATGATGATGCGACACTTTTACAAGATGAAATTTTTGGACCAATTCTTCCTATAGTCACTTATAAAAATCTAAATGAAGCTTTAGATTATATAAATGCAAAAGAAAGTCCTCTTGCTTTATACATTTACAGTAAAAATAAAGCTAATATCAAAACAGTTCTTAATAACACAAAGTCTGGAGGAACTTGTATTAATAACAATATTATCCACTATGCGAACCATAATCTACCTTTTGGAGGCGTAAATAATAGTGGTATTGGAAAATCACACGGTTATTATGGTTTTAAAGCTTTCAGTAATGAAAGAGCAGTCGTCAAACAACATACATTTGGAATTACAGAATTATTATTTCCACCTTATACTAATTACAAAGAAAAGTTAGCGCAATTTACGATAAAGTGGTTTTAAGATTTATTAAAAAAATCGGATTGTATGCGCTCATTAATACCATCTTGAAACTTAGTCATGCTAAACCATTGATGAATTGAGTAACAACCTGTTTCTCCTTTTTTATTTACAGCAATATAACCCACCTGAAAATCTTTATAATCCTTTCCGGGTTTATTGACGATGCGGCCTATAGCTTCTTCACATGCTTCTTGCGGTGTTTTTCCTTGACGCATGAGTTCCACAATTAAGAAACTACCAACGGTTTTAACAACCTCTTCGCCAAGACCAGTAGCTACAGCACCACCAATTTCATTATCTACAAATAATCCAGAACCTATTATTGGTGAGTCTCCGACACGCCCATTCATTTTATAGGCTAAGCCACTAGTTGTGCATGCTCCAGAAATATCTCCATTTTTGTCTACAGCTAGCATGCCTATAGTATCATGATTTTCAATATTTATAATGGGTTTGTATTTGGCTTCAACTTTCCATTTTTCCCAAGCTTTTTTTGAAGCTTCGGTTAATAAATCCTCAGCTTCAAAACCAGACTCTAATGCAAATTGTTTTGCACCTTCTCCTGCAAGCATAACATGTGGCGTGTCTTCCATAACTTTTCGAGCCACAGAAACAGCATGTTTTACATCTTTAAGATATACCACAGCTCCACAATTTCCATGCTTATCCATTATACAAGCATCTAGAGTTACGTTGCCTTCACGGTCAGGTAAACCACCTTTACCTACGGATTGCCCTTTTTCGTTGGCTTCTTCAACTTTACAACCTAATTCTACTGCATCCAGTGCCGTTCCGCCAGAATTTAAAGTATCCATTGCTTTTGCAGTGGCTTGTTCAACATGCCATGTAGCAACTACAACAGGTAAAATTGCTTTGGATTCAGAATTTTCTTTTTCAGGAATTGATTTATCTTCTGCTTGTTCATTACAAGACGTAATAGCTGTTCCTACAGCTAATCCAACACCTGTAAGCGAAGCATTTTTTAAAAATTTTCTACGTTTCATGTTTTATAAATTTAGTAAGCCACGCCTTGTTTGTCCAATACTTTTTTTGTTCGATAAGCATAGAATAGTAAATAAACAAAACAGAAAACAGCAACCCAGTAAGACGATTGAATATTAAATATATCGGCTAACTTTCCTTGCAATGGAGGAATGATAGCGCCACCTAAAATCATCATAATTAAAAATGCAGAACCTTGAGACGTGTATTTTCCTAAGCCAGCAATACTCAATGTAAAAATACATGGCCACATAATTGAACAGAATAACCCACCAGATAAGAAAGCAAATAAGGCTAGATTACCTGTTGTAAATAAACCAATAATCATTCCTAACATTCCTAATATGCTAAATATTTTTAACGTCCGAACAGGATTATCCTTGGCTAAGAAAAAGCCTCCAATTTGCACAGCTACACAGATTGCAAAAAATAGTATTTCATCAGACGAAAAACTTTTTCCACCTGCTCTATTTGCAATCAATATCACTGCAAATGCAATATATGGGACAATAATTAATAACGCCTTTTTTAATCCTTTAGTTGGATTAAATACTGTAATAGCACCAACCCAACGACCAATCATTAAGCCACCCCAATAGAGTGATATAAAAGGCGCAATACCTGCGTCGTTTAAAACTGGAAGACCTAAAGGATTTAAGTTATTAACCTTATCTGCAACGGTTTTTAAAAGTTCGCCAAGGTTACTCTGAATAGTGACTTCTACACCAACGTAAGTAAATATGGCTAACATCCCTAAAACCAGTTGAGGGTATTTCATTGCGCCCCAACCTTCAGGTTTTTTTGACGCACTGGTGTTAGCTATAAATACTGAGCCAATTACAGCAACTAAAGCTACAAATAATAATACTAAGCGCGTATTTTCAACTGATTCAGACACTTCGGTATCCCCAGAATACGTACTAAAAATATAGCCAAAACAAGCTACTATAATTAGTGTTAATACAATCAAGAGATTTCGCGCTTTGTTGGCAGGTTCAAACGGTGTATCTGATTTAAGTGCCGGCAATTTTTTTGAAAAATGAAATAATGCAGCAGCAATTAAAAATAATGCGCCGACGCCTAGGTATAATAATTGAACTGTGGTTAAGGTGATTTCATTATTCTTAATCATAGAAACTAACTCTTCAGGACTTACAGATGCTGTTCCAAATAATACTAACGCCACTACGATTGGGCCAATAGTTGTACCGAAAGAATTTATACCACCAGCAAGATTTAGACGATGAGAACCCGTTTCTGGTGCACCGAGTGCAATGGCAAAAGGGTTTGCGCCTGTTTGTTGTAAAGAGAAGCCTAGACCAACTATAAACAATGCTATTAATACAAAATAGAATACTGCTGTTTGACCTTGTTCTGCACCTGCCGTTGAAGGATACATGACAAATGCGCCTATTGCAGATAATAATAAACCATAGACTATCACTTTTTTGTAACCCCAAGAATTAACGATATCTTTTTTAATAGAACTAGAAATAACAAATAGTAACAAAGCCCCAATATAATACGCTCCATAAAATGCAAAATCTACCAGCTGAGATTGAAATTGGTCGATATTAAAATAAGTTTTACAAAAGGGAATAAATACGCCGTTAGAAGCCGCAATAAAACCCCAGAAAAAGAATACAGTGACTAAGGTTGTAAGTGCAGATTTGTTGGTTTGCTGATTGCTCATTATTATATTAATTAGTTAGTGTTTTTTATTTTACGGAAATTTCATCTACAAAAATCCAGCTTTTTCCATCCATCGGATGTCCGATGTGCCATTCAGGTAAATCACCTAATTTTTTTGCGATAACCTTTATGTACCTATATGACTTTGGTTGTGATTTTTTAAATCTCGTATTAATTTCTTCTGTAACGAGACTCATTTCCACAGTTTTTACAGCGATATTATAATTCTTTTGTTTTGTGTCTAGTCTCTTTTTTCCAATGGATATAAAATTTACACCATCTTTTGATACTAAATATTCTACTTCAGTTGGATGAAAAATCCACGCACCTTGGTCACGTAAATAGTTTGATGTAATGGAACTAATCGGTTTTTCAGAACCCAAATCTACAATTGCTACCAAATCTTGATTATGATAACCTTGCCAACTACCAGTTCTGTAATTTTTGGTGCTTCTGATGCCATCTATTAAAGCATCATTGCCACCTGCTGAATATTGATTGGCAAATTTAGATTCTAGCTTGATACTTAGATTTGGGTCAATCTTATAGAAAGGTGTTTCTAAAACAGGACTTTTTAAATTTCCCTTTTCAGAATACAATTTAACTTTAGTATCTTCTGTAATTGTAAACGGTTTGTTATAAGATTGAAACTCATTTTCGTTTAATGCATAAAAGATTGTCGCATCGCTTTCAGAAGTATTTAAAACGACTTCAGTACTGCCTCTAAATGTAATGTCACCTTTTTCAATATATGGTGAAGGTAAAATGATATGGTCTTTAATTTCAGTCTTTGGTTCTTGACCTTCTCTTGAACCCCAAACAGCAGGATTATCGGTCATTGTGAATTCTAAAGTTCCACCTTCAATTATATCTGAATGATTAATAAATGTTTTCTCTAACGGATTACCATTGAGATTTGCACTTTCAATGTAAATATTGGTTTCACTTCTGTTATTAGCAATAACCGTAAACTGTTTACCATTTTCTAAATTTATTGTTGCTTTATCAAAAAGAGGTGTTCCAATAATATATTGATTACTTCCTGGTGTAACCGAATAAAAGCCCATAGAGCTTAAAACATACCAAGCACTCATTTGCCCACAATCTTCATTACCTGAAACGCCATCGGGGTCATTATTATATAATTCCGTCAAAATTTGGTATACACGCTCTTGTGTTTTGTGCGGTTTGTTCACAAAATTATACAAGTAAGCCATATGATGACTAGGTTCGTTACCATGTGCATACTGACCAATTAAGCCTGTGATATCAGACTGATTGCGCCCCGATGTTTCAGTTTTAGCTGTAAATAATTCGTCCAGTTGTTTTTCTAGCTGGTCTTTTCCGCCCAACAATTCTATAAATCCAGAAATGTCTTGCGGTACATAAAAACTGTATTGCCAAGAATTAGCTTCTGTATAATTAAAGTTAACTTCATACGGGTCAAATGGCGCAAACCAAGTATTTCTAAATCGACCACGCATAAATTTGCTTTCTGGATCAAATACATTTTTGTAGTACTGAGCACGTTCAATGTAATTTTTATAATCTTCAGTTTTTCCCATGTCTTTTGCCATTTGTGCAATGGTCCAATCGTCATAGGCATATTCCAAAGTTTTTGATACAGATTCACTTTCTTCATCAACTGGTATAAAGCCATATTTTTTATAGGCTTCCAACCCAAATTTATCGCGAGTAGCAGAATGCTTCATAGCTTCAAAGGCTTTTTCTGTATCATAATCTCTAATACCTTTTAAATAGGCATCAGCTATAACTGGGACCGCATGATAACCAATCATGCAATCGGTGTAATTACCAGCTAAATCCCACATTGGCATAATACCACCTTCGTCATATTTAGCTAAAAATGTATTTATAAAATCATTAGTTTTTTCTTGCTCAATAATCGTATAAAGTGGATGTGCTGCTCTGTAAGTGTCCCAAAGAGAAAAAACTGAGTAGTAATCAAATTCTGCATTATGGATTTCTAAATCCATGCCTCTATATCTTCCGTCTACATCTTGATAGCGATTTGGTGCTAACATGGTATGATATAATGCTGAATAAAAATTGACCTTGTTCTCTAAATCTTGATCATTTATTCTGTCAACTCCATTTAAAACATCATCAGTTGAAGCATTAGACTCAATTACAATTTTGGAGAGTTGCTTCTCCCAGTAATCTTGAACTTCACTCTTTATAGATTCAAAATCTTTATTCGAAATCTCCGCTTCTAAATTTTGTCGTGCCCCTTCAATATCTACTGAAGAAATACCAACTTTTATATAAATAGGGTCATTATTTGGGTTGTTGAATTTTAAAGCGCTACGTCGACCACCAGGCATTCCGGTTTTTTCTGGCGATTGTAAAACATCCGTAAATGGGTGAGATGTTTTAATCGCGAAGAATAAGCGTTGGTCTTTTGCCCAAGCTTCAGAATGTCTAAAACCTACAATTTCAGTATCTGATATTTTTTTGATTTTAGCATCTAAAACCTTATCTCTATGAACCAAATCTAAAATTACATACTGATTATCAGCAGATGGGAATTGATATTTATGTATACCACTTCGTTTAGAAACGGTCAGATCAACATCAATATTTGTAGAATCTAAGTGTACTTTATAATATCCAGGTTCGGCAGATTCATTATCATGCGAAAAATGGGCACGATAACCTGGCTTACCATCAGCACCATTATTAAAAATTTGTTGATTTGTTGGCATTAAAAGTACATCACCATAATCACTAATTCCTGTTCCGCTTAAATGTGTGTGCGAAAATCCATAAATATATTCATCAGAGTAGTGGTAACCAGAACAACCATCCCAACCTTCGAGTCTTGTGTCTGGCCCTAATTGCATCATACCAAAAGGCGCCGATGCTCCGGGATATGTGTGGCCATGACCACCAGTACCAATAAACGTATTCACGTAGTTTATAAGCGGTTGGTCTTTTTTTGCAGTTGGATTGGGATTTTCATCTTGGCATCCAAATAAAAGGAATACGCCAAGGAAAGCAGAAATAAATTTAGGATTCATCAAAAGATTACTAATTTTAATGCACCTAAGATACTAAAATGAATTTCAAGAAAAAGTACATCATTTTATTTTTGGTTTTTATTTGTTTTGCTTGTCAAGAGAATGAGCAAATCGTTATTCAACCTCAAATAATTCCTACTCCTAATAATTTAAATATTACAGAAGGTGATTTTTATTTAAGTTCAGACACAGACCTTGTTTATGATTCTGAATTGGAAACAGCTGTGTCCTATTGGAAATCATTAGTCACTCCTGTTTTTGGTGCGAATACAGGTAAATCTAATGCCATAAAATTTGAATTTGACCAAAGCATTAAAAATCCTGAAGCCTATATATTAGATATTAATTCAAAAGAAATTTTAATAAAATCGAACTCATCAAAAGGTGCTTTTTATGCAGTACAATCCTTAATTCAATTATTACCAGCAGAATTTCTTAATGGCAGTTTGGAGTCTAAAGGCATCAAAATTCAAAGTCTACAAATTGAAGATGAACCACGATTTAAATATCGGGGAATGCACCTAGATGTCGGCAGGCATATGTATCCTGTAGCATTTATAAAAAAATATATAGATGCGCTAGCAATACTGAAAATGAATACGTTTCACTGGCACCTAACCGAAGACCAAGGTTGGCGTATTGAAATTAAAAAATACCCAAAGCTACAAGAAATTGCCGCTTACAGAAAAGAAACACTGATTGGTCATTATAGTGACCAACCACACCAGTTTGATGGTAAAAAATATGGTGGTTATTACACCCAAGACCAAGTGAAAGAGATTGTAGCTTATGCACAAGAGCGTTTTGTTACGGTTATTCCAGAAATTGAAATGCCAGGCCATAGTCAAGCAGCAATCGCAGCATATCCAGAATTGGGATGTACAGGTGAACAAGTTGAAGTTGCAACAAAATGGGGTGTTTTTGAAGAGGTGTATTGCACCAAAGAGCAAACCTTCGATTTTCTCGAGGATGTTTTGGATGAGGTAATAGCACTTTTTCCTAGTGAGTATATTCATATCGGTGGCGATGAAGCACCAAAAACAAGATGGAAAACATGCGAAGCTTGCCAAGCTAAAATAAAATCAGAAGATCTTAAGGATGAGCATGAACTTCAGAATTATTTTATTACCCGAATGGAAAAATATTTGAATTCTAAAGGGAAACAGATTATCGGTTGGGACGAAATTCTAGAAGGTGGTTTAGCACCAAATGCAACAGTGATGTCATGGCGAGGAACAAATGGTGCCGTTGAGGCAGCAAAGTCAGGGCATAATGTAGTGATGACGCCAACTTCTCATTGCTATTTTGATTATTACCAATCTGATAATGAAGACGAACCCACAGCAATTGGCGGCTATCTTCCGCTTGAAAAGGTGTATAGTTTTAATCCAATTCCTGAAGAATTAACGACAGGCGAAGCCAAATATGTTTTAGGGGCACAAGGAAATATTTGGACAGAATATATGCCAACATCTGAGCAAGTAGAGTATATGGCATTTCCTAGAATTCTAGCAATGAGTGAAGTGGTGTGGACAAATCAGGAACATAAAGATTATGAGAATTTTGTTTCTAGAGTTGAGAATTTCAATAAACGACTAGACGTTTTGGATATCAATTATGCGAACCATTTATACGAAATAGAAGGTGAGATGATTTCAGTTAATAACAAGTCATATTACAAATTAGAAACGCTTACAGAAGGAAAAGACATTCGATATACATTAGATGGAAGTAAGCCTGATTTAAATTCAGAAACTTATACTTCTAAAATACCAATCACTGAAAATGCAACTATAAAGGCAGCAGTTTTTAATTCAGAAGAACAACTCGGAAAAACTTTTACTCAAAACATTAATTTTCATAAAGCTGTTGGTGCAAAAATCTCCATAGATAAAGCGTCTCATAAAGCCTATTCGGGTAGTGGTGCACAAGGTTTAATAAATGGCATTAATGGAAGTGATACGCGCTATGGTGATAAAGAGTGGTTAGGGTTTTGGGGCGAGGATATAATTATAACGATAGACTTTCAAACACCTAAAGAGATTAACTCAATCTCCACTCGATTTCATAACGGAAATGGGCAATGGATTTATGCACCAGAGGAAATAGGTTTTAGTTTCAAACTTCAAGAAGACGGAAGAACAATTCATGACATTAACCTTATTAAAAATAAGGGAGATATATTAGTTAACCATTCTTATAAAATGGAACCTACTATAGTTAGTCAAATAGAAATAGTAGTCAAAAACTACGGCAAAATCCCATCAGGAAAACAAGGGACTGGCAATAATGCTTGGACCTTTATTGATGAAATTATAGTTAACTAATATGCTCTTAGAAGTCTGCGCCAATTCTTATCAATCTGCAAAAAATGCCCAAGACGCAGGTGTACACCGTATTGAATTATGTCAAGAATTATCAGTTGGTGGCATCACACCATCTTATGGTTTATTGAAACAAGTGGTTGAAAATTTAGACATCCAAGTTTTTGTTTTAATTAGACCTCGAAGCGGAAACTTTGTGTATTCTGATGCGGAGTTTGAAATCATGAAAAAAGACATTCAACTATGTAAAGATTTAGGTTGCGAGGGCATAGTTTCTGGAGTATTAAATCTTGATAAAACTATAGATATAAAACGAACAAAAGAATTAGTAGAGCTTTCAAAACCATTAGCATTTACGTTTCATCGTGCTTTTGATGAGGTTATTAATCCAGAAGAAGCATTGGAGCAATTAATTAATCTGGGCGTTGAACGTGTATTAACTTCTGGACAAAAATCATCAGCAGAAGAAGGCTTGGGTTTAATAAAAGAGTTACATGAAATTGCTAACGACAGAATTATCATTTTATCCGGTGGAGGCATTTCACCTAAAAATACTTTAAAATTTAAAGCTGCTGGTTTGAAGGAAATTCATGCTTCTGTTTCTAAAAAAATTGAACAAGAGCATTCTATTTTTGGGATGACGCAAACAGTTTCGGACATTCAAAAAATAAAGGACATACTTAATGAGATATAGCTATCTGTTTTTAATTTTATTTGCTTTCAGTTGCCAACCAAAATACGATGTTCCGGTTACTATTGAATTAAACCAAAACTGGGAATTCAAAAAAGTAAATGATACCGTTTGGAAGTCGGCAATCGTTCCTGGAAATGTGTTTTCAGACTTATTAGAAAACAAACTTATTGAAGACCCATTTATTAACGATAACGAAGAAAAAGTACAGTGGGTATCACAAGAAGATTGGGAATACAAGACTACATTTTCAGTCAAAGAAGAAACATTAGAGAAGAAGAATTTAGAACTCAATTTTGAAGGCTTAGATGCTTATGCTTCAGTGTATTTGAATGATAGTCTAATTTTAAAAACCAACAACGCATTTCGAGAATTTGATTTAATTGTAAAACCACTTTTAAAACCTGAGAATGAGTTACGAATAGTTTTCGAATCGACATCAAAACAAGAAGCTATTGAGAAAGCAAAACTGCCTTATGAGTTACCAGAAGGTGACCGTATTTTTACCCGAAAAGCACAATTTCAATACGGTTGGGATTGGGGACCAAAACTAAATACAAGTGGTATTTGGCGACCGATTAAGCTGGTTGGTTGGAATGATATTCATCTTAGAAAAGAAAACACTCAAATAAAGCTCCGACAACTAACCGATTCTAAAGCCGATTTCAATATTTTACTTGAAGACTATCCTTCAACTGAATATTCTTACGAAGTTTATGTAAATGATACACTTATTCAATTACATAAGAAATTGCCTTCCGACATGATAGGTGTTGTCTCGTTTCAAATCAAAAACCCAAAACTCTGGTGGCCACATAACCTAGGCGAACCTTATTTATATGACATTAAAGTGGTCGTTAAAGATGGTAAAAAAATACTAGATAGCGTTTCAACTAAATACGGCATCCGAGATATTGAATTGGTTACCGAAAAAGATAGTATTGGTGAAAGCTTTTATTTTAAGGTTAATGGTAAACCAGTTTATGCAAAAGGCGCAAATTATATTCCTCAAAATAGCTTTCAAGATAAAGTGACGAACACGCATTATGAGAAACTATTAGATGACGTGGTTGATGCAAACATGAACATGCTCAGAGTTTGGGGTGGCGGTATTTATGAGAATGATATGTTTTATGATTTATGTGATGAAAAAGGCATCTTAGTTTGGCAAGATTTTATGTTTGCTTGTGCCATGTATCCTGGCGATGATGACTTTTTAGAAAATCTAAAACAAGAAGCTGAAGATAATGTAAAGCGACTACGAAATCACGCTTCAATTGCACTTTGGTGTGGAAATAATGAAAATTCTGAAGGTTGGCATCGTTGGGGTTGGCAGGCGAATAGAAGTGAAGAAGAAAAAGAAGAGATTTGGAATAATTACCTAAAGGTTTTTGATTCTATTTTGCCAAATACAGTTTCAAAATTACCAGATACTGACTATTGGGAAAGTTCACCAAAATATGGACGTGGAAATCCTAAATATAAAATCGAAGGCGATGCTCACGATTGGTGGATTTGGCATGACTCTTATCCGTTTGAGCATCTCGAAGAAAATGTACCACGTTTTATGAGTGAGTTTGGCTTTCAGTCGTTTCCGAGTTATGAAGCTATTAGATATATCAATCAAAGTGATAGTATAGATATTTCTTCTGAAGGGTTTAAAAATCATCAAAAACATATTAGAGGATTTGAGTTGATAGATGACTACATGAAACGCGATTTTCCTGTGCCAACTAATGCTGAAGATTATGTTTATATGAGTCAGCTTTTGCAAGCTTACGGCATAACAAAAGGCATTGAAGCGCAGCGTCGCGCTAAACCTTATAATATGGGAACTTTGTATTGGCAACTCAACGACTGTTGGCCAGCTGTTTCATGGAGTAGTATTGACTTTATGGGTAACTGGAAGGCGTTACACTACAAGGCAAAGCAAAGTTTTGAGGATGTTTTGATTTCAAATACTATCAAAGGAGATATCATTGAAACTTTCCTCATAAATGACAGTTTTCAAATAGAAGAGGGTTATTTGAAAGTAGAAATAAGAACCTTTAATAACGACTCTATTTGGAGTATTGGTAAAAATATTAAAGTTAGTCCGTTTTCAAAAGACAAAAAATATCGAATAAATTTCGATGGTTTAGAGTTCAATAAAGACGAAGTCTATTTAGCTACTAAATTCAATGGTAAAATAGCGATTGATTTTTTTGTAAAACCAAAAGATTTAAAATTATATCAAGCAGAAATACATCAACGAATTATAAAATCTGATGATGGATTTACTATTGAATTGCAAAGCGAAACCTTTCAGAAAGATGTATTTCTCTATTCGAAAACGAAAGGACATTTCTCAGATAACTTTTTTGACATGCTTCCAAATAAGACGTATGCCATTCATTTTAAAACAGATGCTAAATCACTTGATGACTTGGAGCTTAAAACCTTTAACACTTTTGTAAGATAAGTCGGTTAGTGTCTTTGTAACTTTGAATTTTTAAACTTCATAGATGATTCGTTGGTTTATATTTATTCTTGTCGTTGCGATTGCAGATTATTATGCGTTTCAATCGTTACGTACTATAACTAAAAGTAATTGGTGGTTTGCATTGTATTGGATTTTTACAATTGCTGTATTAGGTAATTTTATTTATCAGTTTTTTGGATTTAGTAGAAGTGATGGTTTTTCTCACACTAATGCTTATGCTGTAGGATTTTTAATTGCAATGGTAGTCCCAAAATTGGTTCTTATTGCCATTATGTTTGGAGAGGATGTTTTTAGAGTACCACAAGGTGTTTACAGTTATTTTATGCAGGGTAGTGAAGGAGAAGAAGGTGTAAAACACTTTCCGTCTCGCAGAAAGTTTATTAGCCAAATTGCTCTTGGTTTAGCCGCTATTCCTTTTACATCTATTCTTTATGGCATGTATAAGGGCAAGTACAATTTTAAAGTCTTAAAATATGTTCTTCATTTTGAAGACTTACCAGATGCTTTTGATGGTTATAAGCTTACGCAGATAAGCGATATCCATTCAGGAAGTTTTGATAATATTGAAAAGGTAAAATATGCTGTAGATTTAATTAACGAACAGCAAAGTGATGTTATTTTGTTCACTGGAGATATTGTAAATAATAAAGCCACAGAATTAGAGCCATATGTGCCAGTATTTAATAAACTCAAAGCAAAAGACGGTATGTATTCTGTCCTTGGGAATCACGATTACGGTGATTACGTAAGATGGAATTCTGATGAAGAGAAAGCAAGAAATTTGGAGGATTTAAAGTCACTGCAAAAAGATATAGGTTTCGATGTATTACTAAATGAAAATCGTTTTATAGAAAAAGATGGGCAACGCATCGCCATTGTTGGTGTAGAGAATTGGGGAAAAGGAGGTTTTAAAAAGGCTGGAGATTTACAAAAAGCAAAATCGGCAGTAAGTAAGGATGATTTTAAAGTTTTACTGAGTCATGATCCAAGCCATTGGGACGCTGAGGTTGTCAATGATGATTACCATTACCATCTTACCTTAAGCGGTCACACACATGGTATGCAATTTGGTATTGAAATTCCTGGCTGGTTTAAATGGAGTCCAGTAAAATGGCGTTACAAGCGTTGGGCTGGGATTTATGAAGAATTAGGACAATATATAAATGTCAACCGTGGTTTTGGCTATTTAGCATTTCCTGGTCGTGTTGGTATCTGGCCAGAAATAACGGTTATTGAGCTCAAAAAAGGTAAGAAAACTCAAAATGTTTAGATACTAATTTTGCATTAAACAATTTTGTATATTTATAATTGTATCAAAATGAAAGCAATACAATACCTTATTCAAAGTATAGTAAAAAAAAATGCTTAAGTTTGAAGTATATATTTGACTAAAACCGCAATGATATGTCAAAATTTGGAGAGCTTATAGATGTAGACAAACCTGTGCTACTTGACTTCTTCACAGAATTGAACGAGCAATCTACAGCAATGCATCCAGTACTTAGAGATGTAGCTGCAGCGCTTGGCGATAAAGCCAAAGTCATAAAAATTGATGTAGAAAAAAACCAAGAACTTGCTGAAGCTTTAAGAGTAAAAGGCTTACCTACACTTATTATCTATAAAAACGGCGAAATGAAATGGCGCCACAGTGGCGAACAAGATGCCAATACACTTATTGGTATTATTCAGGAGTATGTTTAGTTAATTGATTTAAAGGTATATCTTTTATCATTATAATAATTCAATACCTTGGGTAAAACTGCTTTCAAATTTCGTTTTGCTTTTACACTGTCATGCATAACAATAATACTTCCTTTTTTAGCTGAATTGACAATATTTTCAAAACATTCTTCTTCAGAGATAGAAGCTTTCCAATCAAAGGACAACACATCCCACATTATAATCTTATAACCCAGTTGTAGAAGTCTCTTGGCTTGCTTATTTTTTAGTTTACCGTAAGGTGGACGAAAAAGATTAGAGTCTATTAAAGTTTTTGTCTTTGAAACATCTTCCAAGTAGGCTTTTGTTTTATGCTTCCAGCCTTTTAGATGATTATAAGTGTGATTGCCTACAGCATGACCTTCATCTGTGATTGCTTTAAAGATTTCAGGATACTTTTTAATATTACTACCAATACAAAAAAAAGTAGCTTTTGCATTGTAAAATTTTAGTTGTTCTAAAACCCAAGGTGTAATTTCTGGAGTTGGACCATCATCAAACGTCAGGTATAGTTCCTGCTTTTGGGTATCAACATTCCAAATAAAACTAGGGAATAAAGATTTTATAAATCCTGGGGTTTTTGCAGGAACGAGTTTCATTGTAAAAGTCGTATAAAGTTCTCTGTTCGAAATCTGTAAATTTTTGAAGTTCAATAGATTTCGATTGTGCTCAACCAGACATTTTTAATTTAATTACTGCTATCTTTTTCAGCAGGTATCACCAAATCTTCGCTATTAGTTTCGCCATCTTGTAGAAGGTCATCAATATTAGCTTCAGGTTCTTCAGATAATTCTTCATCTCCCATTAATGGGCCAAAAAGACTTAAATATTCATTGAAAACCTTAGTTTGTTCTAATGCAAAATCTCTATCTCCGTAAGCAACAAGTGCATCGACTAGCGAGCGATATTTTTGAATATCTGTAAATATCTCATCAATAATTTCTGCTTGAGTGCCTATGTCTTGCCCACTATAATACACAAGATTTTCTTGATATTTTTTAGCGACATCCATATATAGTTTTTTAGCTTTATCATCAGCACCAACTTCAAAATAGGTTGATATGTATGGTTCTAAAAGTGTGTAGTAACCAAAATCATCAACTGGCATTTTTTCCATGGCTAAATCTGCCATTTCCTCAGCTTTGTCCAATTCTTTTTCGTCTAATAGGCGTTCTATAAGTCTAGCAATATTTCCGCGATAGGTAATACCGTTTTTACGAGTTTCGACATCATGATAAATAGCATCACCACTGCCGCCCCAATCCCAAGACTTTACTAGGTCATATATTAAATCTGGGTCAACGCGCCCCATATCAAAAGGGTTTGCTTTGTCTACAGGTGTTTTAATAGGTACCAATTTATAACATAAGCCATCTAATTGTAAGTAATCTTTCATCCAGATGTAATCTTCATCAGCAAAAGCACCGCCACTAAAATAAATTGGGCGTTCCCAATTATTATTTGCAATTATATCTAGCATTAACAAGCGGTTTTTATAAACAGCGCTTCCAGATATTCTAACATCTAAATAAGGTTCAATTTTATCGGCATCTTTTGGTTTTACAATTCCATTTTTAAGCACAGTAGCTTTATCAACAGGAACTCTAATATTTTTTGTTGGATAGTAATTAGAATTTAAAAAATATGAAGGATACCTTTCTGGGTCTTCACCTTGAGATGTAATCAAATACTTAAGTTTTTGTTTTGGATTGTCATCTCCAACAAAATCCATAAAGGTTTTTATATCCAAAGTGTCTTTTGCAATACGCTCATTAATTTCTCGATAAAAAGTGTAATCGCGAGTTCCGTCTCGGTATTGTCTATGACTTAATTGAGAAGGGATTGGGTCACTTGTATATGCCTTTCTTTTCATTTGGTCGATATACCAAGCAGTTTGGAATAAGCTTGTGTTCACAACACGAACATCTGTACGTACACCTTCAATTTCTTGCAGATACCAAAGCGGAAAGGAATCATTGTCACCAATTGTAAATAGAATGGCATTTGGCGCACAAGATTCTAAATATTTTCTTGCCATCGCGTTAGCAGTATACTTGCCTGAACGGTCATGGTCATCCCAATTATTTGCCGCTAAGACACCTGGTACAGCTATCAGACACCCTAAAGTTATTGCCGCAATTGGTATAGCGCTTTTTTTAGCTTGTTTAGTTAATAAATCATACAAAGCAAAAACACCAAATCCAATCCAAATAGCAAATACATAAAAAGAACCAACAACTGAGTAGTCACGTTCACGAGGCTCGAAAGGTCTAATATTGGTGTAGAATTGAATTGCCAATCCTGTTAGTAAAAAGAATACTAATAGTACCCAAAAACGTTTTTTGTCAGCGCTAAATAAAAAGAAGAATCCAATCAATCCAAGGATTAATGGTAAAAAATAATAAGTGTTTCGGCCCTTGTTATTTTTGACATCACTTGGCAGATTATCCTGATTCATACCTAAATGTAGGCTGTCAACAAAACCAATTCCAGAAATCCAATTACCATTAAAATCATCATACTTACCCTGAATATCGTTTTGACGTCCAGTAAAATTCCACATAAAATAACGCCAATACATGTATCCGAATTGGTATTGCATCATGTAAGCCATGTTATCAATAAATGAAGGTTTTTCTACATCAAACCAAGACTGTGCATTTTCTTTTAAAAAGTTATGGTAGTCTTCGTAATCTACTTTTCCATCAGCTACGGCTTTCCTAAATTGGCTAACCATCTGATTTATTTGCTGCATCTGATAGCTTGCTCTTGCACTAGCTTCTTCTTCTGGATAACCGCCATTGATGTAACTTTTATATATGTCGGAACCTAATCTCGGCTTTACTTTAAAGTCAATAAGACCAGTAAACATCATATAGTTTTCGGCATGTTCAGTACTCCACATTCTAGGTAGTAAAGAGGCATGCTCCGAATTGTAATTTTGTTTGGCGTTTTCCCAATCGTTAATGATTTCGTATTTTCCAGTTTCTTCGTTTTTTTCGTAGTTCTTTTTGTCGTCTACAAAAGGTTTGTCTTCATCTTCACCAGAATATAGTTCAGTAAACTGTGGCCCATAAAATAAGTGAGTTTCAGGATACTGTTCTAGGTTATAATATGCTAATAGTTCACGAGCATCAGATGGGTCGTTTTCATTGATAATTACATGTGCATTTGCTCTTATTGGTAACATCATCCATGATGAAAATCCAATGAAAATAAAAAGTAAACTTAATACCAAAGTATTAGCGTGTATAAATCCTTTTTGGCGTGTATATTTAAGTCCAAAATAAAATGCAGAAATCACTAACAGACCAGCGATTATGGTACCAGAGTGAAAAGGTAAACCAAAAGAATTGACTGTAAAAACTTCCATCCAGCCAAAGAAGCGAAGCGCATTTGGTAATAATAATTTAAAGATAAATAACAATATTGCTGCAGAAATAACATTAGCTAAAATGAAATTCTGAATCGTAATCGTTTTGTAATTTTTAAAGTAATATATAAGTCCAATTGCAGGAATAGTCAATAACCCCATAAAGTGAACTCCAAAAGACAATCCAATAACAAATGCAATTAAAATTAACCAACGATTACCACGAGGCTTATGCATGTCTTCTTCCCAGCGTAAAGCCAGATAAAACATAATTGCCATGATAAGCGTAGCCATAGCATAAACTTCCGTTTCTACAGCGTTAAACCAAAAAGAATCGGTGAATGTAAAAGCTAGACTACCAACTAAAGCACTTCCAAGTATAGCGATGCCTTTGCTCGCCATGTCTTTTTCTAAATCATATTTTACGAGTTTGCGTAATAAAATTGTCACAGTCCAAAACATAAAAAGTATTGTAAAAGCACTAGATACAGCACTCATCATATTCAATAAAGCACCTATCTGAGAAGGTTCTAAAGCAAACATAGAGAAAAACGCCCCAAGCATTTGAAATAAAGGTGCTCCTGGCGGATGTCCAACTTGTAACTTAGATGAAGTTAGGATATATTCACCTGCGTCCCAGAAACTAACAGTAGGTTCGATGGTTAAGGCGTAGGTGATTACTGCTACTGCAAACACAAACCATCCCAGGATGGTGTTCCATTTTTTAAAGTTAAAATTGGTCATAAATCAAAGGCTTTTTGATGCTGGCGAATTTACTAATAAATACAACATAGCATCATACTTTTAAGCAAACGTTAAGTATTTTGAATTATTTTTCTTATTTTTTTTGTTCAAGTAAAACTTTGTTATAAATTTGCACCCTCATTTTGAGATGATGGCCTATGGTGTAACTGGCAACACATTGGTTTTTGGTACCAAAGAGTCTAGGTTCGATCCCTAGTGGGCCAACATAATTTTAAAATCCTAATTCAATTTGAGTTAGGATTTTTTGTTTTTCATCTTTAACTGAATAAAACAGGGTTGTAACCGTTGTCAATTCAGAATTTTAGACTATAAACATCTTGCAAAACTCGATATATATTGTATATTTGCACCACTGTTTAAAGAAAAGAAGATTATGAGGGGACGAAAAGTCCCCTCTTTTTATAGCTGTATGTTAAAAAACAAAGTAGAACAATTATTGCAGAATGCATTAGATGAACGTCAAGATTTATTCTTGATAAGCATGACTATGGGCGCCGATAACGCTATCAAGGTTGTAATTGATGGAGATAATGGAGTGTTGGTAGGAGACTGTATGTTTATTAGTAGAGCAATAGAGCATAATTTAGATAGAGAAGAAGAAGACTTTTCTTTAGAAGTTTTATCAGCAGGTGCTGCATCACCTTTAACGATGCCTAGGCAATATAAAAAGAACATTGGTCGTAACTTAGAAGTTAAGACTAACGATGATAAGACCACAGAAGGTCAATTGGTAGAAGCCGATGAGAATACCATTCAGTTAACATGGAAAGCTCGTGAGCTTAAGCCTGTAGGAAAAGGAAAAGTAACCGTTACCAAAGAGGCAACGATTGCTTTAAACGATATTAAAGAAGCAAAAGTTAAAATAAAATTTTAAGTCCTGTTAATATGGAAAATTTAGCGTTAATTGAATCATTTTCAGATTTTAAAGATGATAAATTAATAGATAGAGTTACGCTAATGGCGATTCTAGAAGATGTATTACGTAATGCATTGAAGAAGAAATATGGAGATGACGATAACTTTGATATTATCATAAACCCTGATAAAGGAGATTTAGAGATTTGGAGAAATAGAATCGTTGTTGCAAATGGTGAGGTCGAAGAGCCAAATCAAGAGATTGAATTATCTGAAGCTCAAAAAATTGAACCAGATTTCGAAGTAGGAGAGGATGTTGCTGAAGAAGTAAAACTTCACCAACTAGGAAGACGCTCTATTTTAGCATTAAAACAAAATTTAATTTCTAAAATTCACGAGCACGATAATACAAACATCTACAAGCAATTTAAAGAGCTTGAAGGTGAGATTTATTCTGCTGAGGTACATCATATTCGCCACAGAGCCATCATTTTATTAGATGACGACGGTAATGAAATTATTTTACCTAAGGATAAACAAATACCTTCGGACTTTTTCCGTAAAGGAGAAAATGTAAGAGGCGTAATTGAAAGTGTAGAGCTTAAAGGTACAAAGCCTGCAATAATCATGTCTAGAACATCACCATTGTTCCTTGAAAAATTATTTGAATCAGAAATTCCTGAAGTTTTTGATGGTTTAATCACTGTTAAAAATGTTGTTCGTATTCCTGGCGAAAAAGCAAAAGTAGCTGTTGATTCTTATGATGATAGAATTGACCCTGTCGGCGCTTGTGTTGGTATGAAAGGTTCTCGTATTCACGGTATTGTCCGCGAGTTAGGAAATGAAAATATCGATGTTATCAATTACACAAATAATATCCAATTATTTATAACACGTGCTTTAAGTCCGGCGAGAGTAACATCTCTAAAATTAGACGAAGAGAACATGCGTGCCGAGGTGTTATTAAAACCAGAAGAAGTATCTAAAGCTATTGGTCGTGGAGGTCATAATATTAGATTAGCTGGTAAATTAACGGGTTATGAGATTGATGTATTTAGAGAAGGCGCTGAAGAGGATGTAGAATTAAGTGAGTTCTCTGATGAAATCGAAGAGTGGATCATTAAAGAATTTAGCAAAGCTGGTTTAGATACTGCAAAAAGTATTTTAGAGCAGGATGTTAATGACCTTGTGAAGCGTACAGATTTAGAAGAAGAAACAATTACTGAAGTTATTAGAATTTTAAAAGAAGAATTCGAAGACTAAAAATCACCAATTTTTGCAGATTAATTGGTAAACTATATATTTAGGATTATATAAAAGCATATATGGCTCAAATTAGAATTAATAAAGTACTTAGGGAATTGAATATTTCTCTCGACCGTGCTGTAGATTTTTTAGAATCTAAAGGCATTGAGATAGAGAAAAGCCCTAATACAAAAATTACTCAAGACGTTTATGATACATTGGCTGATGAATTTCAGACTGATGCGACTAAGCGCGAAAAGGCTCAAGAAGTCAGTGAAGCAAAGCTGAAAGAAAAAGAAGCCTTAAGAGAAAAGCGTGAGCGTGAGCTCGAAGAAAAGGCTAAGCAAGACGCTGAAAAGGAAACAGTTCTTAAAGCTAAAGCTGAAATTTCTGGACCTAAGCAAGTTGGTAAAATTGATTTGGATGGCGATAAGCCAAAAGCAGAAGTGCCAAAGAAAGAAGCGCCAAAAGAAGAAACACCTAAGAAAGAAGAGGTAAAGGTAGAAGCTCCTAAAAAGGCTACTCCTAAAAAACAAGCACCTGCAAAAACTGATAAGCCAGTAGCCAAAAAAGAAGACAAACCTGTCAAGGAAGAAAAGCCAAAAACAGTTGAAGCTAAAAAAGATATTACCGAAGAATCTACATCTACTTCTGAGCCAGTAGACGAAAAGATTAAGACGCAGTACAAAAAGCTTAGTGGTCCTAATATTACAGGTAAGAAAATTGACTTAACGCAATTTAACAAGCCTAAAAAGAAAAAAGAAGACAAGCCAAAAGCTGGAGGCGATGCTAACAAACGTAAAAGACGTAGAATTAGTAAACCAGGTGATCCAGGTAAGTCAAACAACGATAATAGAAGAGGAGGAAACTTTAGAGGACGAGGTGGAAACAACAGACCAAAAGTTGTTAAAGAAGAGCCTTCTGAAGAAGATGTAAAAAAACAAGTACGCGAAACTCTTGAGAAACTTCAAGGAAAAAGCAATAAAGGTAAAGGTGCTAAGTATCGTAGAGACAAAAGAGATCAGCGTAGAGAGCAAACAGAAATCGATCAGAAGATTGAAGCTGCAGAAAGTAAAATTCTTAAAGTAACAGAATTTGTTACTGTAAGTGAAGTTGCTACAATGATGGATGTTGGTGTAACTCAAATCATCTCTGCATGTATGTCACTCGGCATGATGGTGACTATGAATCAGCGTTTAGATGCCGAAACATTAACTATCGTTGCAGAAGAGTTCGGATATTCTGTAGAGTTCGTTACTGCAGATATTGAAGAATCTATTGAAGAAGTAGAAGACAAACCTGAAGATTTAGTAGAACGTGCACCAATTGTAACCGTAATGGGTCACGTTGATCACGGTAAAACATCTCTATTAGATTACATACGTAAAGAGAATGTAATTGCTGGTGAGTCAGGAGGAATTACACAACACATTGGAGCTTATGGTGTTCAATTAGAAAATGGTCAAAAGATTGCATTCTTAGATACACCTGGTCACGAAGCCTTTACAGCCATGCGTGCTCGTGGAGCTCAAGTTACCGATATTGCAATTATTGTTGCAGCAGCAGATGATGACATTATGCCGCAAACAAAAGAAGCTATTTCTCACGCTCAGGCCGCAGGAGTACCAATTGTATTTGCGATTAACAAGATTGATAAGCCAGATGCAAATCCTGAAAAAGTAAAAGAAGGATTAGCACAAATGAACCTTTTAGTAGAAGATTGGGGTGGAAAAATCCAGTCACATGATATTTCTGCAAAAGTAGGAACTGGTGTAAAAGAATTATTAGAAAAAGTGTTGCTTGAAGCTGAATTATTAGAGCTTAAAGCAAACCCAAATAAGGCTGCGCAAGGTACTGTCGTAGAAGCATTCTTAGACAAAGGTCGTGGATATGTGTCTACAATATTAGTACAAGCAGGAACATTAAGAGTTGGTGATTACGTATTAGCAGGAAAAAATTCTGGTAAAGTAAAAGCCATGCAAGATGAACGTGGAAATGACGTAGAAGCAGCAGGTCCATCAACGCCAGTATCAATCTTAGGTTTAGATGGTGCACCGCAAGCAGGTGATAAGTTCAATGTATTTTCTGATGAGCGTGAAGCAAAACAAATTGCAACGAAACGTACACAGTTACAACGTGAGCAGTCTGTTAGAACACAACGTCATATCACACTTGATGAAATTGGAAGACGTATAGCTCTTGGTGATTTCCAGGAATTGAATATAATACTTAAAGGTGATGTGGATGGTTCTGTTGAAGCATTAACAGATTCTTTCCAGAAATTATCTACTGAAGAAATTCAAGTAAATATCATACATAAAGGTGTTGGAGCAATTACAGAAAGTGATGTATTGCTTGCAACAGCATCAGATGCAATTATTGTCGGGTTTAATGTAAGACCAGTTGGTAATGCACGTATGATTGCTGATAAGGAAGAAATCGATATCCGCACATATTCAATTATTTACGCAGCCATTAATGACCTTAAAGACGCCATGGAAGGTATGTTATCTCCAGAAGTTAAAGAGGAAATTACTGGTACTGCAGAAATAAGAGAAATTTTCAAGGTTTCTAAAATCGGAAACATTGCAGGTTGTATGGTAATGAATGGTAAAATCCTTAGAAGTTCTGGCATCAGGATTATTAGAGATGGTGTCGTAGTCCATACAGGAGAATTAGAAGCATTAAGACGTTTCAAAGACGATGTAAAAGAAGTGTCAAAAGGATACGATTGTGGTATGCAAATCAAAGGTTATAATGATATAGCTATTGGTGATGTTATCGAATCTTTCCAAGAAGTTGAAGTAAAAAAGACTTTAAAATAGACTTCTTTTTAAGTAGACAAAAAGTAGACAAAGCACTTATTTTTTTAATAAGTGCTTTTTTTATGTCTTTTATGACTAATTTTATGATATTCAAATCAATAAATCTATTAGTCATGAAAAAAATTACAAATTTATTTTTACTAGCTTTTATTTTTGGAGCTATTACATTTTGTAGTGCGCAAGAGGCATATTTAGGAGATATAAAACTTACAGGTGTAAATTTTGACCAACGAGATTGGCTTAGCTGCGATGGACGTTTGCTTCCTATAGCACAGAATACAGCACTTTTTTCTTTATTAGGAACTACTTATGGCGGAGACGGACAGACAACATTTGCACTACCTGATTTAAGAGGAAGAGTGCCTGTTGGTATAGGTAATGGACCTGGGCTATCAAATGTTGTATTGGGTCAAAAAGGAGGTAATGAAACAAATACCTTAACTGTATCTCAATTACCATCACATAATCATAGTGTTACAGCCGTTGCAGCAGATGGAAACAGTTCTTCTCCTGCTAACAATTACCCAGCGCAAACTAAAACTTTAGACCCTGAATACGCATCTGTTGGTGCAGCTACAACCATGAATACAAATATGATAGCTAACACAGGTGGTGGACAATCAGTACCAAATAGACAGCCTTATTTAGGTGTTAGATATGTTATTTGTGTTAGCGGTATTTTTCCTTCACAAAATTAGACAAGTCATGAGATTTTTTAATCAATGTATTACAGTTGTATTTTTAGTATTCGGTCTTTTTGTTGGTGCGCAACAGATAACATTAAATGCTTGTAACAACTTGCTAGATAACCAAGATTATATATTCGAACAGATTAACTTGGTTGACGAAAGGAATATATTCCAAACAGTTTCTAATCCATCTACAGGTTCTAGAGATTGTAGTGGGATTGGATTTTGTAAATTACAAATGGTATGGAGTGATGCCAATATGCGCTGGGAGATTAAAGCAGATGATGGTAATGATGGCTTTACATCGGCCTATGTTTTATACTATAATGACTCTGCATCAAAACCTAATCCTCCAGATTTGACACTTGGTACTTGGGAAGAAGCAACCACCGTAACCCAATCACAATGTGGTGCAATAAGTTCATTAACAGGAACAGTACAAAACTCATTAAGCATAGATGATTTTAGTTTACAAAATCAATTTTCAGTCTATCCTAACCCTGTTAAAGACAAGCTTTATTTAGTGCCTAATACAAATAACGAATCGTATCTTGTATCACTCTATAATGTTTTAGGAAAGCGTGTTTTTTTTAAAGACAATATAGATAGTATTGATGTTACACAACTAAAAAAAGGCGTATATTTTTTGAAAATAGAAATAAGAGATTCAGTTATAAAAAAGAAAATTTTGATACAATAATAAAAAGCCGGAATCATAACTTTGATTTCGGCTTTTAGTTTTTTGAATGGTTTTTGTCATTCAGAACGAAGTGAAGAATCTTACACAGTATTATCGTAAAATTTCAAAAGATTCTTCGTTGTAACTTAAATTAAAAAAATAATTAATCTTTTTTAGGTTGAAAAATAAAAGCATTCATGTAGTTTTTTTTGATGCGTAACAAAGCTCTGTCAGCTTCTAATCTATCTCTAAAATTACCAACCCATATTTTGTAGTTTGGTGTATTAAAAATCATCTCAACAGGCCATTGCCCATAGGTTTGCATAAACTCTGATTTTACATTACTTGCTCTTGAAGAGCTGTTACCGCTGTATACTTGTATCCTAAAAGTTTCAACTGTTTTAATGTCTTTTTTAAATTCTAATAGTTTGTCAATCTCTTTTGATTGCTCAATATTTACAGTGCCTTCTTGCGCATTTATAAAAGAGCTAAAGCATATTAGTGCAGTAAAACACAGACATTTTATATTCAATTTATTCATAATCAATTATTAATTATACAAAGTTATATTTTATTAACGTAATCAAGGTGTTTGTTGTTATTTAGAACGCTTATAAATTATATATTAAGAGTTCAGTAACATTTCTAAAATCGACTTTATGCCTTATTTTTGCAAGAGTTTTTTAGAACCATGATTTTATCATATTTACTGAAAAAATCATACCAAAATAGAAGATAATTCAATATTACATATGAAACACGTTATCTACCGTAATCTAACCTCAAGCATACTTCGTTTAGGTTTTATATTATTACTTACGTTTTCAACTACCGTTTTGGCCCAAGAAGGTGACCCAGCAAACGGAAAATCTTTATTTAATTCTCAATGTGCGGCATGTCATAAACTTGATAAAAAGATGACAGGTCCAGCTTTACGTAATGTTGAAGCAAGACTTTATGAAGACGAAGGTTTAGATAGAGAATGGTTAAACAAGTGGATAAGAAATAGCTCAGCATTAATTAAATCTGGAGATACTTACGCTAACAAAATTTGGAATGAGTACAACCAAACGGCGATGAATGCATTCCCTGGTTTTAGCGACCAAGATATTTCAGATATATTAGCTTACACTGCTGAAGTTCCAAAAATTGACCCATGTGTAGCTAATCCTCAGCCTGGGTGTCCGAACTATGTCGACCCAAATACAGGTGGCGGTGATTCAACATCAAATGCAATAATCCTTGGAGCTTTAGCTTTATTATTCGGATTATTAGCAATGGCTTTAGTTTTAGTAAATCGCACATTAAAGCGTTTTGCTGATGCTAAAGGTGTAGCAATACCAGAAAGCAAAAAAAGAACTCCGATTTGGAAAGCTTTTGCTCAAAACCAGTTTTTAGTATTAGTAACTTCAATCCTATTTTTATTAGCAAGTGGCTATTTTGTTTATGGTTACTTAATGCAAGTAGGTATTGATCAAGGTTACGAGCCAGTACAGCCAATTCATTATTCTCACAGAATTCACGCAGGAGACAATCAAATTGATTGTAAATATTGCCACTCTTCAGCAAGAGTAAGTAAGCATTCGGGTATTCCTTCATTGAATGTTTGTATGAATTGTCATAAAAATATATCAGAAGTTTCTGAAGATACTTATGCCCAAGGAATGAATGAATATGGGAAAGATTATAATAAAGAAATTCAAAAATTGTATGATGCCGTTGGATGGGATGCTGAAAATCAGAAATATACTGGCGAAACAAGTCCTGTAAAATGGATTCGCATACATAACTTACCAGACTTTGCTTACTTTAATCACTCGCAACACGTTTCTGTTGCAGGGTTAGAATGTCAGACATGTCATGGTCCAGTTGAAGATATGGAAATTATGTACCAACACTCACCATTAACTATGGGTTGGTGTATCAATTGCCACAGAGAAACAAACGTAAAGGTTAAAGACAACGCATACTACACTAAAATCCACGAGCAATTATCTAAGAAATATGGAGTGGAGCAGTTAACTGCAGCGCAAATGGGTGGATTAGAATGTGGTAAATGTCATTATTAATAATTAAGAAGTAACTCACAATTATATGTCATCAAACAAGAAATACTGGAAAAGTGTTGAGGAGCTAAACGAAAACAGCCCTATTGTTGAGACGCTACAACAAAACGAATTTGTAGAAGCAATTCCTACAGATGAGTTTTTAGGAGATAAAGAAACATTAGAATCTTCATCTACTACGCGTCGTGATTTCTTAAAATATGTTGGTTTTAGTACAGCAGCTGCATCTTTAGCAGCCTGTGAAGGACCAGTTGTAAAATCTATACCTTATGTAGTACAACCAAAGGAGATTATTCCTGGTGTTGCAAACTACTATGCAACTACAATTGCAGACGGTCACGATTTTGCTAGTGTTTTAGTAAAAACAAGAGAAGGTAGACCGATTAAAATTGAAAATAACGAATTAGCAATGACCAATGGTCACGCAAATGCTAGAGTTAACGCTTCGATTTTAGGTTTATATGATAGTTTACGTGTGCAAGGTCCAATGAAAGGTGAGGAAGCCATATCATGGGAGACTTTCAATGCTGACACAAAAAAGATATTTAGCGAAGTTGGTGAAAAGGAGATTGTATTCTTGACACAAACATTTGCTAGTCCATCAACTTCAAAATTAGTTGGTGAGTTTTCTGAAAAGTATGGTAATGTACATCACGTATCTTACGATGCAGTTTCAGAATCTGCAGCTTTAGACGCATTTCAAGCTAAGTATGGTAAACGTGCTTTAGCAAATTATGATTTTTCTAAAGCAATGACTATTGTTTCTGTTGGTGCAGATTTCTTAGGAGATTGGCAAGGTGGTGGATTTGATTCTGCTTATTCAGCGAAACGTATTCCTGAAAATGGAAAAATGAATCGTCATATTCAATTTGAGTCTAATATGTCATTAACAGGTGCAAACGCTGATAAGCGAGTGCCAATGAAACCTAGTGAACAGAAAAAGGCCTTGGCTAAATTACATAGTTTAGTTGTTGGTGGTTCTGTTTCAGTAGATTTACCTGAAAACATAAGCAAAGCAGTACAAGCTGCAGCTAACGAATTAAAGAAGGCTGGAAGCAACGGTGTTGTTGTGACTGGTATTCAGGATGTAAATGCTCAGACTGTAGTGTTAGAGATTAACGAAGCACTTTCAAGCAAGGCTTTTGACTCTAAAACAACAATAAACACAAAACAAGGTAACGATAAAGCAGTAATGCAATTAGTTGCTGATATGAAAGCTGGTAAAGTTGGTGCTTTAGTAATGGTTGGTGTCAATCCAATGTACACGTTACCAAACGCAGCTGATTTTGCTGAAGGTTTAAAGAAAACAAAATCAATTGCTTTTAGTATGAAGCAAGATGAAACATCTTTAAACTGTGACTATATAGCAGCAGCACCTCACTATTTAGAATCTTGGGGAGATGTTGAAATCAAAACAGGACATTTTGCATTAATGCAACCAACGATTCGTCCTTTGTTTGATACAAAACAATTTCAGGATGTGTTATTAACATGGACAGATAACACAACAGCATATAACGACTATATCAAGGCAACTTGGAAAGAAAGTATCTTAAACGGTGCTTCTTATAACCAAGCTTTACATGATGGTGTTTATGTAGCGACTACTTCAATAGTTGAAGAAACTACGTCGACTACAGACGATGCTGAACAAACTGATACACCAAGCGGTAATGCAGCTAGAGCGTTAGCAGCTTCTGCAAAGTCAAGTGGAATGGAGTTGGCTATTTATACCAAAACAGGTTTAGGTGATGGACAACAAGCTAACAACCCTTGGTTACAAGAGTTCCCTGATCCAATTACACGTACGTCTTGGGATAACTATTTAACAATTTCTCAAGCCGATGCAGATGCAGCAGATTTAATTAACGAGAACGTTGCAAATGGTGGTCTTAACGGAAGCATCGTAGATGTTACTGTAAATGGTGTGACTGTAAAAAATGTACCTGTGTTAATTCAGCCAGGTCAAGCTAAAGGTTCAGTAGGTTTATCATTAGGTTATGGTAGAACTTCTGGTCTTAAAGAAGAAATGCAAACAGGTGTAAACGCCTACCCATTATATCAAAACTTCAATGCAAACCAAGAGGTGTCTATCTCTAAAGTTGCTGGAGAACATGAATTTGCTTGTGTACAATTACACAATACATTAATGGGACGTGGAGATATCATTAAAGAAACAACTTTAGAGGTATTCAATACAAAAGATAAAAAATACTGGAATGCAATTCCTGAAGTATCATTAAATCATGTTGAAACTCCTGTTACATCTCCAGATGTAGATTTATGGGATGAGTTTGATCGTTCTATTGGACATCACTTTAATCTATCAATTGATTTAAATGCATGTACTGGTTGTGGTGCTTGTGTTATTGCATGTCATGCAGAAAATAATGTTCCTGTTGTTGGTAAGTCAGAAATGAGACGTAGTAGAGATATGCACTGGTTGCGTATTGATAGATACTACTCTTCTGAAGATACCTTCACTGGAGATTTAGAAAAGAAAGAAAACATTTCTGGTTTAGGAAGCTCATTAAGTGAGTTTGGCGAAATGGAAAATCCAAGTGATAATCCACAAGTTGTATTCCAACCAATGATGTGTCAGCATTGTAATCATGCACCTTGTGAAACTGTTTGTCCTGTTGCTGCAACAGCTCATGGTCGTCAAGGTCAAAACCACATGGCTTACAACCGTTGTGTAGGTACACGTTACTGTGCAAATAACTGTCCTTATAAAGTGCGTCGTTTCAACTGGTTCTTATACAACCAAAATGATGAGTTCGATTACTTTATGAATGACGATTTAGGACGTATGGTATTAAATCCAGATGTTACAGTTCGTTCTCGTGGTGTTATGGAAAAATGTTCATTCTGTATTCAAAAAACACAGAAAACAATTTTGGATGCTAAACGTGATGGACGTGAAGTTAAAGATGGTGAGTTCCAAACTGCATGTTCTGCAGCTTGTGGAAATGGTGCAATGACTTTTGGTGATGTAAATGATAAGGAAAGTAAAGTCGCTCAATTACATGAAGATGATCGTATGTATCATGTTTTAGAATATGTTGGAACAAAACCAAACGTATTTTACCATACGAAAGTTAGAAATACAAAAGCTTAAATTAATTAAAGAAATCAATATATAATTATGGCGTCTCATTACGAAGCACCTATTAGAAGACCTTTAGTAACAGGAGAAAAATCCTATCACGACGTAACTGTCGAAGTTGCTAGACCTGTCGAAGGAAAAGCAAACCGCGCTTGGTGGATTGTTTTTAGTATTGCTCTTGTAGCTTTTCTTTGGGGAATAGGTTGTATTATTTATACGGTATCAACAGGTATCGGTGTTTGGGGTCTGAATAAGACTGTAAACTGGGCCTGGGATATTACAAACTTTGTTTGGTGGGTAGGTATCGGTCACGCAGGAACATTAATTTCCGCGGTACTATTATTATTCCGTCAAAAATGGAGAATGGCAATTAACCGTTCTGCGGAGGCCATGACAATTTTCTCTGTAGTACAAGCAGGTTTGTTCCCAATCATTCACATGGGCCGTCCATGGTTGGCATATTGGGTATTACCAATCCCTAACCAATTTGGTTCGTTATGGGTAAACTTTAACTCACCTTTACTTTGGGATGTATTTGCAATTTCTACATACTTGTCTGTATCGCTTGTATTCTGGTGGACAGGTTTATTGCCAGATTTTGCAATGATTAGAGATAGAGCTGTGAAGCCTTTTCAAAAGAAAATTTATTCTTTATTAAGTTTTGGTTGGTCGGGACGCGCAAAAGATTGGCAACGTTTTGAAGAAGTATCATTGGTGCTTGCAGGTTTAGCAACTCCATTAGTACTTTCTGTACACACGATTGTATCTTTTGATTTCGCAACGTCAGTTATACCAGGTTGGCACACGACGATTTTCCCACCTTACTTCGTAGCAGGTGCGATTTTCTCTGGTTTCGCCATGGTAAATACTTTACTTATTATCATGCGTAAAGTGTGTAGTCTAGAAGATTATATTACTGTACAACACATAGAATTAATGAATATCGTAATCATGCTTACAGGTTCTATCGTAGGTGTGGCTTATATTACAGAGTTATTCATCGCTTGGTACTCAGGTGTGGAGTATGAGCAGTATGCATTCTTAAACAGGGCAACTGGACCTTATGCTTGGGCATATTGGGCAATGATGTCTTGTAATGTTTTCTCTCCGCAATTTATGTGGTTCAAAAAATTACGTACAAGTATCATGTTTTCATTTGCAATTTCGATTGTAGTAAATATAGGGATGTGGTTTGAGCGTTTTGTAATTATTGTAACATCATTACACAGAGATTACTTACCATCATCATGGTCTATGTTTTCTCCAACCTTTGTTGATATCGGAATATTTATAGGAACTATAGGTTTCTTCTTTGTTCTATTCTTATTGTATTCACGTACATTCCCCGTAATAGCACAAGCCGAAGTAAAAACAATTCTGAAATCTTCAGGTGAACGTTACAAAAAAATTAGAGAACGTGGTGACAGTTTAGTTGGTACAGGTGCAGATGCTAGAACATCTACTGCAAATGATACTTTAACGTCATCAACTGAGACGCCAGTTGTTACAACTGATAATTCAGAAAAAGTAAACAACCTATTAGGAAGCATTGGGACATTTGACCCAGCAACAGAAACTGCTGATGATTTGAAAAAAATTAGTGGTGTTGGTCCTAAAATGGAAGAAGTGTTAAATAGCATTGGTATTTACACATTCTTACAAGTAAGTAAGATGACTAAAAACGAATACGACTTGTTAGATTCAATTACAGAATCATTCCCAGGAAGAGCTGAGAGAGATGATTGGGCAGGACAAGCTAAAAACTTATTAAAATAATAGATATGGAAGCAGCTTCAAAAGTAATTCATGCTATTTATAATGACGATGACGTTTTAATGTCAGCTGTAAAATCAGTTAAGGCAGAAAAGCATCATATCGAAGAAATATACACACCATTTCCAGTTCACGGACTAGACAAAATAATGGGGTTAGCTCCAACACGTTTAGCAATATGTGCATTCTTGTATGGATGTGTTGGTATTACTGTTGCAACAGTGATGATGAATTTCATAATGATTGAAGATTGGCCTCAAGATATCGGAGGTAAGCCAAGTTTTAGTTATTTAGAAAACATGCCGGCATTTGTGCCTATCATGTTTGAGTTAACGGTATTTTTCGCAGCTCACTTAATGGTTATCACATTTTATTTACGTAGTAGAATGTGGCCTTTCAAAAAAGCTGAAAACCCAGACCCAAGAACAACGGATGATATGTTCCTTATGGAAATAGCTATCCATGATAACGAAGCAGACTTAACAAACCTTTTGAAGCAAACAGGTGCTGTTGAGATTAATATTGTAGATAAAGACGAAGACGCACATTAATATGAAGACGACTTTAAAAATAACAGTAGCATTAGCATTGCTAGTAACCATAGTGTCTTGTAACAAAAAAACGAGACGTAACTATCAGTACATGCCAAATATGTATGAGTCTGTAGGATATGAAGCCTATCAAGAGTCAGATGCATTTGCAAATGGTGTCGAAGCACAATTACCTGTAGAAGGTACAATCGCAAGAGGTTATTCTTTATATGAAATTGAAGATTCTACAGCAGGTTATGAAGAAGCAAAAGCTGGTTTGACTAGTCCATTAGATTCTTCTGCAGTTGATTATGAAAGAGGAAAAGAGTTATATGAAATTTATTGTGGTGTATGTCACGGTAATAAAGGTGCAGGACAAGGCATTTTAATGAAGCGAGAAAAAATTCTTGGTGTTCCAAGTTATGCAGCAAGAGAATTAACTGAAGGAAGTATTTACCACGTTATATACTATGGATTAAATTCTATGGGTTCATATGCAAACTTTATGAATGAAGAAGAACGTTGGCAAGTTGTTGCTTATGTTGAAAAACTGAAGGCAGAATTAGAAAAATAAGATTTAGATAAAGATTATATAATGGAATATAAAATTTCAAATCGATTAAAATTAACAGCACTTATCCTTTTTATTGTTGGACTAGCAGGTGTTGGATACGGTTTTTATTCGGCACACCAGGTAACTGAAGATAATATTGCCGAGTACATGAATGATGGTCATCATGGTGAAGGTCACGGTGAGGAAGCTCACGGAGAAGAGGCACATCAAGATGGAGGAAATTCAAATATCATAGCCTCTGTAGAAGGTGATGGTGATGCACATGCCGAGGAAAGTCATGAGATGACTCATGAAGAACACGCATTACATCAAATACATAACAGACCTTATGCTGCACTTTATGTAGCTGCTTTCTTTTTCTTTATGATAGCTTTAGGTGTGTTAGCATTCTACGCGATACAATATGCTTCGCAAGCAGGATGGTCTCCGGTACTTTTTAGAGTTATGGAAGGTATTACAGCTTATGTCTTACCAGGTGGTATTTTAGTTTTATTAGCAGCTGCTTTGGGCGATTCTCATATCTTTATTTGGATGGATCCAGAAGTTGTTGCACATGATGAAATTATTCAAGCAAAAGAAAGCTGGTTAAATAAAGGATGGTTTTTTGCAAGAGGAATTATATTCTTAGCTGGTTGGTCTGCATACCGTTATTTCTCTCGTAAGTTTTCATTAGCACAAGACAGTGTTGATGGTAACAGTAACTTTAAAAAGAATTTCAGAATATCAGCAGGTTTCTTAGTATTTTATATCTATACAGAATCTATGATGTCTTGGGATTGGATTATGTCAGTGGATCCACACTGGTTTTCGACATTATTTGGATGGTATGTATTTGCAAGTATGTTTGTAAGTGGTATTACTGTTATTGCTTTAATTACTATTTACTTAAAATCTAAAGGATTGTTAGAGTTTGTTAATGATAGCCATTTACATGATTTAGCTAAGTTTATGTTTGGAATTAGTATTTTCTGGACATACCTATGGTTCTCTCAGTTCATGCTAATCTGGTATTCTAATATCCCTGAAGAGGTAACATATTTCGTAGCTCGTATAGAAGACTATACATTGCCATTCTTTGGTATGGTAGCGATGAATTTCTTATTCCCACTATTACTATTAATGAATAGCGATTACAAGCGCATACCTTGGTTTGTAGTTATGGCGGGTGTTGTAATATTATGTGGACACTACTTAGATGTATTCAACATGATTATGCCTGCAACGGTAAGCGAAAGATGGTTTATAGGAGCGCCAGAACTTGGAGCAATATGCCTATTTGCTGGAATATTCTTATTTGTTGTGTTTACAGCACTAAGTAAAGCGCCATTATTGGCAAAAGGAAACCCATTCTTAAAAGAAAGTGAAAACTTTCATTATTAATTAAAAATTTAGAACTGAAACGATAATGACAACTTTGTTAATATTTATAATAGTACTATTTGTAGCCGTAGCCATGTGGCAAATGGTTAAGATTTTTGATTTAGCGCAAGTTGGTGCTTCAAACAATCAAGTAGCGACCGATAAAGACAATAGATTTAATGGTTATATGATGATTGCTTTTCTAATCTTCATATATGCCATCACGATTGCTAGTTTTATGTATTTAGGTGATTTACCGCTAACATCTAATTCGGCTTCTGAGCATGGACCAGGACTTGATAGTTTAATGATTATCTCTATGGTGGTTATCTTTATTGTGCAAACCATAACACAATTCTTATTACACTACTTCGCCTACAAATACAAAGGAGAAAAAGGCCGAAAAGCATTATTTTATGCAGATAACAATACGCTTGAGGCTATTTGGACTGTTATTCCTGTAATCGTTTTAGCTGGTTTAATTATTTATGGACTATTTACTTGGAATGACATTATGAATGTCGATGAAAGTGATGACCCAATGGTTGTAGAGTTATATGCACAACAGTTTAACTGGAAAGCTAGATATGGTGGTGAAGACAACGTTTTAGGTAAAGCAAACGTAAGATTAATTGATTTAGATAAAGCTAATATATTAGGTGTCGATGAAGATGATCCTAATGCTCAAGATGACGTAGTTGTTACAGAATTGCACTTGCCTAAGGGTAGACCAGTGTTATTTAAAATGCGTTCACAAGACGTATTACACTCTGCTTATATGCCACACTTTAGAGCACAGATGAACTGTGTGCCAGGTATGGTAACCCAATTTTCTTTTACACCAACAGTAACCACAGCAGAAATGCGTCAAAATCCTGATATTCAAGAAAAAGTTGAAAATATCAATGCCTTACGTTTAGAGCGTAAAGCAGAAATTGAAGAAGCAGGACAAGATTTATTATATCAGTTTGACTACTTATTACTTTGTAATAAAATTTGTGGAAAATCACACTACAACATGCAAATGAAGATAGTAGTTGAGACACAAGAAGAGTTTGATGCTTGGATGAAAGAACAAAAGACTTTCGAAAATTCATTATTAGACTAGTATTAGAAAAAATTGTTTTAAGAAAAAAGAAAAAGAGATTATGTCAGCAACAGCAGAAACACACGTTCACGACGACCACGACGTACATCACCACAAAGAAACTTTTGTGACTAAATACATATTTAGTCAAGATCATAAGATGATTGCTAAACAGTATTTGATTACTGGAGTAATTATTATGGGTATTATAGGAATTATGATGTCCCTAATGATACGTATGCAAATCGCTTGGCCAGAACAACCAAATGTAATTTTTGAGGCATTATTGGGTAAATGGGCGCCAGATGGCGTAATGGATGCGGATATTTATTTAGCATTAGTTACAATACATGGTACTATTATGGTATTCTTTGTTTTGACAGCAGGACTGAGTGGTACTTTTAGTAATCTATTAATTCCACTACAGATTGGAGCACGCGACATGGCATCAGGTTTCCTTAACATGATATCGTATTGGTTATTCTTCCTGTCTTGTGTAATTATGATTTTATCATTTTTTGTCGAAGCTGGTCCAGCAGCAGCAGGATGGACAATATATCCACCATTATCAGCCTTACCAATGGCACAAGGTGGCTCTGGTATGGGTATGACATTATGGTTAGTATCTATGGCTATATTTATTGCATCTTCATTATTAGGTTCGCTAAACTATGTGGTTACAGTAATAAACTTAAGAACAAAAGGAATGTCAATGACACGTCTTCCTTTAACGATTTGGGCATTTTTTGTAACAGCGATAATTGGTGTTGTTTCATTCCCAGTATTATTATCAGCTGCATTATTATTAATAATGGATAGAAGTTTCGGAACATCGTTCTTCTTATCTGATATATTTATTCAAGGTGAAGTATTACATTATCAAGGCGGTTCTCCAGTTTTATTCGAGCATCTTTTCTGGTTCTTAGGTCACCCTGAAGTATATATTGTATTATTACCAGCATTAGGTATCACATCTGAGATTATTGCTACAAATTCAAGAAAACCAATTTTTGGTTACCGAGCAATGGTAGCTTCAATTCTAGCAATTGCTTTCCTATCAACAATAGTTTGGGGTCACCATATGTTTATTTCCGGTATGAATCCATTCTTAGGTTCGGTATTTACATTTACAACATTATTAATTGCAATACCTTCAGCTGTAAAAGCATTTAATTATATAACCACACTCTGGAAAGGGAATCTTCAAATGAACCCAGCCATGCTGTTTTCTATTGGTTTAGTTTCTACATTTATAACAGGTGGTTTAACAGGTATTATCTTAGGAGATTCTGCATTAGATATTAATGTTCATGATACTTATTTTGTAGTGGCTCACTTCCACTTAGTAATGGGTATTTCAGCATTGTATGGTGTATTTGCAGGTGTATATCATTGGTTCCCAAGAATGTTTGGACGTATGATGAACAAAAATCTAGGCTATTTACATTTTTGGATAACAGCAATTTGTGCTTACGGTGTATTTTTCCCTATGCATTTTATAGGTATGGCCGGTTTACCAAGACGTTATTATACAAATTCAAACTTTCCATTGTTTGATGATACTACAAATGCACAAGGTGTAATTACAATATTTGCATTAATAGCTGGTGTGGCTCAGTTAGTATTCTTATACAACTTTGTAGTTAGTATTTTCTATGGAAAGAAAGCTGAACAAAACCCATGGAAATCTAATACATTGGAATGGACAGCGCCTGTAGAGCACATGCACGGTAACTGGCCTGGAGCAATTCCTCATGTTTACCGTTGGCCTTATGATTACAGTAAGCCAGGTCATGATGAAGATTTTGTCCCACAAAACGTCCCAATGAAAGATGGAGAAGAAGAATTACAGCATTAAATTCATCCTACAACTTATATATAAAGCCTTTCTAATTTAGAAAGGCTTTTTCTTTATATTTGCTTGTACTGAACTTGTTTTAGTATCTTCATAATTTGAGCTAAATTATTTCATGAACGAGAACTTAGACCCAACAAACGAAAATTTTTCACCTGAAGAACTGGACGTCGAAAAGAAATTGAGACCACTTTCATTTGATGACTTTACTGGTCAAGATCAAGTTTTGGAAAATCTTCAGATTTTTGTTCAGGCAGCTAACCTAAGAGACGAAGCTTTAGATCACACGTTATTTCATGGGCCACCAGGTTTAGGGAAAACAACATTGGCTCATATTTTAGCAAATGAACTTAGTGTTGGGATTAAAGTAACATCAGGTCCAGTGTTAGATAAACCCGGAGATTTAGCAGGTTTGTTAACCAACCTTGATGAACGAGATGTACTTTTTATTGACGAAATTCATCGTTTAAGTCCCATAGTAGAAGAGTACTTATACTCAGCTATGGAGGATTATAAAATTGATATTATGATTGAGTCTGGTCCTAATGCTAGAACAGTTCAAATCAATTTGGCGCCATTTACATTGGTTGGAGCAACTACACGTTCGGGATTATTAACAGCACCAATGCGTGCACGTTTTGGTATAAGCAGTAGACTTCAGTATTACAATACTGAATTACTAACAACAATTGTGCAGCGAAGTGCTCAGATATTGAATATGCCTATAACTATGGAAGCTGCTATTGAAATTGCAGGCCGTAGTCGTGGGACACCACGTATTGCAAATGCATTATTACGTAGAGTTAGAGATTTTGCTCAGATAAAAGGTGATGGAAATATTGATATCAAAATATCAAAGTTTGCTTTAGAAGCACTAAATGTCGATGCACATGGTCTGGATGAAATGGATAATAAAATCTTAACTACTATTATTGAGAAATTTAAAGGTGGACCAGTTGGTATCACAACTTTGGCAACTGCAGTTAGTGAAAGTTCAGAAACTATCGAAGAAGTGTACGAGCCATTTCTAATCCAACAAGGGTTTATAATGCGTACACCTCGAGGACGTGAAGTCACTGAGCAAGCTTACAAACATCTAGGAAAAATTAAAGGACCAACACAAGGAGGTTTGTTCTAATATGGTTATTCAGAGTGTAGCGAAGAATCTCAAAAATGATTAACAACAAAATAAAACACACAGAACTCATTAAAACCGAAGCCAAACGCCTCGGTTTTTTATCTTGTGGTATGAGTAAAGCTGAATTTTTAGAAGATGAAGCACCAAGGTTAGAAGCATGGCTTAACAAAAATATGCATGGCGATATGCGCTACATGGAAAACCATTTCGATAAACGTCTAGACCCAACATTGTTAGTCGAAGGTTCTAAAAGTGTAGTATCCTTATTGCTTAACTACTATCCTTTAGAATTTCAAAATAGCGATTCTTATAAGCTGTCAAAATACGCATATGGCACCGATTATCATTTTGTCATAAAAGATAAGTTGAAAGAATTACTACACATAATTCAAGAACAAATTGGCGAGGTAAACGGTCGTGCTTTTGTAGATTCGGCACCAGTTTTAGATAAAGCTTGGGCAGCCAAAAGTGGATTGGGTTGGATTGGAAAACACAGTAATTTGCTAAGTCAAAAAACAGGCTCATTTTATTTCATTGCAGAGCTTATTATTGATTTAGAATTAGAATATGATTCTCCAGTTACCGACCATTGTGGGACATGTACAGCATGTATTGACGCGTGTCCAACCGAAGCAATAACTGAACCTTATGTTGTAGATGGAAGCAAGTGTATATCATATTTTACCATAGAACTAAAAGAAAATATACCAACAGAATTCAAAGGTAAATTTGACGATTGGATGTTTGGCTGTGATGTTTGCCAAGATGTTTGTCCTTGGAACCGTTTTAGTAAATCTCATAACGAACCTCTATTCAACCCAAATCCAGAATTATTATCCATGACCAAAAAAGATTGGGAGGAAATTACAGAGGATACGTTCAGAAAAGTCTTTAAAAAGTCAGCTGTAAAGCGTACAAAGTTTTCAGGATTACAACGTAATATTAAGTTTTTGAAAGATTAACTATTAACAAATCTCAATGCTTATCTTTGTAGCTTAATTTATTTTTAAATTATGAGTAAGCAAAGTAAAAGAAGAGAAGCATTAGTATACCACGCAAAACCAACACCTGGCAAAATCAAAGTTGTTCCTACTAAAAAATATGCAACCCAACGAGATTTAGCATTGGCATATTCTCCGGGAGTTGCTGAGCCATGTTTAGAAATAGATAAAGACAAAGAAAATGTATATAAGTACACAACTAAAGGGAATTTAGTTGCTGTAATTTCTAATGGTACAGCAGTTTTAGGACTTGGAAATATTGGTCCAGAGGCTTCTAAGCCAGTCATGGAAGGTAAAGGTTTACTTTTCAAGATTTTTGCAGATATTGACGTTTTTGACATAGAGGTCGATACCGAGAATGTAGATGAATTTATAGAGACCGTAAAAAATATTGCACCAACTTTTGGTGGAATTAATTTAGAAGATATAAAAGCGCCTGAAGCTTTTGAAATCGAACGTCGCTTAAAGGAAGAATTAGATATTCCTGTAATGCATGACGACCAACATGGAACAGCTATTATTTCTGCAGCAGCGTTATTAAATGCTTTAGAGCTTGCTGAAAAAGATATTAAAGAAGTTAAGATAGTAGTAAGTGGTGCTGGGGCTGCTGCAATTTCATGTACGCGATTATACCAAGCTTTCGGAGCAAATCGCGAAAATATCGTTATGCTAGATAGTAAAGGTGTTATCCGTAATGATCGAGACAATCTCACAAGTCAAAAAGCAGAGTTTGCAACACACCGAAAAATAGATACTTTGGATGAGGCCATGGTAGATGCCGACGTTTTTGTTGGATTGTCTATGGCAGATATTGTGACGCCAGACATGCTGAAAACTATGACGGACAATCCGATTGTTTTTGCAATGGCAAACCCTAACCCAGAGATTGGCTACCAATTGGCATTAGATACTAGAGATGATATTATCATGGCAACTGGTCGTAGTGATCATCCTAATCAAGTAAATAATGTTCTAGGCTTTCCATTTATTTTCAGAGGTGCTTTAGATGTTAGAGCTACAAAAATTAATGAAGCCATGAAAATGGCAGCGGTTAAGGCTTTATCTCAATTAGCAAAAGAGCCTGTTCCCGAACAAGTAAATATCGCCTACGGTGAGACACGTCTTACTTTTGGTCGTGATTATATTATTCCAAAGCCTTTTGACCCAAGACTAATTGCCGAAGTACCACCAGCTGTCGCAAAAGCAGCTATGGACAGCGGTATAGCAAAAGAACCAATCGAGGACTGGGCAAAGTATAAAGAAAGCTTATTAGAACGCCTAGGTTCGGATAATAAGTTAGTACGTTTATTATTAAATAGAGCAAGAACAAACCCTAAACGAGTTGTATTTGCTGAGGCAGATCAATTAGATGTTTTAAAAGCAGCTCAGATTGTATTTGAAGAAGGCGTTGCTATTCCTATCTTATTAGGAAGAAGAGATACTATCTTGGAGTTAATGGAAGAGATTGAGTTTGATGAATCAGATGTTTTGATTATAGATCCAAAATCAGACGAGGAATTAGAACGTAAAAATAAGTATGCCGAATCATATTGGAAACGACATGAGCGTAACGGAGTTACAAAATATTCAGCAGGTAAGATTATGCGTGAGCGTAATTACTTTGCAGCTATGATGGTAAATGAAGGTGATGCGGATGCATTAATTTCTGGTTATTCAAGAAGTTATCCAAGTGTTGTAAAACCGATGTTAGAGCTTATTGGTATGGGCAAAGGTGTGTCTCGTATTGCTACAACAAACGTTATGATGACCCAAAGAGGACCAATGTTTTTAAGTGATACAGCTATTAACATAGATCCTTCAGCAAAAGATTTAGCTAAAATTGCACAAATGACATCTAATGCTGCAAAAATGTTTGGTATAGAACCTGTGATGGCTATGATATCATATTCAAACTTTGGCTCTTCAGATAATGAGCGTACTAAGAAAGTGAGAGATGCTGTCAAGTATTTACACAGAACAAATCCAGATATGATTGTGGATGGTGAGTTGCAAACCGATTTTGCTCTAAATTCTGAAATGCTTCAGGATATTTTTCCGTTTTCAAAATTGGCTGGACGTAAAGTAAATACACTTATTTTTCCAAATTTAGAGTCTGCGAACATCACATATAAACTACTAAAAGAACTAAATAAAGCAGAATCTATCGGACCAATTATGATGGGTTTAAGAAAGCCAGCGCATATACTTCAGTTAGATGCTAGTGTAGATGAAATTGTAAATATGACTGCTATCGCTGTAATTGATGCTCAAGAGCGCGAAAAACGCAAGCAAAAAAAGTAAATGTTTTCCTCTTTTTTGAGGCTATTAAGTCTCAATAATTTTATTACATTTGAGGCATTAACTTTTTTTTAACTACATGATTACACACATAGAGGGAAAGCTTGTTGAGAAGAATCCAACAGATGTAGTTATTGATTGTAATGGAATGGGATATATGATTAATATTTCATTGCACACATTTGGTCAAATTCCCGATAGAGAACATCTCAAATTATATACACATCTTCAGGTAAAAGAAGATAGCCATACCTTGTTTGGTTTTTCCTCAAAAACTGAGCGAGAAATATTCAGACTATTACTTTCTGTAAGTGGTATTGGAGCAAGTACTGCACGTACAATGTTATCTTCTCTAAGCCCAGATCAAGTAAAAGAGGCTATAGCTTCGGGTGATGTTGCAACTATTCAGTCTGTAAAAGGAATTGGTGCAAAAACAGCTCAGCGTGTAATCCTTGATTTAAAAGATAAAGTGTTAAAGGTTTATGGAATTGATGAAGTTTCCTTAAGTCAAAGCAATACTAACAAAAGTGAAGCGTTATCTGCATTAGAAGTTTTAGGATTTAACAAAAAACAGTCCGAAAAAGTTATTGAAAAACTTTTGTCACAACAACCAGATGCAAATGTTGAAACATTAATCAAAGACGCCCTAAAAAATTTATAACCCTTTTGAATACAACCAACGCTAATAATTCCTTCAGTTTAGTCAAATTAAAATATGGCCTATTACTCATAGGCTTTTTATGTTTTGGTATTTCTGTAGCGCAAACTAACTCTGCTGCACAAGATTCTACAAAAACTACATTTACATTTGGAGACATTAAGTTACCAAAAATTGGTAGTATTCAATCTAAGTATACATACGATCCGCTTTTAAACAGGTATGTTTATAACGAGAAAATCGGAGAATTCGATGTAAATTATCCTTTGATTTTAACTCCTGCACAATTTCAGAAATTAGTACAACGAGAAAAGCTTAATGCGTATTACAAAGAAAAAATAGACGCTGCTTCTGGACAAAAAGAAGGCAGTGAAGACGCACAGAAAAATCTACTTCCAGATTTTTATGTCGATTCAGAATTTTTTGAAACTATTTTTGGAGGTGATAAGATTTCTGTAATACCTCAAGGTTCTGTAGATGTCGATTTAGGAATTTTATTTTCACAACAGGACAATCCAACATTTACACCTCGCAACCGAAGTAATTTCACATTCGATTTTGATCAGCGTATAAGCATGAGTTTAACAGGTACAGTCGGTACTAGACTTCAGGTTAATGCACAATATGATACAGAACGAACTTTTGATTTCCAGAATTTAGTAAAGCTAGAATATACCCCAACGGAAGATGATATTATTCAAAAGATAGAGGTTGGTAATGTCAACATGCCACTTAATAGTACTTTAATTACTGGTGCGCAAAGTTTATTTGGGGTTAAGACGGAATTACAGTTTGGAAAAACTAGAGTTACAGCTGTGTTCTCTGAACAACAATCAGAATCTCGTTCAGTAACCGCTCAAGGCGGTGGAACATTGGAAGAATTTGAATTCTTTGCCAGAGACTACGATGAGAACCGTCACTTCTTTTTGGCACAATATTTTGAGCAGAATTATGATAGGGCTATGCTTACGTATCCTTATTTGAGCACACAAGTACAAGTAACTCGTATTGAAGTTTGGGTAACTAACAGAAATAATCAAACTCAGAATGTACGTAATATTGTTGCTCTGCAGGATTTGGGTGAGGTAAGAATTGAAGACATTGGATTAGATAATCCGCCGCCAGGTTTTACTAATTTTAATTCAACCGGTAATAATCCACAAGGGTTTCCTGATAACCCAAACAATAATTTTGACCCTACTAATATCGGTGGACCTGATTCCGAACTTAATGATAATGTAAGAGATATTACGAATGTGCAAAGTGGTATCAATATCCCAGTAAACGAAGGTTTTGATTATGGTATTTTAGAAAGTGCACGTAAACTTATCCAAGGACAAGATTACCAGTTAAACACTCAGTTAGGATACATTTCTTTGAATCAACGTTTGTTAAATGACGAAGTTTTAGCTGTTGCGTTTCAATATACTGTTGGAGGACAAGTATTTCAAGTAGGTGAATTTGCAAATGATGGTGTAAATGCTACTGACGTTACTGTAAATCCTGGTAATGGAAACCAAGTTGTAAATAATCAAAGCTTAGTTCTTAAAATGCTAAAGAGTGCAGTAACAGCAGTCGAAGAACCTATCTGGAATTTAATGATGAAAAACATCTACGACACCGGTGCTTTTCAATTATCACAAGAGGACTTTAGATTAAATATATTTTATACTGAAGCTTCACCTTTAAATTATATTACACCGACTGAAGTCAATGGAGTTACAGTTCCTTTTCCGCAATTATATGATAACAATACAAATGTAACTGCAGATGATACTGAGATTGAAGAAACCCCACTTATTCGATTATTTCATTTAGATAGGTTAAATTTTAACGGTGACCCACAAGAAGGCGGAGATGGTTTTTTTGATTTTGTAAATGGTCAAACTGTACTAGTCCAAAACGGTAAAATCATCTTTACAAAAGTACAGCCTTTTGGAGAGTATTTGTTCGATGTTTTATCAGACCCAAATGATTTGACCGAAGATTATAATAATGATGCGACGTATAATCCAAATCAAGAAAAGTACGTATATGATTTACTTTATAAATCAACTAAAACACAAGCTTTAGACGACTCAGAAAAGAATAAGTTTCAAATAAAAGGAAGATTCAAAAGTAGTGGAGGAAATGGTGGAATACCAATTCCTTTTAATGCTGCTCGAGGTTCTGTAAGAGTTACTGCAAATGGACAATTATTAGTCGAAGGTGTTGATTATACAGTGAATTACGCAGCAGGTCGTGTGGAAATTCTAGATGAATCACTTAAGGCATCAAATACACCAATCAGCGTAGATGTAGAAAACAATGCATTATTCGGACAACAAACAAGACGTTTTACAGGTATTAATGTAGAGCATCAGTTTAATGAGAATTTCTTGTTAGGAGGAACACTTTTAAACTTAAATGAACGTCCTATAACACAAAAAGCAAATTTTGACTCCGAGCCAATCAATAATACCATTTTTGGTATAAACGGTAATTTCGCCACCGAAGTACCATTTTTCACACGTTTAGTTAATAAGTTACCAAATATAGATACTGATGTAGTTTCTAACTTTTCAGTCAGAGGTGAGTTTGCATATCTAGCACCTGGTGCACCAAAAGGAACTGATTTTGATGGAGAAGCTACAGCATATATTGATGATTTTGAGGGTACACAAGGTAATATAGATTTACTATCACCTTTCGCGTGGAATTTATCAAGTAGACCTTTAAATCTTGGTCGTGTATACTCTCAAGGAAATGAAGATGCTTTAGGAATTCAAAATGGTTTTGACCGTGCACTTTTAAACTGGTACACAATAGACCCTATCTTTTACGGTACTCAACGCCCTAGCGGAATTACAGACGAGGATGTTTCTGATTTGTATACAAGACGTGTTTTTATTAGAGAAATTTTTCCTGAGATTGATTTAGTCCAAGGACAACAGGCAGTTGTAAATACGTTAGATTTAGTATATTATCCAACAGATCGTGGACCTTATAATTTTGATCCTTCGGCAGCAAATAATCAAGCACTTAACCCTAATGATAGTTGGGCAGGTATTACAAGACAAATTACATCCACAGATTTTGAACAAGCTAATGTAGAATACATAGAATTTTGGGTACAAGATCCCTTTTTAGATAATCCAACAGGTCAAGGTGGAAAGTTAACAATTAACCTTGGTAATATTTCTGAAGATGTCCTTAAAGATGGTAAAAAACAATTTGAAAATGGTTTACCAGAAGATGGAAATATTGATTTCTTACAGAATATAAACTTACAAACACCATATGCAGTTCCGCAAAATCAATCACTGATTTATACATTTGGGACAACAGGAGAGCAGCGTGTTAATCAAGATGTTGGGTATGATGGTTATGACGATGTCGAGGAACAAGATATTGTTGCTTTTATGTCTCAGCAAACTGGCACTGCTTTAGATTTTGGACCTGATCCATCTTTGGATAACTATACATATTTCTTAAATACAGATGGTGATATTTTTGAACGTTACAGAAATTATAATGGTTTTGAAGGGAATACACCTGATGAATTTTCTCAAACTAATAGAGGTAATACAACACAACCCGATGTTGAGGATATTAACAGAGATAATACCATGAATACCATTAACAGCTATTTCGAGTACGAAGTAGATGTTACACCAGCAACATTAAATGCTAATAATCCACAGATTAATGATGTCAAGGTAGCTCCTGTAACCTTACCAAATGGAACAACAAGAGATGTTACTTGGTATCAATTTAGATTACCAATCTCAGAACCAACAAGAGCTGTTGGCGGTATTACAGATATTCGTTCTGTACGTTTTGCACGTTTGTATTTGACTGATTTCACAGAAAATACGGTAATGCGTTTTGCGACTTTAGATTTAGTACGTAGTGATTGGAGACGTTTTACCCAAGATCTGGATAATAATACCTTAAACAATAGTGCTAACGCAGAATTTAATGTGGCCATTATTGGTATTCAACAAAATGATGGAAATTACGTTATTCCACCAGGTGTAAGACGTGAAGAATTAAATAATAACAATAATGTTATTCGCCAGAATGAGCAGTCTTTGGTTTTAGAAGCTTGTGATTTAGAAGACACAGACTCTAGAGGTGTATTTAAAAATATTAGCTTGGATATGCGTCAATACAAGAAATTACGTATGTTCTTGCATGCCCAAGGCCAGGAAAATCAAGCCTTAGATGATGGCGAATTAGTGGCGTTTATTAGATTGGGTAATGATTTTACAGACAACTTTTATCAGGTAGAAATTCCATTAATCAATAGTGATTTAATTGCAAATGGAGCTACATCTTTAGAACGACGTATCTGGCCAGAAGAGAATGAAATTAATATTCCTTTAGAATTACTTCAAGAAATAAAGTCTAGAGGTATTTCTGCGCAAACATTAGCAAATCAAGACCCAACATATTACGACGTTATTGATAACCAATTAAGTGCGGCACCCGTAGCAGAATTTCCAGCTGGAGGAATTGCAAATAAGCGTGTTGCTATAAAAGGTAATCCTAATTTTGGTAATGTAAGAGTTTTAATGGTAGGTCTTAAACACTCTGGACTAAACAGAACACCTGTTTGTGGAGAGGTTTGGTTTAATGAGCTTCGTATGTCTGATTTAGAAAATGAAGGTGGTTGGGCTGCTGTAATGTCAATGGATACTAACTTTGCAGATTTTGCAACAGTAAGTGCTTCAGGAAAGAGAAGTACAATAGGTTTCGGTGGATTAGAGCAAAACCCTAACGAAAGAAGTCGTGAAGATGTTATTGGATTTGATGTAGTAACAAATGTTAAGTTAGGACAATTATTACCAAACAAATGGGGTATTAATTTACCATTGAGTTATACACATAGTGAAGAGTTAATTACACCACAGTTTGATGCATTTTATAATGATTTAACATTAGAGTCTCGTGTCGAGGCTGCTGCAACTGCCGAAGAAGCCGAACAAATAGAGCGTCAGTCGGAAACGTACACCAAACGTCGTAGTATAAACTTTATAGGTGTAAAAAAGCAGCGCACCAATACCGAAAAACCTAAGCGTTTTTATGATGTCGAAAACTTAACATTTAATTATTCTAATAATAAAATTGAAAGCCGAGATTTTGAAATTGAAAGAGCGCTTCAGCAAAATATTAGAGCAGGTGTTAACTATAATTACGCTTTTAATCCAAAGAAGATTGAGCCTTTCAAGAAGAACGATTCTCTTTTTACTGGTAGATATTGGAAAATTTTAAAAGATTTTAATGTAAATCTATTACCTACTAACTTTTCAATCAATACAGATATTAATAGAGATTTTAATAGTCAAAAATTCAGAGAAGTTGCACTTGCAGGAAACAATATTGGTATAGAAGAAGTTTTTAGACGTAACTATACTTTCGATTTTCAGTACGCTGTAAATTATAATCTAACAGATGCTTTGAGTGTTAATTTTACAGCAAGTAATAACAATATTGTACGAAACTATTTTATAGATGATCGTATTAATGGGAGACAAGATCCTGAACTAGATATTTGGGATGGTCTCTTTGATGTAGGTGACCCCAATATTCAAAATCAACAGATATTAGTAAACTATGAGTTGCCACTAAACAAGATTCCTATTCTTAGTTTCTTACAATCGACATATACATACAATAGTGATTTTAGATGGCAAAAAGGTTCTGATTTAAATTTAGATTTTCCGTTCGAGAATCCGAATGGAACTTTTACAAATTTCAACTTAGGTAATTCAATTCAGAATTCTAATACGCATACTCTTAATACAACATTAAATATGGAATCGTTGTACAAAGAACTTGGTATTAAAAAAGCAAGCAATACGAGACGTAACACATCATCAAGAAGAAATCCGGATGGTAGTCGATCAAATAATGCCCAAAATTCACCTAAAAAGAAAAGCACTGGAAAAAAGATCGGTAATGCCTTTTTAGACATTATAACAATGGTAAAACGTGTTGGAATTAATTATACTGAAAATAATGGTACCTATTTACCAGGCTATATTAATACACCAGGATTTTTAGGTACCGTAAAGCCAACATTAGGCTTTACATTTGGTAGCCAAAGAGATATTAGACAAACCGTAGCGCGTAATGGTTGGTTAACACTTTTTCCAGAGTTTAACCAGCAGTACACTACAAACACTGATAAACGATTAGATTATACAGCTAATTTGGAACCTTTAAAAGACTTGAAAATTGATTTAATCGGTTCTAGAAATTATCAAGAAAATTTTGCTGAAAACTTTATAGTAGAAGATATAGATGGAGATGGTGAACTAGATTATAATCCATTGACTCCAAATTCATTTGGAAACTTTAATATCTCAACGACATTAATAGGTACGGCATTCGGTAAAAGTGATGCTGACAACTCTGCAGCTTTTGATGCTTTTAGAGCCAACAGATTAGTTGTCGCAAACAGGCTTGCTAGGGATTTCTATGGTAACTCAACTTTTCCAACAGATGCCGAAGGTTTTCCTGTAGGTTTTGGTAAGAATAACCAAAAGGTGTTGTTACCAGCATTTTTATCGGCATATCAAGGGTCAAACCCAGAGAAAGTAAGTCTAGGTGCTTTTAGAGATGTACCAATTCCTAACTGGCAATTAAAATATACAGGATTAATGAAGTTGCCGTGGTTTAGAAAAAACTTTAAACGTTTTTCTTTACAACACGGTTATCGTTCGACTTACAGTATTAACCAGTTTAGAACAAATTTAGATTTTGACCCTCAGAATCCTAGCGAAATAGACCAAGGCGGAAACTTTAAAAACGAGACTTTATTTAGTAGTATTAATCTTGAAGAATCATTTAGTCCATTAATTCGTATCGAGGCAACAATGAAAAACTCTTTACAAGTCACTGCAGAGGTTAGAACAAGTCGTTTGCTATTATTGAGTTTTGATAATAATCTAATGACTGAAGAACAAAGTAAGGAGTATACTTTAGGATTAGGTTATAGAATTAAAAACGTAAGACTTTTCAAGAAACTAGGAGGAAACCGAGGAGGTAATGTTAACAGTGACCTTAACTTATCCCTAGATGCTAACGTTAGAGATAACCTTACTATTATTAGATACTTAGATTTAGAAAACAATCAAATTACAGCAGGACAGACGATTTGGGGAGCGAAACTTAATGCAGAGTATGCGCTAAATAGAAACCTAACAGGTATTTTCTTCTTTGATTATTCGTTCTCAGATTTTGCGATTTCGACATCATTTCCACAAACATCAATTAGATCAGGCTTTACATTAAGATATAATTTCGGAAATTAATTTTGAAAATCATTGTTTAAAAAATTACATTTGTTGAGCTAATAAAACTAAAATAGTACCATGAACATTCCAGCAGAGTTAAAATATACAAAAGACCACGAGTGGGTTAAAGTTGAAGGTGATACAGCAACAGTTGGTATTACTGATTTTGCACAAGGCGAACTTGGAGATATCGTTTACGTAGAAGTCGAAACTCTTGACGAAACATTAGATATAGAAGAAGTTTTTGGTACGGTTGAAGCTGTCAAAACAGTTTCAGACTTGTTTTTACCTCTAAGTGGTGAAATAACAGAATTTAACGAGACCTTAGAGGACGAACCAGAACTGGTTAATTCAGACCCTTATGGTGCTGGTTGGATGATTAAGCTTAAATTTTCTGATGAAAGTCAATTAGATGGTTTAATGTCTGCGGATGATTACAAAGCCCTTATTGGTGCTTAAGAACAGAAAAGTCTGTCTTTTTGTTGCTCTTACTTATACAATAGTTTTATTGTATTTTAGTTTGGGAGATGCAGACGCAGTTCTTCCAGAAACAAATATCAAATTTCAGGATAAGATTTTACATTTTGTAGCCTATCTCGGGCTTTCAGTTTTATGGGGTTATTACGCCTTATTATTCAATACAAAAAATGCAATTCTTTATAGTTTTATTGCGACACTCATCTTCGGAATTATTCTTGAATTAGTTCAAGAAGCAATCAATCCATTGCGTAATTACGACATCTTAGATTTGGTTGCTAATTGTATCGGTGTATTAGTTGGTACAATTGTTGTGGTTTATTACGTTAGAAAACTTAAGTTAAAATCTTAATATCCTTTGTTTTTTTAAGGAATATTTAATTAAATTAGCAACTTACAATTCAAAAAATTATGGAACCTAAAAAGAATCCAAAATCAGACGTCAGTCGTAACAGCTCACTTTTCTTCGCTGTTGGTTTAGTATTAATGTTATTAGTTACAAATTTAGCTATTAACTACAAGAGTTATGATAAAAGTGATATTGCTTTAGATGGTCTTAATCTAGACGATGAGCTAGAAGAGGAAGTACCAATCACAGAACAGATTGTTACACCACCACCACCGCCACCACCGCCGCCAGTTGCTCCAGTAGAAATTGAGGTAGTAGAGGATGAAGAAGAAGTAGAAGAAACTGTAATCGAATCTACAGAAACTGAACAAGATGCAGAAATCGTTGAAGTTGAGGAAGTAGAAGTAGAAGAGGTAGAAGAGGATATTGAAGTACCATTTGCAGTAATTGAAAACGTGCCTGTTTTTCCTGGATGTGAAAGAAAAAAAGGAAACGCTGCTAAGAAAAAATGTATGTCTGAAAAAGTTGCAAAATTTGTAAACAAAAAATTTAATACTGATTTAGCAAGTGATTTAGGTTTATCAGGTAGACAACGTATTAGTGTATTCTTTAAAATTGATAAGACTGGTAGAATTGTAAATGTTGGAGCAAGAGCACCACATCCAGGATTAGAAAAAGAAGCAAAACGTGTTATTGGGTTGTTACCAAAAATGCAACCAGGTAAGCAAAGAGGTAAGGCTGTAACTGTACCTTATTCTTTACCAATACTTTTCCAAGTACAAGACTAAAGAAACATATTTCTAAATATTAAAAATCCCGTTCAAAATTAATTGGACGGGATTTTTGTTTTGGTATGCTATTTGTGACTTTGACATAATATTAACATTTTAATTATCATATATTATGAAAAAACAAAGTCAAAACATCAATAGCGCTGGTCAGAGCGGTATTGAAGTGAGAAAATCTCAAAAGCACGAGGTTAATTTACAAAAAAACTCTACACTTTATTTTCAAATTGGGTTAATCCTGTGTTTACTAGGGACATTTGCCCTTTTTGAAATGGAGTTTGAGAGTAAAACAATTGTAGTCGAGTACGATAAGCCAACAGATCAGGTTATTGAAGTTGCTATGGTCGATGTCAAAGAGTACAAACCAGAAGTTAAAAAGGAAATCAGTAAAGCACCTAGTAAAGAACTCAAAGACACTTTTACCGAAGAAAAGAATGATTTCGATAAAGCTGAAGAAAAAATACTTACTCCAGATGAACCTTTGACTACAGACAAACTTGTTAATCCTGATGCTTTAACAACTATTGAAGAACCAATTGAAGATTTTAATATCATAAATGTCGAGTTCGTACCAATCTTTCCAGGATGCGAAAAGTATGAGTTAAATTCAGAACGCAAGAAATGTCTTAACGAAAAAATGAATCGACTCGTTAAGCGTAAATTTAATTCAGGTATAGCAAGCGAATATGGTCTATCAGGAGTACAACGAATCTACGTAAACTTTAAAGTAGATAAAGCAGGAAACATTACAGATATTCAAACAAGAGCACCACATCCAAAACTAGAAAAAGAAGCTTTAAAGGTGGCAAACAAAATCCCGAAAATGGAACCAGGTAAAATGGGAACAACACCTGTTAATGTTTTGTACACTTTACCAATTACGTTTAAAGTAGAAAATTAATTTCATCCATCATAAATCGAGCAGTAAACCGTTATTGAAAAATAGCGGTTTTTGTTTTTTATGTCCCATTAAAAAAATAGTATCTTTCGATTGTAAATTACGGCATCACACCTATGAAATATATATTCGTTTTAGTTGTTTTTTTATTCAGTTTTAAAGGGTTTTCTCAAACCGAAATCAATTACCAAAAATCACCAGTTTTCCCAGGATGTGAAACAAAACCTTTTGAAGATTTAAAAGAGTGTTTTCGGTTTCAGTTACACAGTTTCATTTTTGAAAAATTTAAAATCCCTGAAAATTTAAAAACTGAAAATTATAAAGGTGAAGTCAAACTTTTATTCGAAGTGGATAAAGAAGGCCAATTTCAAATCATTTTTGTAGATGCGGCATATGAAGAACTAAAAACTGAAACACAACGTGTTTTTAATACACTGCCTAAAGTCTCGCCCGCAATGTATGATGGTAAGCCAACATACGTACAATATTCTACTAAGATTAATATTCCTTTATTAAGTCCATCAGAAATGGATTTAAAAGATGAGGTTACAAAAGAAAAGAAAAAGGAGGTTAAGGATAAAGACCTAAATGCAGTTGTGTCAAACGAAATAGATAGTATTAATAATTCACTAAAACCTTACGATAAAGCCGAATATAGTAGTCAGTTAAATATTCCGTTTACCCATACTTACTATGCGCGTTTCGATAGAAACATGAATGCAATAGGTACCAATGCACATACAGCAGCAAAACCATTTTTGTATGACGATGTTTCTCCATATTATGATTTTAAAGCAGAAAAAGAAAGCTTAGCAAAAAACGCCCAAACTTGGGGTGGACGTAAATTGTGGGACGAGCATTTAGTGCAAGTTCAAAGTAAAAATTACTGGTTTACTATTGACCCAATTTTTGATTTACAAGTTGGTGACGATTCTGAAGGTGGCTCAACTTACAATAATACACGTGGTATTTTTATACAAGCTGGACTTGGTAAGAAATTTAATTTTACAACCTCTTTTTACGAAAGTCAAGGACGATTTGCACAATATTTTAACGAATATGCTGAGAGTTTAAAAGCCTTTGGTCCAGATCCAGCTATAATACCTGGTCGTGGTATAGGAAAACGTTTTAAGGAAGATGGTTATGATTATCCAGTAGCTGAGGCCTATTTATCTTATACGCCAGCTAAGTTTTTAAATGTTCAGTTTGGGTATGGTAACAACTTTATAGGAGATGGCTACCGTTCATTATTTCAAAGTGATGTAGCGAGTCCATCAACATTTTTAAAAACAAATTTAAAATTTTGGAAAATAAAATACACGAGTACTTGGATGTGGAACAAAGATGTACGTGACCAAGTGGTGCTTCCTGATGGGTCTTTTTTAACTAAATATGTAGCTAACCACTATTTAAGTTGGAACGTTTCTAAACGCCTAAACTTAGGTTTTTTCGAATCTGTGGTCTGGTCTAACCAAAATGACCGTGGATTTGAGGCAAGTTATCTCAACCCAGTTATCTTTTTAAGAGCGGCAGAATTTAATTCTGGACAAGATGCTGGTAATGCTATTTTGGGTCTTTCGGCAAAATATAAATGGAATAATAAGGTTAATCTCTACGGACAATTTTTGGTAGATGAATTCTCAATTTCAGATGTCACTGGAGGAGACAAAAGCTGGAAAAATAAATTTGGCTTTCAGCTTGGTGCTAAATATTTTGATGCTTTTGGGATTGATGGCTTATTGTTACAGGCGGAATATAACCAAGTACGTCCATATACTTACTCGCATAATACAGTGGTTTTAAATTACACGCATAACAATCAACCACTCGCACATTTATGGGGCGCAAACTTTAGAGAACTGGTGTTAATAGGTCGCTATAATTACAAGCGTTGGTTTGCAGATGCAAAATTAATTTTTGGTCAACGAGGGTTTAGCTTCAATGATGGTGTAGACAATGCGTATTATGGTGGAAACCTTTTTGGAAACGAAAATGATAGACCTTCGGATACAGGTATTGAGATTGGCCAAGGCAATAAAACGTCTGTTTTTCATGGTGAGTTAATGGCAGGTTATATAATTAACCCAGTGAGTAATCTTAGACTTTTTGCAAATATCAACTACCGTAATTTTGACCCAACAGTAATAACGAATACAACCAGCCGTACCAATACCACTTGGTTTAATTTAGGCATCCGTACAGATTTGTTCAATTGGTATAATGATTTTTAGAAAACATTTGTTATCTCGACAGCGCGAAGTATTCGACTCACCGAGCTTGCCGAAGTGAGCGAGGAGAAATCTTATAGCCTTGAGTGAGATTCTTCATTGAATTCAGAATGACATTCAGGATTTATTGGTCTTTCAAACTCTTATAAAAAGTAGTTCTTATGCGTTCACTATTAATAAAGCCACTACCGTAGCCTAAGTCATCGTAAGTCTTAGTTAAATAAGTATCTGCTTTTACTTCATCTTCTGTTTTACCATCAGCAATAGCTTTACTAATATTTGTTTCTAGAGTTTCAAGCATTTTTAGAAAATCTTGGTATTCTTCTTTATTAGAAACCGTTCCATGACCAGGAATAATTTTTGTGTTTTCGTCAATAACCATCAAGCCACGTTTTGCAGCTTCGATATATCCTTTAACACTTCCACCAGAATTTAAATCTATAAAAGGATAGCGTCCTTTAAAGTAGGTGTCTCCAGTATGCAACACATTACTCCCAGTGAAATATAATAATGCATCGCCATCTGTGTGCGCATTTGCAACATGAAAAACGGCAACAGGTTCATCATTTATAGTTATACTTAATTTGTCATTAAATGTAATTACTGGCAAGGCTTCTTTTGGATTATTACTGCCATCGCGTTTAGGCTTAAGTAACCGTACTTTTACATTATCATGAGCAATAATAGTTGCGCCAGCTTTTGTCATATTTAGGTTTCCGCCAGTATGATCGCCATGCCAATGTGTATTCACCAAAAACTTTAATGGTTTGTCACTTAATTTTTTAATTTCAGCTAAAATCTTTTCAGATAATGGTGCAAATTGGTCATCGATAACAAAAACACCATCTTCACCAACAGAAACTCCAATATTTCCTCCAGCACCAAAAAGTACATAAACATTATCTGATAGTTTTTCAGATTTTATTTCTACACTATCAAACCTAGATTGCGCAAAGCCAATTGAAGTCGTAAATATTAATAATAATGCTAATAATTGTTTCATGTGTTGATTGTTATTGTTGTGTTTAAAGGATAATGAGTCGCTTAAAATTAAACATTCTTACACAAAACGTTTAAGTTTAGTTAATAACTATGCTTTTACGTTGTTCAAAACCAATTTACTAGTTATCTTTGCAATCGCAAATATTCTAAGCATTGAGCACTATAAAATCTACGGTTTCTGTTATGTCTGTATGGACAGATTTTAAGGAAATTACCAAAATGGGATTATCCATTAGTGTAGTTTTTTCTTCGATTGCAGGTTATTTTCTGGGTGCAGAAACTATAAGTTTTACAACCTTATTATTGTTGTGCTTTGGAGGTTATTTCATGGTTGGCGCATCAAATGCTTACAATCAAATTATTGAAAAAGACCTAGATGCTTTAATGGATCGCACTAAAAATAGACCGATACCTGCGGGACGTATGTCTGTAAATTCGGCCTTTATTATTGCTGTTTCATTCACATTAGCAGGTATTGCAACACTTTATATTATCAATCCCAAAACAGCAATGTATGGGGCGATTTCGATATTTATTTATACGTGTATCTATACACCATTAAAAACAAAAACACCAATTGCCGTTTTTGTTGGTGCAATTCCGGGTGCAATTCCGTTTATGCTAGGTTGGGTTGCTGCAAGAAATGGTTTTGGCATTGAACCAGGAACTTTATTTGCCATTCAGTTTTTTTGGCAATTTCCACATTTCTGGGCTATTGGCTGGTTTTTGCATGAAGATTATAAAAAAGGAGGCTTTTTTATGCTACCTACAGGAAAACCAGATAAAGGCACTGCAGCGCAAATAATTATGTATACGATTTGGACTGTAATTGCTTCAATTATTCCTGTTTTTGGATTTACTGGAGAACTAAAATTGTCTATCGTTGGTGCTGTTATTGTATTCTTGCTAGGAATGGTTATGGTATATTATGCGTTTCAACTTTTTAAAATAAGAACACCAAAAGCTGCAAAACAACTGATGCTGTCCAGCGTTTTTTACATAACATTATTACAAATTGTATTTGTAGCTGATAAATTTTTAAGCTAATATGGATTTAACAGAAGGAACATTAAAAGAGAAAGAAGCACGGTCAAAAAAGATGATGCTTTGGTTTGGTATTGGTTCATTAATAATGACGTTTGCTGGGTTAACAAGTGCTTTTATTGTAAGTCGTAAACGTGAAGATTGGCTTAATGATTTTGAATTGCCACAGGCATTTTTAACATCGGTCATCGTTATAGTTGTAAGTAGCATTACTATGATTTTGGCTAAGCGCTCATTGAAGCAAAATAATATTAGCCAAACCTCAGTTTGGTTGGTAATTACATTCATTTTGGGCGTATTTTTTATATACAATCAATTTTCGGGATTTTCTGAATTTGTTGAAAGAGGATTATACTTTACAGGAGCAACTAGTAACGTTACTGTTTCGTTTATTTATGTCATAGCAGTTGTACATATTTTGCATGTTATTGCAGGGCTTATTAGCATAGTCGTTGTAATTATAAATAATCTAAATAAGAAATATGCTTCCGATAATATGTTAGGTCTAGAGTTGGCGGCACATTTTTGGCATTTTATTGATATACTTTGGGTGTGTCTCTTTTTGTTTTTATATTTTTTTAGATACATAATTTGATTATTTTTGTCAAATCTTAAATATTAAATACGTTTTATGGATACTACAGTAGCAAATACTGGTACAGAAGGAAAAACTTGGGGCGGTGGAAATAAACCACTAGGCGCGAGTTACGGAAAATTGATGATGTGGTTTTTCATCGTCTCTGATGCCTTAACATTCTCTGGATTTTTGGCAGCATACGGATTTTCAAGATTTAAGTTTATAAAAGAATGGCCAATCGCCGATGAGGTATTTACTCACGTGCCATTTTTGCATGGTCAAGAATTACCGATGATATACGTGGCATTCATGACATTTATCCTAATAATGTCTTCTGTGACAATGGTGCTAGCGGTAGATGCAGGCCATCATATGAATAAAGCCAAAGTAACAATTTATATGTTCCTTACTATTATTGGAGGTGCTATTTTTGTTGGTTCTCAAGCATGGGAATGGGCAACATTTATTCAAGGAGATTACGGAGCGGTTCAGACTAAAGGAGGAAACATTCTTCAGTTTGGAGAAAATGTAATTGTTGATGGCGAAGACAAATTTAAACGTATATCTATTGATGATTTTGCTGTTACTATGGCTACTGAAAGAGCAGAGCATGAGCGTAAAAACGGCTTGTGGTTTGTAGATGAAGCACCACTTCCAGATTATTCAGTTAATGAAATTTATAAAGGATTAGAGGCTAATCCAAACATTTTGGTTCGTAGTCAGATTATTAATGAGGAAGGCGAAAAAACAGTATTGTCTAGAGAAGAATCTCTAAAACAAATTAAAGAAAATGGACAATTGGTAGTCAAAGGTGCTAATCTCGTTGTTAATGAGTATGGTACATCTCTATTTGCAGATTTCTTTTTCTTTATAACAGGATTTCACGGGTTTCACGTATTCTCGGGTGTTGTAATTAATATTATTATTTTCTTCAATGTTATCTTAGGTACATACGAAAGAAGAGGAAGTTACGAAATGGTTGAAAAAGTTGGATTATACTGGCACTTTGTAGATTTAGTTTGGGTATTTGTATTTACATTCTTCTACCTAGTTTAATTTTTATATAAAGCATAAAATGGCACACGCACATAAATTAGAAATATTCAGAGGACTTTGGAAATTTAAGTCTAACACTCAAAAAATTTGGGGTGTATTAGCGTTTTTAACTTTAGTAACTTTAATAGAAGTAGTATTAGGTATCTATAAGCCAGAAGCTTTGATGCATACCTGGCTAGACCCAATGGAAGGTGGTTTCTTCGCAACGTTATATAACATTATATTATCACCTATTATATACATGAAGCCTTTAAACTTAATCTTCATTGTATTAACAATAGTAAAAGCATACTACATTACGTGGGATTTTATGCACATGCGTGATGAGAAATCTAGTTTACGTCGTATGGTAGTTTGGACAGGTGTTTTCTTAATCTGTTACTTAATATTTATCCTTTTACAAGAAGGTGGTTATGTGTTTGAAGTTTATAATAGCGAAGATGCATTAATCAAACGTGATTTTTAAACTCGTAATGAGTTAATATGATATTAAAAGGTGGTTTTTCTAAACCACCTTTTTTATTTTTGTAATATGAAAAACAACAACCTTAAACGTAACATCGTTCTTAGTGTTTTATTCTTTTTGCCAGTTGCATTTTTATTAATGCTATACCCGGCAAAACATAACTATACGCCACTCGATATTGTAAATGAAAATGTAAATGAAATTGTTGAGTTTTCATCAGATTATGAATCAGAAATAGTTTTAACCAATCATATTACAGTTTTAGGTTTTTTGGGAGAAAATCCATTATCTAATATTACAATGGTTTCCAATTTAAAGGAGCTGGTCTATGACAAGTTTAAAGGATTTAAAAAATTTCAATTGGTATTAGTTGTGCCTAAAGGTTCAGAAACAGAAATTAATACACTGCATAGAGAAATAGCAAAGTACGAGGATTTACGTTTTTGGCATTATATCTATGGTTCAGAAGCAGAAATTAAGTCACTTTACAACAGTCTAAGAATTGAAAATCCTTTAAAAGATAATCTATCTACAGATGATGTATTTATTGTCGATAAAGATTTGAGTCAACGAGGTAGATTAGACACAAGAAGTGAAAAACAAATAGAAGAAAAAAAACCTATAACTACGCTTAGCGCATATAACTGTATAAATGTTTCAGAGTTAAAAAATATGATGAGCGAAGATGTTCGTATACTGTTTACAGAATATCGTCAAAAAAGAAAAGGAAAATTCAACTCAACAAAACGAAGAGCAGACGATTTAAAAAAATAACTTATGGCAAAAAAGACCAATTATTCATATATAGGTATTGCATTTATCATACTAGTCTTCGGAATTATTTTTATTCCTCGAATAATAGATAGAGTCTCTTCAAATGATATTACTAGAGAAGACAATAGAAGTGTGGATGTAACAACCCAACAGATTGAAACGCCCAAAAAGAAAAACCAATCAGACTTGGTTTATATACCTAGCATAGATGGAGGTAATAGAAAAGTACCCGCGTTTAGTTTCACAGACCAAAACGGAAACACAATTACTAATGACGATTATTTAGGTAAAGTGTATTTAGTAGAGTTTTTCTTTACAACATGTCCAACAATTTGCCCAAGAATGAATAGTAATTTGGTACAAATACAAAATCACTTTGCAGACTATCAAAGTAATTTTGGAGTGGCATCATTTACGATAATGCCAGAGACAGATACACCTGAGGTTTTAAAAGCTTATGCAGAAAAATATGTGATAACCAATCCAAATTGGCATTTAATGACAGGAGATGAAGACACTATTTATAAATTAGCTAATGAAGGTTTCTATCTGTATACCGCAAAAGGTGAAGATGCAGCAGGGTTTGAGCATTCGGGCAATTTCGCTTTGATAGATAAGGAAGGTTATATTCGCTCTCGGATGAAATCACCTAATAACCCCTTAATTTATTATAACGGAATTGTTTCAGAAGAAGAAGGTGTTGATGATGAAGGCATACCACAAGAAATAAGTATCCTTAAAGAAGATATAGCAAAGCTTTTAAAAGAATAGTTTAAGACATTTGAAATGACAGAATTAAAGACTCAAAACGAAAAAAAATATAACAAATGGATTGTGGTTTTAGCAATTGTTATTCCGATTGTAGTAGCCATTCTTTCAAGAGTAAAACTTCAAGATTTTGGGATTGAAGTAGCACCGCTATCGTTTTTGCCACCAATCTATGCAACTATAAACGGACTAACAGCTTTGGTGTTGATACTTGCAGTTGTTTCTATAAAAAAAGGAAATCGTAAACGTCACGAAAATTTAATGAAGCTAGCGATATCATTGTCTGTTGCTTTTCTGGTTATGTATGTCGCATACCATATGACTAGCGATAGTACTAAGTTTGGTGGAGAAGGTGTTATTAAGTACATCTATTATTTTATATTATTGACACACATTTTACTGTCTATAATCATTATTCCGTTTGTCTTAATAACATATGTTAGGGCTATTACTAATAACATTGAGCGTCATAAAAAAATAGCAAAAATTACGTTTCCGTTATGGCTTTATGTGGCGGTAACTGGTGTTATTGTTTACTTAATGATATCTCCATATTACATATAATATTGAAAACAAGAACAGTCATATTATCCGTTATTTTCATCTTACTTTTTAGTTTAGATGTAGATGCACAATGCGCTATGTGTCGTGCTGTTTTGGAGAGTGAAGAGGGGCAATCTACGGCACAAGGTATCAATGATGGTATCATTTATTTAATGGCAATTCCATACATTTTAGTTGGTGGAATTGGCTTTACAGTCTACTGGAAATTTTTCAGAACCAAATCCAAAGCGTAAAATCTCGGTTTTTCTGTAACAGTATTGGTATTTAGACGTCTTATAAATATCAATCAAAATGTTAATTCTTAACAAATACTTAGGACAAAGCATTTAAGCTTTTGTTTAATATTGCATGAATTAACCATCTTTATTATGATTCAAATCAAAGATTTGCACAAATCTTACCACATGGGTAACAATTCTCTTCATGTTTTGAAGGGTATAAACTTCGATGTAAAAGAAGGTGAGTTAGTTTCAATTATGGGTTCTTCGGGCTCAGGAAAATCTACTTTACTCAATATTTTAGGCATGCTCGATGAAGCAGATGAAGGAAGTTATACTCTTGATGGTGTGCCGATAAAAAATTTAAATGAGAAGGTTGCTGCAAAATATAGAAACGAATTTTTAGGTTTCATCTTTCAATCTTTTAACCTTATAAACTATAAATCAGCAGTTGATAACGTTGCACTACCAATGTTTTATAGTGGTATGGCTCGAAAAGAACGTGTAGAAAAAGCACATCATTATTTAGAAAAAGTGGGTCTTGCAGATTGGTCACATCATTTGCCAAGCGAGTTATCTGGTGGACAAAAACAGCGTGTGGCGATTGCAAGAGCATTAGCTAGTGAGCCGAAAGTATTATTAGCAGATGAACCAACTGGAGCATTAGATAGTAAAACATCTTACGAGGTTATGGATTTAATACAAGGTATTAATGACGAAGGGAAAACAATTCTGGTTGTTACTCACGAAGATGATATTGCGCAAATGACAAAGCGTATTGTAAACTTGAAAGATGGTTTAATTATAGACGATAGTAAAGTAGAACAAGTTAGGGCACAACAGTATGTTTAACGTAGAGCGCTGGCAAGAAATATTCGAAACTCTTCGGAAAAATAAACTCCGTACTTTTTTAACAGGCTTGTCTGTTGCTTCCGGTATTTTTATTCTAGTAATTTTATTAGGTTTTAGTTCTGGTATTGAGAATGGTGTAACTTCAGAGTTTCAACAAGATGCTACTAATCAGATTAGTATTAACACAAGGAGAACAACAAAAGGATATAAAGGATTAAATCCTGGTCGTCGAATCCAAATGAAAGATGATGATTTTGCACTTATTAATAATAACTATGATGAGTTCTTAGAATATCGAAGTGCTAATTATAGTATTTGGGGAGGTCAAGTCGCTTACAAAAATGAAACAGGTAATTACCGAGTTCAAGGCGTATTGCCAGATAATCAGTTTATTGAAAATGCGGATATCTCTAAAGGAAGATTTGTAAATCAATCTGATATAAATGAAGGCAAAAAAGTAGCTGTGATAGGGAATAAGGTTAGTATGGACTTATTCAAAACTGAAAACCCAATCAATCAATACATTTCAATTTTCGGAATTTCATTCAAAGTAGTAGGTGTATATCGTGATCCTGGTGGTGAGCGGGAAGAAAGTCAAGTATTCCTCCCATTAACTTCATCGCGAAGAGCATTTAATGGAAGCGATAATATTAGAAATATGTCATTTACAGTAAAGATGTCTGACAATTTAGATGAAGCTGTTGCGCTTTCACAAAATATTACTGAAGCTATTGAACGAGATTTAAAAGAAAAACATTTCATTGCTCCTGATGATTTAGCTGCAATAAGAGTTCAAAATACTCTCGAAAATGCTCAAAAGATATATTCCCTTGTAGACACAATAAAAGCGGTATTTTGGTTTATAGGTATCGGAACTATAATAGCAGGAGTTGTAGGAGTAGGAAACATAATGATAATTATTGTCAAAGAGCGAACTAAGGAAATAGGCATTAGAAAAGCTTTAGGCGCAGTACCATCTTCTATAATCGGAATGATTTTGCAAGAAGCTATTTTTGTAACCATGTTCTCGGGTCTATTTGGCTTAGTTGCAGGCTTAGCAGTGTTAGAATTTGTTGGTCCTCAAATTAAAAGTGATTTCATAAAATTCCCACAAGTAGATTTTCCAACAGCAATAACAACAGTTTTTATACTGGTTGCTGCTGGTGCATTTGCAGGATTTTTACCAGCATATCGCGCAGCGAAAATTAAACCTATAGTAGCACTTAGAGACGAATAACATGTTTAACAAAGACCGTTGGGACGAAATATTAGAAGCGTTAAACGCAAATAAAGTCAGAACTTTTTTGACAGCCTTTGGTGTGTTTTGGGGTATCACAATTTTAGTTTTACTCTTAGCACTAACAAACGGTTTACGAAATGGCGTAACGGCAGATTTTGGAAACTTCGCTACTAATTCAATGTTCATGTGGGGACAGCGTACTTCAATTTCATATAAAGGCGTTCCAAAAGGAAAACGATTACAATACAAATTATCAGATGTAGAGGCAATACGTGCCGACATTCCTGAATTAAAATATATATCGCCGCGTAATTCCTTAGGTGGTTATAATGGTGCTAATAATGTTACACGAGGCACAAGAACTGGAGCTTTTCAGATTTATGGAGATTATCCCGAATTTATAAAGCAAAAACCGATGGACATCATTAATGGTCGCTTTATTAGTTATTCCGATATCAATTCTAAACGAAAAGTTTGTGTAATTGGAACTGATGTTGTCAAGGGACTTTATGATAAAGGAGAAGACCCAATGGAGAGCTATATTAAAATCAACGGTGTTAATTTTAAAGTGGTAGGTACTTTTAAAATTACAAATTCTCAAGGAGATTCCGAAGAAGAAGCAAACACTATTTTTATTCCTTTTACGACATTTAATCAGGCATTTAACTATGGCGATCGTGTGGGTTGGATGGCGATTACGGCTTTTGATAATACAAGTATCACCCAGGTGAAAGAACGTGTCTTTGATATTATTAAAGGAAGGAAAAACGTACATCCCAATGATGATCGAGCAATTGGTCACAGAGATTTGGCAGAACAGTTTGGACGGGTTAATGGACTCTTCAATATTTTGGCTATCGTTGGATACTTTGTTGGAGCGTTAGTCTTATTATCTGGAATAATTGGTATTAATAATATCATGCTTATAGTAGTGAAAGAACGAACCAAAGAGATTGGAGTCAGACGTGCTTTAGGTGCAACACCATGGACAATTAAAGGTCAAATTTTACAAGAAAGTTTAATTCTAACAATACTATCTGGTATGGTTGGCGTTGCCTTTGCAGCCCTGGTCATTTGGGGAATGAATTCTGTTTTGGACAGTGTTGGTCCAGTAGAAAATTTTGCAAATCCAAGTGTAAGCATGACTGTAGTCTTTGTTGCACTAACGATATTAGTTCTAGCGGGATTATTAGCAGGCTTAATACCAGCAAATCGCGCAACAAAAATGAAACCAGTAGACGCTTTAAGAATAGAATAAATAATTATCATCAACTATAAAATAAAATGAAAAGAACCACCACAGTAATTGTATTAGTAGTCATCGTTTTAGCATTTGCGGCGTCTCTATATTATTTATGGGATAAAAATCAAGAAAACCCAGTTACCTATACTACACAAACAGCTTCAAAGGAAACTATAATTGTTAATACGGTAGCAACCGGAAGTATAGTTCCAGAAGAAGAAATTTTAATCAAACCGAATATTTCTGGAGTCATAGAGGAGGTATATGTTGAGGCTGGCGAATTTGTAAAACAAGGAGACTTAATAGCAAAGATTAGAGTTATACCAAATGTATCTTCTTTAACTAGTTCAAAAAATAACATTGCATCTAATCGTAATTCGTTACAAACAGCAGAGATTAATTTTAAAACACAAAAGTCACTTTATGACAGACAGAAACAACTATTTGATAAAGGTGTAATCTCTGCAAACGACTTTGATCAGGTTAACAATACATATCTTCAAGCTAAGCAACGTGTAGATCAAGCAAAAATAGATTTACAGCAATCGCGTCAAAACTATGATATTATCAAAACAGGAACCACTTCAGGATTAGGAAATATTGCTCAAACACAAGTAAGAGCAACAGTTTCAGGTATGGTCTTGGATGTGCCTGTAAAAGAAGGAAATCAGGTTATTGAAGCTAATAACTTCAACGAAGGAACATCAATTGCATCTTTGGCTGATATATCTAAGATGATTTTTGAAGGTAAAGTAGATGAAAGTGAAGTTGGTAAAATTAAAGAAGGTCTACCTCTAGAAATTACTGTCGGTGCTATTGAAAACAAAAAGTTTGATGCTGTTTTAGACTACATAGCTCCTAAAGGTATTGCTGAAAATGGTGCAATTCAATTTGAAATTGAAGGATCGCTAAAAGAATTAGACTCGACACAAACATTTATTAGAGCGGGATTAAGTGCTAATGCTTCAATTATTTTAGAAAAAGCAGAAAATGTTTTAGCTATTAAAGAGGCTTTAGTACAGTACGATACAAAAACTAAGAAACCTTTTGTAGAAATCGAAGTTGGAGATCAAGATTATGAAAGAAGAGAAGTCGAGTTAGGGATTAGTAACGGAATCTTTGTAGAAGTCAAAAGCGGTATTTCAGAGACCGATAAAATAAAAGTTTGGAATCAGTTACAAGGACCACCAAAATACGCAGGCAGAAATTAATTCTGTTTTTTGTAACACTTTAACAATTACTTAGACATATAGCATAATCATGAAAAAATCAATCATTATCATAGCGGTATTACTTTTAGGAGTATCTGCAACTGCACAAAAAAAATGGACACTCAAGGAATGTGTCGAGTATGCCTTAGAAAATAATATTTCTGTAAAGCAAAGCGAATTAGATTTAGAAGCTACTGATATCGAAGCTCTAACTGCATTAGGTAATTTTTTACCTACTTTTAGTGCCGGCGCTGGTGTTAGCGAGAATACAGGTTTAAGTTTTAATCCAATAACGAACAATGCTCAAACCACAACATTTCTATCAGCCTCAGGTAATATTAACATTGGCTATACTGTTTTTAATGGACTAAGAAATATAAGACAAGCACAGCGAGCAAAAATTTCTAATCTAGCTAGTCAATATAGATTATCTCGTATGAAAGACGATATATCTTTATTGGTAGCCAATAGCTATTTGACAGTTCTTTTAAATAAAGCGAATCTAGAAGTTTTAGTTTCGCAAAATGAGGTTACAAAACAACAAATAAAACAAACAGAACAACTTGTAGAAGTTGGAACATTACCTCAAGGAGATTTGTTAGAGATTAAAGCTACTGATGCTGGCGAGCAACAGTCTATTGTAAATGCCGAAAATCAAATTAGAATATCACTAATTAGCTTAGCGCAAGTACTATTAGTTAAGGATTATGAGAATTTTGATATTGAAGATGAGGGCTACGGAATAGTTAATTCAATTGAAGATAAATCAGTTGAAGAAATAATTCAGAATGCTAAAGAAAATCGTTCAGAGATTAGGATTGCAGAGCAAAATGTTGAGTTAGCTAACAAGGATTTACAGATTTCAAGAGGTGCTTATTTACCTACTCTTACAGCATTTTTTGGTTATAATACACGTTATGCCAACTCTCCAAATTTTTCACAGGTAGTCGATGCTAATAATCCAACAATAACTCAGCAGATAGGTGTAGTTCAAGGGACTGGGCAGGCAGTAGTCAGTCAATTTCCTAACACTAATACGATAGAGGTTAGTGCCGATCCTTTTATAGACCAGTTATATGAAAATGACGGTATAGGTTACGGATTTAGTTTAAATGTTCCAATATTTAATGGATTTAATACTAGAGCCAGTGTAAAAAGAAATAAAATTAATTTAGAGCGAAGTAAGTTTCAATTAGAGCAAGCAGAGCTAGATTTAGAGTCAAATGTATATCAAGCTTATGTTGATGCAAAAGGAACTTTAAAAGCTTATGAAGCTGCTGAAACAGCTTTAGAATCTCAGGAATTAGCTTACGAATATGCAAAAGCGAGATATGATGAAGGTTTAACCAATGCTTTTGATTTTAGTCAAGCAAAATTAAGATACGATAATTCAAAAATTAACTTAAATAGAACTAAATACGATTACATTTTTAGACTTAAAGTACTAGAGTTGTTTTTCGGAATACCAGCCACAGAATTAAAATTTTAGAGATGAGTAAAAAATTAAAAATAATCTTAGCAGTTGTAGGTGTTTTACTACTATTACTAGTAGTAGGAAAGTCTTCGGGAATGTTTGGAAAAAAAGGAAATTTCAAACAAGTTAACACGCAGGATGTTGAGCTAAAAGAAGTAATAGAGACCGTTTCTGCAACAGGAAAAATCCAGCCAGAAGTTGAGGTTAAAATTTCAAGTGAAGTTTCTGGAGAAATTTTGGAATTACCTTTTAAAGAAGGTCAACAAGTTAAAAAGGGAGATCTTTTGGTAAGGGTGAATCCAGATTTAATTCAATCTGCCTTGAGCAGAACCCAAGCATCTTACCAAAACGTAAAAGCTGGTTTAGAGCAAGCAGAAGCAACGTTAAAACAAGCAAAAGCTGATTACGACAGAAGTAAAGCTTTATTTGATAAAGGTGTAATTTCTAGAGCAGACTGGGATAGAGCTATCGCAACTTATGAAACTGCGCAAGCAGGAAAAAGCTCTGCATACTTCGGAGTTCAAAGTGCAGGTGCGTCAGTTAATGAAGCAAGGGATAACTTGAGCAGAACAACTATTTACGCACCTATGAGTGGTACTATATCTTTACTTAATGTAGAGTTAGGAGAGCGCGTTGTAGGGACACAGCAAATGGCAGGTACTGAGATTTTGCGTGTAGCAAACCTTAATAATATGGAGGTCGAAGTCGATGTTAATGAAAATGATATCGTTAAAGTAAACATCGGAGACACAACCATTGTAGAAGTTGATGCTTATTTGAAGAAAGAATTCAAAGGTATTGTGACAGAGATAGCTAATTCTGCTGCTGGTACTCTAGCTGCTGACCAAGTGACTAATTTTAAGGTAAAAGTTAGGATTATTGAAGAATCTTATGCTGACTTGACAGAAGGAAAACCAGAAGCGTATTCTCCCTTTAGACCAGGCATGACAGCAACGGTAGACGTAATTACAGACAAAAGAGAAAGCTCTGTTGCTGTACCAATTAGTGCTATTGTTATCAAAACAGATACAAGTTCTGCAAAGAAAACTTATGGAAAAAAGATTGAGACAGACGTACCTTCTTCAAAAGAAGAAGAAAAGTTTGAATGTGTTTTTGTAAATGAAAATGGTGTTGCTAAACTTAGAGTAGTAAAAACAGGTATTCAGGACGATACTAATATTGAAATCATTTCGGGTTTAAAAGAAGGTGATAAAATCATTACTGGACCATACAATATGGTATCTAAGACATTGAAGCCTGGAGATAAAATCGAGGAGAAAAATAAAAAGACAACTACCGAAGAAGAAAAATCTGAAGATTAGCCGATGGCTTTAATTCTAAATATAGAAACAAGTACAACCAATTGTTCAGTCTCCTTATCTAAAGATGAGGAGATTTTGGTTTTAAAAGAAGATAATAATGCTGGTTATTCTCATGCAGAGAAGCTCCATTTATTTGTAATGGACGTTATTAACACTTCAGGTATTTCTAAAAATAATTTAGATGCTATTTCTATTAGTAAAGGACCAGGTTCTTATACAGGTTTGCGTATCGGTGTGTCTACAGCAAAAGGACTTTGTTACGCACTAGATAAACCGTTAATTTCCATTTCTACTTTAGAGGCTTTGGCGCACCAAGTTGACATAGATGAAGGTTATATTGTCCCAATGTTAGATGCTAGACGAATGGAAGTTTATTCTGCGATTTACAATTCAGATTATAAAATTAAGAGAGAAATACAGGCACAGATTATAGATGCAACTAGTTTTCAATCTGAATTAGAAAACGGTAAAGTTAATTTTATCGGTAATGGCGTCGAAAAAACAAAAACCATTATCAATCATCATAATGCTATTTTTATAGACGGAAAACTACCTTCAGCGTCAACAATGGCTAAGTTGGCAAATAGTAATTACAAAAAAAGCGACTTTGAAAATGTCGCTTATTTTGAACCTTATTATCTAAAAGATTTTGTGGCTTTAAAGCCTAAAAAGACTTAGCCTTCTTTCTGAATTTCTACTGCATGAGGATATGGTATGTCGATACCAGCCTCATCTAAAGCAATTTTAGTTTGTTCAGTAATATCGAAGTAGACACGCCAGTAGTCCTCAGTATTACACCAAGGTCTTACTGCAAAATTTACTGAGCTATCAGCAAGTTCTATAACATCTACGGTTGGCTCTATTGAAGTTAATACTTTAGGGTGCGCTTTTAAAACTGATATAAAAACCTCTTTAGCTTTTTTAATATCTTCATCATAGCCAATTCCAAAAACTAAATCTACACGTCTAGTACCTTCAGTAGTAAAGTTTATAATCGTGTCGTTTGATAGATTTCCGTTTGGTAAAATAATTTCGCGATTAGATAGACCGGTTAACTTAGTTGTAAAAATTTCAATCTCTTTTACTACTCCTATTTGACCTTGAACTTCGATTAAATCTCCAATTTTAAAAGGTTTAAAAATCATGATTAGCACACCGCCAGCAAAGTTGCCTAGTGAGCCTTGTAACGCCATACCAACAGCTAAACCTGCAGCTGCTAAAATAGCGGCAAAAGATGTTGTCTCAATACCAACCGTTGAAAGTATAACGACTATCAATAATATTTTTAAAGCCCAACCAATTAAATTAGATAAAAACTTTTTTAAGCTATCATCATAATTACTTTTTGTCATTGCTTTGTGAGCACCTTTCATTAATAATTTAATGATAAATCCTCCAATAATCCATATTAAAAAAGCTCCAATTAGCTTTGGTCCAAACTCTAATGTCAGGTTGTAGATTTTATCTATCCAATCTTGTGTGTTCATAATTTATATCAATAATAATTAACAATAAAAGATGGCTAATTCTAGCCATCTTTTTTATATGTTTTTAATTTTAAAGGGTAGCTAAGTAACTAGCTAATCTTATCAAATCTCTTTCTTTCTTCAAAGAAATTTTATTTTCTTTTAGGTAAGTCTTTATTTTTTTTGCGTTTTTAGGATAAGCTTTAAGTAAATCTTTTTTTCTTGTTGGAAGAGGTGTAATTACGCTTCCTTTTTTTAGATAAAAAACATCACCTTCTTTAACAAATTTTGCTGGTTTATCAGTCTGATAGCTTGTTGCCGCAGGAACTTTGTCGTAATATTTAATAACCTCTGACTTTAATAAAAGATTATCACCATTTTCATGAACAACATTTAAAAACCCTCTTTTACTAATGCCGTTTGGAGTAGAGTAATTGAACGTTCTGTATATCTTGTTATTTTGCGTGTACATTACTTCATAGTCCTTTGAAGAATCTAATGCAATAATTTTTGTACCAAGATTAATTTCCATTTCACCATTGTAAGCATTATATCTTCCTGTGAAAATTTGACCATCAAAGCCTTTAACTTTAACTGGTAAGAAATTTTTGTCTACATATGGACTTCCTACAGCATCTATTGGTCTACTGGCGTCTGATGACATATAAAGTTTTTCTGTTGCTACATCGATACTAGTTGAACCTTGTCCATATGATAATATCCCAAATAAACCTAGACATAATGATGCTAAAATTGTTTTTTTCATAGTTGATAAATTTTATATTTCTGTTTTACGATTAATCTAAAATGTTCAGTGTATTTATTTTTCAATAAATGAAAGCATTATTAAGTCAAAACACAATTTCGCATTATGATTTAACAATTAAATAACAAAAATAGTGCCAACCTGGTGTTTATTTAAATTCAAAAATTTAATAAACTCTATTTAAGTCTACTTATGATATTTAACCATTTATTGCACTCACAGAAATATTTTGATCATTAAGCATTTCTTTAAGCATATTTTCAATACCATTTTTTAATGTAAATGTAGATGATGGACAACCGCTGCATGCACCCTGCAGTAATACCTCTACTTTTTTTGAAGTATCGTCATAAGAAATAAACTCAATATTACCGCCATCACTCGCTACTGCCGGTTTTACATATTCTTCAAGAATATTAACAATGTTCTTGGAAGTATCGTCTAGTTTTTCGAATTGAGTCTCTGATTTTTTCTCTTCAACTTCTTTTTGCGCTGCAATAGGTTTGCTTAAAACAGGTTTCCCATCTTCGACGTAAGACTTAATAAATTCTCTAAGCTGAACCGTGATTTCTTCCCATTCCGCAACGTCATATTTAGTTATGGAAATATAATTCTTGTCCATAAAAACACTCTTTACAAACGGAAATTGAAATAGTTCTGTTGCCATTGGAGATATTTTAGCATCATCAATAGAAGAAAATTCACAAATCTGTCCTACTAAAGCTTTGTTACAAACAAATTTTAAAACACTCGGGTTTGGCGTACTTTCTGCATAAACGGTTACGGCACTTTTAGGTTTAGAAACCTCTTCCTTAATTACAAGAGCATCAGTATTTAGATATGTTTTAATTTGTTCAGCAACTTCATCTTGTACATCATTCCATTCTACTATATTATAACGCTCAATTGCTATAAAATTAGAGGCGATATAGACCTTTTTTACAAAAGGTAAATAAAATAACTGCTGCGCCAATGGAGAATTTGAGGCCTCGTCAATGTTATTAAATTCGTAACTATTGTGCTGCGTTATAAAGCGGTCAGCTTCAAACTTTATAATTGCATCGTTTGCAGTAGGTTGTATAGTAATTTCTGTAGGAGTCATTCTTTTTTTTGCAAAAATATGAAAACCATAAAAGAAACGTTATCTCTTTAACTAAAGTTTACTCAGTATTTTAACTTTACAAGTCGCATAAAATCCTTAAATTTCGCTCCCATTTAAAATAAAGGGCAATTGACATGAACAAATTTTACCCAGATTGCATATTTAAACCTATAGTCTTTGCAATTGTTTTATTGCTATCTACAATGTCTTTTGCACAAGATATAACAATGCAAAATGGTACTTTTACACGTTGTGCACCTGACCGCTTTTTTGATTCTGGAGGTAGTACTGGAAATTACGGGTCAAATGAAAATTTTCAAATCACCTTATGTCCAATAAATTTTGGTGAGATAGTTATCCTAGACTTTACAAGGTTTAGTACTCAGTCCGGTTCGGATATTATGACCATTTATGATGGCGATAGTACAGCATCTCCAGTAATCGGGAATTTTTCTGGTTCAGTAAGTCCAGGACGTGTTGTATCTACGCATCCATCGGGTTGTTTGACTGTAACGTTTTCTTCAAATGGTTTTGGTAATACTCTAGGTTGGCAAGCAAATATTTTATGTGCTACAGCATGTCAAACAATTACAGCTTCAATTGATAGTACGACGCCTGCGGTAAATATGGTATCTAACCAAATCGAGATTTTAGCAGGCGAAACAGTAAACTTTAATGGTAGTGCAGTATTTTCTGATACAGATGCTAATGCATCTTATTTATGGAACTTTGGAACTGGTGGTACCGATACAGCATTGATTACGTCACATCAATTTGATACATCTGGGACTTTTAATGTCACGTTTACGGCTTCAGATGATAACCCTTTGGGTTGTTCAGATACACAAACGGTAACCGTAGTTGTAGCACCTCCTTTTGTAACCATAAATAATGGAGCCTTTTCTGAATCATTTTTTACGCCAAGCGAGTTGATAGAGAACGTATTAGTAACTGGTGGTTGTTCAGCGGTTGATAACTTTGAGTCTCAAGTTTTTGAAGGGCCTTTAGGTCCAGCTGAAATAACAAGAAAAAGCTACGGTTATTTTACACGTGGTGGGACTAATTTTCCTTTTGAAGAAGGAATTGTAATTACTAATGGAGTTGCTTTTGATGGTGGTAATGCTCCGGTTACAAATACAGTGCAAGCAGATAATGGATTTGGAGAAGATTTAGATTTAGAGGCTGCAGTTGGGATTACAGATTCAAGAGATGCAACGTTCATAAAGTTTGATTTTAGACCTACAACTGATATAATTAGCTTCAGATATTTAATGGCGTCAGAAGAGTATAACATGACCGATGAGTGCAATTTTGCAGATAGTTTTGCATTCATTTTGACAGCACCGGATGGCACTGTCAGAAATTTAGCGGTCTTACCAGATGGTACAACTATCAATGTAACGAATATAAATGAAAATCCTGTCTGTACTTCAAATCCTACTTTTTTTGATGATTATAATATAGGTGAGACCAATTACGGAGGAAGAACAGAAGTTTTAACCGCTGTAGCAGATAATCTTATAATAGATGCTACTTATGAAATAAAACTTGTAGTTGCAGATGCAGGATTGGATAGTATATTTGACACTGCAATTTTTATAGAAGCAGGGAGTTTTAATTTAGGTGGAGATTTAGGAGACGATTTGACCTTAGCTGCTGGTACTGCAAGCTGTGGTGGAGAGGAAGTCACTTTAGATACACAAGCACCAAATGCTACACACACTTGGTTTCTTAATGGTAGCCCAATCACAGGAGCAGGTACAGACTCAACTCTGACAATTGATACTGCGGGTACCTATAGTGTAAATGTTGAGTTTGCGCCAGGATGCTCTACTGACGATGAAATTATAGTAGAATTTAGAAATAGTCCACAACTAATTAATCCCGCTATTAATTTAGCAGGTTGTAGCCCAACAGGTATGTCTGTTTTTAATTTATCAGAAAACACACCAATTGTTTTTGGTAGTCAAGACACATCTGAGTTTGCAATAACGTATCATAACTCACAAGCTGATGCAGATACAGGAGATAACCCTATACCAAATTTAACTAATTATAATGCATCTGATGGAGAGATAATTTATATACGTATAGACGATAGAGCTACTGGTAATTGTGTAGTTACCGATAGCTTTGTATTAAATGTATTTACTGCTGTAACTGCAGAAGATATTATTTATCAAATTTGTGACGATGCATCTGATGGTGATGCTACTAATGGTATTGTTGAATTTGATTTACCTGCAATAGATGTTCAAATATTAGGGATTCAAGATCCAACACAATTTACGGTAAGTTATCATATAAGCTTAACTGATGCCGATATGGGACTTAATCCTTTGCCAAACCTTTACACTAATACTACAGCAAACATGCAGGATATTTTTGCTAGGGTACAAAACAATAGTAATATAGATTGTTATGATACGTCAACAGTTACATTACAAGTTGATGAAATCGCGATAGCAAATACTGTTCCGCCGCAGTTTATTTGTGACGACGATAATGATGGATTTTGGGATTTTGATTTAGTGGCTTTAGAGTCGTTTGTTTTAGGAACACAATCTACAACTCAATACGATGTTACTTTTTACGATTCTCAAGTTAATGCAGACGCTGCTAATAATGCGTTGCCGTCTCCTTATACAAACCAAGTAGCTTTCCAACAAGAAACAATTTTTGCTAGAATAGAAAACACTGTTAATGCTAATTGTTTTGATACTACAGATTTTATAATAGATGTATTTAATCAGCCTACGGCAACGACTTTTACTTATGAGTTGTGTGATGATGCAGCTGATGGAGATGATACTAATGGTTTTGTGGAGTTTAATTTATCATCGATTGACACAGAAATTTTAAATGGTCAAGACCCATTACAGTTTTCTGTAACTTATTACTTTGACCAAGCTAATGCTGATGCAAGCACAAGTCCTCTATCAAATCTTTATACTAACGCTGTTGCAAATAATGATCAAATTATAGCAAGAGTTTCTAACAATGATAATACAGATTGTTATGAAACGGTTCAAGTAGATTTAGTGGTTAATGCACTTCCTGTAATTACAGCTTCAGTAGATTTAAGACAATGCGATGACGATACCGATGGTATCTCAAACTTTAACCTAACAGAGGCCAATGATTTGATTTCTACAAACGCAACTGCTGAAACTTTTAGCTATTATACTTCTTTAGCAGATGCTGAAAGTAGCACAAACCCTATAACAAACGAATTGGCATACCCAAACACTGACGCCTCAGCAGCACCAGATGTTTTATTTGTAAGAGTCGAAAATATAGACACATGTTTCAGAGTTGCACAATTACAATTATTTGTAGCAACTACGCAGATACCTCCAGGTTTTATGATTATGCCATATGAAGAGTGTGATGATACACGAGTCGATGATAACATTACTGATGGTATTTCAATATTTGACTTTAGTGATGCTACTGCTCAAATTGTGGCTGTATTTCCTGTAGGTCAAAATATTACGGTAACTTATTATGAAACAACTGCCGATGCTTTAGCAGAAACTAATGCTATACCAGATATTGCAAACCACATTAATACAGCATCTCCTTTTAATCAAACAATTACGTTTAGGGTAGATAACAACACAGATAATTCTTGTCAAGGAATAGGAGAGTTTGAATTAGCAACAATTAATCCAACACCTAGAAATGACACAGAATCGGTAGATATTACAGTGTGCGACGATATTACTATTGGGGACTTATCAGAAGAGTTTGATTTAACTCAAAACGAAGCTTTTATTTTTGACGGAATTGCAAATCTTTCTGCATCTTACTTTTTAGATTTTGATGACGCGCTCAACAATGTTGTAGCTAATCAGATTGCAACACCAGCTGCATATAATAATATTAGTTCAAATGAGACTATATATGTTAGAGTACTAGACAATTTGACTAATTGTTTTGCTATTGTAGATTTTGATATTACTGTTAATCCATTACCGGTAGTTGTTCCAGTAATAACTATAGAGGAATGTGAGAATAATACAGATAATGTTTTTGACTTTGATATAGGGATAAAACGTGATGAAATTTTAAACGGTCAAGACCCGACACAATTTATAGTTACATTTCATGAGACACAGCAAGATGCAGATGATTTGGCAAACCCTTTACCAGATATATTTACAAACACTGTAAATCCTCAAGAAATATTTTATGCTATAACAGATAATACAACGACATGTTCTAACAGTACAGGTTCGTTTTTTGTTGAAGTTTTAGAAGGCGCACAAGCTAATCCAGATGGCGAGCCTTTAGATTTTGAATTATGTGATGATAATATTGAAAATGATGGTGTCGCTCAGTTTGATTTAAATAGTCTTGAAGATGAAATTTTAGACGGTCAAGACCCAACAGATTATACAATATCATATCATTTTACTGAAGATGACGCATTGAATGATGTCCAACCATTACCGTTTTTGTACGAAAATCTGAGTAATCCTCAAACAATATATGTTAGGGTGAGTAATAATTTATCTCCAGATATTTGTTTCGAAGTACAGCCAGTTCCTCTAAGAGTAAATCCTATACCAGATTTTGATTTAGATGACTTATATATTTTATGTACAACAACAAATGGTTCAGAAGTGGTACCTGTACCGCCTGTTTTAGACACACAGCTGTCAACTACTGATTATAGTTTCGAGTGGAGTTTGGATGGTGCTGTTTTACCAACTGAAACAGGATCTAGTTTAACCCCAACGGTTGGTGGGACTTACAGTGTTGTTGTTACAGATATAACAACTTCGACATTAACACGTTGTACTAATGTGGATGAGGCTATTGTTTTAGAAAGCGAAGTGCCAATTGTGGTTGCTGAGGTTACTTCACAAGCGTTTGCTGGTAATCATACCGTTGAAGCTACGACGACTAACACGGGCGATTTTGAATATAGTTTAGATTTAGGTCCTTGGCAAGATAATGGTAGTTTCGAAAATGTAAGACCAGGTGTTCGCACAGTTTATGCGAGAGATATCAATGGTTGTGGGATAGGTTCGGTCACGATTTTAGTTATAGATTATCCGTTATATTTTACGCCAAACGGTGATGGTAACCATGATACATGGAACATCGTAGGAATAGGTACACAACCTAGCGCAAAAATTTATATATTTGATCGTTACGGAAAACTGTTGAAACAGTTAAGTCCAACAAGTTCTGGATGGGATGGCACCTATCAAGGAAATTTAATGCCAACAGATGATTATTGGTTTACGATTGAATATATTGAGCCTTTAACAGGTGAAACGAAACAACAAACAGCCCATTTTACACTGAAACGATAAACTTATGAGATTACAAAAAATTTGTATAGTTGCCTTAATCGGGATGATGTCTTTCTTAGGATTCTCTCAAGAAGGTATACCAATTTACTCAGATTACTTGACAGATAATTACTATCTACTTCACCCGTCTATGGCTGGTGTAGCCAACTGTGCTAAAGTAAGATTAACAGCTAGACAACAATGGTTTGGTGTAGACGACGCACCAAGTCTTCAAACATTAAGTGTTCATAGTAGAATAGGAGATGGACCTTCGGCAATCGGAGCTATTGTTTATAATGACGAAAATGGATTTCATTCTAATACAGGAGCGTACGTAACCTATGCACATCATTTACTATTATCTCGTAATGAGGTAGATTTAAATATGATTTCTTTTGGATTAAGTGCTGGTTTTATTCAGTATAAATTAGACGAAACAAGCTTTTTAGCACCGGGTGATTTTGATCAATTAATTGCTGGTATTGAGCAAAGTGCGACTAACTTTAATATCGATGTTGGGATGTCTTACCACTTTCTTGACTTTTATGCACATGTTACAGCAAAAAATATATTAAATAATGATGGTATTAACTTTAATGAACAAGGTTTTGCTTTTAATAATCTAAGAACTTATTTGCTTTCAGCTGGTAATGTATTTCACAAGTATGGTAGTGATTGGAGTTTTGAGCCATCGTTAATGTATATGTATAGAGACGCAACTGAAGAGTCATCTATTGATATAAATGCAAAAGTGTATAGAGAAGTAGATTTTGGTAAAGTTTGGGGCGGTTTGTCTTACAGACGAAGCCTTGATGGTGCTCAGTTTTTAGATGGTAACTCTGTTAGCAGTCAAAAATTACAATATTTCACTCCTTTTATTGGTGTGGATTATAATCAGTTTACATTTGCATATACGTACTCATACCAAGCAAATACAATTAACTTCAATACTGGTGGTTTCCATCAGATAACACTTGGTTACAATTTTAATTGTAGACGAGAAAAATACGAATGTAATTGCCCTGCAATTAATTAATAAAAAAAGCCTCAATACGTATTGAGGCTTTTTTTATTAATTACATTGAATTTATTCCTTTATAATAAAATTAAACTGCCTGAATTGAGCATATAAATGAGTAAAGTATTCTTTTGGATGAGTAAACCTTACTATTTTCAGCTATACATGCATTCAATCATTAAAACTTCATTTTTTAAAATCAATTAAAGGCTGTAAGTTTATTGAAAATTAATAGGTACAGCGTGCATCAACATTTCAAATTTCTATTCTTATATATAATTTTCAGTTTCACATTGTTTCAATCCTACGGGCAAAACAAGAATGAACCTGGAAAAGAAGAGTATTTTACAGTTCGAGGTTCTGTAAGAGAGAAATATTCTTATGAACCTATAGCCAAAGTTGCTGTTGAGGTTAACGGTGGTAAGTATGTAAAGACTGGTTATGATGGTGCGTTTAAGGTAAAAGTTAAGATTGGTGATCAATTACTAATTAGTCATGAAGATTTTCAAACCGTATTTTATACTATAAAAAGTGATGATCGTATTCTAATTGAAGTTATACCTCAGGAGACTAAACCATCAAAAAAAGCAATAAGAAAAAAAACAATACAAGAGTTTAATCAGCTTATTGATTCTGCTGATACTTATTTACGAACTGACGCCGAGCGCAGTATTCAATTTATTGCAGACGCATTAAATAAGAGTGTATCGCAAAAACAAAATTCGGATGCCTATCAAACCCTTGGAGATTTATATATGTTTTGGAAACAAGCAGATTTAGCTGTAACAAACTATAGAATTGCTTTGCAGAATAATAAGAATAATGAAACGCGTTTAAAACTTGCAAGAGCTTATTTTGAAAACAACAACACAAATCAGAGTATAAAGACTTATCAAGAAATTAACGAAGAATCGCTTAGTAATTATCAAAAAATAGAATTTTATGAAGGTTTAGGAGATGCTTATGTCAAACAGAAACAAACTCAATTAGCTATAACTAATTATGAGAAAGCATTAAAAGTTGCAACTGATAATATCATAAAACCTAAGGTTACAGATTTAAATTCTAAAATAGCGCAAGCCTATAATCTTGACGGTAATGTTGAAAAAGCAAAAGGTTTTTTTGATAATTCCTTAAATCTTGCAGAACAAGAAAGCAAAAAAAGAGGTGTTGAAGAAAAAGTAAATGTAGCTGAATTCAATAATCTAAATCGAGATTATGATAACGAGATAAATTTAAGAAAGCAGGTTGTTGCAGACGTCAAAGAAATAGAAAGAGATTCCGTAATTTCTAATGATAGTCCAATTACACCTCAAAAACAGAATTACAAAATTGGTAACGCATTGATGCTTCAAAAAAATTATGACGAAGCTATTCCGTACTACGACGAGAGTATTATCGAGGCAGATAAAAGAGAAGATATTGAAGTCAAAAAAGATGCCTTAAGGAGAAAAGCAGAAGCCTATGAAAACTTAGGTGATTATGACAATGCAAAAAAAGCATTTCAGGAGTTTATGGCATCTGTAGACCAATTGTATATCAAAAAACAACAAGAGATAGCACAATCAGGACGCTTATCGCGTTCAGTTATAGAAAGCCAGAATAGAATAACTAGTTTAGAAAACGACAGAGAACTTACCAAAACACGCTACGAATATTCACTAGAAAAAAGTAAAAATCAGCAAATTATTATTTACTCATTAATTGGTGGTCTTGCGCTTCTACTTATAGCAGCTTACTTTACGTATAACTACATTAAACAACAACGATTAGCTAATAATTTATTGGCACTTAAGTCACTTCGAAGCCAGATGAATCCTCATTTTATTTTTAATGCTTTAAACTCAGTTAATAGTTTTATTGCTTCTAATGATGAAAGGACAGCGAATAAATATCTGTCTGATTTTTCGTTATTAATGAGAGTAGTATTAGAAAATAGTGATGAAGATTTTATTCCTTTAGAAAAAGAAATAGAATTGCTAGAACTATATACAAAATTAGAACACTTTAGATTCAAAGATAAGTTTGATTACACTATAAATGTCGATAAGGCTATTAATGTTCAAGATTATGATATTCCACCAATGTTATTACAGCCATATATCGAAAATGCTGTTTGGCATGGTTTACGTTACAAAACTGAAAAAGGGCAGTTAAAAATCGAAATAAAACAGCAATCTAAAACTGAAATAAGTATTGCAATTATTGATGATGGTATCGGAAGAGAAAAGTCAAAATCTCTAAAAACAGAGAACCAGAAAAAGCATAATTCAAAAGGATTAAGTAATATTAAAAAACGTATTCAGATACTAAATGATATGTATAAGGATAAAGTAGATGTTAGTATTAATGACAATGCTTTAAAAGGAGATGTTGGAACAAAGGTTTTAGTAACGCTAAAAAAAGATTAAAACTATGCAGTTAAACGCCATAATCGTCGAAGACGAAAAGACAAGTCGAGATATTTTAAAAAATTACCTATCAAAATATTGCCCTAATATTTCGGTTTTAGGAGAAGCTGAAAATATTGAAGAAGCATTAGTTTTAATTAGAAATAATGATTTGGATGTTGTTTTTCTTGATGTCGAAATGCCGTACGGAAATGCTTTTGATTTGTTAGAAAAAGTGGGTGACATAGATTTCCAAACTATATTTGTTACAGCATATAATCATTATGCCATTGATGCTCTAAATGCACATGCTTCGTATTATTTAATGAAACCAATTTCTATAGACGAACTTATAAAAGCTGTTGATTATGTCACTGAAATTCGTACTAAAGAAGAAGCTTTACAAGACCAGGTTCTTGTCCCAAAAGCTAATATTGTTGAAGGAAAAATAACCATACCACAACAAAACGGATTTGAGATTTTAGAAACAAACAATATATTATTCTGTAAAGCTGACGATAATTATACAGAGATTTATCTCAAGGACAATAAAAAGAGACTTGTGAGCAAGACTCTTAAGTATATAGAAGAAGCGCTGTCTCAAGCTAATTTTGCAAGAGTTCATAAAAGTTATTTAGTAAATGTCGATGAAATAGTAAAATACTTAAAAGGTAAAGGCGGAAGTGTTGTCTTAAGTAATGGCAAGGAAATTATGGTTTCGGCTTCAAAGAAAGCAGATTTGTTGTCTTATTTTAAGTAAATAAACCTAAAAACAAAGAAAAAAATGCCACTAATAAAACCAGTAAACGGGAAACATCCAGAAATATCAGAAGACTGTTATGTCGCAGAAAATGCAACAATCGTTGGAGAGGTTACTATAGGGAAGCAATGTAGTATTTGGTTTAATGCCGTTTTACGTGGCGATGTTCACTATATAAATCTGGGTGACAAAGTCAACGTGCAAGATGGCGCTGTAATTCATGCCACATATCAAAAATCGCCTACTACTATCGGTAATAATGTATCAATTGGCCATAATGCAATAGTTCACGGGTGCACAATAAAAGATAATGTGCTTATTGGTATGGGAAGTATTGTTATGGACGATTGCGTTATAGGAAGTAATAGTATTATTGCAGCAGGAGCAGTTGTTACTAAAAATACTATAGTAGAAGCAGGTAGCATTTATGCAGGGACACCAGCTAAAAAAATTAAAGATATTAGCCAAGAACTAGTGTCAGGAGAAATTAATAGAATTGCCGATAATTATGTCAAATACTCAAGCTGGTTTAAAGAGTAGGTTATTAATTTTGATGAGTTTCTACTAACTAAAAATCCAAATATTTTACCGGAAATTTATATTCCAAAATAGCATCTAAAACATCAATATCTCCATTGGTATAAAACTGAATATTTGGAGATGAATTTGAATTATTAAGAAGATTGTTTTCTTTTAGAATGGCTTGTGTTTGATGTGCTACCGCTAAACCAGAATCTATAATTTTAATATGTTTGGGCAATAGTTTCCTTAATTCAGGAATTAGATAAGGGTAATGCGTACAACCCAAAACAAGATGGTCGATATCAGCTTCGAGCATTGGTGTAATAAATTTTTTTAGTAGAGTTTTGATGTCATCAGACTCGATTTTTCCAGCTTCAATTAATGGTACTAAACCTTCACCAACTCTTTCAGTAACCTTAATTTCTTTTGTGTAAATTTTAGATGTTTTATGAAACAATGCGCTGCTCAAAGTTCCTTTTGTCGCCAAAATACCAATAGACTTTGATTTGCTATTTAAGGATGCTGGCTTTATTGCTGGTTCAATACCGATAAATGGGATATCGTAATTTTCCCTTAAGTAAGCAATTGCATTTGTCGTAGCAGTATTACAAGCTACTATAATAAGTTTACAGCCTTTACTGATAAGTAATTCTGTGTTTTTTATACTGAGGTTAAGTATATCTTTCTCTGATTTGTTCCCATAAGGTGCATTAATACTATCTGCTAAGTAGATAATGTTTTCATTTGGTAATAATTTATGCACTTCTTTAAAAATGGAGGTGCCGCCGATACCAGAATCAAATATGCCAATAAACTGTTTACTCATAGCTACAAAAATAAAAAGCCACTTTTTAAAAAGTGGCTTTAAACTATATTTTCTTAAAAGAATAGATTACATACCTAGTTCTTTTTTTACTTCAGCTGTAATATCAGTACCGTTTGCTACAACTAAACTCGCTACGTCTAATACGTAATCGTAACCTAAAGTTTTAGCTACTTTGTCAATGGCTTCCATCATTCTTTTTCTAACAGGTAACATTGCTTCGTATTGTGCTTTTTGAGCACTAACCTGAATATTTTCTTGCATAAGTTGCTCTTGCTGGTAAATTGCAGTTTGCATTTGTTGTAACTCTTTGCCACGTGCTTGGTTAATAGCATCAGTTTGAGTTCCAGCTTCCTTATTATATCTTTCAGATGTTTCTTTATATGATTTAACCATATCATCATATTGTGGCTTAGAAGCATCAGCAGTAGCTTTTGCAGCTGCTTGCCCAGCTTTTTCAGCTTCTTGTTGTGCTTGTAAAAATGCAGGAAAAGTTTTTGTAATCTCTTGTGTATTTACATGAGCTACTTTTGATTGTGCATTTACCATTGTTAATCCACCAAAAAATAGTGTTATTGCTAATAGTAGTGTTTTTAATCGTTTCATTTTAATTTAGTGTTTACGTGTTTTTAATTTAAAATTTTAATTGTCGTCTTTCTTTTTCGCTTTTGCTTTGCGAATAGAATCATTCTTTCTTAATTGTTCTAATCTTTCTTCTCTGGCTTTTTTTCGTTGCTCTATTATTTTTTTCTTCCTATCTTCTAAAGCTTTCTTTCTTGCTTCTCTTTGTTCTACAGCTTTATTACGTTTTTCTTCTAAAAGCTGTTGTCTTGTTTTCGCTTTTGTCGAGTCGGTTTTTACGCTTGCTTTACCTTTTTCTGTTGTCTTAGACACTGTTTTTGTAGCTGAAGAATCAGATGGTTTTTCAGTCTTGTTTCTAGCATCTAAAGCTTTTTGACGTCTTTCGGCAGCCGCCTTTTTCTTTGCTTCTCTGTCTGCGTTTTGTTTTGCCCTTCTTTCTTCTAAAGCTTTTTCTCTATCAATACGCTTTTGCTCAAGGTCAGCAGCTCGTTGAGCTTTACGTTCTTCTAAAGCTTTTGCACGATCATCCTTAGTCTTACTTACTTCTGGGACAGCCTCTTCTTTTTCTAATTCTTTACGCTCTCTTTTATTTTTTGCTTGTTCTCTTGTAGATGCCCTTGTTATTATTCTTAGAACTTGTTCACTAATATCAAAACGCTCTGCAGAGTATAACATCAAAAAATCTGCATTTTTGTCAAATACAAAATCGTAACTTTTCTTTTCGGCAATCTCTTTTACCGCTGCAAAAATTTGATCTTGTACTGGCTGAATCAATTGTGTTCGTTGTATAACCATATCTCCGCCAGGACCAAAGCGCTTTTGTTGATAATCCAAAATTTCAGACTCTTCAAATGAAATATCTTCTAAACGCTCTTCATATAGTTCTTTTGTTAAGAGTACTTTTTCGTTTTCTAGAGCCTTCTTTTTAGTTTCTATGTCTGCTAACTTCTTTTCAATTTCAGATTTCCACTTAGTTAGTTTTGTCTCTAATTGAGAACTAGCTTCTTGATAATCTGGTACATTCTCAAGAATGTATTCTGTATCTATGTATCCAATTCTTGCTCCATTAACACGTTGTGCATTACTGGTAAAGCTCATTAGACCAACTATTGCCAATATGTAAAGAACTTTAAATTTCATAGGTATAAGTTTTAATTTGTTGATTTCGATATTTTCAGCTTCAAAACAGTTTGTAAGCTATTGTTGTTCTTCAAATAAACGAAATATATTCTTAAAAATTTTAACACCAGTATGAAATGTTATTTAGCCTATTGAAAATACCGTGCCAAACTTAAAATTGTTGACCGATTATAAAGTGAGTTTCCCAGCCACCAACTTGATTTTGACCTGGTAACGGATCAAAAGGTTTTCCGAAATCAATACCTAGTAAACCAAAGGCTGGCATAAATATTCTAACACCTAATCCAGCAGACCTTTGAAGATTGAAGGGGTCAAAATCTCTAAAGCTGTTTACAGAAGAACCAGCTTCGACAAACGACAATGCATAAATCTTCGCACCTTGACCAAGTGTTATAGGATATCTTAATTCTAAAGAGAATTTATTATATATAGAACCACCATCTTGACTAGATAATGATTGGTTTGGGTAACCTCTTAACTGAATAACTTCACGTCCATCTAAAGCAAAATTACCAAGTCCGTCACCTCCAAGGAAGAAACGCTCAAAAGGAATAACACCTCTATCATTATTATATGCTCCTAAGAAACCGAATTCGACACTAGGTCTTAAAACTAATTTCTTTGCAACTTCTGCGTACCAATCTGCTTTGAATTTTATTTTGTAGAATTCTAACCAATTAAATCGCTGCTGGTCAATCTCTCCGATTCTATCGATATCAGTAATTGGGTCAAGACCATCTCTTTCTTCTTTTAGAGCTGCATAATCGACACCATTTACTAAAGAATATGGGAAAGAGAATTTTGCAGAAGCAGAAAAGTTTGAACCACCTGTAGGATAGATTGGGTCGTTATAAGTATTGTTTCTTGTTAGACCAATAGTATATGATAAGTTGTTTGAAGAACCATCTCCGAATGTAAATAATCCAGTATTGTAGTTCTGTAAATCGTAATGCTGGTAACTTAAAGCTTGAGAAAACAGAAAATAATCGTCTGGTTCTTTTAGTCTGGTAGATATTCCAAATGTAATTCCTGTTATATTAAATCGCCTACTTTTATCTGCGCGTCTAGTTTGAGGGTCAAATAAAAATTGTCTTGAATGTGATATAGATGTAGATAGTTGAAAAGGTTTCTTTCCTCCTAACCATGGTTCACTAAACGATAAACTATAAGTTTGAAAAAACTGACTTGCTTGAAGTCTTAAAGCCATACTTTGTCCATCTCCACGAGGTACTGGTTTGTATGCTTCACCATTAAAGATATTTCGTAATGAGAAGTTGTTAAAGGATAGACCCAATGTGCCAATAAAACCACCACCACCGTAACCACCTTGTAGTTCGATTTGGCTAGAACCCTGTTCTTCGACTGTGTATTCTATATCTAAAGTTCCGTCAACAGGATTTGGATTTTTTATGTCTGGAACGATAGCCTGTGCGTTAAAGAAGCCAAGTTGACCTAATTCTCTAATGGTTCTGATAATATTTGCACGGCTATAAAGTTCGCCAGGACGTGTCCGTATTTCTCTGTAGATAACATGATCATTAGTAATATCATTTCCTTTTACTTTAACACTATTAAAGTATGCAGGCTTACCTTCAGTAATTCTGATTTCTAAATCTATAATGTTTCCGTCAGCACTAACCTCAACAGGGTTAATGGTGGAAAACATATAGCCTGTATTCTGGTATATGTTTGTAATGTCAATGCCGTCAGGCTTTTCTTCATTTGCAATGCGCTTCTTTAATTCTACACCATTATATGTATCGCCTTCCTCAATACGAAGAATCTGAGATAGAAACTCATCTGTGTAGACAGTGTTTCCAACAAAATCAATTTTTCCAAACGTATATTTCTCACCTTCTTCAACGTCAATAACTAAACTTATCGTTTTGTCATCGTTATATATAATGGAATCTTTAATAACTCTAGCATCTCTGTAACCATTTTCTTTATACTTATCTACTAGACTCACTAAATCCTCTTTATAGTTTTCTTCGACATACTTAGAGCGTTTTAGAAGTCTTAGTGGGCTGAGACTTTTTTGCTTGGTATTTTTCATGGCTTTTCTAAGCTTTTTGTCTTTAAGCTTTTCATTGCCGTTAAAATTTATAGATTTAATTTTTACCTTATTGCCTTTGTCAATACTAACGAGCATATTAACCCTCTTTTTCTCTATAGAATCATTTTGAACTTCAGAGGTAATAACGTTTACTTTTGTATTTAAGAATCCTTTTTTTTTGTATTTATTGGTAAGGTAGTTTTTGGTTGTAGTGATAAGATTCTCTGTAACCTTTACTTTTTGTTTAAGATTATTTTCATCAAGTATTTCATCTTTTTTTCCTTTCTTGACACCTTCAATGCGAACTTTATTAAGCTCTGGTAAATCAGCAAGCATAATCTCAACATCTACACTGCCATCATCTGTAATGTTTATGAAATAAATTTTCACATCACTAAAAAGATTAGAAGTCCATAACTTTTTTACCGCTTCTCCAATCTTGTCTCCACCAATAGATACTTCCTGGCCTTTTTTTAGTCTAGAGTATGTTATAATTGTACTTGCATTAAATGAGGTATTACCAGTTACAATAATTTCATTTATGGTATACTTATCTCCACTCTGTGCAAAAGAGTTTAGAGGGAATACTATTGTGATTAATAATGCTAAAGCGTAAAATTTCTTCAATGCTTTTGGGTTTATGCTTTTAAATAAGCTGTTCGCTTGTTTTTCCAAATCGTCGTTCTCTGTTTTGATAATCTTTTATGGCTTCTACGAGATTTTCCTTCTTAAAATCTGGCCAAAAGATATCGGTAAAATATAACTCTGCGTATGCAATTTGCCATAACAAAAAATTGCTAATTCGTTGTTCTCCACTAGTGCGAATTAGCAAATCTACATCTGGTAAATATTGCGTGTAAAGATGCTTATTTATAATCGATTCATCAATACTTTCAGAGGAAATTATATTATTTTTAACTTTAACTGATAATTCCTTAACAACATTAACAAGTTCTTCACGAGAACCGTAGCTTAAAGCTAAATTTAATGTCATATGTGTATTATTTTTTGTTTTTTCTTTAACAAATTCTAACTCTTCATAAGCTTTTTTTGGTAGGTCTTTTAAGCTACCAATTGCTGTAAGCTTAATTTTGTTGTCTTGTAGTGTTTTGATTTCCTTTTTTAGAGACTTTACTAAAAGTTTCATTAAGGTTTGTACTTCTAGTTTGGGTCTGTTCCAATTTTCTGTCGAAAAAGCATAAAGAGTTAAATGTTTTATGCCAATTTCGGCACAAGCTTCAACTGTTTCTCTGACTGCTTTAGTGCCACTCTCGTGACCTAAAACTCTCATGAGGCCTTTTTGTTTAGCCCAACGACCATTACCATCCATAATAATTGCTACATGGTTTGGTAGTTTAGACGTGTCTATATGGTCTTTAAAGTTCATACTAAAAGTCGCAGTAACAGGGTTTTTTTCCGAATGTGTAAGTTAATGTAATTCCAGAGAACACATACCAATCGTTACTATTAGTATTTCCAAAAGCAAATTGTTCTCTAAAGCTTGCATCTGGTACGCTGCCATCCAACTCGTCAGAAAAGGTGTATCTAGCTCCTATTTCTGCAGCTAAAATAAAATGAGGACTTATAGATTGTTTATATCCTAAAACCATAGGGATACCATAAGCCCAACTTTTAGTGTTTTCAGAAATCAATCGACCGGTATTATCAAAAAAGAAGTTTTCATGATTGGCAACTGATACTCCAGTGTATAAATAAGGTGTTCCTTTTGGGGTTAAATCGTGAAGGTTAAAATCAAAAAAAGTGAATTCCATGCCTAATGAGGCTTCAAAAATACCACTTCTAAAACCATATCCTCTCTGGATACGTCTTGGATCATCTGATTTTGTGTCTTCCGCTTCTAGATTAGTAAAAATAAATGATGCTCTAAAGGCATGTCTTGGACTCCTGTTCCACTTAACAATACCGCCAAGAGCAACTTGGTTTGGGGATATGTAATTGGTTGCTCCAACATCTCCAATAAAATTACTACCGCCAGCAAACACACCAAATTCGTAAATCTGAGCGTTAGTTATTTGACTTCCAGTGAGACATAATAAAATTATTAATAAATACCTCATAAATTTTTAAAAGTTTGCAAATATAACAATTAACATTACTCTATAACAATTTGATATAAATTGTCTTACAGAAAACAGTATTTATGTGTATTTATTGTCTAATTACGTCTATCTTCTCCCCAAAGCATTTTTTTACGAAGTGTATCAATGAAACTTTCATTCAATAGTTCAATCATTTTTATTTTAAAATCAGCTTTTTCAATATTTACTGTGGTCGAGTTTGGTAGTGTAATTATTCTGGAGTCTAAAGAGAGTAAAAATTGTTCCTCTCTACCTTCGACTTTTAATTTGACATCAGTATTGTCAGGTATCACAAGTGGTCTTGCGTTGAGATTGTGTGGCGCAATTGGGGTAAGTACAAAACTACCAGCATTAGGTGTGATTACTGGTCCACCACAACTCAATGAATAACCTGTTGAACCTGTTGGTGTAGATAATATAAGTCCGTCTGCCCAATAAGAAGTTAGATATTCATTATTAAGGTGTGTCTCCACAGTAATCATAGAAGTCGTGTTTTTACGACTAATTGTAACTTCGTTTAGTGCAAAATTGGTTTCAGTGACTAAGCTGTTTTTAGGAGATACATCAACTGAAAGTAATGTTCGGTTCGAAATTTTATAATTCTTCTTAAAGATGTCTGAAAGTGCACTTTCAATTTCATTGGTTTGTACAGTAGCTAAAAAACCTAATCTACCTGTATTAATGCCAACAATTGGAATGTCTAAATCTCGAACGAAAGTTATCGCTCTTAAAATAGTACCGTCACCGCCAATACTTATGAGTAAGTCATAAGAATTGTCAAGTTCAGTAAATATGCCAAAGGACCAATCGTTGTGATAAGTTTCTTTTTGGGTTTTCAGAAAATTTGATTCTACAAGAACCTTACGATTATGATTCTTTAAGCTTTTGACAAGGATTTCAAAAGCTTTCTGATTATTCTCATTTTGATAGTTTTGACCGTATATAGCAATTTTCATAACTTAAATATTTAAGTATTTGTCTAAATATTTTGAGCGGTCTTTTAAGCTTTTTATATAATTATCGTCCTCATGGCCAGCAATGATATTATAGCTGTAACGTCTAAAGGTTTGTGTGACGTCATTAAGGCTTGTATTACCAATTTTTAATGTGATTTGCGCCACATCATTTTCAATTTTAGAGATAAATGCACCTAATAATTTGGCGTCATTTGACTCTACAATTTGGCTTATCTCACTAAAAGAATAATCTTGTATACCCTTTTCAACAATTAAAATACCTCCGGGTTCTGAAAAGAATGGTGTTTCGTTGAATAAGTGGATAATATCATTGAGCTCATAGTATCCTAAATATTTATTTTCGGCACTTAGAACAGGCATAATATTACTATTATTTTGAGCAAAGGCTTCAAGTACATCTAGCCAATTTGTCGAATTACGGACAAAGAAACCCTCAGCAGTGTAGCTACAATCAGAGATTAGTTTTTTTGCTTCAAAGCAATGCGCGTCGGTTTCAGGTATACAACCAATATAAATACCTTCTTTTTCAATGGGTATATGAGAATATGTTAATTGATTAAAGAGTTGCTGTAAATCACCAATAGTGTCATTGATGTTCAGCGGCTTTATATCGTTAATTATGTAACTCTGTAACTGCATAAATCGTTTCTATAAGAGTATGCAAATTAATTAAAAATAACCATAAAAAGCGTCTTCTACTTCGTATTTTTGTCTTTAAAATCAGATAGAAATGACAAAACTTAGTGTCAACATTAATAAAATTGCAACGCTCAGAAATAGTAGAGGTGGCGATATGCCTAATGTGGTTCAGTTTGCAAAAGATGTACAACGTTTCGGTGCCGAAGGTGTGACTATTCATCCCAGACCAGACGAACGCCATATACGCTACCAAGATGCTCGAGATTTAAAGCCTGTAGTTTATACTGAATATAATATTGAAGGAAATCCGATTCCAAAATTTATAGATTTAGTTTTAGAAACAAAGCCAACACAGGTGACTTTAGTGCCAGATAGTGTAGATGCAATTACATCAAATGCGGGTTGGGACACTTTAAAACACAAAGATTTTTTAGTCGAAGTTATCACTGAATTTAAACGAAATAACATAAGGACATCTATTTTTGTTGACCCAGATTTAAAACAAATTGAAGGTGCTAAAGAAACTGGTACAGATAGAATTGAGTTATATACTGAAGCTTTTGCACATCAATACGGATTAGGTAATAAAGACGCAATAAAACCATACTCAGAATGTGCAATACTAGCAAATAAACTAGATTTAGGAGTCAATGCTGGTCATGACCTATCATTAGACAATATCAAATTTTTTAAAGAAAATATTGAAAGATTATTAGAGGTCTCAATTGGTCATGCTTTAATCTCGGAAAGTCTTTATCTAGGTGTTGAAAATGTAATACAAATGTACTTACATCGGCTATCATGATTTTACATAGTAATATTTTTGGAGAAGGAAAGCCATTTATAATCCTTCACGGATTTTTAGGAATGGGTGATAACTGGAAAACACTTGGGCGACAATTTTCAGAGCTTGGTTTTCAGATACATTTGGTGGATCAGCGAAATCATGGGCGAAGTTTTCATTCTGAAGATTTTGATTACGATATTTTGGCTCAGGATTTAAAAATCTATTGCGAAACTCATAATCTTGAAGATATAATTCTTTTAGGACATTCGATGGGTGGAAAAACGGCGATGAACTTTGCAACCAAATATCCTGAATATGTTAATCGACTAATTGTTGCAGATATCTCTCCAAGATATTATCCGGTTCATCATGATGCTATTTTAGAAGGTTTATCAAATTTAGATTTTTCAATACTAAAAAAACGTGGTGATGCAGATAAAGCTTTAGCTAATTATGTAGCAGATGCTGGAACAAGAATGTTCTTGTTAAAAAATTTGTATTGGGTAGAAAAAGGACAATTAGGTTTAAGGATTAATCTACCGGTTTTAAAAGAGCATGTGTCCGAAGTTGGAGAAGCACTATCAAGCCATAGTGTGTTTTCAAAGCCAACATTATTTCTTCGAGGTGACAAGTCTGAATATATAGGACCAACAGATGAAGGAATAATTCATCGCCATTTTACAGATGCGGAAATTCAAACAATATCAAATGCAGGACATTGGCTGCATGCCGAAAATCCAAAAGATTTTTATGATGCTGTAGTTCAGTTTATAAATCTATAAATTGCAGGTGTTATGAAAAAAACGCAATTTTTGAGAGATTTTTGGTACGGTTTGTCATCAAATCAACGCTTTCAAATACGCAGGTTGTATTATTTGCCAATCGATTTAAAAGACAGACTTTTAGGTAATACCCATAAGTATGTACCATCTCGAGGACAAATCTATACAGGCTCTCCAGCGAGTGCAACTGAATATCTAAAGCAAGGGATACTCCACTTAGAGCATTTAAAAAATCACATAGACTTGCAACCAGATGATAATGTTTTAGATATAGGAAGTGGTGTTGGTAGGTCAGCAATTGCACTGTCTTCTTATTTAAATGAAAATGGCTCTTATGACGGATTTGACGTTGTAAAACAAGGCGTAGATTGGTGTAATAACGGCTTAGGTAAAGATTTTTCAAATTTTAATTTCAAATACGTACCAATCTTTAACGATTTGTATAATACTTCAGAATTAAAAGCAACTGAATTTCAGTTTCCTTATGAAGATTTATCATTTTCAAAAGTGTTTTCTGTATCGCTTTTTACGCATATGCAAATTGAAGAGATTCAGCATTATTTTCATGAAATATATCGTATTTTAAAGCATGGAGGACAATGCTTTTCAACCTTTTTCTTTTATGATGAAACGGATGAAACACATATTGCAAATCTTAAAGATTTTGGTTTTCCTTATAAAAAAGACGACTACAGATTAATGAATGAAGATGTAAAATCAGGAAACATTGCCATTCATAAAACTAAAATTAAGCAAATGTTACAGCAATCTAACCTTGAGCTTGTAACTATTGTAGATGGATATTGGAAAGGACAGAACGCAGACAATAGCAAAATAGAATATCAGGATATTTTGGTGTTTAAAAAAGCGTAACTTTATATTATCTAAAATTTTATAATCATGAATCTAGTCGTCCGTTTGTTAGTTAACGCCTTTGCAGTTTTTATTTTAGCTCATTTTCTTAACGGTGTAGCAGTAGATGGATATTTGGGAGCAGTAATTGTAGCAATAGTACTTTCAATATTAAATGTTTTAGTCAAGCCAATACTCATAATACTTACTCTACCTGTAACAATACTAACATTGGGATTATTTCTTCTTATAATTAACGCGTTGATTATTTTGTTAGCAGACAAATTAATTGATGGATTTGCTGTCAATGGTATTTGGACAGCAGTACTTTTTAGTATTCTATTATCTATTCTTCAATCTATATTGTATTCGTTCTTTAAAGAGAAGAAAACAAACTAAAAATCAACATCTTAAAACTATTGTTGGGTTGCGAAAAAATATGTACTTTTGCAGCCCAATTTTAGATTGTATTACAATGAATATTACAAGAGAAAACATCGATGCGTTAAACGCAGTTGTAAAAGTAGATATCGCTAAAGCAGATTATAGCGACAAAGTAGAAAAAATCTTATCAGATTACCGTAAAACGGCTAACATTCCTGGTTTCAGAAAAGGTCATGTACCAATGGGAATGGTAAAAAAACAATACGGTCAAGCTGTGTTAGTAGATGAAGTAAATAAGTTAATACAAGATGCGCTTGGTAAGTATTTGGTAGAAGAAAAATTAGATGTTTTAGGTAATCCATTACCAAAAGCGCAAGATGATTTAGATTGGAATTCTGATGACTTTTCTTTTGAGTTCGAATTAGGTTTAGCACCTCAATTTGAAGTAAAGTTAAAAGGGAAGAAAGCTATCACACAATATAAGATTGTAGCGGATGATAAAATGATTGATAACCAAATCAAGCACATCCAGAAACAATATGGTAAAATCGTTTCTCAAAACGAAATCACTGAAAATTCTGAGATTACAGGAAAGTTTACAAATGAAGATGCTGGTATAGACAATGTAGCAACTTTTGAAGTGAGTAAAATAAAAGGAAAAACAAATCTTAAAAAGTTTGTAGGAGCCAAAGTAGGTGATGTTATTACTGTCAAAACAAAAAACTTATTCAACGATGCTCACGATTTAATGACATTCTTAAAAGTGTCTCATGATGACGCCCATGATTTAAATGTAGAAGTTACTTTTGAAGTTTCTGAGATTAATGAACGCGAATTGGCAGATTTAGACCAAGAGTTATTTGATAAGTTATTCGGTAAAGATGTTGTAACATCTGTAACTGAACTTAAAGAAAAAATCAAGGAAGACTCTGAAAAGCAATTTGCTCAGCAAGGAGATCAAAAGTTTTTAAACGATGTTACTGAGTATTTAATAGACACTACTAAGTTTGATTTACCAGCAGAATTTTTACAGAAATGGATGCAAACTGCAGGTGAAGAAGAAATGACTGAAGAACAAGCTAAAGAAGAATACGAAAAGTCTGAAAAAAGCATGCGCTATCAGTTAATAGAAGGCAGATTAATTACAGAACATAATCTTCAAGTACAGTTTGAGGAGTTAAAGTCTTTTGCAATGCAAATGATTAAAGGTCAGATGGCTCAATTTGGTCAAATGAACCCTTCAGAAAAAGAGCTCGAAGATATTGCAGCACGTATTTTATCTAACCAAGATGAGGTAAAGCGACTAAACGAGCAATTGATGAGTCAAAAGCTTTTAGAATTATATAAAACAGAAGCTAATCTTAAAACAAAAGAGATTACTTACGATGATTTTGTAAAAGAATTTTACAGTTAATCATTTAGCAATATAAATTGTATCTTTAAGGCGTGAAATCTCTGGATTTTACGCCTTATTAATTTTAACGACAAACAGAATATACAATATGGATTTCGGAAAAGAATTTGAAAAATTTGCAACCAAAGATCAGGGTATAAACAGCAACTACTACGGCAAGATTATTGAGAGTATGTACCCTACCAATCTAACGCCTAATATTATAGAAGAACGTCAGATGAACATCGCCATTTTTGATGTTTTTTCACGATTAATGATGGATCGTATCATCTTTTTGGGTACTGGTGTTAACGACCAAGTAGCAAATATTATTCAAGCACAATTATTATTCTTACAAAGCGTAGATGCTAATAAAGATGTTCAGATTTATATTAACTCACCAGGTGGTTCTGTATATGCAGGTTTAGGTATTTATGATACTATGCAGTTTATAAAACCAGATGTTGCAACTATATGTACAGGTATCGCAGCATCGATGGCAGCAGTATTATTATGTGCTGGTCAAGATGGTAAACGTTCTGCATTAAAACATTCAAGAGTTATGATTCATCAACCAATGAGTGGTACTCAAGGTCAGGTTTCTGATATGGAAATTGCAGTGCGTGAAACTTTAAAAGTCAAAAAAGAATTGTACGATATTATTTCTAACCATTCAGGTAAGTCATACGAGCAAGTAGAAAAAGATTCTGACCGTGATTATTGGATGACATCTTCTGAAGCTTTAGAGTATGGAATGATTGATGAGGTATTAGGTAGAAAGTAAAATAGATTAATAACGACTAAACGTTTCTAAACTAAACTTAGAAATATAAGATTATGGCAAAGGAAGAATTAGAATGTTCATTTTGTGGTAGGAAAAAGCCAGAAACTAATTTGCTTATTGCAGGATTAGACGCTCACATATGTGACCGTTGTATCACACAAGCAAATGGTATAGTCATCGAAGAATCTAAGCAAGGTACAAACGCTGACCTTAGTGCAGAGTTAATGCTAAAAAAGCCAAAAGAAATTAAAGCCTTTTTAGATGAGTATATAATTGGTCAAGAATATACCAAACGTGTAATGTCTGTAGCAGTATACAACCACTACAAGCGATTATTACAGCCTCCAACAGATGATGATATAGAGATTCAAAAGAGTAATATTATAATGGTTGGGCAAACCGGTACAGGAAAAACTTTAATGGCTAAAACTGTTGCGCGTATGCTCAATGTGCCTTTAGCAATAGTTGATGCGACTGTATTGACTGAAGCTGGATATGTTGGTGAAGATGTCGAAAGTATTTTAACACGTCTCTTACAAGCTGCTGACTATAATTTAGAAAAAGCAGAAAAAGGTATTGTATTTATTGATGAAATTGATAAGATAGCTCGTAAAAGCGATAACCCATCAATAACTAGAGATGTATCTGGTGAAGGTGTTCAACAAGCATTATTAAAACTATTAGAAGGAACAGTTGTAAATGTACCACCAAAAGGAGGTCGTAAGCATCCGGATCAAAAATTTATTGAAGTTAATACTGAACATATATTGTTTATAGCTGGTGGTGCTTTCGATGGTATTGAGCGTGTTATTACAAAGCGTTTGAACATGCAAGCTATAGGATATAGCTCTATCAATTCTGATGACAATGTAGATAACGATAATGTACTACAATATATCATACCAAAAGATTTGAAAGATTTTGGCTTAATACCTGAGATTATAGGAAGATTGCCTGTTTTGACACACATGGATCCATTAGATGCTAAAACATTAAGAGCTATTTTAACAGAGCCAAAAAACGCTATAATAAAACAATATAAAAAGCTGTTTGGTATGGATGAGGTTGAGTTAAATATCACTGATGGCGCTTTAGAGTTTATTGTAAATAAAGCTATAGAATACAAGCTTGGTGCACGAGGACTACGTTCACTTTGTGAGGAAATCCTAACGGATGCAATGTTTCATTTACCAGGTTCGGACGAAACTAAATTAAATGTGACTAAAGCTTACGCCGAAGAGAAACTCTCTAAGTCTACATTAAAGAAACTAAAAGCAGTTTCTTAAATAGATTAAACATAAAAAAAGAAAAACCCATGATAGCTCATGGGTTTTTTAATGTTGTGGATTAATTAATACCATATATGCGTTTAAACTAAAAAACGGTTCAGTTATTAATTTGATTTAAAAGTATTTGTTCTGTCGGTAATTACAAATCATTCTAGACCAATTGTTATATTATTCGTTATAAGATATCTAGATGTATTTTTGTTCGATAAAAGACTAAGAGTTTAAGTTCAACAACTCATCAATGTAGTTTCTAGTGTTTGATAACCTTGGCACCTTGTGCTGTCCACCAAGTTTGTCATTCTCTTTAAGCCAATCATAAAATAGATTTGGTCGTGCTTGATGTATAGTAGGTTTATTCAAAGTCATATTGTTGTAACGTTTGGCTTCGTAATCAGAGTTTAGAGACTTCAGTGCATTGTCAAATAATTCAGAAAAGTAACCCATATTCTCGGGTGCTTTTTTAAATTCTATTAACCATTCATGAGCACCTTTTTCTTTTCCTTTCATAAAGATAGGAGCCGCTGTATAATCAACAATTTCAGCACCTGTTCGCTTACAGACTTTCTTTAGAGCATCTTCAGCATTTTCTATAATTAACTCTTCGCCAAAAGCGTTGATATGATGTTTTGTTCTCCCAGAAACTTTTATTCTATATGGATCTATACTAACAAATCTAATGGTATCCCCAATTTTATAACGCCAAAGTCCTGCATTTGTGGTAATGATTACTGCATAATTTGTATTTAACTTTACATCATTAAGTGGTATCACTTTTTGTTCTGAAGTACCGTAAGTACTCATAGGTATAAACTCATAGAAAATGCCATAGTCTAACATTAACAATAAGTCTCCAGAATAATTTTGGTCTTGTATGGCAAAAAAACCTTCGGAAGCATTATAAATCTCATAATATTTAAATGACTTCTTAGGAAGGATTGCACGATATTGCTCGATGTAAGGATTAAAACTTACGCCGCCATGAAAATAAACTTCTAGATTAGGCCATATATCAAAAAGACTGTCTTTTCCAGTTTCTTCTAAAATATTATTTAATAAAACCAACATCCAAGATGGTACACCTGCAAGACTAGTAACCTTTTCATTTATTGTTTCATCGACAATAGCCTGCATTTTGGTTTCCCATTCGCTCATCAAAGATACTTTGCTGCTTGGTGTACTACTAAATTCTGCCCAGAACGGCATATTGTCAATCAGTATGGCTGATAAGTCACCAAAAACAGTTCCGTTTTCTTTATATAATTCTTTACTTCCACCAAGTCTTAAACTTTTTCCTGTGAATAATTGTGACTCAGGATTATTATTTAAATACATGCAAAGTAAATCTTTACTTGCTGCATAATGACAGTCTTCTAAAGATGCTGTACTTACAGGAATAAATTTACTTTTTGCATTAGTTGTACCACTAGATTTAGCGAATGATTTAATTTGACCTGGCCAAAAGATATTGCTTTCTCCTAATCTTGCACGTTCAATCTGTGATTGTATACCTTCATAATTTACAACTGGTAATCTATTGCTAAAATCGGAGTAAGATTTAATAGAAGCAAAGTCATATTTTTTTCCGACTTCGGTGTCTTTAGCTGTTTTCAGTAAACTAAAAAGCAATTCGTTTTGTACGTCGTGAGGATATTTTAAAAACAATTCAATCTGATGAAAACGTTTTTTCAAAAACCATGAAGCAATAGAATTTACAATAGGAATTGGCATGGATTGGTTATCTTTATGCGCTAGGCGCAACTTGATTATTTAGTTGGTTGTCCTTAACTTTTCAATATAAAGTTTAGATTTTAAAAATAGTAAATTTTTATTATGGTTTACAAAGGTGTACTTACAAAAATGCAAACTGAGTTTCAAGATCCAATTCAGTATTATTTGGTTTTTAATAATGATTTTATTCATGTTAATCAGTTACTTGGTAAAAATGTAAATATGACTTTTGTTGGCGAGGAATGTCTTAATTGTAAGTTAAGTAAGGAAATTTACCGTCAAGGTTTCTGTAAAAGCTGCTTTTTTGATACACCAAACGCCGGAGATTGGATTATGAGACCAGAATTAAGTACAGCGCATTTAGGAAAAGAAGACCGAGATTTGGAGTATGAAAAAAAGGTACAATTACAGCCGCATATTGTGTACTTGGCAAACTCAAGTAACGTTAAAGTTGGCGTAACTCGTAAAGCACAGGTACCAACACGTTGGATAGATCAAGGCGCACATGAGGCTATTGAAATAGTAGAAGTACCAAACCGATATTTAGCTGGTATTACAGAAGTTGCTCTTAAAGATTTCGTTGCAGATAAAACCAATTGGCGTAAGATGCTTAAGAATGATAACGAGGACGAAAACCTAAAAGATTGGCGCGACAAATTAAAGACACACATTCCTGATGAAGCAAAAGAATATTTCATTACACATAATGAAGAAACACATCTTAATTTTCCAGTACTTCAATATCCTGAAAAACCCAAAAGCTTAAATATCAAAAAAGAAGGTAAATATTCTGGAAAATTAGTAGGTGTAAAAGGACAGTATTTTATTTTTGAGGACAATACTGTTTTTAATGTAAGAGCTAATGAAGGTTTGGTTGTAGAGATTGGAATTTAAATAAAATATAACTTCACAAACTGTAATATACCAACTGAAAATAATAGAGAACCTGTGATTCTATTAATTACAAAATTTATATTTCTAAATTTTTGTTGTATATAAATGCTAAACCTACCATATATATAGAGTGTTACAACTTTCCCTATATATACACCTGAAAAGAATAATAGCAACACTAGTACTGAAGATTTTACCGAAAGCATAGCTACATTACTATTTATTATACCGTATACCAATAGCCAGTAGACTAAAACAGGTGGATTTAGTAATCCCAATAAAAATCCTTTACTGTATTTAGACTTTAAAAATGAGTTATTGCTTTTAACTGTTTTTTTTGAGTCAGTTTTTTTGAAGAAAAGCAAACCACCGAAACCTAATAATAAGATTGCTATTAAAACTTGAAGCCATTGATTACTGAAGAAAAAATCCTTGACTAACATGTTATAGTTTAAAGCATAATATGAAAGTATGACTTCTGCTACTCCAGCTGCAAATGCTATTTTCATAGCTTGTTTTAAGTTTTGCTTAATTGTTGTATTTATAACTACAATATTAGAAGCGCCTAGAGGCAATGCTCCAATTATTGAAGTTACTAGCCCTATTAATAGATATAAAAGTATCATGGCATATTTGTAGTAATTGTTTGGTACACCTTACAGATTTGTTACAAATGCGTTAAATCATTTTATGTTTAATCTTTTATAAATTATCTTAGAAAAATTGTATTATGAAGATTTATCCAATGTTTTATGTTGCATTGACAACATTGTTATTGATAACAATAACGGTAATGTGTGCTATGGATTTTCCATTCAATTGGGTGTTTTACCTTACGGTTATAGGTCAGGTTTTAATTGTAGTTATGGTTTATAAAGTACTGACTGATGACTATACAACTGATAAAACTTTTGAGCACTTTTATGAAGACCACCCAATAGAACCTATAGAAGTTAAAGCCGAAAATGAAAACTTCAGGTTGTGAGCCAATTGTTTTTAGACTTTTGGGCACAAAAAAAGCGACCATATGGTCGCTTTTGCTGTTTTATGATTTTATAAAACAAACTTATATGTTTTCAGCATCTCTTAAACCTTGGATGTAAGAAGCTTTCTGAATTTCTCTTCTTCTCTTTACAGAAGGTTTTGTGAAATAACGAGACTCTCTTAAGTTTTGCATAATTTGTACATTTCTGTGCTTACGCTTATATCTTTTAAGAGCTCTTTCTATGTTTTCGCCTTCTTTGATTTCTATCTTAATCATATCTGTAATATTGTATTGTCTATTTTACTAAAGAGTGTGCAAAGATAATACAACTTATTAATTATGCGCTAAAATTTTTATTTTTTTTCTCTCAGTAAGAATAGATTACCCTAAATATGTCATTAGTATTCTATTTTTACTTGATTTCCGTAGTCTTCTTATACCTTTTTCACGTATTTGTCTAATACGTTCACGTGTCAAATCAAAGATTTGTCCAATTTCTTCGAGCGTCATTGGATGCTTTTCTCCAATACCATAACTCAATTTTATGACTTGACTTTCTTTTTCAGGCAATGTCTCTAGAGCACGTTCAATTTCAATATTTAATGATTCTGCCATTAAGTTTTTGTCAGGTCTTGGGGAATCTTTTTGAGACATAACATCATATAGACTAAAATCCTCTTCAGAACCTATAGGCGCGTCCATTGATAAATGACGACCAGAGTTTTTCATTGACTGTTTTACTTCGCGAACACTAACATCCAATTCTCTAGCAATTTCCTGAGCATTAGGTGGTCTTTGGTGTTGTTGTTCTAGATAAGCATAAGCCTTTCGGATTTTATTAATCGTTCCTATTTTATTTAAAGGAAGTCTTACGATACGAGATTGTTCTGCTAAAGCTTGTAATATGGCTTGACGAATCCACCATACTGCGTAAGAGATAAACTTAAAGCCTCTAGTTTCGTCAAATCGTTTTGCTGCTTTTACTAAACCTGCATTACCTTCATTTATTAAATCTGGTAATTTTAGTCCTTGATTTTGGTATTGTTTTGCAACAGATACGACAAACCTTAAGTTGGCTTTTGTTAATTTATCTAAGGCTTGTTGATTACCCTTTTTTATAAGTTGTGCAAGTTCTACTTCTTCTTCTGCTGTAATCAATGGAATTTTACTAATATCTTGAAGGTATTTATCCAGTGATTTATCTTCTCGGTTTGTAACCTGCTTGGTAATCTTTAATTGCCTCATATGTCGTTTTTAAAATTGTATTCTTATAACATAACGCAATAAATGAGAAAAACAAGAAAATGAACGGTTTTTAACTGAAAATGACTAAAAACAAACAAAAAATATCAAATTTTGGTCGAATCTGACTGTTTTTTCTTCTTTTTTAGAATATTACCAAATATAGATTTCACACCTTCTTTTAAAGAATCTTTAGTTTTAGTTGCTGAAGAATCCACTTTAGTCGAATCTTTAGACTTTGTTTTATTTCCTCCTAGTACACCATCTAAAATTCCACTAAGTTTATCAGTACCTTTATTAATTAATTTTTGTTTCTGAATTTCGATTAGCTGTTTTGTTAGGTTAGAAACACCACTTTTTAAGTCTGTTGTGATATTAGGCTTTGTAAATGTACCGCCAATATTAGCAGTTACAGGAATTGAAATTTTATCAACCTCATCATCATTAATTTTCTGCATTAAATTATTGACATCGTTACCTAGATATTTTGCAGGTACTTTAAAAATAGCACTATAATTCATTGTGTTCGAAAAACTATGACTTCCCGATATTTCAATTGGTATGTCTTCGTAATTAATAGTAAAAGGTTTTACTGAAACTTGTCCATTTTCAAAACTCAGTTTAGTTTTTATAGCTTTTAAATCTAATTTTTTTAAATCAATAAAGTTGAGTTTAGAACTTATGCCTTTTAGAATTTCGCTTTCTGAATCTATAATATTTGTGGTTAGTATTTCTGCTAAAGCATCGCCATTTATAGTGCTTAAATCTGGCGAAAAATTCTCGTCTAAAAGCCCGCTAACTGAGATTGTAGAGTTTAGTTTTCCTTGAAGCACTTTTGCGATAGGCGCAAGAGCCTTAAGCATTTCTAAATCTTTAAAAGATTTAGAAATATCAAATTGTTGCATACCTAATGCCATATCAAACTTTGGTTTGCTATCCTTAGTCGATACATTACCTGATATGCCTAATTTACCATCAAATAAATCTGTGGTCATATCGCTTAGATTGGCGTTTTGATTTCTTATAAGAAGTTTTCCACTAACATTTTTGAGGTTTAAATTATCATAAACAACGTTTTGCGCATTAGCAAAAATGGTACAATCTAAAAAATCAGGAATTTTTAAAGATTCATTATCAGTAGTTGTTTTATTCGATGAGGTTGTGGCAGTCTCATCTTCAACCATAAAATCCGAAACCACAAAGTTTTTTGATGTGACTTTAAAATTACCTTGAAGTTTTTTATCACTTAACAAAAAACCAAGTAAGTTGTTGATGATTCCTGTAGCATACAAGTCACTTTTTCCTGTTAAGGCTTCAAACTTATTTAGGGTTACGGTGCCAGGTTTAAAACTCATATCAGCTGTGTTAATCTGAATAGGGTTTACAATATCTTCAGAAGAAAAGATGAAGTTTTCAACGGATACCGTTCCATTATTTTTTATGCGCTGATAGGCATTAGTTTCAATAGCATTCATATCAAATGACGTATTGAGTTTTCCTTTTAGAATACCGCTTAATTGATTTTCTAATTCTACGGGATAGGCTTTTGTAATATTAGCTAAGTTGAGTACGCCATCTAAGTTGGCATTAACCAATATGTTTTTGGTTAAGTTTTTTATGTGCGCTTCGGATTTAAAGACGTCTTGGTCAATTTTAAAATTAAGAGTATTAATATCAACAAAAGTATCATCAACGTTTCCTGTATTATTTTTTACCGAAGCATCAATAATTATGTTCTCGACACTTTTTGGTAGTTCAGGATACTTAAATGATGCATTATTAGAATTGAGATTAATGTCTAAATTAGGAATGGTCTCGTCTGAAACAAGCCCTTTTATTTTACCATTTACTGTAAAGTTTCCAGTAGTCTCAACGTTAGAAATGTCTTTTGTATAGCTTTTTGGAATCACAGCTAAGAAGTCTTTAAATGACGCTTCAGGGTTTTTAAAGCTTATGTCAATCTCTTGACCATTTTCTACTAATTGAACGAAGCCTTCAAATTCCAATGGCAAAGCATTTGCGAAACCTTTATTTTCTTTGAAAGTGTATTTGTCTTCTTCTAGGTCCAAATCTATTAACGCATCTAGTTTTATACTATTATTACTTAGATATTCGGTGCTATCGATAGATAGACTAATCCTAGCTTCAGTTTTTGTATCTAATTCAGATGTCTCACCAGAAAAAATTCCGTTGCCGTTATGGTTAATTTCTGTGGCGTAAAAATTTGTATTTGCAATCTCGTCGATGTAAGTAAAAGCACCATTATTAAGTTCGTAATGCTGAATATCAAAACTAAAGGCTTCAGAAGACGATGCTGTTGTTTTAGGATTTTCGTCTTTAGATTTTACAATATCATAGTTTACACTACCAGATGTGTTTGTTTTTAAACTTAATAATAGTTCGTCCGCAATAATCTCATTTATAATCAGAGGTTCTTCAGAACCTTTAAGCACTTCGGTTACTGGCATTTCGAAAGAAATAGCTTTTGCAGAGGCTAATGTTTCATTTTCAAAAGGAGCAAGCGTATTTATCTTTAAATTTTGAATACTGACTTCGGCTTTTGGAAAACTACTTATTAAGCTAAGACTGATATCGTCAAAAGATAATTCGGCATTAAGGTTTTCGTCCGCATAATTTTGTACAATAGCATCAATTTTTGATTCTAAGAAAAAAGGAATACTGATAAGAATTATCAATATGATTAATAGCGAAATGCCTATTATTTTAAATATTTTTTTCATCTTCTTTGAAGTAGTTTTCGTAGTTGTTATAATAACTATACGAAATTAATAACCCAATAGTTTATATCTGTTGCAAGTTTAAGAAGACTTTAGGGTTTGGATTTATGGTTATACTAAATTTATTTCATCATTTACCTTGAGCTTAAAACGCTTTCTGAAAATGTATACACCTAAATATAAAAATGGTGTGTCTAAAGCAGCTATTAAGACTTTAAAAATAAATCCTGCAGCCAATAAACCCAGAAATTTATCCCATTCAATTTTACCAAAACTGCACAATAGAAGTAATACCGTAGCAGTGTCTACAAATTGCGATAAAAATGTTGAACAGTTATTTCGAAGCCAAAGATGTTTGCCTTTTGTTAGCTTCTTCCAAAAATGATAAATCTGAATATCAACAAATTGGGCTAAAAGGTAGGCCATCATACTCGCAAAAACGGCAATGGCAGTACTTCCAAATACAATTGTAAACGTATTATCTTGCACCGGAGACCACGATGTAGCTGGCACAGCATTAGCAACATAAATAATAAGCATAGAAAAGAAAGATGCAAAAATACCCGCAATTACAATATCGTTTGCCCGCTTTTTGCCATAAATTTCACTTATTAAATCTGTAATAAGAAAGGTAATTGGGTAAGGCAAAATACCTACAGAAATTTCAAATAATTTTGAGTCAAAGATTTCGATATCTACTGGATACCAATGAAAGAATTTCTGAAAAATAAGATTAGAAACGACTAAGGATGTTATAAACAGTGCACCCAAAAAGAGATAGATGCGTTGTGCTAGAAGTTTGTCTTTTAACTGCATTAAAAATGGTTAATAAATAGTTTAGGTAAAGATAATCTATTAATATTTCTTTTAGTTAATTTGTCTATTCAATGAAACTATCAAAACTAGTTTACATAGCGCTTGGCAGTAATAAGGGCAATAAATTGCAATACTTGCAATCTGCCGTTGATGCCATTTTCGAAACCGTTGGAGCAGTAAAAAAGCTATCAAAGGTTTACAAAACTCCAGCAATCGGTTTCGAAGGAGATGAATTTTATAATGCTTGTATAAAAGTAGAAACACACCTTACTCCAAAGAAGCTTTTAAAAGAACTTCAGTGTATTGAAAAAAAGCTTGGTCGTGCACAAAAAACAACAGATGAATACGAATCTAGAGAGATAGATTTAGATATTGTTTTTTATGGAGATGAAGTCATAAATGATAAGCATCTAACAATTCCACATCCGGAGATTCAGAACCGAACGTTTGTTTTACAACCGTTATTAGATATTCTGAAAGATTTTATACATCCAGTTTTTAAAAAAACTATAGAAATCTTATTGGAAGAATGTGAAGATAATTCTGCTATAGAGCCTATAAATATTTGGTTGAAAAACCCTCGTAAATCCTATACTTTTAAGGATTATAATTATATAGCTATAGAAGGTAACATTGGCGCAGGTAAGACCAGCTTGGCTAACAAAATATCCGAAGATTTTAATGCAAAACTAATATTAGAGCGTTTTGCAGATAATGCATTTTTACCAAAGTTTTATAAAGAGCCAGAACGTTACGCCTTTACTTTGGAGATGTCTTTTTTAGCTGACCGTTACCAGCAAATTAGTGACGATTTATCTCAGCTCGATTTGTTTAAGGATTTTATGGTTAGTGATTATGACGTTAATAAGTCACTCATTTTTTCTAAAGTGACATTGCCTGAGGACGAGTTTCGTTTGTACCGAAAGCTCTTTTATCAAGTTTATAAAGATATCGCTAAGCCAGACTTGTATGTTTATCTTTACCAAAATACACAAAGACTTCAGGCCAATATCAAAAAACGTGGTCGAAAATACGAAAGCGATATCAAGGACGAATATCTAGAGAAATTAAATTCTGGTTACTTAGAGTTCTTAAAATCTCAAACAGATTTAAATGTAAAAATCATTGATATTTCTGACCGTGATTTTGTAAAAAATCGTGAAGACTATCTATGGATTTTAAATGAAATTAATGATGAAGTACAGAGTAGTTGATAGCGAAGAGATTCTCGTTGTAGGTTTAAAAGCTAAAGCTAACTTCCAAAATATTAGCCAAGTTACACGGCAATTAGCAAAGCAATTTATGCCTAGGTTAGATGAAGTGATAAATAGGAAAAACACATTTACACTATCACTTCAAAATTACAATCGCTTTAACTTTAAAAACTTCAATCCTAATGAGATGTTTGAGAAGTGGATTGGAGTAGAAGTTAATAGTTTAGATGAAGTTCCAGAAAATATGGAAACGTTAACTATAACTTCAGGAAGATATTTGGTTATTGATTTTAAAGGTTCAATTCCTGATTTTATTGAGTTTTGGCAAAAAATCCATTCTAGCTGGTTACCAAGTTCTGATTTTGAATTAGATAATAGGCCTCATTTTGAAAGGTTACCACCAAGTTACAGCCCGACACAGAACGTAAACGAAGAGGAGATTTGGATTCCTATACTATAAATAAAGAAGTCATAATCTTTCCATTATCATTTTGTAAAATCACTTCGTTAAGTAGCTCTACTTTTTTTACTTTAAAGATAAAAGGCGCACTCAAAATATCAACACCACTTTTTTCTTTTAATCGTATACCTTGACCTGCAATTTTATCCTTGTTTGGTGTAAAATTACCATAAGGAATATGTTCTGTTAAAATGATGTATTTGTAATTCTCAAGTTTCTTAAGAATACGCTGAATCTCATTATTAGATAAATGCTGAAGTACTTGTCGTAAAATCACACAGTCTGCTTTTGGTAAGTTATCTTTTGAAATGTCTAAACACCGAAATTCTAAATTAGCTGCTTTGTAAAGCTTTTTGTTACGTTCAATAAGCGATTCCACAATATCAATAGCATAATAGTATTCTGAGTGTTCTAAAAAGTGTTTTCCAATATTAAAATCTCCACAGCCTAAATCGCAAATCGTCAGTTTATTTTCATGAGATTTTAAAAAATCAGTAACAGTTTTTACATAAAGATTAACCATCATTGGGTCGTGCGAACCAATACCTGAGTAAAAATCAAAGTCTTTGCCTCCCCAAAGATTCTTCTCATAAATTTGCTCCATTACTGCTTTGGTTGGCCAAGGTTTTTTGAGCATTAAAACAATATTTTTAAAAATTTAAAAAATGCAGAAAGAAAAATGAATAGTGTGATAATTGTTGCTATACTGTTTCTGAAATGAAAGTCTGTATATTTTAGGTAATGTTTTTCTTTGTTTGGTTCATTTAAGTAATCTGCTTTTCGAGGTTTTTTACCAATAACTTTAATGTAGAAAAGGAACAGTTTAATATAGAACCTTGTGTTACCACCTATCAAAGTACCATAGTTTATGTTATTTTGTTCCATTTAATTTCTTAACTTTTAATTTAAGTATATATGAAAGTCTTCCCTCAGGGAAGATTTAGATGGGCTCCCTTTTCATCTTACTAAACACATCCCAAATCACAACACCTGCACTTACTGAAATATTCAATGAATGCTTTGTGCCAAATTGTGGAATTTCTATAACAACGTCACTTGCATCAACTACATCTTGTGCAACACCTTTAACTTCGTTCCCAAAGACAAAAGCATATTTAGTATTTGGTTGAGGTTTGAAATCATTAAGCATTGTTGCGTTTTCGGCTTGTTCGATAGAACAGATTTGTACACTTTCAGATTTTAATTTATTTATGATATCTAAAGTATTTTCAGCGTATTCCCAATCTACAGTTTCGGTGCTTCCTAACGCTGTTTTTCGTATGTCGTTATGTGGCGGTTGTGCTGTTATACCACAGAGATATATTTTTTCTATTAAAAAAGCGTCACTCGTTCTAAAAACCGAACCAATATTATTAAGACTTCTAATGTTATCAAGAATAATTATAATCGGAGACTTTTTAGCCTCTTTAAATTCAGAAACCTCTAGACGGTCTAATTCACTATTTTTTAGTTTTCGCATGTTGAAATCTTATTCTTTTTGTAAATAACTTCTAGCTTTTTAGCTTTATAGAACTCTGTTATTTAGCTACATTAGCAATCTTACAATTTCAACAAAAATACATAAAAACCATTGGCTAAAAAGGTAAAAAAGGAAACCCCATTAATGAAGCAATACAATGCTATCAAGGCTAAGTATCCTGATGCGCTGTTGTTATTTAGAGTAGGTGATTTCTACGAAACCTTTGGAAGCGATGCTGTAAAAGCATCAAAAATTTTAGATATTATTTTAACTAAGCGTGGTGCAGGTAGCGATAGCGAAACCGAACTCGCTGGTTTTCCACATCATTCTTTAAATACGTATTTGCCAAAATTAGTAAGAGCTGGAGAGCGTGTTGCTATTTGTGACCAATTAGAAGATCCAAAACAAACCAAAAAAATTGTAAAACGTGGTGTTACAGAATTAGTAACGCCAGGTGTGGCTTTTAATGACGATATTTTGCATTCTAAGTCTAACAATTTTTTAGCAGCAGTTCATTTTGATAAGCGTTATATCGGTATATCATTCTTAGACATCTCTACAGGCGAATTTTTAACATCTCAAGGAAATGCAGAATACATTGATAAGCTACTCCAGAATTTTAACCCTAGTGAAGTTTTAATTTCTAAAAAAAGCCGAAAAGAATTTACAGAAATTTTTGGAACTGATTTTCATACATTTTATTTAGAAGATTGGGTGTTTCAAGCAGATTACGCTAACGAAACTTTGACAAAACATTTCAATACAAAAACACTGAAAGGTTTTGGTATTGCCGATTTATACGAAGGTATTATTGCTTCAGGAGTTGTACTTCATTATTTGTCCGAAACTAGACATAATAAATTAGAACATATTGCTACAATTTCAAGGATTGCAACGGACGATTATGTTTGGATGGATAAATTTACGATTAGAAATCTTGAGTTATACCATTCGACAAATGCTAACGCAGTGACACTTATTAATGTTATTGATAAGACCATTTCTGCAATGGGTGGACGCACCTTGAAACGTTGGTTAGCATTGCCTTTAAAGCATGCAGATAAGATAAAACAGCGTCATGAAGTTGTGCAATATCTGTTAGATAATCCTGAAGAGCTTCAAAAAATTCAGAATCAGATTAAGCATATTGGCGATATTGAACGATTGATTTCAAAAATTGCCACTACCAAAGTGAGTCCGCGAGAAGTGATTCAGCTTAAAAATTCTTTAGAAGCAATTGTACCTATTAAGTCAATTGCAGAAAACTGTAAAAACGAAGCCTTAAAAGTTTTAGGTGAAAGCTTAAATAATTGTGATTTACTTCGCGAGAAAATTAAACAAACACTTAACGAGGAAGCACCGGTAAATGTTTTAAAGGGTCATACAATCGCAGAAGGTTTTTCAGCAGAGTTAGATGAGCTTAGAGGTTTGTCAAAATCTGGTAAAGATTATCTAGATAGTATGTTGCAACGTGAAAGTGAGCGTACTGGAATAACCTCACTTAAAATAGCATCAAATAATGTGTTTGGTTATTATATTGAAGTACGTAATCTTCATAAAGATAAAGTTCCTGAAGAGTGGATTAGAAAGCAAACATTAGTCAATGCAGAGCGTTATATTACCGAGGAACTTAAAGAATATGAAGCTAAAATTTTGGGAGCCGAAGAGCGTATTTTAGCCATTGAGCAACAATTGTTTGCTGAATTGGTGACTTGGATGCATCAATTCATACTTCAAGTTCAGCAGAATGCACAATTGATTGGGCAGTTAGATTGTTTGTGTGGATTTGCTAGTTTGGCAAAAGCTAATAAATATAATTACCCGCAGATTGATGATAGCTTTGATTTAGAAATTAAAGATGGTCGTCATCCGGTAATCGAAAAACAATTACCATTAGGTGAACCTTACATTGCCAACGATGTTTATCTCGATAGAGAATCTCAGCAAATTATCATGATTACTGGACCAAATATGTCTGGTAAATCGGCAATATTAAGACAGACTGCTCTAATCGTTTTATTAGCGCAAATAGGAAGTTTTGTGCCAGCTAAAGAGGCAAGAATAGGATTGGTTGACAAGATATTTACCAGAGTTGGCGCAAGTGATAATATCTCTATGGGAGAATCTACCTTTATGGTAGAAATGAATGAAACTGCATCTATTCTTAATAATATTTCTGATAGAAGTTTGGTGCTATTAGACGAGATTGGTCGTGGTACAAGTACCTATGATGGTATATCAATTGCTTGGGCCATTAGTGAATATTTACACGAACATCCAGCAAAACCTAAAACCTTATTCGCTACTCACTATCACGAACTTAACGAAATGACGGAGACATTTTCTCGCATTAAAAACTTTAATGTTGCAGTAAAAGAGTTGAAAGATAATGTACTTTTTGTTCGTAAGCTTGTTGAAGGCGGAAGTGAGCATAGCTTTGGTATTCATGTAGCAAAAATGGCTGGTATGCCACAACAAGTTATACGTCGTGCAAATAAAATACTATCAAAATTAGAAAAGTCGCATTCAAGTGAAGAATTAACAGACAAGGTCAAAACACTGAAAGACGATTTACAATTGAGTTTCTTTAATTTAGATGATCCGTTGTTAGAAGAAATAAAAGATGAAATTCTGCACACTGATATTGATACGCTTACTCCTGTTGAAGCCTTAATGAAGCTTAATGAAATTAAACGGATGTTGCTTAAGAAAAAACAAGCCTAAAATAAATTCTATTTATTTTAAAAAAAGGCTTTGGTTTTCTAATAAATATTTTAAATTTGCATCCGCTTTTAGAAGCAAACAAGTTCTTTAAAAACTGCGAAAGTAGCTCAGGGGTAGAGCATCACCTTGCCAAGGTGGAGGTCGTGGGTTCAAATCCCATCTTTCGCTCTATATAAAACAGGTTACAGTCTGTAACCAAGTTGCTGAAGTGGTGGAATTGGTAGACACGTTGGACTTAAAATCCAATGAACATTAGTTCGTACGGGTTCAAGTCCCGTCTTCAGTACAAAAAAAGCTCAATCGAAAGATTGGGCTTTTTTGTTTTTAAGAATGTATGTGATTTTTATAAAGTTGTATAGTGATTTGTTTCTTCTTTAAGAACCATATTTTGTAACTAAACACTTTCTTCTCTTTAAAATTATAATGGTTATAACCAATACATTATTGTTGTACTGTAGCTTTTAAGTCGCTATTTATAGACTTTATTAAGTTTTTGCTACCTTAACAAAAATTTCTACAGATGTTGTTAAAAACCTACAAGCTCATATTCGAAAAAATTGCATTCTATTTAATATATATCTTTTTTATAACTTCAGCTTCTGCTCAAGAGTTTCCCCCAATCGAAAGGTTTACACCTCAAGACTATAAAGCGGATGATCAAAATTGGTCAATTAGTCAAGACAATGATAAAAATATATATGTAGCTAATAATAAAGGTTTATTAGAGTATAATGGAGCACGTTGGAATCTATATACTCTAGCTGATCAAAGTATTATTAGGTCAGTCGCTGTAATCAATGATTTAGTATATACCGGAAGTTATATGAATTTCGGATTTTGGAAGAGAGACAGTTTTGGTACATTAATTTACGAATCTATTTCTGAGAACTTAGATGAAAATTTATTAGAAGACGAAGAGTTTTGGAACATAATACCATATGGTGAGTTTGTGTTGTTTCAATCATTAGACCGCATTTATATTTATAACACATCAAAAAAAACATTTAGAATTATAAAGTCTAAAACAGCTATAACAAAGGCATTTAGAGTTGATGAATCTATATATTTTCAAGAATCAGGTGTGGGAATTTCTAAAATAGAAAATGGAAAAGCAGTTCTTATTAGTGATGAAAAACTACTAAAAGAAGAAGAAATAGTTAATATATATAAGAATGATAACAAATTACTTATTCACTCAAGAGAAAGCGGATTCTATGAATATTACAATGGAGATTTAAAAAAATGGGAGATATCCTCTAATCCATTATTGTCTCAGGTCAGTGTATATAATAGTATTAGGTTACGTAACGGAAATTTTATTTTAGGTACTATTTCTAACGGTATTATTAAGCTAGATAAGAAAGGAAATGTACTTTTTAGGATGAATAAAAACTCTGGTTTATCTAATAACACAGTTCTTTCTGTTTTTCAAGACATTTCAGGTAATATTTGGATGGGTTTAGATAACGGTATTAATGTATTAAACCTTAATTCACCTTACAGAGTTTACACCGATAATCAAGGCTATTTAGGAACCGTATATGCATCTGAGAAAACATCAGAAAATATTTATTTAGGAACAAATCAAGGTTTGTTTTATAAGCCAATTAATAGTTCAGATAAGTTCAAATTAATTCCAAAAACTAAAGGTCAGGTATGGTTTTTAAAACAGATTAATGGCACTTTATTCTGTGGTCATGATAAGGGAAGTTTTGAGATTAAAAACAGTACTGCTGTTGAAATTTCTACTGAAGAAGGTTCTTGGATAATTAAATCTATAAAAAAGAGGCCGGATTTACTAATGATTGGCAATTACAATGGTCTTAGCGTAATAGAGAAGTCGTCTGCGGGTATTTGGAAATTTAGAAATAAAGTTGAAGGATTTGATATTTCTTCAAGGTATTTTGAGTTTGTAAATGATTCAGAACTTTTAGTTAGTCATGAATATAAAGGAGTTTATAAATTAAATCTTGATAATGATTTGTCAAAAGTTATAAGTTCAAATAAACTTGAAGTAGATAAGGGTATTGGTTCTAGTCTTATACATTATAAAGGAGAGATATTGTATGTATATCATGATGGTGTATTTTCTTATGACGATAAAAAAGAAGTATTCAAAAAAACAGATTTGCTAAAGCCATATTTTACTGCATCTAATTACGCCTCAGGCAATCTGGTTTATGATGAGAATAAAGACAGATTGTGGAGCTTTTTTAACAATCAATTAATTTTCATAGAGCCAGGTAAACTTACAGAAAAACCAATCATCAATACCATTGATTTGCCTAGTGATTTAAGAAAAAGCAAACCAGGTTTTGAAAATATTTTGTACCTAAAGAATAATTCTTATTTATTAGGAACAACGGATGGTTATTTGGTAATTGACACCGAAAAGTTCAATGTAAAAGAGTATACCATATCAATCGATAATGCGTCCTACTTAATATTGCAACAAGATATTCAGCCAATCGATATTTCTACGGACATTTTTTTAAAGAATAAACAGAATGATCTTTACTTTACTTATAGTGTGTCTGATTTTGTTAAACTTTCCCCATCATTTTATCAATACAGACTAGTTGGTATTTATGATTATTGGAGCGAATGGTCTTCTAAATCAGATATATTATTTGAAAACCTTCCTCATGGTGATTACACTTTTGAAGTCAGGGCAAAAGTAGGTAGTGATATCTCTTCAAATACTGCCACTTTCAATTTTACTATTGAAAAACCATGGTATCTAAAGCCTTTTGCAATAGCTGGTTATGTTTTACTATTTATTGTTATTGCGTCATTAATCCAGTATTTAAATAGGTTGTACTACAAAAGACAGAAGGATTCTTTATTGACAACAAAAGAGAAAGAACTAGAAATAAAAGAATTAGAGAGCCAGCGACAGTTGATGGAGTATAAGAATAAAAGTCTTCAACAAGATATTGAGAATAAAAATCGAGAGCTTGGTTTATCTACAATGACTCTCATTCGAAAAAATGAATTTTTAGCTACTCTCAAGAAAGAGCTAAATGATTTAGAAAAAGGTAAAGAGTTAAATAAGATTATAAAAATTATAGATAAAAATATAAATAATACCGAAGACTGGAAATTCTTCGAAGAAGCTTTTAATAATGCAGATAAAGACTTCTTAAAGAAAGTAAAAAAGAAGCATCCCGCATTAACTCCTAATGATTTAAAACTGTGCGCTTATCTTAGACTAAACCTATCTTCAAAAGAGATTGCTCCTCTACTTAATATTTCTCATAGAAGTGTAGAGGTAAAACGATATCGTTTGCGTAAAAAGATGGAATTATCACATGAGACAAGCTTAACAAATTATATTTTAGAGATATAATCTGTTAACATTCTTTATTTAAACTACAACATTAGCCATACAAACATCAATTTTTGTGTTGTTTTTGCTGTTATTTAAAAATTATAAATAATTGAATATCAATTATGTAAATGTTTTTGTTTAACAATACAATTTTTTTAAGAAACACTTTTAGAGATGTATGTTTTTTATAGTGGTAGCATTTGTGATATCCGCAATTAATTCAGTTATTTTTAACAAAACATTAAAAAATTCTTTCTACAGTTGTTGATTTGATAATTATAGAATCAATAGAATTTTTAAAATTCATTTAAACATATTTAAATAATGAAGAAATTAATTCTCGGGTTTATAGTAATCCTTATTACAAACTCAGTTTTTACACAAACTGAGAAAATATCCATCGTTAGTGATACTTCTGGAAAAAAATTAGTTGTCAATGGAAAAGAATTTATCGTCAATGGTATCAATTGGGATTATGTTCCAATAGGTAACGGAATTCTTGATAAAGGTATATGGAATCAGTCAGATGATATTATCAAAGCTGCATTGGATTCTGAAATGGCACTATTTAAAAACATGGGTGTTAATGCCATTCGTACTTATGGTTTGGAGCCTAGATGGATAACGTACATTTATGAGAATTATGGGATTTACACAATGTTAAATACCCAATTCGGTGCTTATGGTTTGACAATTAACGGAGCATGGACACCACAAACCGACTACACCGACTCTGAAACAAGAAAAGTTCTTATGAAAGAGGTTACCGATATGGCAAAAAAGTACAAGAATACTCCTGGGCTATTAATATACATGATTGGTAACGAAAATAATTATCACCTATCATGGACAGGTGCTGAAACTGAAGCGATTCCTATCGATGGAGTTGATCCAGGTATAAGATTAGCAGCTGAGGGATTATACAAAGCAGTCAATGATGCAGCGATAGAAATAAAAGCAATAGACAACTCTGTTCCGGTTGCTATTTGTAATGGTGATTTACTATACCTTGACATTGTTAAAGAGTACTGTAAAGATGTTGATATATATGGTACAAATATGTATAGAGGTATTTCATTTAGTGATGCGTTTCAAAGAGTGAATGATGAATTGGATAAACCTATTCTTTTTGCTGAATTTGGAGCGGATGCATTTAATGCAATAGATAACAAAGAAGACCAATTTAGTCAAGCTTACTATAACATTGGTAATTGGAAAGAGATCTATCAAAATGCAGCAGGATTGGGTAAGACAGGAAACTCAATAGGTGGTTTCACTTTTCAGTCAAGCGATGGTTGGTGGAAATGGAATCAAACAAAAGACTTCGACGTTCATAATACAACGGCTACTTGGCCAAATGGAGGTTATGAGAGAGATTTAGCTCCTGGTGGTAATAATATGAATGAAGAGTGGTTTGGTATTTGTGCAAAAGGGCCAACAAATGAAAGAGGTCTTTACGACTTATATCCTCGTGCTGTGTATTATGCTTTAAAAGAAGCGCATCAGTTAAACCCTTATGATGAAGGAGTTGATTCTGATTTTGTTGAGAACTATTTCAGTAATATTAATTTAATGGATGCTGTTTTAAAGGCAAGAGGAGACAAAGCGGCTTTGGGGTCACAAGATGGTGGTAAATTAAGTATAAGCCAATTAAGTGCCAGATTTTCAACATTTAGTACTGGTGGTAGTCTAATTACAACACCAGATAGTCCTGACCCAGCTTCTAATGCATTTCCAAATCAATTAGGTTTTGATCATATGCAATCTTATTTCATTGGAGTTCAAGGAAAGCCTTCATCTAACATGCGTGCTAATGTAAACTTTAATATTACTGGTAATGTTGCTCAAAACCCAATAGATGAGATTTTTTATGAAAACAGAGCAAGACCTATTACTGTTGAAGGTGCAAATGGAGAGGATATTATTATAAATGATAACAATAGAGTTCAAGTTTACAATGCTGAATTTGAGTGGAACGCTAAGGACTTTGATTTAAGAGGATTTTATAGAACAGGTCATTATCATTGGGGATATGAAGGAGACTTTTTTGGATTATATCCAGAAGCTAATTATGGACCTAATTTAGATATTTACGGTGGTGAGATATTAGGTGCCGAAATTGATGGTAAAGGAGCTTTCAAAGGTTTAAAAGCTGCAATTGGACCACAACTTTGGTGGGGTGCAAACCCTACAATGTTATTCAAATATTCTAAAAACTATAAAGGGTATGATATAACAGGTATTTATCATAGAGATTTTGAAACAGAAATTCAGATTGACCCTGATACTGGTCAACGTGTATTAGATGCAAACCAAGTACGAAGTGGTATTATCCCAGCTTTTCCTACTGAGAGAGCAACAGTTGCTGTAGAAAAAGACTATGGTAAATTCAATGTTATGGTCGGTGGTATATGGGCAGGAAGCCCATTAAATGGTGTTGGTTTTCAAGACACTAGAGGAACCTCAGGTAACTATGTAGTATATAATGATAAAGTTCAATCTAGCGATAATTGGGGTGGAAAGTTTAAGGTCATGTATCAAGGCGGTCGTTTTAATTGGTACGGCCAAGGTGCTTATATGGGCTTAGTTGCCAATGGTGGTGCTGATCAAACTCAAACATTTACTGGTTGGAGATTAAAAGACTCAGGTAGCGGGAACCAAGTTAACCTATTATCAGGATTTACATATACAATGGGAGACTTCCAGATAGCTCCAAATTTTATGTTCCAAAAGCCTTTGGTGGCTCAGATGCCTAATGACGTTCAAGGACCAGGAAGATTAAGAAATGTTATTGATGACCCTTTTGCAGTTAGAAACGGTAATAGAGAAACTTATGGGTATGAAATGTTAGTGACATACGATCCAACACCAGGAACATGGATGTATGAATGGAATAATGACCGTGCTGAAGATGCTGAATTTGCAGCAAATTTAGGATTTACATATCGTCGTCTTCCTACTACAACTGATGCACACATTGGATTTCTAGCAAACAGACAGTTTTTTGCTTTTCCTCAATCAGCACCAGCTGAAGATTTATGGGAGATTAACTCAAGAATGGTTTCAAAACTAAATAACGATTTAGGTATAATAGGAAACTTCTATTATGGTAACGGACAAGCAAACGGAGATAGTGATAGATTGATTAAACGCTTTGGAGGAGATGTAAGGGTTATTTATAAAAAAATGATGCTTCAAACACATGTTAAGGTAAATGATTGGGGACCATTCGATTATCATAGAGACTTTAACCTCACATTCCCTTTACAGCTTATGGTAGATATTTCAACTAGCCTAGGAAAACCAGATTGGTTTATTCTGCCAAGTACAAGAATTGGAATAAGAGGTACATGGAGATCATTAAATGAATTCTCACCTCGCTTTGGACCTAATTTTGTTGCGCCAAACACATTCCCGCCAGTACCACCTATTAGTAACGTTGGTTTTGATAATGGTCAAGAATGGGAAATTAGAACTTATGTACATATTAATATTGGAAAATAATTTTTAAGATGAAAAAAATTAATACATATAAAGTATTTACAATTCTAGCTTTTACTTTTGTGATGCTAGGATGTGAGAGAGGATTGTCAGACGATGTTGAATTTGCTTCATTTCCTGCTACAGGAGATATATTTACAGATGCACCCGTAGGTCTTACAGACGAATTTTTTGTTTCTTTTGATCCAGCTGCTGGCGCTAATCCTCAAGGCTTTGGTACTGACGAAAATGAAGCTTTTGAAGGTAACTCTTCAATACGAATAGATGTGCCTGCACCAAACGACCCAAATGGCGGTTTTATTGGAGGTATTTTTCTAGATCGAGGAACAGGAAGAGATTTAAGTGGGTTTGATGCGTTAACATTTTATGCTAAAGCTTCGACAACTGCTACTGTAGGCTTATTTGGATTTGGTACTGATTTTGAAGAAAATAAGTATAGCGTTGGTAAATCAGATACGCAACTTTCTACTGACTGGAGAAAATATACAATTCCAATTCCAGACCCATCAAAATTAATACAAGAAAAGGGAGTGTTTATTTTTTCTGCAGGAACTAACAGTACTAATGGATTTGGTTTTACATTTTGGATTGATGAGTTAAGATTCGAAAATCTTGGAACGATTGCTCAACCAAGACCAAGAATTTTTGATGGTCAAGATATAGTTCAACAAGCTTTTACGGATACAACAATAGAAATTACAGGCCTTACACAAACGTTTAACGTAGAAGATGGTAGCAACATAACGGTCGGAGCATCTCCTTCTTATTTTGATTTTGAGTCTTCAAATATAGATGTTGCTATTGTTAATGAACTTGGAGAGATTTCTATTATTGGCGAAGGTTCTGCAACAATCACTGCACAACTAAATGGAGTTTTAGCCGAAGGTTCATTAGAGATAACAACTAGCGGGCCATTTCAATTTGCACCTGTACCAACCCAAGATGCTTCATCAGTGGTTTCTTTGTTCAGTGATGCATACACTGATATTCCAGTCTCTAGATATAATTCATTTTTTGAGCCTTTTCAGACGACACTAGGTGGAGTTTTGCCTGTTGCTAATCAATCAATAATCAGCTACACAAATTTAAATTTTGTTGGTATAGTTTTTAACGATGTAATATTCCCAGCAGAAGCAGTGCCTCCAGTTAACGCTACAAATTTAACGACATTGCATATAGATATAAATGTTCAGGAAGCGTTGCAATCAGGAGATAGACTATTATTAGAACTTACTAATTATGGCGCTACGGAAACAGTTGGCTCCTTCTTAATAAATGGAAGCGAACTAGCTCAAGATACTTGGGTAAGCTTTGATATCCCATTATCTAGTTTTTCAGGATTGAGTGATTTATCTAGAATAGGACTACTATTATTTAATTCTGAGAGTGGACCAGCAAATCCAACGATATCAAATCTTTTCGTAGACAATATTTATTTCTATTAAAGGTATCAATGACATATATTTTATAAAGTAATATGAAAATGAAGATTATGAAAACAACAAAAAAACTAACCTTAGGGAATGTACTTCTCGGTATTTTTTTAATAGCTTCTACAGTAAGCTGTAATACAGACGAAACACAAACCGTTGCAACTTTTAGTAATTTAGTTTTTGAAGACAACTTCGATAAGGATGGTGTGATAGACACAGACATATGGAATTTCGATATTGGTGACGGTACAGCACAAGGAATACCAGGTTGGGGAAATAATGAATTACAATATTATACTGATAGGCCTGAAAATGCCACTGTAGAAAACGGGTATCTACTAATAACACCTAGACAAGAAGAGTTCAATGGTGCACAGTATACTTCAGCAAGACTGCAAACAAAAAATAATGTTCAACAACAATATGGACGCTTTGAGGCTCGCATACGTTTACCTTATGGACAAGGAATGTGGCCGGCATTTTGGTTGTTAGGAGAAGATAGTGATGGTTCAATTTGGCCGCAAATTGGTGAAATTGATATTATGGAAAATGTAGGTGACGAACCAACTAAAATATTTGGTACTGTTCATGGACCAAGTTATTCAGGAGCAGAGTCTGTATCAAAAAGCTATACTTTAGAAAATACAAGAGTAGACACAGAGTTTCATGTATACGGCATTGAGTGGGGTCCAGACTATATTAACTTCTATATTGACGATGTATTATATAATCAGATTACTCCAGAAGATATAGATGAGGAAACAAATGGGGAAGGCGAATGGGTGTTTAATGATAGACCATTCTATATCATATTAAACGTAGCAGTTGGAGGTAACTTGCCAGGACCACCAAACGCAGAAACAGAATTTCCACAAACCATGCTCGTAGATTACGTTCGAGTTTACAAACAATAATAAATCATGCAATACAATAATATTATGAAAAAAATAACGAAAGGAATAAAGTTGCTGTCAGTCTTGTTTTTGGCTTTAGCATATTTAGGTTGTGATGAAGACGATGCAGTCTTACCACAGATTAATGCAGAGTTCACTCAAACAATTAATCAAGATACTGGTGTTGTATCATTTATTAACACATCTACCAATGCAGATAACTATACTTGGGATTTAGGAGATGGAACAACATCAACAGAAGTAAATCCTATAAAGGTATATACATCGGGTACATATACTGTAGTTTTAGAAGCAACAAATGTTGCAGGAGCTTCTGATACTTTTGAGGACACTTTTACTATCGCTATACCTGAAGAAGTAGGTTTCCCTATTTCTTTTGATAATCCATTAGTAGATTATGGAGCAACTGTATTTGGTGGAACAGCATTTCAAATAGTTGAAAATCCAGATGCTTCAGGAGCAAATCCAACGGTTTCAAATGTTGGAGAAATTGTAAATAGTGGCGCAACTTTTGAAGGCTTCTTTTTTGATTTAGGTGTAGACCTTGACTTATCTGTAGACAAAACAGTGAAAATACTTTTCTGGTCTACTTCTCCAATTGATATTCTATTAAAGTTAGAAAATGGAACAGCTGCAGATACAGAAATTTTAGCTAGTCATGGTGGTACAGGATGGGAAGAACTTTATTTTACCTTTGACTCAGCAGCTAGCTATTCTACAGTAACATTTTTTGTTGATGGTCCAGGTACTACAGCAGGAACATTTTACATAGATGACATTTCTCAAATTAACACAGCTGATATCCCATGTACAGATACAGACTTAGAATTCCCAATGGATTTTGATTGTGAAACAATTGATTATGCAGCAAAAATAGTAGGTAATGTTAGTTTTACAGTTGTTGATAATCCTGAATTATCTGGTATCAATGCAGATGCAACAAAAGTAGGTCAAATCACCAATGGTGGCGACAATTTTGAAAATGCATTTTTTAATTTAGATGTTCCAATTGATTTTTCTACAGACCAAGGTGTTAGCGTAAAAATATTTTCAAATCAAGCGCTTCCAATTTTATTAAAGTTTGAAGATGGTACAGAAGCTGATGTTGAAGATAATCAAATGCACATGGGTACTGGTTGGGAAGAGTTGACATTTACTCTAAACTCTACTGGTTCTTATAATGATATGGTGCTATTTGTAGCATTTAATCAAACTGATGCTGGAACTTTTTATGTTGATGATTTTGCACAAGTTTCTGGTAATACTGGTCCAGCTTGTACACCTGAAACTACAGAGTCAATAGCAGCAGCGGATTTAAACATTACATTCCAAACAGATTCACCTACAGTAATTGAAGATAATGTAGCTTTCTCTTATATTGACAATCCAGATGCTTCTGGAGCAAACATGTCTTGTAGAGTTGGTCAAGTCACAAGATTTAATAATTCGCCTTTTGATAATCTTCAAATAGATTTAGCTGATAAATTAGATTTTAATACTTCTGAAGGTATGAAAATGAAGGTTTGGTCACCAGTTGCAAATACACCTGTTCTTTTAAAATTAGAAGAAATAGGAAACTCAGGAAATTTTGTTGAAATATTACAAACTACTGGTGCTGCAAACACATGGACAGAACTAACATATGACTTCCCAGCAACAGCAACTCCTCAGTTCAACAAAATGGTTATCTTCTTCAACTTTAATGTTGGTGATGCTAGTACATATTTTGTTGACGACATTATGGTTTATGGCGCTGGAGGTGGCGGTGGAGGAAACTGTGTTCCTGAAACTACAGAGTCCATTGCAGCAGCAGATTTAAATATCACATTCCAGACTGATACTCCTGCTTTAATTGGAGACAATACTGGTGTGTCTTATATCGATAATCCTGATTTTGCAGGTTCTGTAAATAGCTCATGTAGAGTTGCAGAGGTTATAAGATTCAATGCTTCTCCATTTGACAATGTACAAATTGATTTAACGGATAAGCTAGACTTCAATACTTCAGAAGGTATGAAAATGAAAGTTTGGTCGCCAGTAGCTAACACACCAGTTTTATTAAAACTAGAAGAAATAGGTAATGCTGGAAATTTTGTTGAAATTTTGCAAACAACAGGTGCTGCAAATACATGGACAGAATTAACTTATGATTTTGCTCCAACTGCAACACCACAATTTAATAAGCTTGTGATTTTCTTCAACTTTAATGTTGCAGATGGTAGTACATATTATTTTGATGACTTAATGGTTTACGGTACACCTGGAGGTGGCGGTGGCGGAACTGGTGGTGGTTGTACTACTGGTGCAGTTCCAGCAACAGCTTTCCCAGTGACTTTTGAAGATTGTGAGTCATTTACAAGTACGTTTTCTAGCACAGGAGCAGGAATGGCAACTAGCCTAACAGATAACCCAGATGCCTCAGGTTTAAATACGTCTGATTTTGTATTACGAGTAGATAAATCTGCAGGGATAAATCGTTGGGGCGGAATTCAAAATGCATTTCCAAGTAATTTTGATGGTACAGGAACATTCAAATTCTTAGTATATACTAATGAAGCAAATGTGGTTATGCGTTTTGAAATTAATAGTGATCCACAAGATCCTAACTCTGGTAATCCTGGCCCTCAGTTTGCAACAATTACTAACGCAAATACATGGACTGAAGTTGAGATTACTTTTACTGGAATACCGCCAAGTAATACAGGTGTAAATCAATTGGTAATTAAGCCAGATAACCCTGACGGTACTGATACAGAAGTTACAACAACAGATAAAGTGTTTTACTTCGATAATATCCGTTTAGAATAAATTAAATACATAAATAGAAAGGCTAACTATTACTATTCTAAGAGTTAGCCTTTTGTTATAAAATAATGTTACTTAACATTAATCGTATAATGACTAACACTGTTTTAGCAGAAAAAGAGCAAACCTTGAATTTTACCAATAATATAGAACTTAAAACAATTGTTATAGATAATGAAAATTATTTCAAAATCTCTAACAGCGACAAGATGCGTCCGTTTTTTATGAGTATCGTTAGCGACTCTAACCACTGGATGTTTATATCTAGTAATGGAGGTCTAACCGCGGGACGAAAAAATTCTGAATTTGCTTTATTCCCATATTATACAGACGATAAAATAACAGAATCTGCAGATATTACAGGTAATAAATCTGTTTTTAAAATCACAAAAGATGGTCAAGTATACATGTGGGAGCCATTAGCCATACGGTCACTAGGCAAGTATAATACAACCCAAAATCTTTACAAAAGCCGATATGGTAATAAGGTGATTTTTGAGGAAATTAATCATGACTTAGGTTTAACTTTTAGATATCAATGGAGTTCTTCAAATCAATTTGGATTTATAAAAAAATCTAAATTAATTAATACATCAGAAACTCCTGTAAAGGTTACATTACTTGACGGGATTCAGAATATTGTTCCTGCAAGTATTGGCAGTGATATACAAAATTCTGCAAGTAATTTGGTCGATGCATACAAGCGTAATGAATTACATGAGCCTACCGGGATGGGAATTTTTGCACTTAGTGCAATTCTTGTAGATAAAGCAGAGGCTAGTGAAGCATTAAAGGCCAATGTAGTTTGGTCTTTGGGCTTTGAGAATCCAACATATTTGTTGTCGTCATTACAATTAGATAATTTCAGGTCGCGTAAGTCTATTTCTCAAGAACTAGATATAAAAGCTGAAAAAGGAGCATATTTTGTTTCAACTGAAATAGAACTATCGGCGCAAACTTCAAAGCAATGGATGATAGTTGCTGATGTTAATAAAAACCATTCAGATATTGCTTATTTAGCAAAACAGATAAAAGAAGATAATTCTTTAATTGATAAAGTCAACCAAAACATTAGCGAAGGAACCAAGCGACTTGTAAAATTGAATGCTGCCTCAGACGGTATTCAAGTTTCTGCAGATAGTTTAAGAGATACCCGCCATTTTGCTAATACACTATTTAATATAATGCGTGGAGGTATTTTTGATAATGGTTATCAAATAGAAAAATGGGATTTTAAAAACTATCTAAGTAATGCAAATAAGAAAGTTGCAAGGACATCCGAGTCAGTTCTAGAAAATCTGCCTGAAGTATTTTCTTTAGCTGATATACAAACCATAGCTTACAATAGTGAAGACAAAAATTTTAGACGCCTATGTCTTGAATATATGCCACTAAAGTTTAGTCGTCGTCACGGCGACCCAAGTAGACCATGGAACAAATTTTCTATTAATACAAGAAGCGAAATTGATGGGTCAAAAATATTAGATTACGAAGGTAATTGGAGAGACATATTTCAAAACTGGGAAGCTTTAGCGCATTCTTATCCTCAGTTTATAGAGAGTATGATTCATAAATTCCTAAATGCTACGACATTCGACGGTTACAATCCTTACAGAGTAACAAAAGGTGGTTTTGATTGGGAAACTATCGAACCAGATGACCCTTGGTCATATATTGGTTATTGGGGCGATCACCAAATTATATATCTACTTAAGTTTTTAGAATTTATAAATAATCATCAGCCAGGTAAATTAGAAGGTTTCTTTTCCAAAGACTTATTTGTCTATGCTAATGTGCCATACAAAATAAAGTCTTACAAAGATTTACTTAAAGACCCTAAAGATACTATTGTTTTTGATGAAGCATTAGACCATAAGATTAATGAAGAACGTCAGCAACTTGGTGCAGACGGTGCTTTACTTAGAGACGAAAACAGATTTATTATTAAAGCTAATTTTGTCGAGAAAATATTAGCAACATCATTAGCTAAATTATCAAACTTCATACCTGAAGGTGGTATATGGATGAATACCCAGCGACCAGAATGGAATGATGCTAATAATGCATTGGTAGGTAATGGTGTCTCTATGGTTACACTTTATTACTTAAGAAGATTCTTTAATTTCTTTGAAGAACTACTTGCTACTACAAATATTAAAGATGTACAAGTTTCTAACGAAATATTTGATTTTTTCAATGGCGTATTAAATACTTTTGAAAATCACAAATCATTATTAGGAGATGCAATTAACGATTCTGACAAAAAGCTAATTTTAGATAGTTTAGGTAAAGCAGGTAGTCAGTTTAGAGATAATATATACAATAATGCATTCTCAGGAAGAAAAACAACACTTTCAATAGATAGACTAAAGGATTTTGTTACGATTAGTAAATCTTATTTAGAGCATTCTATAAGAGCTAATAAGCGTTCGGATAATCTATATCATGCTTATAATTTAATGACAGTAAATGAAGATAATTCTGTTTCTATTTCTTATTTAAGTGAGATGTTAGAAGGTCAGGTTGCTGTTTTAAGTTCAGGGTATTTAAATGCTAATGAGACACTTGATGTTTTAAATGCGCTTAAACAGAGTAAACTTTTTAGACAAGATCAGTATAGTTATTTGCTTTATCCAAATAAAGAGCTAAAAGGGTTTTTAGATAGAAATACAATTCCCGAAGAAGCTATACAATCTTCAAGGTTATTACAAGAGTTATTACAAGATAAAAATGCTCAAATAGTAGAGCAAGATGTTAATGGAGAATATCATTTTAATGGAAATTTCAAAAATGCAGGTGATTTATCGGATGCATTAGAAAAACTTTCTGAAACCAAGTATAGTGAGTATTTAGAGTCAGATACACCGAAAGTATTGCAGACTTTTGAAGATGTTTTTAACCATAAAGCATTTACTGGACGATCAGGAACATTTTACGGTTATGAAGGTTTAGGTTCTATATATTGGCATATGGTGTCTAAGTTGTTATTAGCTGTTCAGGAATGCTGTGTAGATGCTGTTAATGCAGCAGAAAATGAAGTAGTCATAGGACAATTATTAGAGCACTTTTACGAGATTAACGAGGGAATCGGAGTTCACAAATCGCCTGAGTTATATGGTGCTTTTCCAACAGATCCTTATTCTCATACACCTGGCGGAAAAGGAGCACAACAACCAGGAATGACCGGTCAGGTAAAGGAAGACATTTTAAGTCGTTTCGGAGAACTAGGAGTTTTTGTTGAAGAAGGTAGGTTAACTTTTAATCCTTGTCTCTTACGAAAAGAAGAATTTTTACAAGCAGATAAAGAAACCAAATATGTCAACATTGATGGGGAATTTACAGATTTGAAGTTAGTTAAAGGCAGCCTAGCTTTCACTTATTGTCAAGTACCTGTTGTCTATCATATTTCAACGAATAACAGCATCGAAGTTACTATGACTGATGAGTCAAAAAGTACTTTTGAAGGATTACAGTTGGATGTAAAACTCAGTGATTCATTATTTTCTAGAACAGGAGCTATTCGTAGAATAGATGTGCATATCAATTCAGCAATATTAAAATAATTTTTATGAAGACGAATTATAACATAGCAATTTGTATACTATTTTCAATATTCGTCATGGCCTGTAATCAAAAGAAAAAAGAAACAATAATGCAGACACAGAAGCAAGTGACAGCAAAAGACATACTAGGAAATCCAGATTATCAGGCTATTTCTTACGGAGGTTATAGAAAAAAATCTAGAGATAGTCAACCAACTATTCCTCAATTAAAAGAGGATATGAAGATTCTCTCTGCCATGGGTATTAAAGTTATACGAACTTATAATGTACAATCAAAACTACCTCACGCTTCAAACATCTTAAAGGCTATTACAGAGTTAAAGAACGAGGACGAAAATTTTGAAATGTATGTGATGTTAGGAGCATGGATTGATTGCTTAAACGCTTGGACAGATAAAGTGCCAAATCATGATGTAGAGAGTCCAAACAATGCCAGTGAAATAGCTAGAGCAGTTGATTTAGCTAATCAATATCCAGAGATTGTAAAAGTTATCGCAGTTGGTAATGAAGCCATGGTAAAATGGGCAACAAGTTACTATGTCCAGCCTGATGTAATCCTAAAATGGGTAAATCATTTACAGGATTTAAAAACAGAAGGTAAACTTTCCAAAGAATTGTGGATCACCAGTTCGGATGATTTTGCATCTTGGGGTGGCGGAGAAGATAAATACCATGTAAAAGCTTTAGAGGATTTAGTTAAGGCGGTCGATTACATTTCAATGCATACTTATCCATATCATAATACACATTATAATCCTGAGTTTTGGCATGTTCCAAATGCTCATAAAGGTATGCCAGATACTACCAAGATTGAGATGGCTATGGAGCGAGCGATTAAATTTTCTCAAAAACAATACGATAGTGTAACGAATTACATGAAGAGTCTAGGTGTTAAAAAACCTATTCATATCGGAGAAACAGGTTGGGCTTCAGTTTCTAGTGGACAATATGGTAATAATGGGTCTAGAGCAACAGATGAGTATAAGCAAGGCTTATTTCATCAGCAAATGAGAGCATGGACAAATAGAGCTGGTATATCTTGTTTTTATTTTGAAGCTTTTAATGAGCAATGGAAAGACGCTGCGCATCCTAATGGGTCAGAAAATCATTTTGGATTATTCACTATTGATGGAAAAGCTAAATACCCTATTTGGGATTTAGTTGATGAAGGTGTTTTTGATGGTTTAACTCGAGACGGGAATACGATTAGAAAAACCTACAATGGCAATAAAGTAGATTTAATGAAAGATGTTCTAGTGCCTCCATCAAAAGATGAGGTTATGGCTACGCATTAATAAAAACTATTTAAGATGAAATCAGTAACGTATTATAGCATTTGTTTTTTAGTATTAATAATGAGTTGTGAAAGTAATAATAATGAATTGAAGGTAAATATTTATGAAACTTCAAAAAGCGGTAATCAACTAACTGAGATTACTGATTTCAAAGAAACTACAAATAAGGACATAGATACTGTAAGTATTGATACAACTAAAAGATTACAGAAGATAACGGGATTTGGTGGTGCTTTTACCGAGTCATCAGCTTATTTACTTAATAGACTTAGTAAAAAGAATAGAGATACAATTATAAATGCATATTTCGGTAGAGAAGGTGCCAATTATTCGTTAACCAGAACACATATGAATTCCTGTGATTTTTCACTATCTCAGTATTCATACTCTCCAGTAGTAGATGACGTCAACTTAGAGCATTTTACCATAAAAGATGATATGGACGATTTGATTCCTATGATTAAAGATGCTATGCAAACTTCTGAAGATGGATTTAAAATTTTTGCGTCACCTTGGACAGCTGCGCCATGGATGAAAGATAATAATGAATGGGTTGGAGGTAAACTACTACCTAAATACTACAACACTTGGGCACTTTTCTTTTCTAAGTATATAGATGCCTATAAGGAGCAAGGTATTGATATTTGGGGCCTCACTGTAGAAAATGAACCACATGGCAACGGTAATAATTGGGAAAGTATGCACTATACACCTGATGAGATGACCAATTTTGTTATGAATCACCTAGGGCCAAAGTTAGAATCTGATGGACATGGCGATAAAATTATTTTAGGTTATGATCAAAACCGAGCTGGATTAAAAGAGTGGGTTGATTCTATGTATAAGGATGAAGAAACATCAAAGTATTTTGACGGAACAGCAATTCATTGGTACGAAAGTACATACGAAGTTTTCCCTGAAGAATTACAATATGCTCATAACAAAGCACCAAATAAATTTCTTATTGAAACTGAAGGTTGTGTAGATTCTGAAGTACCTGCTTGGAAAGATGATAATTGGTATTGGAGCAAAGAAGCAACAGATTGGGGTTGGGATTGGGCCTCTGAAGAAGAAAAATATTTACACCCTAAATATGCTCCTGTAAATAGATACGCCAGAGATATTATTGGTTGTATGAATAATTGGGTAGACGGTTGGGTCGACTGGAATATGGTTTTAGATCGCCAAGGTGGACCAAACTGGTTCAAAAATTGGTGTGCAGCACCAGTGATTGTAGATCCAGATGCCGACGAGATTTATTTCACGCCACTGTATTATGTTATGGCACATTTTAGTAAATATATTCGCCCTGGTGCTGAGGTCTTAGGTGTTGAAAATGGTAATAAAGACCTTCAAATTACTGCGGCCCAAAATCCTGACGGTACAATTGCAGTTGTTGTTTTTAATGAAGGCGAAACTGAACAAAATTTTAATCTTTCTTTAAACGAAAAATCTATTGATATTCACATAAATGCGCAAGCATTACAAACTATAATTATTAACTAAATAATCTAGATTAATATGCCAACTATTGAAAAAGTTTCGAGGAATAAGGTTCCTTTTGGTCAAAAAGCAGCTTTTGGTGCAGGACATTTTGTACTTAACCTTTTACCAGGTGTACTTGGTGTCTATCTTCAAGTTTTTATTTTAACTGCCTTTGGTATGGATCCTGTTTGGGCAGGTCTTTTAGGTGGTTTACCTAGAATATTTGATGCTTTGACTGATCCAGTAATGGGGTTCATATCTGATAATACTAACTCACGATATGGAAGACGAAGACCCTATATATTTGCTGGTGCTATAATCAGTGGGATACTTTTTATCTTAATGTGGCAGCTAGACGAAAATGCATCACAGACATTCAACTTCTGGTATGTAATGATTCTCCAGATTTTATTCTTGGTAGGTAACACCATGTTTGCTACACCGCTTGTAGGTTTAGGATATGAGATGACATCTGACTACAATGAAAGAACTAGATTGATGAGTTTAGCAAATAGTATGGGGCAAATTGCTTGGATGATTGTGCCTTGGTTATATGTAATTATCCCTGATGTTAATACATTTGACAACCCAGCTGAAGGAGTCAGAACCATGGCTGTTATTGTTGGTGTAGTCTGTATAGTATTTGGAGTTTTACCGGCTTTTTTCTGTAGAGGTATAGATTCGGCAAATATGGAAAATCGACAGGTGATAAATTTTAAAACGCTTTCTTCTAATATGAAAGAGTTATTTAGAGGTATAAAACAAGTATCAAAGAATAAGCCGTTCATGAAATTATGTGGAGCGACCTTTTTGGTCTTTAATGGTTTTCAGTTAGTGGCAGCTTTTTCAGTTTTTATTATTGTTTTTTATATGAATAGTGGTAGTTGGGAACAGGCAGGTACTTGGCCAGCTTGGTTTAATACATTAAATGCAATTATTACTGCATTTATTGTTATTCCTATTATTTCTAAAATGGCAACAAAATGGGGTAAAAGAAAAGCATTCTTAATCTCTACAGCTTTATCTATTATTGGTTATGTATTAAAATGGTGGGGCTTTGATATAGAACTTAACGAAAGTTTCAATCAAACTGATATTGGTCAATCTATGACTAGTGGAGTAGCCTCTTTATTTGAGTTTTTAAACCCATATTTAGAAAGTGCAGGTATGTCGTGGTTTAGTATAGATACTAGTAATGGAATTCCTTGGTTAATCTTTTTACCTATTCCATTTTTTGCTTTTGGTATGGGAGGCTTATTTACCCTTATGATGAGTATGACAGCTGATGTCTGTGATTTAGATGAATTAGAGAACGGTATGCCTCGTAAAGAAGGTACTTTCGGTGCAATCTACTGGTGGATGGTAAAATTAGGTCAAGCCATAGCAATCATATTGAGTGGTGTTATACTTAAAATTGTTGGTTTTGATCAAAATATAACCGAACAAGCAATGGAAACTATGACTTCTCTTAGAATTGCTGATATTGTAGTACCTGCAGTTACCGCTGGTTTAGCAATGCTGGTTATGTGGAAGTATAGCTTGAATGAAAAGCGAGCAAAAGAAATCAAAGAAATATTAGTAGAACGAAGAGGCGAGTTATAAAGCTAAAAATATAAATAACAAAATGTCATACAGAGAAGAATCCTATTATAAATCAAATTACAGTCAAATTAATACTCAGGGTATTGATGCTTCAAAATATTCCATTGAAGAATTAAAGGTAATGTGGCGAAAGGCCATAGAACATGGAATGCATGGTATTTGTTTTAGTATGTACGAAGATGGTCAAGTACCAGGTGACGAAATAAGTATTGGTCAAGTCGAGCGTCGTGTAAAAATATTAAAGCCTTTTGTAAAAGGAATTCGCTCTTTTTCTTGTATTGAAGGTAATGAGCACATTCCTGTGGTTGCAAAAAAGCATGGCTTAAAGACTCTTGTTGGTGCTTGGTTAAGTGACGATAAAGAAGATAATGAAAAGGAAATTGAAGGTTTAATAGCTTTAGCAAAAGCAGGACATGTAGATGTAGCTGCAGTCGGAAACGAAGTGTTATACCGCGATGATTTATCATTAGAAGAATTACTAGGTTATATAAAAAGAGTAAAAGAAGCACTCTCAGGATTAGATATTCCTGTTGGATATGTAGATGCCTATTACGAGTTTTCTAGACATCCAGAATTAGTTGAACATTCTGATGTAATATTAGCTAACTTATATCCATATTGGGAAGGATGCCCTATTGAGTATGCTTTGGGTCATATGCAAGCTATGTATGGTCAAGTTGTAGATGCTGCTCAAGGAAAACCTATAATAATTACAGAAACTGGATGGCCAAGTCAAGGCGGAAATCTTAAAGGCGCTTTTGCTGGAGAGGAAGCCGCGATGAAATATTTTATAGACACTATTCGCTGGACAGAAGAAAATGATATACCAATTTTCTACTTCTCATCTTTTGACGAATCTTGGAAAACTGGTGATGAAGGAGACGTAGGTGCATTTTGGGGATTATGGGATAAAAACGAGAATTTGAAATTTTAAATGCTTGTAATTTCGATAATTGATAAAATATTAACATAATATTGAGAATTGTATAGGTAGTGTTGTGGTGCAATACAACTTATTTAATAAAAAAAAATCAATAACTTTACAACTTAGTAATAACTTAAATTCTAAACTATGAAAAAAATTACATTTATTCTCTCATTACTGATCACATCGATTAGTTTTTCCCAAGAGTTTCCATTAGACTTTGAAGATGCAGCTGATAATGCATGGGGTGTCTTTAACGGTGCAGCTTCTTCAGTTATTGACGATGGTTCTGGAACTAACAACGTGTTTCAACTCGTAAGTAATGGAGCCGATTTTGACGGAACTTTCCTAGCTCTAGCTGTGGCAGTAGATTTGTCAGATGCTTCAAACAATACAATATCATTAACAGTGGATCCACAAGACGCCCTTGGTGCAGCTGAGGAAAGAACTCACTTACTGAAATTTGAAGGAGGAGTTGGTGGACCTGTAGTTGCAGAATTATATTTCAATACCGTTGGGCCTGACGAGCAAACAGTACTTGTTAATTTCCCTGCTGGACTTGGGACTTTTGCAACTATTGTTATTTTTGCTGATTCTGGTGTTGGTAATACTGCTCTTGGCACATACTGGTTTGATGATATAACTGTTGTTGCTGACCCTGCTGCTACGTGTACAGATGGAATACAGAATGGTACAGAAACGGGTGTAGATTGTGGAGGTACTTGTCCAAATGTATGTCCTCAACCACCAACTACAATAGTTGCTGCTCCTGCTAGACCATTATTAGATGTTTTATCGGTATTTGGTCCTGCTTACTTAGATGTACCACCTTCTGGTGTGCAGCAATTTGGGGGTGCGACGTTTGTAAATTACACCGCAGTCACAACGGATGACGCAAGAGAATTGACAACACCATCTCCAGGTGATGGTGCTCAGTATCAATATTTTTTTGGTACAGATACAGGTTTAGATTTAACTAACTTTACCACTGTACATTTAGACTCGTGGGTTTTAGACGCCGGTGCGGCGGACTCTGTTATTAGGATTATACTTCAACAATTTGATCCTGTTTCAGGAGCTTTTCAGCATAATTTAGAAGCCACAATAGATGTAAACACTCCAGGTGTTGAAACTTGGAACACTGTAGACATAGATTTGGCTAGTTTTTCTAACCCTACTTTAGCAAAAAATAATATACAACAAATTCAAATAGTTGCTCAGGGTGCTGCTTTTGGACCTACTTATCTTACAAATTTTTATTTCCATAAAGGCACAGTACTTGGCGCGGATGATTTTTCAATCAACGATTTGAAAGTATCACCAAATCCTTCAAATGACGTATGGAACATTGAATCTTCAAATATATCTATTGATACTATAGAAATATATGACCTTCTTGGAAAAAGAGTTTTAAATCTTAGCCCAAATAGCCAACAAGTAACAATTGATGCTTCAAATTTAGGTACAGGTATTTACTTAGCTAAGTTATACTCTAATGGTGCTACTAAGACAATTAAATTGGTAAAAAATTAATCTTCATTAATCTTTACATATAACAAAAGCCACACTATATTAGTGTGGCTTTTTAATTCAATACTATGGTAACCTTAAAAGAACTTGCAAAATTATTAAATGTTTCTATCTCTACAGTTTCTAAAGCGTTGAGTGATAGTAATGAAATTGGCGAGACTACAAAAAACAGAGTTAATGAGCTTGCAAGAGAGCTTAATTACAAACCTAACAGAATTGCACAACAACTTAAGTCTAGTAAGACAATGGTTGTAGGTGTCGTTGTGCCAAGTCTAATGAATCCTTTTTTTGCAGAAGTTGTACATGGTATAGAAACTACTTTAGATAATCATAATTACGATATGACCGTATGTATATCTAATGAGAGTTTAGAAAAAGAACAACGAAGTTTTGATTTATTATCTACAGGAAGTGTAGATGGTTTTATTGTTGCAGTAGCAAGAGAAACACAAACTAAGCATAGTATTAACCATTTTAATAGAGTTGGTAAAAATACGCCTATCATAATGTTTGATAGAGTTATTAATGACGTAGAATGCACTAAGGTTGTTGTAGACGATTTTCAATCAGTTTATGATGCTACTAAATATTTAATCCAAGAAGAGCACCGAAAAAAAATCCTTCTAATAAGTAATATTGAAGAGTTGAGTGTGGGTAAGTACCGTATCAATGGCTACAATAAAGCGATCGAGGAATCTGGCTTAAGTCCAAATATTTTAAAACTAGGAAGAGAAAAAAATCCCAGAACATTTATTTATAATTACCTAAATAAAAATCCTGAAATAGATGCTATTCTTTCCATAGATCACATTACAGGTATTATGGCTTTAAATAAGTCTAAATTAGTTGGTAAACGTATCCCTGAGGATATCTCTGTTATTGGTTTTGGCTATGAAGATGCTAAGTATGTTTCTAGTCCAAAGATATCAGTAATAGATCAAAAAGCCTTTGAGATAGGCCAAAATTCAGCTGAGTTACTATTAAACCATTTAGGATCTGTATATAAGATACCTCATAAAACTATAATGGTAAAAAGTGAGCTAATCTTTAATGATACAACACAAAAAAAGGCCTAGATTATTTCTAGACCTTTTAAGCTATAAAATTAGATAATATTAATTACCTGTTTTTAGTTTATCCACAGCGTCGCTTTCTACTTTTTTTGCATCATCAACAGCATCATCAACAGCATAATTGGCTGCATCTTTAACACCTTCTATAGTATCTTTTGCATCTTCTACAGACTCAGAAGCTTTATTCTTAACTTCTTCAAGTTTTGCTTTTGCAGCATCTACAGTTGCTTGAGCTTTTTCTTTAGCTTCACCAGTAGCGTTTGCAAGTGCCTCTTCTGCAGCCTTTAATTCATTTTGAGCGTCAGCCATCATAGTACTAACTGCATCTTTAGCATTATCTGCAGTTTCGTTTGCAGCATCTTTAAGGTCTTTGGCAGCTTCATCAATTGCAACACCAGTTTTTTCGGCAGCTTCTTCCATCTTGTCTGCTGCTTTTTCAGCTTCAGCTTTTGTTTCCTTACAAGAAGTAAATGCTAATGCTACCATTGCGCAAAGCGATAAAGTTTTTACGATTTTTTTCATCTTAATTTTAGTTTTATTTGGTTGATTTTTTAAAATTACTAAAAAATGTTTTAGCAATACGTTATATACGTATATAATCCATAATTTGGATGACTGCTCCAATATTTCTCTTAATGTATGATGAGTTTATTTCACCTTGGACTTTTTGTTTGGAGTAGTTATTCAAAAGTTCTGTAAGCACATTATTAAATTCATTTTCATTTTTAACAACTGTAACACCTTTAAGTTTTACAAGTGCTTCTGCTTCTGGAAAATTATTATAGTTTTTGCCAATAACAATTGGTATTCCAAAAACTGCTGGCTCTAAAATGTTATGTAATCCTGTATGTCCAGCACCACCACCAACATAAGCAATATCTGCATAACTGTAAACACGACCTAGGTAACCTATAGTGTCTAATATAAATACATCATAATCAGATAGATTTTTTTCATCTATTTCAGAGAAGCAAATCGTTTTAACTTTCAACTGTTTTTTTATTGAATTTATATAGCTGGGTTTGATATTGTGAGGTGCAATTATATATTTTATACCATTAGTATTGTTTGAATTTATAAACGGTATAAAAAGTTCATCGTCTGCAGGCCAAGAGCTTCCAAAAACAATAGTGGTTTTATCTCCAGTAAAATTTTCGACAAATAAAACTTTATTATCTACATTTAGCTGTTGATTCACGCGGTCAAAACGTGTATCACCAGAAACTGTTACTGAATCATAGCCAATACTTTTTATTAGGTTTTTAGAGTCTTTATCTTGAGTAAAAATATGATTAAAAGAAAGTAATGCTTTTCGCATAAGATTACCATACCATTTAAAATACACTTGTTTAGGCCTAAAAGTAGCTGATATTAATAATGATTGTATTTTTCTTTTTTTTGCTTCTAAAATAATATTTGGCCAAATTTCATATTTCACAAAAAGAATCAATTCGGGACGAACAATATCTAAAAAACGCTTTGCATTTGTTGGAGTATCCAAAGGTAAATAAACAACCACGTCTGCGGCAGGTGTATCTTTTTTAACTTGATAACCAGATGGTGAAAAAAATGAAACTATAATTTTATAATTTTTATACTCTTTCTTTAAGCCTTGTAGTAAAGGTAAACCCTGTTCAAATTCCCCGAGAGACGCACAATGCATCCAAATAATTTTGTCTGTAGTTGAGATTTTATTTTTTAGTATATCAAATGTTTTAGCTCTCCCAATAACACCAAGTTTTATTTTAGAGCTAAATAATGATATAACCTTTAGGACTAGACCAGTTAAATAAATTCCTATTGTGTAAAGTAACCTCAAGACATTTGATTTATGCTAAAATACATTTCTTTGAATGAATTACATTGACGAGCCATAACAATTTTGTACTTTCGCTAGTAGTCAAAAGGCTATCTTATTTTTAATATCCAACGAGAATGAAAAAGATTCAAATGGTCGATTTACAAGGCCAATACGCAAAAATTAAAGATGTTATTAATCCATCTTTAAATGAAGTTATAGAAAGTGCTGCTTTTATAAATGGACCTAAAGTCCACCAGTTCCAAAAAAACTTAGAAGAATACCTTGACGTTAAACACGTTATTCCGTGTGCAAACGGAACTGATGCCTTACAAATTGCCATGATGGGCTTAGGTTTAGAGCAAGGTGATGAGGTTATAACAGCAGATTTTACCTTTGCAGCAACTGTAGAGGTTATTGCTCTATTAAAATTAACACCAGTTTTAGTAGATGTAGATCCAGTAACTTTTAACATTGATGTCGATGCGGTAAGAAAGGCAATAACTCCAAAAACTAAGGCCATAGTGCCTGTACATTTATTTGGATTAGCTGCAAATATGAACGAGATTATGGATTTAGCTAAAGAACATAACCTTTATGTCATAGAGGATAATGCTCAAGGTATAGGTGGAAATTACACCCATAAAGATGGTTCTAAAACCAAAACAGGAGTCATTGGACACGTAGCTTCAACCTCATTTTTCCCATCAAAAAATTTAGGATGTTATGGCGATGGTGGTGCTATTTTTACAAATGACGATGATTTAGCCCATATCATAAGAGGTATTGTTAATCATGGTATGTACAAACGTTATCATCACGATGTTATCGGAGTAAATTCGCGATTAGATTCTATGCAAGCAGCTGTTTTGGATGCCAAATTACCTCATTTAGATTCGTATAATGATGCACGTAGAAATGCAGCTCGTAAATATAATTCAGCATTTAAAGGACACGAAAAAATTACAACGCCAAGTGGGTTAACTGAATGTGGTGGCATATGTGATACCTGTGATTGTCACGTGTTTCATCAATATACTTTAAATTTAAAAAATGTAGATCGCGATGCCCTTGTTGCACATTTAAATGAAAAAGGAATTCCATGTGGTGTATATTATCCAATACCATTGCACAAGCAAAAAGCTTATTTAGACGAACGTTATAATGAAGCCGATTTTACAGTGACAAATCAATTGGTACAATCTGTAATTTCCTTACCAATGCATACCGAGTTGGAGGATGAACAAATAGATTTTATAACCAAAACCGTGTTGGATTTTATTGATGCTTAATATTTTTATATGAAGGTTTTAGTCACTGGAGGACTTGGTTATATTGGTTCGCATACCGTTGTAGAACTTCAAAATGAAGGACATAATGTTGTAGTGATTGATAATTTGTCAAACTCTTCAAAAGACGTTCTTGATGGAATCACCAACATTACAGGAGTTAAACCAGAGTTTGAAAATATAGATTTAAGAGATAAAGATAAAGTCAAAAAATTCTTTAAACGCCATCAAGATATTGATGGCGTTATACATTTTGCAGCAAGTAAAGCTGTTGGCGAAAGTGTAGAAAAGCCATTGCATTATTATGAAAATAATATATCAACTTTGATTTATGTGCTTCAAGAGTTTCAAAAACTAAACCACCAAAACTTTATTTTTAGTTCGTCCTGCACTGTTTATGGCGAAGCTGATATACAGCCAATAACTGAGAGTTCACCTATAAAAAAAGCGCGTTCACCATATGGTAATACCAAGCAAGTAGGAGAAGAAATACTGAAGGATTCTTGCCAAATAAACACAAAATTAAATACAATCGCACTGCGTTATTTTAATCCAATAGGCGCACACAGTTCAGCACATATTGGAGAATTACCTCAGGGAATTCCTCAAAATTTAGTTCCATATATAACCCAAACTGCAATAGGACTTCGAGAGCAGTTATCTGTCTTTGGTAATGACTATCCGACTAAAGATGGGACTTGTATAAGAGACTATATACATGTCGTAGACGTTGCAAAGGCACATGTTTCGGCATTAAAAAGGTTGTTTAAAAATCAGCAAGAAAATAATTTTGAAGTTTTTAATATAGGAACAGGAAAAGGAAGTTCGGTAATTGAAGTTATTAAAGCATTTGAAGATGTTTCTAAGCAAAAATTGAATTATAAAATAGTCGAAAGGCGAAAAGGAGATGTGATTTCTGCATATGCGGACACAACCAAAGTGAATAATACTTTGGGATGGAAACCACAATACTCCTTAAATGATGCCATATTAGATGCTTGGAAATGGGAACAAAAAATAAGAACTAAATAAACATAATATGAAAGGATTTTTAAAATTGTGCGTTTTACTATTTGCAATAAGTACATACGCTCAAAACACATATTTGCATTGTGGTAAATTAATAGATACGAAGTCTGGGAAAGTTTTAACGGAGAAAACCATTATCGTTTCTGGTATTAAGATTACTAGTGTAGAAGATGGTTATGTAAAGCCTGAAAATGGGACTGTGATTGATTTGAAATCTAAAACAGTTATGCCAGGATTGATTGATATGCATGTACATATAGAGTCAGAAACTAATCCTAAAAAATATTTGCAAGCGTATACATTGAATGATGCAGATGTAGCTTTTAATTCAATCCATTATGCCGAAGTTACATTAATGAATGGTTTTACAACCGTTAGAGATTTAGGCGGATCTGGAGTTAATGTATCGTTACGTAATGCAATAAATCTTGGGAAGGTAAAAGGTCCAAGAATCTTAACCGCAGAAAAAGCATTAGCAACAACTGGTGGACATGCAGATCCTACAAATGGTGCAAAGCGAAGTTTAATTGGTAATCCAGGGCCAAAAGAAGGTGTGGTTAATGGAGTTGAAGATGCAAAAAAAGCTGTAAGACAACGCTACAAAAATGGTGCTGATTTAATTAAAATTACCGCAACAGGTGGTGTTTTAAGCGTTGCAAAGAATGGACAAAATCCTCAGTTTACATTGGAGGAAATAAAAGCAATTTGCGAAACAGCTAAAGACTATGGATTTCATGTAGCTGCTCATGCACACGGAGACGAAGGTATGCAACGAGCAATTCTTGGAGGTGTAAAAACGATAGAGCATGGCACACTAATGAGTTCTGAAACGATGGAACTTATGAAAAAAAATGATGTGTATTTAGTACCTACTATTAGTGCTGGTAAATTTGTGTCTGATAAAGCAAAAATAAAAGGGTATTACCCTGAAGTCATTGTACCAAAGGCTTTAGATATTGGCCCGAAAATTCAAGGCATGTTCAGCCGCGCATATAAAGCTGGTGTTGGTATTGCATTTGGTACAGATGCCGCTGTTTTTTATCATGGTGATAATGGAAAAGAGTTTTTCTACATGGTTGAAGCTGGTATGCCAGCTATAGAAACTTTACAGAGTGCAACAACTACAAATGCAATGATATTAAAGATGGAAGATAAATTAGGGCAAATTAAAGGTGGGTTCATCGCAGATATTATAGCAGTAGATGAAGACCCAACAAAAAATATTAAAACAATGGAAAATGTTGTTTTTGTAATGAAAGAAGGTAAAGTTTATAAAAAATAATTCTAATATGAAAAAACTATTCACCTTAGTAATACTATTAGTTTTCTTAGGGACAAATGCGCAAAATAGAGACTGGATTAAAGCCTACAAATCTTATTGGGAAAATTATGACGGTGGTACTCGACTATTGGCTAATAATGAAAATTGGTTGCCAATTACTTTTGTGTTAGATTATAATGCAACAAATCTTAAAGCAGATAAGCCAAATGGGACTTTTGTTGTTGTTCCACCTAAGACGGAAGGTTACGAAGTAGTGCGATTTGATAAAATAGATAAGTCTAAAGGATGGAAATTTAAAAAAGGTAACGCAAAAACTTACTTAGGTGATTTAACTGATACTGAGTATGATGAAGATTTTGTTTATGATTTACCTTTTGAACCCAATAAATCTTTTAAGATTGGTCAAGGCTATAATGGTAATATTTCTCATCAAAACAAATTTGCAATTGATTTTGATATGCCTGTCGGTACAAAGATACTGGCTTGCAGAGATGGAATCGTTGTCCAAGTAGTTGAAAAAAATTTTAAACGTTGTAATGAATCAAAATGTGCTGAGTATAATAATCTTGTCAAAATATTACATGATGATGGTACAATAATGCAATATTTACATTTTAAGCAAAACGGTGTAAAGGTTCGTAAAGGACAAAAAATAGAAAAAGGGGATTATATTGGGCTAAGTGGTAATGTGGGTTGGAGTACCGCACCTCATTTACATATTGATTTGTATCTCACCGATAAAAACAATAAATACAAGACTTTGAGGACACAATTTAAGATTAACAAAGATGAGATTGTTGATGAACTTAAAAAAGGAGTTACATATCTAAAGGAATATTAATAATAACTATTTCCTATATAGTTAAGCATATTATTTCTCTGTAATAATATCCTTTTTCTTTTTCAAAATAAAGTTGCTAAATATTAGCATAAACATACCAGTTGTTACCGCGACATCAGCGACATTAAAAATACCTGTTTTAAATACGCCACCTAAATCGATATAGAAAAAGTCAGTAACTTTTCCAAAGGCGAAACGATCAAAAACGTTAGATAGCCCACCACCAACAATACAGCTAAATGCTATTAAACTTAACCGGTCTAATTCCTTAGTTTTTATAATGTAATAAACAACATACCCTAAAACCAAAAGTGGTAGTAGCTTTAAAAAAATAAAATGTAATGTAGGATTCATATCGCTACCCATACCTAAAAAAGCGCCTTCGTTGAATACGTTGGTCATTATAAATTTCTGTCCAATTAATTGGATTTCTTCACGAGGGCTTTCACTTATATTTGCTCTAACCAAAACTTTTGAGATTTGGTCTATAGCAACGTTGAATATAATTATAACTGTAATAAATAAATTTCTGTTCAAAACAATAAAATTTAGGCGTTAGTTTCAAATGAAGCGGAAGCTGTTTCAGCTTCACGATTAATCTTACGGACTAAGCCTTGTAACACTTTTCCAGGACCAACTTCTGTAAAGTGATTTCCGCCATCGGCAATCATTTGTTGTACAGATTGTGTCCAACGTACAGGTGCTGTTAATTGTGAAATTAAATTGGCTTTAATCTCAGTTTCATCTGTGATTGCAGATGCTGTTACATTTTGGTAAATTGGGCAATTTGGCTTGCTAAATGTTGTGTTTTCTATGGCCGCAGCTAATTCTTCACGAGCAGGCTCCATCATTGGTGAGTGAAAAGCACCACCAACAGGTAATACTAGTGCGCGTCTTGCGCCTGCATCTTTCATCGCTTCACAAGCACGATTAATAGCTTCAACTTCTCCAGAAATCACTAATTGACCTGGACAATTATAATTTGCAGCGACAACAACACCTTCTGTATCTTCACAAATTTTTTCTACAACCGAATCTTCTAAACCTAAAACGGCTGCCATTGTACTTGGTTGTAATTCGCAAGCTTTTTGCATGGCTTGAGCACGTTGTGAAACGAGTTTAAGTCCATCTTCAAAGGTTAAAGCACCTGCAGCAACAAGTGCCGAAAATTCTCCTAACGAATGCCCAGCTACCATATCTGGTATAAAACTATCACCTAAAGTTTTTGCTAAAATTACAGAGTGTAAAAAGATTGCAGGTTGGGTAACTTTTGTTTGTTTTAAGTCTTCAGCAGAACCTTCAAACATGATATCAGTAATAGAAAAACCAAGAATCTCGTTTGCTCTTTCAAACAATTCTTGTGCTAACGGAGAGTTTTCGTAAAGGTCTAATCCCATTCCTGAGAATTGAGCTCCTTGACCTGGAAATATATATGCGTTCATTGTTATTAAATTAGTCTCGCAAAAATAGGATAAATATTCTTAATTATTTAGTGCATGCAGCCTCAGCACATCGTTCGCCATCCATTGCTGCAGAAACAATTCCGCCAGCATATCCACCACCTTCGCCACAAGGAAACAAATTAGAGATTTCAGGATGTTCTAAAGTTTCATTTCTTGGAATATTTACTGGTGATGAAGTCCGTGATTCTACACCAATGATATTAGCTTCTTCGGTATAAAAACCTTTCATTTTTTCCCCAAAAGCTTTAAAGCCTTTTCTCAATGAACCACCAATTAACTTAGGGAATAATGAGTGTAAAGGTGATGAGTTTAAACCTGGTTGGTATGAAGTTTTATTTAGGTCTGCCGATAATTTACCCTCTACGAAATCAGTCAATTTTTGTGCTGGTGCAGTTTGATTTCTTCCACCTGATGTAAAAGCTAAGCGTTCTAAATTTTTCTGATATTCTAAGGCTTTTAATTCACCAAATTTTTCATATTTATACAAATCACGTTCAGCATTAATCTCTACAACTATACCCGAATTTGCGAATTTATTATTTCGTTTTGAAGGTGACATACCGTTTACAACGACTTCACCGTTTGCAGTTGCTGCAGGTACAATAAATCCACCTGGACACATACAAAAGGAATACACACCACGACCATTGACTTGCTCGACTAAACTGTATGCTGCTGCTGGAAGAATTTCGTCTCTAGCTTCGTTTGGGCAATGGTATTGAATACCGTCAATTATTTGTTGTGGATGCTCTACACGAACACCCATTGCAAATGATTTTGCTTTTAGTGCAACATTCTTTTCATTCAATAAATAAAAAATATCTCGTGCCGAGTGTCCTGTTGCTAAAATTACTTTATAAACATCTAATTCGTTACCATTTTGAAGTTGAATCGCTACTATTTTATCGTCTTTTAAAGTGAAATCTGTAACCCGTGTTTCAAAATGAACTTCGCCACCAAACTCTAAGATAGTTTCTCGAATGTTTTTTACCACTTTCGGTAATTTATTTGTGCCGATATGTGGATGTGCATCAATTAGAATTTGGTCTGTTGCACCATGGTAAACCAAACTTTCGAAAATGCGACGAACATCTCCACGCTTTAAGCTTCTCGTATATAATTTACCATCACTGTATGTTCCTGCGCCACCTTCGCCGAAGCAATAGTTGGAATCTTCATTGACAATATGGTCTTGGTTTATGGCTTTTAAATCACGTCTACGGTCGCGGACATTTTTTCCTCTTTCTAATACAATTGGTTTAAAACCTAACTCAATACAACGTAATGCTGCCCACATTCCCGCTGGACCAAAACCTATGATATGTATTGGCTTTCCGTTAGATACATCTTTATAATCAAAGGTGTAATCAGATAATTCTGGCATTGGTTCATTGATGTAAACTTCAACTTTGTAATTAAACATGATTTTTCGTTTACGAGCATCGATAGATTTTCTTAAGACTTTAATTCCATGAATCTTTGAAGTAGGAATATCTAAATCGTAAGCCGCTTTGTTAAGTAAACCATCTGGCCTTTTTTCTTGATGTAAATTTAATCGTATTTGAAATGCCTTCACCATAACACAAAGCTAATTAAAAGAAAACACCTTAGCTAAATTAATAGTTAAGGTGTTTTTATAGTTTGTATAAGTTGAAACTATTCTTCGATACTTAGTCCTTTAATATTATCCTTAAATACACGGTCTATTAAGATGTGTCTTGGGTCAATAGCGGCTTTTGCAGGAAGTGAGTCCAGCTCAATAGTCAATGTAGACTTGTCTTTATTGAATTTTAATCGTCGTTGTTCGTATAGCCTTTCTTCATCATTGTCCATAAAGAAACCAACATCTACCCAATCGTTAATTGGTACCCTTGTTTCATTTCCTAAACTATCTGACTTAATTTTATAACTTTCAATATCTAGCTTTACTTGGTATTTACCATTATCTAGCTTTTTGTAAGTCGCTTCTTTAAGTCTATTGTCATAAAGCGTGATTTCCTTAAACCAATCTTTAATTAAATAACTTAAAGAGTCTGGAATTTGTGGTTCTAGATGACGTAAAAAGTCATGCGAACTTGGGTATGGCGGCGCATTATAGCGGTACTCTTCTAAAAAGCTTTTCATAGCATTGTTAACCTTATCTTCTCCTATATAATCTTGAAGTGCATATAAAATAACGCTTCCTTTTCCATAATGAATATAAGACTGATTTTCTACCTTATAAAGCGGTAATTCTTTAAGACGTTCACCACTTCGTCCTGATAAATATCTGTCATGGTCATACTTTAAAAAATCACGCATTTTCATAGGATTTTCAGTAATACCTTTCATTGTCATAGTTGCAGAATACTGAGAAAAACTCTCACTAAGCATAGTGCCACCTTGCATTTCGGCACCGATAAGTTGATGCGCCCACCATTGATGCCCCATTTCATGAGCGATAACAAAGTCAATAACATTGTTTTCTGTTTCATCCTCGAGATTTGTTATAAAACCAAAAGATTCAGAGTAAGGCATTGTGCCAGGGAATGCCTGAGCAAAATTTGCATACCTAGGAAACTCGATAATACGTGCTTGCTTGTGATAATAAGGACCAAAATTTTTGGTGTAATATTCTAATGAACGCTGAACAGCATCTAGCATCATGTCAATATTTACAGTATGCTTTTTATCATGATAAATTTCGATATCTACACCATTCCATTTACGTTTAGCAATTTCAAAATCAGCAGATATAAACGAATAGAAATTTAACGATGGTGTGTCTATTTTATAATGAAAATACTGTCTATCATTTTCTTCCCATGTTTTTATTAATGACCCTGGAGCTATTGCGGTTTGGTCTTTTGATGTAGAAATAATGGTTTCAACATTTATAAAATCACCTTGCTCGCCAGATAAGTAATTGCCCATGTGTAATTCTGTTACACCTGGTGTTAACTCAGGAGTACGTTCTTTTTCCGGTAAGTCATATTTTTTACGCGTATTCTTATCATTGATTTCAATACCTTCATTATAACCCATTACAGGAAGAATACCACCATTATTTATAAAAGTTCCGTTTTTAATAATGTTGGTGTTTCCTCGACCATTACTAAATCCTTTGGTAACATAATTATTCTCTAGTTTAGCAATTAGCGTATCTCCAGGCTGTAAAGCAGGAGTTAACTTGTAAATTGTAAAAAAATACGTACTGTCTTTAAATACAGGCTTGGCGTTAGGTATGTTAAGTGTCATGTCCCAATCTTCTTGTCCATAGATATGTATAGAATCAAGAGGCTTGTTGGTTGCATTAGTCATTTCTAACTCTGCTTTAACCAAAATGCTTCTTTCGTTAGGGAAAATATCAATAAAATACTTTGCATCTGTAATTTTTGGAGAAGCTACATCTCTGTATTTACTGTATGTTTTTTCGTAATCTACAGCAAGTTGTTCTTGTGTGTCTCCTGAGTAATACGGATTTAAAACTTGCGTATTATAATATACAAATGCAGCAACAGCAATCCATGCGACAGCTGAGCCAATAATGAGACCTCTATAACTTTTTGGGACTTCTTTTCGGGCTGTTTTGATTCGGTTTAAAAGTGAGCTTTTTGAGCCACGATTCCATAATGCACCAGCAATTAATAATCCTATAATGGCAAATAGACACCAGTATAGGTTAAACCAAAGTGCACCTTTGAGACCAGGTCCAAAATTATTCATGTCTGAGTATTGGGTAGATGGCGTAACAGCGATATACATCATGTTCGTGTAAATATCAAAAACACTCAAAATTATATTCAGCCCAAATAAAATAAGAACAGCTATAAAATAACCGATATACTTATTACTGGCTAATACTTGTATTAATATAGAAATAGCACCAAACACAAAAAAGAAAGGCAGATTGCTATACAAGAAATCTAATAGATAGACATCCAATTCTATACCTGTGTAACCATTGAGTAATTGATAAAGAACTCCAATAATGATAAAAAACATGTTAAGAATGGTCGCAATACTCACAAGAGATAGGGTTTTAGCTACCATAGAGATAAATGAGGTGTGTGCAGTTGCATCTATAACTTCATTTATTTTGTAATCTCTATCACGCCAAATGAGTTCACCACTAAAAAAGATTACTATTATTATGATGAAAATATTTGTATTGTCATTTATAGAATCTACGAGTTTATAGGTTACAGGATAAGACTGTAATCCAAAATACTCGAAACCACCAGCTAAATCTGTCACCAAAATAATAACACAGAATAAGAAGAGTATTTTAAAGGTCACACTCTTAATAATACTCAGGAAATTAGTATAGAAAAAGCTTTTGAATTGTTGCCAGTTTGTAGCACGATTGAAAGATGGATTTAACTTAGGTAATGCGAAAATAGTTTCAACTTTTGAAGCCTTAGTTTTTTCTTTTTTGACTTTTTTATTTTTTTGTTTAAATGAAAAACTAAAATAAGATAACGCTAAAATGATTAAGCCAACACTAATCCATATCAAACGATTATAAAGTAATAAACCTGAAAATCCTGGAATTATAGTGTTCTTTTCAATAGGCGTAAAGTACTTTGTTTCGATTTGATAGGTGTTGACTGCAAACATATCTGTTAAAGCGGCAACAGTTTCATTATCCACATCAGAAGAGAATGAGCCTGCTACAATATAAGCCACAATAATTACGAGTCCACCAACAAAAGAAATTATAGTACTCTTCCATTTGTTAGCCATAGCAAATATGACAGTTCCTGCTAAAAACATATTTGGTAATATGAATAGCAAGTAATTATTTACAAAAGCCGATAAGTAAAAAGGACCAAAACGATTTGGGTCTACCCATTCATTGGCGAGATTAAGCCAATAGCCAAGTATAAGTCCAATAAAAGCACCTACGATGGGAAGTGTAGATATAAAAAGTGCGCCAAAAAAGCGACCAAAAAAGTAGCCTGGTTTGCTTAAAGGTGTTGTAAATAAAATTTCGTTAAACTCGTTGTTGTGGTCTCTTAAAGCTGCATTATTAAAAAATGCAGCAGCCATTAATAACGAAAAAATGCACCATATGGTAACGTGAATAGTTAAGGTGTATGGGGAATTTATATTAACATTTCCAATGGCACCACCAATTTGAACGTTGTCACTAACAGTAGCTCCAAACTCTAATAAACCTATAATAAACATAAAAATATACACCATAGGTTGTTTCAGTGTATACTTTAATTCTGAAAGAAAAAATGTCTTAAACATAATAAATAAGATTAGTGAAGATTAAACAAGTACGTTTGCTGTATTTATTTTTGAAAAGAAAACATCCTCCAGATTTGGAGATACTTGTTCAAAACCATTTTGCGGATGGTCTTCACTAAATACATGTATTAATGGTTGTCCACCAACCATTTTGTTTGAGATAATCTTATAATCCGAAGCATAAGTTTTTAGCTCATCTCTACCTACTATTTTTTGATATACTTTACCGTTAAGTGCTTCGGTAGCATCTTTTGGAGAACCGTGATATACAATTTCGCCAAAGTTCATGATTGCCATTTTGGTACAAAGTTCATGTACATCTTCAACAATATGTGTAGACAAAATTACAATGACTTCTTTACCAACATCAGCTAAGAGATTATAAAAACGGTTACGTTCTCCCGGATCTAAACCTGCTGTTGGTTCATCTACAATAATTAGTTTTGGATTTCCAATGAGTGCCTGAGCAATGCCAACACGTTGTTTCATACCACCAGAAAATCCTTTTACAGACTTGTTTCGTTTATCATAAAGATTCACTTTGTCCAGTAGATATCTCACCAGTAATTTTCGTTCTTTAGGATTGGTAATACCTTTTAATACTGCTATATGATTAAGCAATTGCTCAGCAGTAATACGAGGATACACACCAAACTCTTGTGGTAAATATCCGAGGACTTTACGTAATTCGGCAGGTTGTTTTAGGATGTCTATATCGTCTAAAGTAGCTGTGCCAGAATCTGCTTCTTGCAATGTTGCTAGCGTACGCATTAGTGATGATTTTCCTGCGCCATTTGGTCCTAAAAGACCAAACATTCCATTTTCTAATTCTAAAGATACATTGTCTAAAGCTTTAACACCGTTAGCGTAAGTTTTAGATAAATTGGAAATTTTTAATGTGCTCATTGGTTAGGTTTTTTTGATTGATAGTTATAATTAAGACGACAGTTTCTAATATCCGTTACAATATATCAGAAATTTGATTCGAAATAGAAAAAAGGGTCTATACCAATAAAGACGAAAATAGACAACCAATGGTTGCCTAGATTATCAAATTATCTCTTTACGTAAGTGATAAAAGAAAACGCATGGGCATGCTTTTCGTCTGCATCATGAGTGATTCTACTTTTTTCTTCCCATAAATTAGAATCTATTTCAGGAAAAAAGGTGTCTGCATCATCAAAAGTAGCATGTACTCTAGTAATCTCTAATTTGTCTGCTAAAGGCATAGCTTGTTTGTAGATTTCACCTCCACCAATAACAAAAGGATTTTTGTCTGAACGAGCGGCATCTAAAGCATCGGCCAATGAGTTAACGATTATAACACCATCGGTCGCTTGATATTTTTCTTGCCTTGTGATTACAATATGAATTCGATTTGGTAAAGGTTTTGGAAAACTTTCAAACGTTTTACGTCCCATGATAATATGATGTCCGTTTGTTAATTGCTTAAAGCGTTTAAGGTCATCACTCAAATGCCAGATAAGGTCATTGTCCTTACCGATAGCATTGTTTTCTCCTGCCGCTACAATTATAGTTAACTCAGAATTCTTATTTTTTTTAGAAGTAACAATTGGTGTTTTTATCTCCTTTATGACTTTAGCTTTTGTTACACCTGTATCTTTTGTAGAAAGTCTTTCTTCAAGTTTATTAATGCGTTGTTGCTGCTTTGCAACAAGTTTATCAAGTTGCTGTTTTTCCCAGTCTTTACCCATGAATTTGTTTGTGATAAACACATTAACGAAATGATAGATAAATAGAAATAACCAAGCCAAAATAGCATAAACAAACCAATTAATTCCTGCAATTGTAAAATCTTCGCCGATACCCAAAAAGGTGTTAGCAATAATCAGAAAAACAGCACCGATTAAGAATATGACAAAATGAATGTACAAACGCTTTTTTTGTTTAATACGTTTTTGAGCATTTTCAATAAGCTCTAATTGGTCTTTGTCTATAGATGAGGTTTGTTTTTTCTTGCCGAACATAGGAAATAAAAATATCTAGTGTAAAGATATTGAAAATTAATTATTGATCTAGAAAGAAACTTTAAATCGTATTGGCAGTGAATAGGGAACTGTAACTGGTTTATTTCCCTGATATCCAGGTTCAATTTTAGGTAAACCTTTTACTAATCTAATTACCTCTTTTTCTAAAGCTTTTCTTGAAGCTTTGGCTTTTATATCAAATACTTTTCCTGTTTCGTCTATTTTAAAAAATACAAATATTGTAACATCAGCACCTGATATGAGTCCAGATTTCTTGACAGCTTCTTTTGAATTAAATCCTGATAGTATGTATTGTGCAATTTTTAGTGACATACAATCCTTTAATTTTTTATTACTCCATTTCGGTTTACAACCTTTGTAAACAGGAACTTTTTCTGGCATAAAAAAATCGTCTTTTTTAGCTTTAGTGTTATTCCACGTCTCAAATGAATTATTTGAGTATCTGTAGTAAAATGTGTTTCTGAAATATTGTCCTTTTGGTTCACCTTTATTATTTAGTTTTGGATAAACCTCGGGAATCGATTTTAAAATTTCCTCGAAATCAGAATCTGCATTTATTAAAGAGGAATATAAAACAGAATTTTTTCTTTTTAATTTACCTTCTTTATCAAAATTTAGTACTGTAGAAATTATTAATTCATCTTCTTTGTCTAATTGAATTGAAGAAGTATCTAGATGATTAAGTTTTGATAAAATTAATTGATGGATTTTAAAATATGAACAAGCTAATGCATTATCCTTGGAGTCGCAATCTTTAAATAGTGGAATCTCGTTGTTTTGAGCGTTTCCGATTGAAGAAATTAAAAAAATAATACAATAGTTAAAAAGTTCTTCATGACCTATACTGCAACTACTCCTTTGATATGTGGATGAGGATTATAATCTACTAATGTGAAATCTTCGAAATCAAATTCAAAAATATCTTTAATTTCTGGATTCAAAATCATTTTTGGTAAAGGTCTTATGTCTCTTGACAGTTGTAATTCTAACTGCTCCATATGGTTATTATAAATATGTGCATCACCAAAAGTATGAATAAAGTCTCCTGGCTGATAACCACAAACCTGAGCCATCATCATTGTGAATAGTGCGTATGATGCAATATTAAAAGGTACACCTAAAAATATGTCTGCACTACGTTGATATAATTGACAAGATAATTTTCCTTCAGCGACATAAAACTGAAAAAATGCATGACATGGCGGAAGCGCAGCTTTACCATTAGCGACATTTTCTGAAAAAGATTTTGAAGTGTCTGGCATTACTGATGGATTCCAAGCAGATACCATCATGCGACGACTATTTGGACTAGTTTTTAAAGTCTTAATTACATCTCTAATTTGGTCTATTTCGTCATCATTCCAGTTGCGCCATTGGTGTCCATAAACAGGACCTAAGTCACCGTTTTCGTCAGCCCAATCGTTCCAAATACGAACGCCATTTTCAGTCAAATAATTAATGTTTGTATCACCTTTTAAAAACCAAAGCAATTCGTAGATAATAGATTTAAGATGTAACTTTTTTGTAGTTACCATTGGAAAACCTTCACTTAAATCAAAACGCATTTGGTATCCAAAAACACTTTTTGTTCCTGTTCCTGTTCTATCTCCTTTTTGGTTACCTTCGGCTAAAACGTGTTTTACTAGGTCGTGGTATTGCTTCATATTCATTTTCCGTGATTACGGAAATCTTTTTAAATTCAACTAAAATCTTGTGGTGAGATACTGAAACGAGTTCAGTATGACGCTAAAGCTAAAATAAAAAAAAGCCTTAAACGATAAAGTTTAAGACTTTTAATGATATAAAAAGTTATTAACTAAACTAGCCAATAATCATTCCAGCTATTGTAGCAGAAATTAATGATGCAATTGTACCTCCAATTAAGGCCTTAATCCCAAATTTGGATAATTGTTTACGCTGTCCTGGTGCTAGTGAACCTATACCACCAATTTGTATGCCTATAGACGCAAAGTTTGCAAAACCACAAAGCATGTAAGTTGCCATGATTACAGATTTTTGATATTTTAAATGCGTCGCACTAGTCACATCTTTTAAATCAGCTAATTGTATATAGCCTACAAATTCGCTAGCTGCTAATTTAATTCCTAGAAGTTGTCCCATTAATGCCATATCTTCCTGAGCAATGCCTATTAACCACATTAGAGGTGCGAAGGTGTAACCCAAAATTAATTCTAATGATAGGCTTTGGTACGGTGTATTAGCAACTACCCATTCGTTTATTGATGTAATTTCTCCAATACCACCTAATATTCCGTTTATCATTGCTATAAAAGCTACAAATACCAATAGCATAGCGCCGACGTTAACTGCTAGCCTAAGACCTTCAGTAGTTCCGTTGGCGATAGATTCTAAAATATTAGAGCCAATTTTCTCTTGGGAAACAGAAACATCTGTATTAATTTCTTCAACTTGTGGAAATAATATTTTTGAAATTACAATTGCTCCTGGAGCAGCCATAACAGATGCGGCTAATAAATGCTTAGCGTAAAATAATTGTAACTCTGGATCATCGCCGCCTAAAAATCCAATGTAAGCCGCTAAAACAGCGCCAGCTACTGTAGCCATTCCACCAATCATTACAAGTAGAATCTCTGACTTATTCATTTTTTCTAAATAAGCCTTAATAAGTAATGGTGCTTCGGTTTGTCCTAAGAAAATATTACCTGCAACACTTAGACTTTCTGCGCCAGAAATACCTAATACTTTTGTTAATAGCCATCCCATTCCCTTAACTACTTTTTGAATAATTCCAAGATAAAATAGTACTGAAGTTAATGCAGAAAAGAATATTATTGTTGGTAGTACTTGAAAAGCAAATATGTATCCAAAAGAATCAATATTAAGCATATCTCCAAATAGGAATTGACTACCAGCCTGAGTAAATTTTAGGATTTCTATAAATCCTTTTCCTATGAATTCAAAGGCAGTTTTTACAAATTCTACTTTTAAAACACCAACTGCAATAACTAGTTGAAATGCCAAGCCGATACCAATGGTTTTCCAATTAATAGCTTTACGATTGCTACTAAATAAAAAGGCAATAAACAGTAGAGTCACCATTCCTAAAATACCTCTCCAAAGACTATTTAATGAAAAACCTTGACTTGGAACTATTTCGTCTTGTGGGTTGATACTATTATTAATTTCAAGTTTCTCAGGAATATTTTCTAGGTTGAAAGTCTTAAGACTGTTTCCGAAAACTAATGTAGAATCTGTAAGTTCTGTGATTTTGTAACGTTCAACAGTATTTATTGAATCGTTATGATATAAAACTAATAAGTTGTTTTGACGAATGTAATCACCAGATAAATCATTGTGATTGAAGCTTCCATCATTTAATTTAAAAGTTTCTCCAGTATTTAGTTGCCACTCTTTTTCTAGCTCTTGAGCACTAATATTCAGTCCAAAAAAAATAGCTGCAACAGCTAATAAAAAATGTTTCATTTTGATGGTGGAATTAACGTTTAGAAATTTCGTCTCTTATTTTTGCTGCAACTTCATAATCTTCGTCATTTACAGCTTCGTCTAAGAGTTTATGTAATTCTTCTAACGATTTGTCTTTATAAATATCTTCATCTCCAAAGGCAGTGGTTTCAATTTCTTCAGCAATAAGCTCGTCCATTAAAATACTATCTTCATCTTGTTCTTCTTTATTAGGATTTACTTTTAAATAAATTCCGGCTTTGTCTAGTATGTTTTTGTAAGTAAAAATTGGAGCCTGAAAACGTAACGCTAATGCAATAGCATCACTTGTTCGTGCATCTATTATTTCTTCAATATTATCACGTTCGCAAATTAAACTCGAATAAAAAACACCATCAACAAGTTTATGAATAATAACTTGCTTAACTATTATTTGAAAGCGGTCTGAGAAATTTTTGAATAAATCGTGAGTCAATGGTCGAGGAGGACGAATCTCTTTTTCTAAAGCAATAGCAATAGACTGTGCTTCAAAAGCGCCTATAACTATAGGTAGTTTTCGGTCACCATCAACCTCATTTAATATTAAAGCATAAGCGCCATTTTGGGTTTGGCTATACGATATGCCCTTTATGTTTAAACGTACTAAACTCATAATTTACTCGATAACCGAGGTTTAAATATTTCGAAATTACATCCGAATGCTTTCGTCTTTTAACACCTAAAAATATGACTTTTTTGCAAAGTGTTATTGAACGCAAAGAACCGTTTAAATTTTGACTTTAGCAACTGCCAATCAAATCTAAACGGTTCTTTACACTATAATTTCAAAAAATTATTAAGCGTTTTGTGCTTTGAAAGCTTTTAGTTTTTCTGTCAATACAGGAACTACTTCAAACGCATCGCCAACAATACCATAATCTGCAGCCTTAAAGAAAGGTGCTTCCGGGTCTGTATTTATGACAACTTTTACTTTTGAAGCACTAATACCAGCTAAATGTTGGATAGCTCCTGAAATACCAATCGCAATGTATAGATTGGTCGCCACAGGCTTACCAGTTTGACCAACGTGCTCACCATGTGAACGCCATCCTAAATCAGATACTGGCTTAGAACATGCAGTTGCTGCACCTAAAACTTCAGCAAGGTCTTCGACTAATCCCCAATTTTCTGGGCCTTTTAATCCACGACCACCAGATATCACTACATCTGCATCTGCGATAGTTACTTTTCCAACGGCTTTATCAACAGATTCTACTGAAACTTCTGAATCTGCAACTGCTGGTGAGAATTCTTCTACTGAAGCAGAACCCCCAGATTCTACTAAACCAAATGAGTTGTTTGACAGACCTATTAATTTTACATCTGTACTAATTTCTGTGTTAGCAAAAGCTTTGTTTGTAAAAGCTGTACGCTTTACAGTAAAAGGAGCTAAGCTTGATGGCTTTTCTACCACGTTAGATACATAACCTGCTTCTAAACTTACCGATAAAAGAGGAGCTAAATACTTGCTATCTGCACTTGAGCTTACGATGGCTACTTTTGCGCCTTCTTGTTTCGCCGCTTCGGCAATAACCGATGCATACTTTTTTGCATTAAATGTGCTTAGAGCATCATTTTTAACATTCAATACTTTAGATGCACCAAAGTTTCCTAAAGCATCAGCATCATCTGCATTAATAGTAACCGCCGTTACGCTAGTTCCCATCTCATCTGCTATAGCTTTTGCGTAAGACACACACTCTAATGCTGCTTTTTTTAATTTTCCGTTTTCTGATTCTGTATATACTAAAACTGACATATTTTTCTTTTTTAAATGGTTATAAACTTTTTGGGTTAACGGTTAGATTACCTTTGCTTCGTTGTGAAGTAAGTTTATTAATTCATCTATATTATCTGCATCTACCAATTTCACAGCACCTTTTGGCGCAGGCTTTTCAAAGCTAGTTGCTGAAGTTTCAGCATTTGCTCCAATTGGCTCAACAACATTTAGTGGTTTTTTACGAGCCATCATAATACCTCTCATGTTAGGTATACGTAAATCGCTTTCTTCAACTAATCCTTTTTGACCACCAATGACTAAAGGAAGTGATGTATTTACAGTTTCTTTTCCACCGTCAATTTCACGAGATGCTTTTGCGTTAGTGCCATCTACATCTAAAGAAATACAGTTGGCAACAAAATTTGCACCAGTTAATCCTGCTAACATTCCAGGAACCATTCCGCCATTATAATCAATAGATTCACGACCAGCGATGACTAAATTATAACCACCATCGGTGACTACTTTTGCCAATTCTTTAGCAACAGCAAAACCATCTTTTGCTTCTGTGTTTACACGGATTGCGCTATCTGCACCAATCGCTAAAGCTTTACGTAAAGTTGGTTCCGTTTCTGGGCCACCAACATTCACTACATCTACAGATGCGCCTTGCTTTTCTTTAAACCACATGGCACGAGTTAGGCCAAATTCATCATTAGGGTTAATAACATATTGTACACCATTTGTATCAAACTTAGTATCACCATCGGTGAAGTTAATTTTTGATGTTGTATCTGGTACATGACTAATACATACTAAAATCTTCATAAGTCTTCTTTTTCTTTTTAAAATAATATAATTTTTTACGATAACGTTATCGTAAATTTTATTAAAACACTTTGTTTTATAGGGTTTTAAGTATAAAAACGCCCTACTAATTAAGTGGTTACGAAGATAAATACTTTTTTTTGAATATTTACTATGCGTGCATAATAAATTTTAAAGAAATTTCAGATTAAAAGTTTTTCATTTATTGCTATTTTTGTTTTCCAATTAAAAAAGAATAATGAAGACGATTCAATTTAGAGAGGCTATATGCGAAGCCATGAGCGAAGAAATGCGCCGTGATGAGAGTATTTACCTAATGGGTGAAGAGGTAGCTGAATATAATGGTGCTTATAAAGCTTCTAAAGGAATGCTAGATGAGTTTGGCGCAAAGCGTGTTATAGACACACCAATTGCCGAGCTTGGTTTTGCTGGGGTTGCTATTGGTTCTACAATGACTGGAAACAGACCAATCGTAGAATATATGACATTTAACTTCTCTTTAGTAGGTATAGACCAAATTATAAATAATGCGGCTAAGATTAGACAAATGTCAGGCGGACAGTTTAAATGCCCAATTGTATTTCGTGGCCCAACTGCATCTGCGGGTCAATTAGCTGCAACACATTCTCAAGCTTTTGAAAATTGGTTTGCCAACACTCCAGGTCTAAAGGTTGTAGTGCCTTCTAATCCGTATGATGCAAAAGGTTTATTAAAATCTGCTATCAGAGATGACGATCCAGTTATTTTTATGGAAAGCGAGCAAATGTATGGTGATAAAGGAGAGGTGCCAGAAGGAGAATATACGATACCTTTAGGTGTTGCAGAATTGAAGCGTGAAGGTACGGATGTTACAATCGTCTCTTTTGGAAAAATCATAAAAGAAGCTTACAAAGCAGCTGATGAACTAGAAAAAGAAGGTATCTCTTGTGAGATAATAGATTTACGTACCGTTCGTCCTTTAGATAGAAAAGCGATTTTGGAGTCTGTTAAGAAAACTAACCGTTTAGTTGTTCTTGAAGAGGCATGGCCATTTGGAAACGTTTCTACAGAAATTACATATTTAGTTCAGTCGGAAGCATTTGATTATTTAGATGCACCAATTGTAAAGATAAATACAGCAGATACACCTGCACCTTATTCACCTGTTCTTTTAGCAGAATGGTTACCAAACCATGAATCTGTAATTAAAGCAGTGAAAAAAGTAATGTACAAGTAAATAATTCGCAGATTTCTGCGTTAATTAAACTTCATCTACTATTGAATATGCATTTTAGCACGATAGTTGATGAAGTTTTTTAATATGAAGCATAAACTACTCCTACTTATTATAATCTTTAACTCAGCATATGCTTTTGCACAAACAAAAGTAAGTGGTTACGTTTTTGATGAATTTAATGAACCCGTTGCTTACGCAAGTGTTATTTTTAAGGGCTCAACCATTGGTACTACTACAAACGAAAACGGTAAATTTTATTTAGAGTCTGAAGAAAACTGGGATACATTAGAAGTCTCTTTTTTAGGTTATGAAATTCTTACTTATGCTTTGCCAAAGCGTGTTAACTACGAACTTAAATTTACTTTGAAAGAAGAAGCTGCAGCTCTAGACGCTGTAGTTATTGTTACAGGTAAGCAATCTAAAAAAGCATCTGAAAACCCTGCGATACGAATACTCAAAAAAATATGGGAACGTAAACGTCAAAATGGACTCAGTCAATTTAAACAATACGAATACGATCAATACGAAAAAGTCGAATTTGATTTAAATACTATAGATAGTGCTCTCGTAAAAAGTAAACTCTTTAGAGGTATGGAATTTGTTTTCGAAGAAGTTGATACGTCTCGAGTAACAGGAAAAACGTATCTGCCAATTTTTTTAAACGAATCTGTAAAAAAGATTTCAGGAGATAATGAGCTTGGGAAAAAACGAGAAGATTTAATAGGTAATAAAAACTCAGGTTTCAGTAATAATCAGGTAATCATAGATTTTATAGATGATTTGTATTCGGAGTATAATATTTATGATAATTACCTTAAGTTTTTTGATAAGAGTTTTGTAAGTCCTTTAAGCAGGACAGGTGTTCAGACCTATAATTATGTGCTTTCTGATAGTGCTTTTATTGATAACAAATGGTGTTATAATATAATATACTATCCAAGGCGAAAAAATGAGTTAACCTTTAAAGGTGATTTTTGGGTAAATGACTCTACATATGCTATAAAAGAAATTAATCTACAAGCATCGAAAAGCGCTAATATTAATTGGGTTAAAGAAATATATATAGAACAAGAATTTGAGGTTCTTAATGATTCGCTATTCCTTATTAAGCGCGACTATTTTTTGTCTGATTTTGCATTAAATAAAAAAGAAAAATCTCGTGGTGTCTACGGAAAAAGAACAACCCTCTACGATAATTACAAATTCGATATTCCAAAAGACCCAAAATATTACGATAAAGAAGTTTATAATTATGATCAGGACGTTTATAATCGTAAAGAAGATTTTTGGCAACAAAATAGATTAGAAGCTCTTAACAAAGACGAAAAAGGTGTCTACAAGATGTTAGATACTTTAAAAACAGTCAAAAAGTTTAAAAGACTTTATAATTTAGGAAGTATTCTGGCATCCGGCTATATAGAGTTTAATAGCTTACCATTAGATTATGGTCCAATTTTTTCCACATTTGGTTTTAATGATGTTGAAGGCTTAAGACTTAGAGCTGGTGGACGAACTTATTTTGGTCCAAATGACTTATGGCGACTAGAAGGTTTTGTCGCATATGGATTTAGAGATGATAAGTTTAAATATGGCATATCAGGCAAATGGCTTTTAGACAAAAAAAGCAGATTTACGATTTTTGGAGGAAATCGGCGAGACGTAGAGCAAATAGGAGCTAGTCTTACCAGTTCTACTGATGTTTTAGGCCGAAGTCTAGCATCATCTGCCGTAATTGGTACTGGTGCTAACGATAAGCTGACCAATATTAATCTCACTAATCTAGGTTTTTCTATTGAGCCATCGCGTAATTTTGTATTGCGACTAGACGGAAGTTATCGAGAGTTACGCTCTGCATCACCAACATTCAGTTTAGATTATAACGATCAAGATGTAGTTTCAGGAATATCTTCAGAAGTAAATCAGTTCGAAACACGATTATCTGCCGCCTATTATCCAAAACGTCAAATGACAGGTTTTGGTGTAGAACGCAAAGAGAAAAATGACAATTTCGCAAGACTATTTGCACAAATAAGTCGTGGAGATAAAGGTTTTTTGAATAGTGATTTTGATTACACTAAGCTACAGTTTTCATACATTCAGCCGTGGCAAGTTGGTGGTTTTGGACGATTAACCACATCAGTTGAAGCAGGTAAAACATTTGGTGAAGTACCTTTAGCACTATTAAGTGTAGTGCCAGGAAACCAAACCTATTTTTCAATTTATAATACCTTTCCTCAACTAGAGTTTTATGAGTTTGTTACAGATACGTATACGTCTTTACATATAGAACATAATTTTAATGGACGTATTTTTTCTCGTATTCCATTTTTAAAGAAATATAATCTTAGAGCTGTCTTAGGACTGCGTGGCGTTTGGGGAGAATTGTCAGACGAAAACAGATTGCTAAGTACAACAGGTAATCCAGCAGAAATAGTTTTAAGAGCACCAGATTCTAAAGTGTATTACGAATATAGTGTTGGTGTTGCTAACATTTTTAAAATTCTAAGAATAGACTTTAATTTCCGTGGTAATTACTTGGATTTACCAGATGCTAGACGATTCGGAGTTACAGGTAGTTTTGGTTTTTTCTTTTAAAACAATCAGTTTTTCTAGATTTTTTATAGCTATACTTTACATGTATTTACTCTTGTAATACTCAAACAATAAACTATCTTTGCAGCCCTTTTTAAAAGAAAGATTTATGACAGCAACAGGAAAATTAACATTTGACGTTTTAATAGAAATACCTAAAGGAAGCCGAAACAAATACGAGTACGATTTTGAATTAAATAAAATACGCTTTGACCGTATGTTATTTTCATCGATGATGTATCCAGGAGATTATGGGTTTATTCCAGAAACTTTGGCATTGGACGGAGATCCATTAGATGTATTGGTTATGGGAACAGAGCCAACATTTCCAATGTGCGTTATGGAAGTTAAGCCAATAGGTGTATTCCATATGGCTGATGAAAAAGGACCAGATGAAAAACTAATTTGTGTACCAGTTACGGATCCAATTTGGAATAGCTATAACGATTTGTCAGATTTAAATCCGCATCGTAAAAAAGAAATCACTCATTTTTTTCAAGTTTATAAAGATTTAGAAGAAAAGAAAGTAGACGTTGGCGGTTGGGGAGATGCAAAAGAGGCATATGATATTTTAAATAAATGTGTAGCGCGTTACGAAAATAGTGAGCATAAAATTAATGGTGATTTTACAATATAAATAACCATAAATATCAACAATAAAATTACCCTTTGGCAATAGTCGTCAAAGGGTTTTTCTTTTAGCGTCTATTTTGTTACTTTTGCCCAGCTAAAAACTAATCAAATTAAAAATATAATATGGAATCATACATGATTTATATGCCAATAGCTTTGGCACTTTTAGGATTAATTTACATGCTTGTAAAGAAATCGTGGGTTATGAAACAAGATGCTGGTGACGGTAAAATGAAAGAGATTTCAGACCACATCTATGAAGGCGCTTTAGCATTCTTAAATGCCGAATATAGATTACTAGCAATTTTTGTATTAATAGTAGCTGTTTTATTGACTATTGTGTCTTTTGTTGTGCCAACTACACATTGGCTAATCGTAATTGCCTTTGTTTTTGGAGCTGTGTTTTCTGCATATGCTGGTAACATTGGAATGAAAATAGCCACTAAAACAAACGTTAGAACAACACAAGCTGCACGTACTAGTCTTCCAAACGCACTTAAAATCTCCTTTGGAGGTGGAACAGTAATGGGACTTGGTGTTGCAGGTTTAGCAGTATTAGGATTAACAGCTTTCTTTATAATTTTCTTTAGATTTTTTATGGGTGGCGAGTGGACAAATACAATGGATATGACTATTGTGTTAGAAACACTAGCTGGTTTCTCGTTAGGAGCAGAGTCTATCGCACTTTTTGCGCGTGTAGGTGGTGGTATTTATACGAAGGCAGCTGATGTTGGTGCAGACTTAGTTGGTAAAGTAGAAGCTGGAATCCCAGAAGATGATCCTCGTAATCCTGCTACTATTGCAGATAACGTTGGTGATAATGTTGGTGATGTTGCTGGTATGGGAGCCGATTTATTTGGGTCTTATGTAGCAACTGTATTAGCAGCAATGGTATTAGGTAACTACGTTATTAAAGATATGGGTGGTGCAATCTCTGATGCTTTCGGAGGTATTGGACCAATCTTATTGCCAATGGCAATTGCTGGTGCAGGAATTATTATTTCAATTATCGGTACCGTGTTAGTGAAAATTAAAAGTAACGACGCTAAAGAAGCTCAAGTAATGGGCGCTTTAAATATTGGAAACTGGACATCTATTATTTTAGTAGCTGTATCATGTTTTGGTCTAGTAACTTGGATGTTACCAGAAACAATGAAAATGAACTTTTTTGGAGAAGGTTTAGTTGAGATATCGGCAATGCGTGTATTTTACGCAACCTTAGTTGGTTTATTTGTTGGCGCTGTAATCTCTTCTGTTACTGAATACTATACAGGATTAGGTAAAAGTCCAATCTTAAAGATAGTACAACAATCTTCAACGGGTGCAGGAACCAATATTATTGCTGGTTTAGCTACAGGTATGATATCTACATTTCCTTCAGTATTATTATTTGCTGGAGCTATCTGGGCGTCTTACGCATTCGCAGGTTTTTATGGTGTAGCATTAGCGGCATCTGCTATGATGGCTACAACAGCTATGCAGTTAGCTATTGATGCTTTTGGACCAATATCTGATAATGCAGGTGGTATTGCAGAAATGAGTGAACAAGAACCTATCGTAAGAGAACGTACAGATATATTAGATTCAGTTGGTAATACAACTGCTGCAACAGGAAAAGGATTTGCTATCGCTTCTGCTGCATTAACATCATTAGCATTATTTGCTGCTTATGTTACGTTTACAGGAATAGACGGAATTAATATTTTTAAAGCACCAGTATTAGCTATGTTATTTGTTGGTGGTATGGTGCCAGTAGTATTCTCTGCTTTAGCGATGAATGCCGTTGGTAAAGCTGCTATGGAAATGGTTCAAGAAGTGCGTCGTCAGTTTAAAGACATTCCTGGAATTATGGAAGGTACTGGAAAGCCAGAATATGATAAATGTGTTGCGATTTCTACACAAGCCTCTTTAAAAGAAATGATGCTGCCAGGTCTATTAACTATTGGATTTCCTCTTGTAATTGCATTTGTGCCAATGTTATTTGGTATGGATAATTTAGCTATTGCCGAAATGTTAGGTGGTTATATGGCAGGTGTCACAGTTTCTGGAGTCTTATGGGCAATCTTCCAGAATAATGCTGGTGGTGCATGGGATAATGCTAAGAAGTCTTTTGAAGCAGGTGTTGAAATTAACGGAGAAATGACATACAAAGGTTCTGACGCTCACAAAGCAGCAGTAACAGGAGATACTGTTGGTGATCCATTTAAAGATACTTCTGGGCCTTCAATGAATATTTTAATTAAATTAACATGTTTAATTGGTTTGGTTATAGCGCCAATTTTAGGTGGACATACTGAAGAAGGTGTTGCTATGAACGAAAACGTTGAAATCATCAAAGAAATTTCAGTGGAAACCAAAGGAGACAAAACTTTAGATGATACGGCAGTTGCAAAAATCATTACCAAAACTAAAATCGGTGATGGAGAAACTATAATTAAAGAAAAAACTTTTGAAGGTAATCTTGAAGAGGTAGCTAAAAAAGCTGAAGCTTACGCAAAAGAGCAAAAGAGCAATTAAGAGTATACAATTGTTAAAATTATATAACCACGCTAAAAACTTAATTTAGCGTGGTTTTTTTATATTTGAAAATGCTTAAAAAAGACCCCTTGCAAATTATTCCGTTTCTAACTTACGGAACTAAGACACATTTGTATTTACGTGGTCGTGCACTTGAAGATGAAGATATCGACTTATCAAAAAAGGGTTGGTTCAGTCTTCTAGTAAATTCTTGGAAACGTTTTGAGACAGACGAAATCAGAAATTCTGCTATACAAATTAATATTTCTGATACTAAATTTGATTTAAAAACTGATGCAGAAGGTTATTATCTTCTAGATAAAACTTCTAAAATAAAACTGAATACAGATATTGAAGGTTGGTTAGACTATAAAGTAAAGTACACTGAAAATAATTTAAAGCGTTCAATACAGCAGAATAATACTTTTGAAGGTCAAATGCTTGTGCCTTCTAATAAAGCTAGATTTGGAGTTATAAGCGATATTGATGATACTATATTACATACAGGTGTAACCTCTAGATTAAAATGGCGTGTAGTTGTAAACACGTTTTTTAAAACACCATTAAAAAGAAAGGCCTTAGAAGGTACTGCAGACTTTTATGAGTTGCTTCATAATACAGTAAATCCAATTTTTTATGTGAGTAATAGTCCTTGGAATTTGTATCGCTACTTAGAGTTTTTCTTGAAGTCAAATAACTTTCCAAAAGGACCAATTTTGCTTCGAGATTTTAGAACACCATTTGATAAAACGCCAAAGCCAGAACTAGCACATAAGTATCATGAGGTATTTAATATCCTAGACACTTATCCAAATTTACAATTTATCCTTATCGGTGATTGTGGCGAAAAAGATGCAGATATATATTTAGATGTAGTTCAAAAATTTCCAAATAGAATAGCAGCAATTTATTTAAGAAGTGTAGAACACAAAAAAAGGATGAGACGTATTCAGAGTCTTTTTAAAGATTACAAAGAGTTGCCGGTTTTAATTGTAGATAATAGTAATGAGGCAATTGCTCACGCAAAAGCTCATGGATTTATTAATTAAAATAAGCCGTTAATTTCAGCATCAATTTTATTAATAATACCGCCTAAATCTTCAGGATTAGCAACAAAATCTAAATTGTCTACATCAATAATTAGTAGATTTCCTTTGGTATATTTAGTAATCCAGGCTTCGTAACGTTCATTAAGTCGACTTAGATAGTCAATGCTTATTGTGTTTTCATAATCACGACCACGTTTATGTATTTGCGCTACTAAATTTGGTATTGAACTACGTAGATAGATTAACAAATCAGGACCTTTAACAAACGATTCCATTAATTCAAAAAGTGATGAATAATTTTCAAAATCACGATTTGTCATTAAACCCATTGCATGAAGGTTTGGTGCAAAAATATAAGCATCCTCGTATATAGTTCTGTCTTGAATAATATCTTTTTCCCCTTGTTGAATTTGGTTTACTTGACGAAAACGGCTATTTAAAAAATATACTTGTAAATTGAAACTCCAACGTTCCATTTGATTGTAAAAATCATCCAAATAAGGATTGTCTACAACATCCTCGAGTTGAGCTTCCCATTTGTAATGTTTGGCTAGTAATTTTGTAAGCGTAGTTTTCCCTGCGCCTATATTTCCCGCAATAGCAACATGCATAGTTTATTGAGATTTTAGTTGGTAGCGACGTAGCTTTTCGTCGTCGTAAATATACAAGGTTTCATTGGTTACTAAAAACTGATTTATTAACAAATCTATACCAGATATAGATTTTAATTTATCATCGTTTTTTGGAAGGAGAAATAATTCATTTTTAGATTTTAAAACTAAATTAGCTTTACTAAATGCCATTTCTGTCAATCCTGAATTGGTGATTTTACGCAACAAACTCCCAGAATAATTATAGACATACAGAAACGAATCAGTAAGCAAGTAGCAATAATTATAGTCACTCTTAAGCGAAATAACATCAGATTGAATAGGTACTGTTTTTACTCGTGTTTTATTATTAAGGTAGTCGTATAATTCTAGCCTTTGTAGGTCTTGATTAAAAATCCAAATGGTATTATCATAGCCAGTTGATACTAGAGATACATTTTTATAATCTTCAATGGTATTGAAGTCAATCTTAGTAATTTCTGCAAGACGATTGTCCAAAACAATAACAGTATTAAAGTCTTGATAAAACAAATTAATTTTAAGTGGATTAAAAGGATTTGCAGATGTGATTTTTCCTAACTGAAAATTGGCATAACTAATAATAGTGTCGGTAGTTTTTTTATAAAAACTACCACCTTCATCTGAGTAATAAAGTGTACCAAAAGTATCAACGCCAAATAATGTTTCAGCTTTTATGTCTGTAGTTTCTTTTAGTTCGGCTTTAATAGCCTCTTGGGTAAAACCAAAAAGTGAGAAACAGAAAAATATATATAGCAAACGCTTCATACTAATTTGAAAAGTACAAAAATTACGCCACTAATCTCTTATTGCTATTTAGAATTTTAGACCGTCAATTTATATCCAAATCCACGGACATTTAAAATTTGAATGCGGTCGTCTTGTTTTAGTTTTTTTCTGAGTTTAGAGATAAAAACATCCATGCTTCTAGCTGAGAAAAAATCATCCGTGCCCCAAAGTTTGTTTAAGATTAGAGAACGATCTAAAACATTGTTTTTATTTTTAATCAAATGAAATAATAGATGTGCTTCACGATGTGTTAATTGAACAGTTTCTTCAGTTTTATAGGTCAATAATTGCTTAGGAAAATCAAAAGTATAGTCGCCGATTTCTAGTATATCAGCTGTTTTTTGAAGTCTAGTACGACTAATTAGATTATGAATTCTAACGATAAGTTCTTCCATGCTAAAGGGCTTTTTGAGATAATCGTTACCTCCAATAGTAAAGCCTTCTACAACGTCTTGTGTTTGCGATTTTGCAGTCAAGAAAATAATAGGGATTGTATCATCAATTTCTCTAACCTCTTTAGCTAGTGTAAAGCCATCTTTCTTAGGCATCATAACATCTAAAACTAGAATTTCAGGACTTTCGGATTTATAGGCTCTAAAAGCTTTTTCGCCGTCTAGGCAAAGAATAACCTCAAAGTCTCGAGTTTCTAAACTTTCTTTTATAATCTGTCCTAAAGCGGCTTCATCTTCCGCCAATACTATTTTTATCGGATTAGCCATTTGGGAGTTCTATTTTAAAAGTTGTGAGTTTATTATTGAGGTCTAGTGTTATTGTTCCATCATGTTTTTCTATGATACTTTTTGTGTAATATAGGCCTATTCCAAAACCTTTAACATCATGCTTATTACCTTTAGGAACACGATAAAATTTCTCGAAAACACGTTCATTACTAGCTTTAGTTAAACTTGTTCCATTGTCTGAAATGTTGATATTAAAACTATTTTTACTTGGAGTTAAATCTATTATAATAATATCACCGCCATATTTTATTGCGTTATCTAAAATGTTATTTATGGCATTTTCAAAATGAAATATATCAACCTTAGTCACTAAACTTTCAACCTTAAAACTAGTCTGAATAGTTTTATCTGCATTATGAGTTTGGTATCTTGATGACAGTGATGTAAGAAGTGCAATAATATCAATTTCCTCTTTATTTAGTTCTAAACTTTCACTATCCAAAGTAGCAGTCTCTAAAAGTTTTTCGACCATTAGGTTCAGTTTTGATAGTTGTCCACTTGACATATCAATATACTTTTTGGTCTTTTCTTTATCGTCGATAATATTAAAACTATTAATGCCTTCTAGAGCAGCACCAATGGTAGCAATGGGAGTTTTAAACTCATGCGTGATATTGCTAATTAAGTCATTTTTTACTTCTGCTAATTGCTTCTGTTGGTTTATGATTTTTAGTAAATAGAATAAGCAAGCGATAACGCTTAAGACTAGTAAACCAGAAATGCCAATGCCGCCAAGCATTCGTCTTAAAATGACTTTAGTTTCATTAGCAAAATCAACTTTTAGGTCACCTTCTTTGGGTAAAAATGTAGACTCAGAAAAAACACTTAAATGTAAATCGTCTTTAAAATATGTGGTGTCTGCTTCAACGATAATAATATCTTTACTAAAAGGTATTTTATTTTTTGGTTTCTCATAATCAAGGTTATAATCGATATCTATTTTCTTTCTGTTTAATTCGTTTTTCAAAAGTGTATCAATAACCTTTAGGTTTAATGTGTCATTCGAAATCGATATCATTACTTGAGTGGTAAGCATTTTAAAATCACCAATTTTAATATTTGGATTGGCTTGTTTTAATTCTTTCACCTTAAGTTTAAAGGAATCTGCATTTAAGTGATTATTCTTGTTTCTTTGTTCATCCATTATAGAGTCAGCTTCAAAGCCTCTAAAGATTGAAAGTCCTTTAATGTCTGATACTTTATTAGAATCTATTGCTTTCAGTTTTCCATTTTTCTGATCAATGTTTTCAAGAATTTTATTGAAGGCACTTTCTTCTTCAAAAAACTTTGAAGTGGGAGTTTCATCAAATGACAATGCCATAGTCGTTTCTTCAGCGAGGTTTGCATAATAATCATCTACAGCCTTGTCCAAACTTACTTGTACATCATTAATAAGTTGTTGCTTATTAGTGAGGTAGTTTTTGTAATTCCAATAGATTTGAATACCTATGGTGGCAATAATTACTACTGTAATTACATATAATATATATCTATAGCGTTTATCATTCATACTTCAAAAGTATAGGTTTATTCTCAACCATCACTAATCGGTTAACACACGTTAACGTTGGTTAACTATCATTACTAAAAAGACTCGTGATATTTGCAGTGTATTAATCATTAAAAATCAAAATCATGAAAAAATTATTTTTAGTATCAGCAATCTGTTTAACTTCCCTAATGTTTGCTCAGAAAAAAGATTTAAAAGGAAATATTACCTTTAACAAAGTAAAAGTAGAAAGTTTTAAAATAGATGTTGAAGTTGATTCTGTAGAAGAAATTGAATCTACGTTTACAGTAGAAGATTTTAGAGAGATATTAAAGGAAACAGGAGAAAATGAAAACATTATATTTAGTATAAAGTGTAATGACAAAAAAATAGGAGATGAAGTAAAATCCCATATCAAATATGAGATTAAAGGAAATACAAACGAGAAAGAAAAATTTATTGAAAGTATCAAAAAAGTAAGAGCTGCTGCGATAAAATATTACAATTCAAAAAGATAAAAATTTCAAAACAATCATAAAATGAAAACAGTTATAAGAGTTTTGTTTTTGGGTTTAGCGCTAGTTTTTACTAGTGCTAATGCTCAAGAATTTCAAGGCGAGGCAACCTATAAAACGCAACGTTCTGTAGATATTAAGTTAGACAGTACGAGCAATCCAGGTATGACTTCTGATTTACAAAAGCAAATGCAAGCAATGCTTAAAAAGCAGTTTCAAAAAACATTTACACTTTCATTTAATAAAGAGGCTTCAATATATAAAGAGGAAGAATCTTTAGCACCACCTCAAGTTGGAGGAAGTGATATGCAAGTTATGGTTATTGGTTCTGGTGGAGGTTCTGATGTGTTATACAAAAACACAAAAAATAGTACTTACACAGACCAAAAAGATACCATGGGAAAAGTGTTTTTAGTAAAAGACGATATTGAAACAATAGACTGGAAATTAGAAAAAGAAACCAAATTTATTGGACAGTACCAATGCTTTAAAGCTACTTATGTAAAGATGGTGCCAAAGCCACGTTCATTCTCTAGCTTTAGTGTTAATGAAGAAACTGAAGATGAAGAGAATAAAAAGGAAGAAGAACCAGAAATGATAGAGCGAACTGTAACGGCCTGGTATACCTTACAGGTGCCAGTTAATAATGGACCTGCAATGTATCAAGGCTTGCCAGGTTTAATTTTAGAAATCCACGATGGTAAACTAAATATCGTTTGTAGCAAAGTTGTAATTAACCCTGAGAGTAAAATTGAAATCGTCGAGCCTTCTAAAGGAAAAGAGGTCAATCGCGAGGAATATGACAAAATCATGGATAAGAAGAGGAAAGAGATGTTAGAACGATTTGCACCTCGAAACGGCCGTAGAAGCGGTGAAAGTATTGAAATTAGGATTGGAGGATAAGTAAAATTTCTGTTAATGTTTTGATAAACAATATTGTTCTGTTTAATGATTATCTAATTTTGTTGGACACAATTAACATTTTTATACTATAATCATGAAACCAATATTTTACAAACTCGGACTACTTTCATTCTTAATTACTTTTTCTTTTCAAGCAGAAGCCCAAGAATTTCAAGGAAAAGCCTATTATTTTTCTAAATCCAGAATGGACCTAGGACGATGGGGCGCTCGACTTAGTGAAGCGCAAAAAAAACAAGTTGCTTCCAGAATGAAAAACAGGTTAGAGAAAACATATGTACTGACTTTCAATAAAACAGAATCGTTTTTTAAAGAAGATGAAAAACTTGATGCTATGTCTGGAGCTACGGATAGTTGGGGAAAGAATTTTGCTCAAGGTGACCAATACAAAAACGTGAAAGATAATCAGTTAGTACAAAGTCAAGAATTTTACGGAAAAAAGTTTTTGGTAAAAGACAAACTGCAAAAAATTGATTGGAAAATGGGATCTGAGACAAAGCAAATAGGTAATTATACTTGTTTTAAAGCGATGGCTTTAATACCATCTGATGAATTGAGTTGGTATAATTTTTCATGGGATATGATGAGAAGAAACACACCACAAACAGATTCAACAGGAGCAGAAATAATTCCAGAAATTAAAATGACACAAATTGAAGCTTGGTATACAGTACAAGTACCTGTAAGTCACGGACCTTCAGAATTCTGGGGATTGCCTGGTTTAATTTTAGAAGTCAGTGCAGATGATACCACAATGTTATGTTCTAAAATTGTGATTAATCCTAAAGAAACAATTGAAATATTAGCGCCAAAAAAAGGAGAAGAAATCAATAAAGAAGATTATCAAGCTACTGTTATAGAAAAAATGCAGGATTTCAGAAATAATAGAGGCCGACGACGCGGTTAATTCTTTAACGCAAGTTTAACATCCGGCGATATAACTTTTTGTTATTTCGATAGTCTAAAAGAAAGAAACAATAAGTTAAATAGTTTTGTATGAAATTATCATTTTTTAAATCACTTATCCTAGCACTAGTAATATGTTTAAGCACTACCTCATTTGCTCAAGATTTTCAGGGTAAAGCATATTACCAAACAAAGACAACAATAGATATGAGTCAGTTTATGGGAGGCCGTAAAATTACTCCGGACCAAATGAAGTTTATGGAAAAGAGAATGAAGAGTTTCCTAGAAAAGCAATATACGCTCATATTCAATAAGCAAGAATCAATATATAAAGAAGAAGAACGCCTAGAAGCAGGTGGTTCTAACAAGGGCTGGGGAGGATTTGCTAGTAGTTTTACAGGTGGTCCAAAATATAAAAATGTAAAATCCAAAGAGGTTATACAGGATCAAGAATTTTTTGGAAAAAAATTCTTAATAAAAGATGAGTTAAGGAATTTAGAATGGAAAATGGCTAATGAGACTAAACAAATCGGCAATTATACTGTATTTAAAGCTGTAGCAGTAAAGCCTGTGATTGGTTTTGACTGGAGGAGTATAAAAAGACGCGGAGATAATAAAAATAAAAAGAAAAAAGATTTAGTAGAAAATAAATCCGAAGATCCAATGGATGAAATGGAAATACCAAAAACAACCGAAGTCATAGCCTGGTATACACCACAAATACCTATTAATCAGGGTCCAGACGACTTTTGGGGATTACCAGGATTAATACTAGAAGTAAGTTTCGATCGTACTACAATGTTATGTACTAAGATTGTAATGAATCCTAAAGAAAAAGATAATATAAAAAAGCCAGAGAAAGGTGAAATTGTCACCCAAGAAGAATATACTGAAATTACCACCAAAAAAATGGAGGAGATGAGAAGTAACTGGCGCGGAAGAGGTCGAGGTGGCAAGCGTAATTAAAGATTTTCAACTAATTGTCAATCAAAATAACAATTTAAATAAATGAAAAAAATATTTACTCTACTAACCATAATAGTAGCACTAAAGTCCTATTCACAAGTTAGAATGTCTGGAGTCGTAAAAGACAGTATAGGCGGACCTTTAGAGCTTGCAAATGTTATTGCTATAAATCAAGAAACAAAAGCACTAGAATCTTATGGAATTACCGATTCCAAAGGTGAATATAAACTAGCGCTGGGTAAAAATGGCAAGTACAATGTACAAGTTACTTACATAGGTATGAAAACCGTTAATATAGTTGTAGAAACCAAGGAAACAGATATCAGAAAAGATTTCACATTAAATTTTGATAATGCATTAGATACTATTGAATTAACCTATGAAATGCCAGTAACCATTAAAGGAGATACTATTGTTTACAACGCAGACTCATTTAAAAATGGTTCAGAACGAAAACTAGGTGACGTCTTAGAAAAACTACCAGGTGTAGAAATAAATGAGAATGGTCAAATAGAAGTCGAAGGTAATGCCGTACAGAAAATAACGGTTAACGGAAAAGATTTTTTTGATGGGGATTCTAAACTAGCAACAGAAAACATTCCTTCAAATGCTGTAGATAAGATAGAAGTATTAAGAAATTTCTCTGAAGTTGGTCAATTAAGAAGTGTGACTAATAATCAAAATAGTGTAGCAATAAATATCAAACTTAAAGAAGGAAAGGAAAACTTTTGGTTTGGAGATGTTACTGTTGGTGTAGGTACAGCACCGTCACCAAATGACGAATTGTATTTGGTGCAACCAAAACTCTTTTATTACAGTCCAAAGTATAGTGTTAATGTTATTGGCGATATGAATAATATCGGAGAACCTGCTTTATCCAATAGAGATGTCCGTAATTTTGGTGGTGGATTCAAGTCACCAAGTAGAGATAGTGGAACAAATCTAAATTTAGGAAATAATGGCTTGAACGGTCTTACAAATGCACAAAATGCACAGCGTGTCGAGTCTAAATTATTAGCGACTAACTTTAGCTATTCACCTAATAGTGCTTTGGATTTAAGTGGATTCTTAATATACAATACCACGAGACTAAATACCAGACAAGAAAGTTTTATCCGTTATACCGATCCAGATTTGGGTATACCAGACGAAGAAACCATCAATACTGGTCGTGAAGCCTCTGATCAAGGTCTAGCAAAACTGAGTGCATCTTACAAACCAAATGTAAACAATCAATTGGATTATGATGTGTTAGCAAGATTATCCAAAGATTCAGAGCAACAAATAGAAATTTCATCTGTCATAGGTGCAACTAAACAATTAGATGAGGTTACACCATTTAGTATTAATCAAAACCTAAATTATTACTACACACTAAATGAGAATAATATTTTTGCACTTGAAGCTGCACATTTAATCCGTGACGAAGACCCTTTTTATAATGCGTTTTTAAACAATGATCCTACTAATAATGATAATGGTATTGATAATGATCCAAATACTATTGATGAGGATGCTTATGATGAGACAGCTGAGCAATTAGGATTAGATCGTAGTTTAGATTTTTATGGATTGGGGCAAAATCGCCAAGTAAAATCAAATCAATTAGATGCCAAAGTAGATTACTACAATATCCTTAATGCTAAGAGTAACATCAGTTTCACATTTGGAACTATTTTTAGTCGCCAAGATTTTAATTCTAATATCTTTCAATTTTTAGATGTAAATGACTCTAGTGTTACACAAGATGCAAATCCTATAATTAATGACTCTAACGATAATCAGTTAGGTGCTACAAATGATATTCAGTATAATTTTAGTGACGTTTATTTGTCTACTAGATATAATGTAAGAACAGGTAAATTCACATTTAGACCAGGAGTTTCTGTTCATGCTTACGGAAACCAGAACATCCAATTTGGAGAAAAGTATAAAGATAATTTCTTTAGAATCTTACCAGAGTTTGAAGCACGTGTTCAATTCAAGAAGTCTGAAAGTTTGACTTTTAATTATCGAATGAATAACCAATTTACAGATGTAACCAACCTTGCCGAAGGATTAGTGCTAAATAATTTTGACCGTTTATCTTTTGGTAACGCTGAACTACAGAATGGACTGTCTCACAGCCTTAGTTTATTTTACAGAAGTTTTAATTTGTTTAATAACACTAATGTTTTTGCCAGAGTAGCTTACAATAAAAATATTGACCAAATTAGATCTATTGCAAATTTTGATAATGTTATTTCGACGAGTACTTTTTTTAACTCACAATTTGCTGATGAAACATTATCAGCATTCGGTTCTTGGAACAAAAGATTTGGAAAAATAAGAACAGGCTTGCGCGCTAATTTCAATTATAGTTTGAGGAATCAATTTATTGATGGAAGACAGTCTGTAAACGAAAGTTTTGTCCAATCTTATACCCCAGAATTTAGAACAAACTTTAGAGAAGCACCAAATGTTAGACTTAGATACAACTACAGTATTAGTAACAACACGCAAGGGACAAGAACAACTAAGATTGTTACAAACGCACCATCAATACGTTTTGATGCTTACATATGGGATTCAGTAACTTTTGTAACTGATTATGCATATAATAATCAAGAGGTAGAAGGCGAATCAGAATCTTTCACAACATGGAGTGCAAGATTAGGTTATCGTAAAGATCGTGATGCAAAATGGGAATACGAGATAAGAGCTAATAACATTTTAAATATTGATGCAAACATTAATAATAATGTTGGTAATTTCTCGGTGTCTAATTCAGCAACATTCTTACAACCACGTTTTATAACGTTTAGGGCAATATATACCTTATAAACTCTCATATTTTAACTAAAAAAAGCCTTCTCAAATGAGAAGGCTTTTTTTTAATGCTATGTATTAATATTACAATCCAAAAGCTGCTTTCACTTTATCCACATAGTCTAATTTTTCCCATGTAAATGTTTCAACAGTTTCGGTAACTTCTTGACCCATCGGATTTTTGAAAGTTAATGTTTTTACTTCTGGCGTACGTCCCATATGACCGTATGCTGCAGTTTCAGAATATATAGGCGTTCTTAACTTTAAGCGTTGTTCGATAAAGTATGGACGCATATCAAAAATAGATTCGACGTTTTTACTAATCTCTCCATCAGTTTTATCAATTGTTGCTGTACCGTAAGTTTCAACATTAATACTAGTTGGTTTTGCTACACCAATGGCATAACTTACCTGTACTAATACTTCTTTACATAAACCTGCTGCTACTAGGTTTTTTGCAATATGTCGTGTTGCATAAGCGCCAGAACGGTCTACCTTACTTGGGTCTTTTCCTGAAAAAGCACCACCACCATGTGCACCTTTACCACCATAAGTGTCAACAATAATCTTACGACCTGTTAATCCAGTGTCACCGTGAGGTCCACCAATTACAAAAACACCAGTTGGGTTAATGTGATACGTAATACTATCTGTAAATAATTTTTGGATATGTGCTGGTAATTTGGCAACCACACGAGGTATTAAAATTTCTACAATGTCTTTTTTGATTTGTGCTAACATTACATCATCACTAGCATCAAAATCATCGTGTTGTGTAGATAATACAATCGCATCAATGCGTTGAGGTACATTGTCATCACTATACTCAATAGTTACCTGAGATTTTGCATCAGGACGTAAATAGGTAATGTCTTTATTTTCACGACGTAATTCTGCTAATTCTTTTAAAAGACGATGTGAAAGCTCTAAAGCTAATGGCATATAGTTTTCAGTTTCGTCAGTAGCATAACCGAACATCATTCCTTGGTCACCTGCACCTTGATCTTCAGGTTTTGCACGGTCTACACCTTGATTAATGTCTGGAGATTGTTCATGTATTGCAGATAAAACGCCACAAGAACTACCGTCAAACATATATTCTCCTTTGGTATAGCCAATTTTGTTAATGACATCTCTAGCGATTTGCTGTACGTCTAAATAAGTATCGGATTTTACTTCTCCCGCTAATACAACTTGTCCCGTTGTTACAAGGGTTTCACAAGCTACTTTAGAGTCTTTGTCAAACGCTAAAAAGTTGTCAATTAATGCATCGCTAATTTGATCTGCTACTTTGTCTGGATGTCCTTCAGAAACACTTTCTGAAGTAAATAAATACGCCATATTCTAAGATTTTTATTTTGAAGATTTGACGTAATAACAAGGAAAGTCTAACACTGTCTTTAGCAATTTTTTCCAGAGGTTGCAATCAGTCAAATCTTTCCTCTTAATTAATTTCGGTGCAAAAATACACATTTATAATAATAAACGAAGATAGTTATCATAACTAATTCCTAAAAGATAAGTTCGATGTAGTTAATCTGTTAAAAATTGATAAAATCAAAAAAAGATTTGGATATTAAATTTTTATAATCGAATATTTGTATTCACAAAGTTCAAAAACTTACTGAAATGTTATCAAGAAAGGCAGAGGGAATAGACCCGATGAAGCCTTAGCAACCCTTAGACTTACTAAGAAGGTGCTAAATTCTACTTGATTAGCGAATCATTTCTCGCTTATTCTAGATAGATAACCAACATATAAATACTCATCTGTATTTATATAATTTTTCTTTATAACATTTTTCTATTAGGTATGCTTCTGAGAAGCCTATTTGACTTTTGGTTTAATTATGTATTAACTCAAAAAAAACAGAAAAATGAGTACACAAAAATTTGCAACTAAAGCGTTGCATGCAGGACACAATGTCAATCAAAATGGAGGAACAAGAGCTGTTCCTATTTACCAATCAACAGCTTATGTGTTTAATGATTCAGATCATGCAGCTAATTTATTTTCATTAGCTGAACCTGGAAATATTTATACAAGGATTAACAACCCTACAACAGACGTTTTAGAGCAACGTCTAGCTACACTTGAAGGAGGTATTGCAGCTGTGGCAACAGCATCAGGAACTTCTGCTATTTCTACAACTTTATTAACGCTTCTTAGAGCTGGCGACCATATTGTAGCTTCTAGTAGTTTGTACGGAGGAACCTATAATTTGTTAAAAGTAACACTACCAAGACATGGAATTACAACAACTTTTGTCGACCCTTCAGAAGCTGAAAACTTTAAGAACACTGCACAAGAAAACACAAGGTTATTTTTTATTGAGTCTTTAGGAAATCCAAAATTAGATGTTTTAGATGTTGAAAGTATTTCGGCGCAAGCAAAAGCACATAAAGTGCCTTTAGTTGTTGACAATACTGTTGCTACACCGTATTTACTTAATCCTATTGCTCATGGTGCTAATATTGTAATTCATTCGCTTACAAAATATATCAATGGTAATGGTACAGCATTAGGTGGAATAATTATTGACGCTGGGACATTTGATTGGACAAACGGAAAATTCCCTGAATTTACAGAGCCATCAGAAGGTTATCATGGTTTAGTATATAGTGAAGCGCTAGAAGAGGCAGCATTTATCGCCAAAGTAAGAATCGAAGGTTTAAGAGATTATGGTGGTGCATTGAGTCCTTTTAATGCGTTTCAAATTATTCAAGGTTTAGAAACTTTAGAGTTAAGGATAAAGAAGCATAGCGAAAACGCATTAGAATTAGCACAATGGTTACAGCAACAAGACGAAGTTTCTTGGGTAAATTATCCAGGCTTAGAAACGAGTAATTATAAAGATTTAGCCGACAAATATTTACCAAACGGCAAAAGTGGCATTGTTACTTTTGGACTTAAAGGAGGTTTTGAAGCTGCAAAGAAAGTAGCAGATACAACAGAATTATTCTCTTTATTGGCAAATATTGGAGATACCAAGTCTCTAATAATTCATCCAGCAAGTACAACGCATCAACAACTTACGGACACTGAACAACAGAGTACAGGTGTAACCAAAGATTTAATTCGTCTATCAGTTGGTTTAGAGGATGTTGAAGATTTAAAGACAGATTTAAAAGAAGCTTTCGCAGCTGTTTTAAAGCCTGTGCAAGCTTAATTATAGTCTTAATAATTTGTGTTCTGAGAATCTTGATGGGTGTTTTTTAAGCACCTTTCAAGATTTTCAATACCAATATTAATCGGAAGTAATGTCACAATTAAAGTACATAGAAATAGACCATTTTGAATTAGCTTCAGGGCTCAATTTCAGCCTCAAATTAAGTTATCAACACTTCGGTCTACCTTTAAATTCTGCACCTGTTGTTTTAGTTAATCATGCGTTAACAGGAAATTCTCAAGTTATTGGTGAAAAAGGGTGGTGGAACGGGATTATTGGCGAAGATAAAGTCATTGATACCAATAATTATTCGGTTTTGTCATTTAACATTCCTGGTAATGGTTTTGGTAACATTAACGAGGATTTTGTAAAATATTATAAAGACTTTACAGCAAAAGACATTGCCAGAATTTTTGTTGAAGGTTTACAACGTTTATCGATACACAAACTGTTTGCTGTAATTGGTGGTTCTGTTGGTGGTGGAATTGCTTGGGAGCTTTCAATTTTGAAACCAAATTTGATTGAAAACATCATACCAATTGCTACAGATTGGAAAGCTACAGATTGGCTTATCGCCAATTGTTATGTGCAAGAACGGATTTTGGAAAATTCAAGAAATCCAATTGCAGATGCTCGTATTCATGCGATGACATTTTACAGAAATTCCCTATCCTTTAAACAAAAATTTAATAGAACAAAAGCATCAGCTTTATTATTTAATATGGAAAGTTGGTTGAATCATCATGGTGAAAAACTATCACAGCGTTTTCAACTCTCGACCTACAAAATGATGAATCAAATTTTAAAAAGTATAAATGTAGCTGAAAACAAAAATGAATTTCTAAATAAGGCTAAAAACATAAAAGGCAATATTCATATTATTACAATAAATTCAGATGTTTTTTTTGTTCCAAATGAGAATTGGGAAACTTATGTTGAACTAAAAACAGTTAAGGAAAATGTAACAATTAATGAAATAAAATCTATTGATGGTCATGACGCTTTTTTGATAGAATTTTCACAAATTTCAAAATTCCTTAACCCTATATTTAATAAAAAAGAAAAAGAAAATGAGACAAGTCAGCTTAGTTATATTGGGCATAGGTAATGTAGGTTCTACTTTGATAGATCAGATTATTTCTTTTAAACCCAAATTAAAACTCAATCAAAAAATAGATTTAAAAATTCCGGTAATTTGTAATTCGACAAAGGCTCTTTTTAAAGATGATTTAGATGAAAATTGGAGGGTAAATTTTAAAGAAAATTCTGAAGACTATAACTATGAAGATGTTATAAAATACGTTCAAAAAAATAAGCTTCAGAATTTAATTGCCGTAGATGCTACGGCTAATGAAGAAATCGTTCAAAAATATATAGAATTAATTCAGAATAATTTTCATCTTGTTGTCGCAAATAAAGTTGCAAATACCCTCGACTTTGAATTATATAAACTGATAAGACAAACACTCCAAAAAAAGAAAAAAATCTTTTACTACGAAACTAATGTGGGTGCAGGCCTTCCTATTATTGAGACTATTAGAAACTTGTCACAATCTGGTGACAGTGTAAAAAAGATTAGAGGTGTTTTTTCAGGGTCACTCAGTTATATTTTCAATCGTTTTTCTGAAGAAGATATTTTGTTTTCTGAAGTTCTAGAAAGCGCATCAAATAAAGGTTATACAGAGCCTGATGCTAGGGATGATTTGTCTGGAAAGGATGTAGCTAGAAAACTTCTTGTTTTAGCAAGAGAATTAGGTTTAAAAAAGAATTTAGAAGAAGTTAACGTACAATCATTAGTGCCTAAATCACTAAATGGAAAAACGACAATATCGCAATTCAATAAAAGAAGAGATGAATTAAATTCTGTTTTTGAAAATGACAAGAAAAATCAAACTGGAAATAATGTTTTGCGTTATATAGGTGAATTAAATTTAGAAAACGAAATATTAGAAGTTAAATTAGTTTCAGAATCTTTAAAAACTCCACTTGGCCAGCTTAAAGGTGCTGATAACTTATTTGAAATTTACACGGATTCTTATCAAGAAACACCATTGGTTATTCAAGGTGCTGGTGCTGGAAAAGAAGTTACCGCTAGAGGTTTATTTTCTGATATCGTTAAGATTGCTAATACTTTATAAATATATGAGTAGAATTAAGGAAGAAATTCAAAAGAGAATATTAGTTTTAGATGGTGCAATGGGTACAATGCTTCAGCGCCATAGTTTTACTGAGTCTGATTTTCGTGGCGAACGTTTTAAAGATTATCCAACACCATTACAAGGTAATAACGATTTATTATCGTTGACACAGCCAGAAGCTATTGCAAATGTTCATAGGCAGTATTTTGAAGCTGGTGCAGATATCGTAGAAACCAATACTTTTTCAGGGACTACAATTGCTATGGCCGATTATAATATGGAAGATTTGGTTTACGAACTAAATTACGAATCTGCAAAAATTGCAAAAGCAGTAGCAGAAGAATTTACAAGTCATAATCCAAATAAGCCTCGATTTGTAGCTGGTAGTATTGGACCAACTAACAGAACGGCTAGTTTATCTCCAGATGTAAATAAGCCTGAATTTCGCGCCGTTACTTTTGAAGAATTACGAAAAGCATATAAGCAGCAAGTTGAAGCCTTACTTGATGGTGGTGTCGATGTGCTTTTAGTAGAAACTATATTTGACACGCTAAATGCCAAAGCGGCTTTATTTGCGATTGAAGAAGTCAAGGAAGAACGCAATATTGATATACCAATTATGGTGTCAGGAACAATAACTGATGCTTCGGGGCGCACATTATCTGGTCAAACAGTCGAAGCTTTTTTAACATCAATATCTCATATCCCATTATTAAGTGTTGGTTTTAATTGTGCCTTAGGAGCAGAACAATTACAACCGTATTTACAACGGCTCTCTAACGAAACAGAATTTTATACTTCTGCACATCCAAATGCAGGCTTACCTAATGCATTTGGAGAATATGACGAGACAGCTGAAGAAATGCAAGGTTATATTGAAGATTACCTTAAAGACGATTTGATAAATATCATCGGTGGATGTTGTGGTACAAACCCAGACCATATAAAAGCGATTGCAGAAGTAGCATCAAAATATAAACCCAGACAAATACAAGTTGAAGCATAATGGCAAGCAGTGATTCTAAAAAATATTTAACCTTATCTGGATTAGAACCTCTTGTAGTTACACCAGAATCTAACTTTATCAATGTTGGTGAACGTACAAATGTTACGGGTTCACGTAAATTTCTTCGGTTGATTAAAGAAGAAAAATTTGAAGAGGCTTTAAGTGTTGCAAGAGATCAGGTTGAAGGTGGTGCCCAAATCATCGATGTTAATATGGACGAAGGTATGCTCGATGGTGTAGAAGCCATGACAACATTTTTAAATCTTATTGCATCAGAGCCAGATATTGCTCGAGTGCCAATTATGATTGATAGTTCAAAATGGGAAATCATTGAAGCTGGATTACAAGTCGTACAAGGAAAAAGTGTTGTAAACTCTATAAGCTTAAAAGAAGGTGAAGAACAGTTTAAGCATCAAGCAAAACTAGTAAAACGTTACGGAGCTGCTGTAATAGTAATGGCATTTGACGAAAAAGGTCAAGCAGACACTTACGAAAGACGGATTGAAATTTGCAAGCGTTCCTACAATATTTTAGTAAACGAAGTAGGATTTCCTGCTCAGGACATCATCTTTGATCCAAATATTTTTCCTGTGGCTACAGGTATGGAAGAGCATAGAAAAAATGCTCTTGATTTTTTTAATGCTACAAAATGGATTAGAGAAAACTTACCACATGCTAACGTTTCTGGAGGTGTAAGTAATGTCTCGTTTAGCTTCCGAGGGAATAATGCGGTACGTGAAGCCATGCACTCTTCATTTTTATATCATGCTATAAAAAACGGGATGAATTTAGGGATTGTAAACCCAACAATGCTAGAGATTTATGATGAGATTGATAGTGATCTTTTAGAACGTGTTGAAGATGTTTTATTTGATAAAAGAGATGATGCTACAGAGCGTTTATTAGACTTTGCAGAAACTGTTAAAGGGAATAAAAAAGAAACAACAGAAACCGTTTTAGAATGGCGAAATGGAGAATTACAGGATAGGATAACACATGCTTTAGTAAAAGGGATTGACAGTTTTATTGTTGAAGATGTAGAAAAAGCAAGACTGTCTGTTTCAAAACCAATTGAAGTTATTGAAGGTCATTTAATGACAGGAATGAATGTAGTTGGGGATTTATTTGGAAGCGGAAAAATGTTTTTGCCACAAGTTGTAAAATCGGCTCGCGTTATGAAAAAAGCAGTGGCTTATTTACAGCCATTTATTGAAGCAGAAAAAGATGGTAAGCAAGAGTTTGCAGGTAAAATATTAATGGCAACTGTAAAAGGCGATGTGCATGATATTGGGAAGAATATTGTAAGTGTTGTTTTAGGCTGTAATAATTACGAGATAATAGATTTAGGTGTTATGGTGCCTCCAGAAAAAATTATAGAAACTGCTGTAAAAGAGCAAGTCGATGTTATTGGTTTAAGTGGCTTGATCACACCATCTTTAGACGAAATGGTATATGTTTCTAAAGAGTTAGAAAAACAGAATATTGAAATACCTTTAATTATTGGTGGTGCTACAACTAGTAAGGCACACACCGCCGTAAAAATTGCACCGCATTATCAAAATACAGTGATTCATATTAATGATGCATCTAGAGCAGTTACTGTTGTCGGCGATTTACTTCAAAAAGATAGTTCTGTTTATAAAAATCAAATACGAGAAGAGTATGATAAATTCCGTGAACAGTTTTTAACTAGAGGAAAACAAAAAGAGTATTTATCAATCACTGATGCTCGAAAAAACAAGTATCAAATTGATTGGAAAACTACAGAAATTGTAAAGCCTAAAGAATTAGGTGTGCAAATTATTGACGATTTTGATATTAAAAAATTGGAAGCTTATATCGATTGGTCTCCATTTTTCAGAAGTTGGGATTTACACGGTAAGTATCCCGCTATTTTAAATGATGAAATAGTTGGTGAACAAGCAACTGAATTATTTGCTGATGCGCAAGAGTTATTGCAAAAAGTTTTTGATAAGAAACTCTTAGAAGCTAAAGCTATTTTTGGTTTGTTCCCTGCAAACACTGTAAATGATGATGATATTGAGGTGACAATAAAAGATTGTCATGCTGAACTTGATTCAGCATCTCATCAAGAAGTATATAAATTTCTTACACTTCGCCAACAACTCAAAAAACGAGAATGCGTTCCTAATCATGCTCTTGCGGATTTTATTGCGCCAAAAGAAAAAGGGTATCAAGATTATATAGGTGCTTTTTGTGTTACTACAGGTTTTGGAACGAAAGTACTGGCAGAGCAATTTGAAGTTGATAATGACGATTATAATTCAATTATGATTAAGGCATTAGCGGATCGTTTGGCTGAAGCTTTTGCTGAATATTTGCACAAAGAAGTTAGAACTAATTATTGGGGATATGCATCAAGTGAAAATTTAAGTAATCAAGAATTAATAAAAGAAGATTACAAAGGTATTCGTCCTGCACCTGGGTATCCAGCTTGTCCTGACCATTTAGAAAAAACAACTATTTGGAAGTTGTTGGATGTAGAAAATCAGATAGGTGTAAAACTTACTGAAAGTTTAGCGATGTGGCCAGCTGCAAGTGTTAGTGGTTATTACTTTGGTAACAAAGAAGCCAAATATTTTGGCCTTGGAAAAATTACTGAAGACCAATTAATAGATTACTCAAAACGAAGAAATATTACAAAAGAAGAAGCTCAAAAATGGTTAAACCCAAATCTTGCTGACTAAAAAAAAGATTATGAAAGTAACTGAACATATAAATAACGGAAATGGAGATTCACAATTTTCGTTTGAGATTTTACCACCTTTAAAAGGTCAAGACATTCAATCAATATTCGATAATATAGACCCGTTAATGGAATTTAAACCGCCATTTATTGATGTTACTTACCATAGAGAAGAGTATACGTTTAAAGATGTAGGTAATGGTTTGTTAAAGAAACAGATTGTAAAAAAACGTCCAGGTACAGTAGGTATTTGTGCTGCCATTCAAAATAAATATGGTGTAGATGCAATACCACACATTCTATGCGGTGGTTTTACAAAAGAAGACACAGAAAATTTTTTAATAGATCTTGACTTTTTAGGTATAGACAATGTAGTAGCGCTGCGTGGAGATGCGGTTAAAACAGAAACTTACTTCAAACCAGAGCCAGAAGGTCATGCTTATGCTAGTGAGTTGGTCAGTCAAATTTCAGATTTAAATAATGGTATTTATTTAGATGATGAACTTCAAAATTGTAGTAAAACTAATTTCTGTGTTGGCGTTGGTGCATACCCAGAAAAGCATATGGAAGCACCAAGTCTAGAAAGTGATATACATTTCTTAAAAAAGAAAATAAAAAATGGTGCCGAATATGTAGTTACTCAAATGTTTTTTGATAATCAGAAGTATTTTGATTTTGTGGATAAATGTAGAAAAGCAGGTATTGAAGTGCCAATTATCCCGGGATTGAAACCTATTTCAACAAAAAAACAACTTAATTTATTACCGCATCGTTTTTATGTAGACCTACCAGAAGATTTAGTAATAGAGGTGATTAAATGTAAGAATAATAGTCAAGTAAGAGAAGTCGGTATTGAATGGTGTATTGCGCAATCTAAAGAGTTACAAGATGCTGGGATACCAGTACTACATTATTACTCTATGGGAAAAAGTAGTAACATAAAAGAAGTTGCCAAAGCAGTTTTTTAGATTATTTATTTAACAGTAGTTTTTATTTGCCTTAACATTTATAATAGATTTCATCCTGAAATTTGAAAAAAATAATATAATGAAAACTATCAAAAAGTATAAATTAGAATTTAGATTTGCCTTTCAGGTTTTAATCTTAGCTATTGGCTCTTTGTTTGCGGCATATCTTCTTTTTTAATCCAATAAGTTATTAAAGATAACGATACATTTTTACTTACATTTGCTACTGAAAAATATAAAATGCAAATAAGATTAGTAAGTTTATTTTTGTTTTTATCGATAGTCTTGACCGCTCAAGAGGAAGATACTGAATCTTATTTTGACGCCAATTACTTTAAGGGTTACATAGCACTTCATGATAATAATCTTTTAGGTTTAATTAACGGAAGACCAGACGGTGTAATACTAAGTTGGAACAAAAAAACCTTTGGGCAAGAGAATTGGGAACAGCGCTATAATTATCCAGATTATGGTGCTTCTTTTATATATCAAGATTTAAAGAGTAGAGAACTAGGGGATAATTTTGGGGTTTATGGGCATTATAACTTTTACTTTTTTAACCGTAATCTAATGTTCCGTATTGGCCAAGGTATTGGCTACACCAGTAATCCTTATGACAGAGAATCAAACCCTAAAAATATTGCCTTTGGCTCAAGTCTATTAAGCAGTACTTATGTAATGCTCAATTACAAAAAAGAACGCATTTTTGACCATTTTGGTCTACAAGCAGGATTTTCATTAATACACTATTCTAACGCAAATGTTAAAGCACCAAATACAAGTGTAAATACTATAGCATTGAATGTTGGAGTTACTTATGACTTAGATGAAGAAAATCCTGAATATATTCATGATTTGAAAGATGAGAAATTTACTGAACCCATAAAATATAATTTTGCTTTTAGGTCAGGTATTAACCAGAGTGATATTATTGGTAGCGGACAATATCCTTTCTATATTTTTTCTGCATATGTTGATAAAAGAATTAATCGTAAAAGCGCTATTCAATTTGGAGCAGATGTGTTTTTTTCTAATTTTTTAAAAGAGTTAATTCGTTATGAAAGTACAGCAGCATTAGGTAATGGGGTCACTGGAGATGAAGATTACAAACGTATTGGAATTTTTGCTGGACATGAGTTGTTTGTAAATAATTTTTCTTTAGAAACCCAATTTGGGTATTATATTTATTACCCTTTTAATTTTGAAAGTCGTACATATATTAGAGCTGGATTAAAACGATATTTTGATAATAAATGGTTCGCTGCTTTAACGCTTAAATCACATGGATTTAGAGCAGAAGCCGTTGAATTAGGAATTGGATTACGATTATGAAAAAGATAATTTACATATTTGGATTATTACTCTTTTTAGGTTGTGATAGCGACAGTGCGCCAGATTGTTTTCAAACTGCAGGAAATAGTATTCAACAAGAGTTTTCTGTCGCTAATTTTGAAAGAATCTTAGTCAATAGAGATGTAGAGCTAATTATAAAACAAGGCGCTACTCAAGAAGTTATTGTCGAAACTGGAGAAAATTTATTAAATGATGTTATAGTCGAAGTCATTGGTAATCTATTAGTATTAACCGACAATAATAATTGTAATTATGTACGTGATTTTGGGATAACTAAAGTGTTTGTAACTACACCAAATCTTACAGAGATAAGATGTTCTACACAATTTGAAATTAAATCTGACGGTATTTTAGATTTTAATAATATGACGCTAATCTCTGAAGACTTTTCATCATCTGATAATTTTGCTATTGGAGATTTCAGATTAGAACTAGACGTAGTTGACTTACAAATTACTTCAAATAATTTATCTTTTTTCTACCTATCTGGAGATGTAGAAGATTTGAACATCAATTTTGTAGGAGGAAATAGTCGTTTTGAAGGCGAAAACTTAATAGCTCAAAACGTATCCGTATTTCATCGTGGGACAAACGACATGATTGTCAATCCACAACAATCTATAACGGGAAGAATTTTATCTACGGGAAATGTCATTTCAGTTAACCAACCTCCAATCGTTGATGTCGAGGAAGTCTTTAATGGGAGATTAATTTTCGAGTAATTAATTAAATATTAAACGAACTGCAACGTAAGCTAAAAGTATAAATACTCCAAACCCAATTCTCTTGTTCCATTCTTCTTTTATCAGAATTTTGAATTTTTTTCTTCCCAAATAGAATAACCATTTTACACTGACTCCAATACGTTTAAATAAACTTGGTAGTATTTCAATCATAAGTTGGCCTAAAAATTCACCTATAAAATCAGCCATAATTTAATTAGTCAATTCTCTAAACAAACTTTCTAAACTTTCATTTTTTTGATTAAGCTGAAGAATCTTTAACTCATTGTCATGAGCAAAATCAAAAACATGAGAGCGCATATCCTCTGTAGTAGAAAATGTGATTTCATAAATAAAATCATGTGTATTTTTTACAGAGCTAACATTCGGTAATTTTAATAAAAAAGTATCCTCTACGCGATAGTCAAATTCTACAACAACAACTTGTTCTTGTCCTTGTCGCATCTCTGCTAAATACTTGTCTGCAACAATTTCACCTTTATTAATTATAATTACACGATCACACATAGCTTCGACTTCTTGCATAATATGTGTGGATAGAAATACCGTCTTTTCTTTGCCGATATTTTTAATAAGATTTCTGATATCGACCAACTGATTTGGGTCTAATCCAGTTGTAGGCTCATCTAAAATTAGTACTTCAGGATTGTGAAGCATCGCATTTGCTAAGCCAACACGTTGACGATAACCTTTGGAGAGTTGCCCTATTTTTTTCTGAGATTCTGGTGTTAATCCTGTTAGGTCAATAACTTCTTCGATGCGTGTTTTGTTAACGCCGTATACATCTGCATTAAACTTTAGATATTCTCTAACGTAAAGTTCGGTATATAAAGGGTTGTGCTCAGGTAAATAACCTACGGAACTTTGAACAGACTTTTTATCACTGTCGATATCATATCCATTGACTTTGGCCTCACCTCCAGATGGATTTATATAAGTTGTCAATATTTTCATCATAGTAGATTTTCCAGCTCCATTTGGGCCTAAAAAACCAACAATTTCGGCAGCATTTACTGAGAAAGAAATATTATTTAAAGCTTTTTGTTCGCCGTATACCTTGGTGATATTCTCAACTTTTATTGACATCTTAATATCTTTTTTCAAAAATAAACAATATGTAATGTAAAGACTAAATTACAGGCTAATCTTTAATTTTTCAGATAAAACATTAAAAATTAGGCTTTAGTATTTTGTTTTGCGATTTTATTATATACATTAGCACCAATGAAAACTACAAATCATACATATTACAACTGGCTTTATTTCTTTTTTGACAAAAAGATCGAGACGTTGTGTGTGTAATTTATAACATATATTTGAACTAAGTCTCGATGAAAATCGGGATTTTTTTTTGCAGTAGTTTTAAAGATTATTTTTAATAATGAGTACAATAAGCACGATAGCCATTCAGGGCATCAAAGGATCTTTTCATCACAGTGTGGTAGAAAAGTTTTTTGATGGCACACAGTCATTGGTAGAGTGTTTAAGCTTTGATGTGTTGGTAGAGAGTGTTTTAGATAAAACTTCAGACGTGGCAGTGATGGCCATCGAAAATTCTATTGCAGGTTCGATTATTCCAAATTATGCATTAATTGATACTCATGATTTAAATATTATTGGCGAGTATTATTTAGATATTCAGCATAATTTAATAGCGTTTCCTGGTCAAAAAATAGAAGATATAAAAGAAGTGCACTCTCACCCAATGGCATTATTACAATGTAAAGCGTTCTTTAAATTGTATCCAAAAATAAAATTGGTTGAAGCAAAAGATACTGCCGATGTTGCTAAATCGATTTCAGAGAATAATATTAAAGGTATTGCAGCAATAGCTAGTAAAACGGCTTCTAGTTTGTATGGCTTAGATATTTTGGCACAAAGTATTCAGACTATTAAACACAACGAAACACGTTTTGTTATTGTTAAGAGTGAGAAAGCAAATATCAATGATACTGATATCAATAAAGCATCATTAAAATTTGAGTTAGACCACAAACGTGGTAGTTTGGCAGCGATACTTAATGTGTTAAGTGATTGTAAACTAAACCTAACTAAAATTCAATCTTTACCAAAGATTGATATGCCTTGGAAGTATGCTTTCTTTATAGATGTTACCTTTGATGAGTACACAGATTACAAAAAAGCAAAATCTATTGTAAATATTATGGCAGAAAATTTTAAGATTTTAGGGGAATATAAAAACGCAAAATCATGATAGAAGTAGCAGAACGACTTAAGCAGGTAGAAGAATACTACTTTTCTGTAAAACTTAAAGAAGTGGCTTTTTTAAAGTCTCAAGGTAAGCCTATTATTAACCTTGGTATTGGTAGCCCAGATTTAGATCCACCATTAAAAGCTATTATGGCTTTAGAGGAAAGTCTTCATCATGCAGGAGCGCACAAGTATCAAAGTTACCAAGGTATTCCTGAGTTTAGAGATGCTGTTGCGGATTTCTACAAAAGGCATTATAGAGTCTCATTAAGCGCAAAAACCGAAGTTTTGCCATTAATGGGAAGTAAAGAAGGTGTCATGCATATTTCTATGGCTTTTTTAAATAAAGGTGATGGTGTTTTAATTCCAAATCCAGGATATCCAACTTATGCTAGTGTTGCAAAATTATTAGAAGCTGAGCCTGTTTTTTATGATTTAAAAGAAGAAAATAACTGGTTACCAGATTTTGTGACTTTAGAGCGTATGGATTTAAGTAAGGTAAAAATCATGTGGATTAATTATCCAAATATGCCAACAGGAAATAATGCGTCTCACAAATTTTATGACGATGTTATCGCTTTTGGAAAGCGCCATGATATCTTAATTGTAAATGATAATCCATATAGCTTTATTCTAAACGATAAGCCAAAAAGTATATTACAATATAGGCAAGCGAAAGATGTATGTTTAGAATTGAATTCAATCAGTAAAACATTCAATATGGCAGGTTGGCGTGCAGGAATGGTTGTTGGTAATTACGATTATGTAAATGCAGTTTTAAAAGTTAAGAGTAATATGGATTCTGGAATGTTTTATGGCATACAAAAAGGAGCAGTAGAAGCACTTAAGAGTTCTGAGATGTGGTTCGAAAGTTTAAATAGTATTTACAGAAAAAGACGTGAATTAGTATGGGAATTAGCTGAATCACTAAACTGTACTTGTAATGATGATGTATCTGGATTATTTGTCTGGGCAAAATTACCTGAACATATAAAGAGTGAAGAGTTTACTGATTTAGTACTAAAAGAGCACAGTATTTTTGTGGCTCCAGGAACCGTTTTTGGAAGTAATGGCGAAGGTTATGTTAGGTTTTCTATTTGTGAAGAAGAGTCAGTAATCAAAGAAGCTATAGCTAGAGTAAAGTAAAATGAAGAGTGTAGCAATCATAGGAGTTGGGTTAATAGGTGGCAGTTTTGCTTTAGATATCAAGACAAAATATCCAAAGTCAATTATTTATGGTATCGATAAGAATAAAGCACATTTAGATGAAGCTATTTCGCTTGGGATTATCGATAAATCAGCAACTATAAATCAGCTTAAAGAAACCGATATGGTTATTGTTGCAATTCCTGTAGACGCAACTCTTAATTATTTGCCAGAAGTTCTTGATAATATTGGAGAGAACACCATTGTTTTTGATGTTGGTTCTACCAAAGAAGATATTTGTGATAAAGTAAAATATCATCCAAACAGACGACATTATCTGTCTGCACACCCAATTGCAGGTACAGAATTTTCAGGTCCAAAAGCAGCGGTAAAAGGTTTATTTCAAGATAAAACTAACATTATTTGTGAGGTCGAAGAAACAGCTTTTAAACTTCAGGAGAAAGCTTTAGAGCTTTTTAGAGACTTAGGTATGCGCATACGCTATATGAACCCTAAAGCACATGATAGGCACATTGCTTACATGTCGCATCTGTCACATATTAGTGCATTTATGTTAGGAAAAACAGTTATCGAAAAAGAAAAAAACGAACGTGATATTTTTGATATGGCGGGCAGTGGTTTTGAAAGTACAGTACGTTTAGCAAAAAGTAGTCCAGCGATGTGGACACCAATTTTTGAACAAAATAAAACCAATGTTATAGAAACATTAGACGAATACATAAACAACTTAAAACATTTCAAAAGCTTGATGGAGCAAGACAATTTTGACTCTGTATACCAAGAAATGGAAAACACAAACTATATAAAGCAAATTCTTAACGGAATTAAATAGAGATAAGAAAAAGAAAAAATGGAAAATAAAAAGGAACTTAGAAATTGGCTAGACGCTTTTGGATTAGATCATCCACTAGTTATTGCTGGGCCATGTAGCGCAGAAACAGAAGAGCAAGTACTAAAAATTGCTCACCAATTAAAAGATAGTGATGCAACGGTTTTTAGAGCAGGAATTTGGAAACCTAGAACACGACCAGGAAATTTTGAAGGTGTTGGAGCTCTTGGACTCAAGTGGATGCAACGTGCAAAAGAAGAAACAGGATTGTTAACCACAACAGAAGTAGCAAATGCTAATCACGTAGATTTAGCCTTAAAACATGATATTGATATTCTTTGGATAGGTGCAAGAACAACAGTTAGTCCTTTTATCGTCCAAGATATTGCAGATGCTTTAAAAGGAACTGATAAAACTGTTTTAATCAAGAATCCTGTAAACCCAGATTTAGCCTTATGGTTAGGAGCTGTAGAGCGCTTTTATACTGCCGATGTAAAGAATTTGGGAGTAATTCATAGAGGGTTTTCTACATATGAAAAAACGAGATATAGAAATAATCCAGAGTGGCAGATAGCTGTAGATTTACAGGATCGGTTTCCAGATTTACCAATAATCCTAGATCCATCGCACATTGCTGGACGTCGTGATATTATTTTTGAGCTAAGTCAAACAGCATTAGATTTAAACTACGATGGCTTAATGATAGAGACACATCATAATCCAGACAAAGCGTGGAGTGATGCTGCACAACAAATTACACCAGATACTCTAACAAAGTATACTGAAGATTTACGTATCCGTAAAGAGGTAGGAGAAGCCGCTGAATTCAAAAATAAGATTAATACTCTAAGAACTCAGATTGATGTTGTGGATCACCAACTCATTGAGATGCTTGGTAAGCGAATGAATATTGCCGATGCTATCGGTCAACTCAAAAAAGACCATAATGTAGCTGTATTACAATCTAAACGTTGGAACGAAATTTTGGGTAAGATGATTCTTCAAGGTGAAGAGAAAAGTTTAAGCGAAGAGTTTATTCTTCGTGTATTTAAAGCCATTCACCAAGAATCAATTAATCATCAAGAGAAGATTATAAATAACTAATAGTTATCCTCTAAATATAAAAAGGCTTGCCATTGGCAAGCCTTTTTATATGAACTCAAAACTTTATAATAATTATAAAATTATGACATAAGTCATTATCTTTTGAGTTTTCTGATAGTAATTTTGTTTTAGCTTATTTTAGAAGAAAAAACTTCAAAATAGAATATATTAATGACCACACTTCTCATTATTTTAACCATAACTATCGCTTTATTCGTTTGGGGAAAATTCACGCCAGATATTGTTGCTTTAGTCTCAATGCTTAGTTTGTTTTTATTTGGCATATTGGATTTAAACGAAACGCTAAGTGGTTTTAGTAATCCGACAGTTATAATGATTGCCTCTCTCTTTATTATTGGAGAAGGATTATCTCAAACAGGTTGGACAGCTTTGGCTGGTCAAAGATTTGTAAAGTGGGCAGAAAAAAGTATCCCTAAGTTACTGGTTTTAGTCACTTTTGGTTCAGGAATTTTATCAGGTTTTGTAAGTAATACAGGTACTGTTGCAACATTATTACCTGTTACAGTTTCTTCAGCTTTTAAAATGGGTACAGTACCTTCAAAATTATTAATGCCAGTTGCCTTTGGATCAAATACTGGAGGCCTATTGACGTTAACAGGCACACCACCAAATATTATTGCAAGTAATGCATTAATCGAAAACGGTTTTGAAGCTTTTTCATTTTTTGAATTCACTCTTATTGGATTTCCACTACTTATAATTTCAATCTTATATTTCAGGTTTTTAGGTTATAAATTATTGCCAAAAAACACATCCGAAAACCAGCCTATTAATATTGATTCAGAAATGCATGAGTGGATAGAGAACTATAGTATAGGCGAAAACATTTACCGTCTTCGTGTGAGGTCTATGTCGCCATTACTCAACACCGCTATCGGCGATTGGGATTTTGATAATAAGTATAATGTATCAATAATTAGACTACGAAGACGATTTCCAAATATTGTAAAAGGCGTGAAGCCTTACGTCGAGTTCCCTACGCCAGATACCATATTGCAATATCACGATATAATTACTGTAAAAGGAAAAACAGAAGATGTAGATAAATTAATTCTAAAATTTAAGCTGAATGTTATTCCTTTCAAAAACAGCAACGAGGATTTAAAGGAAGAATTTATAAATCAAGAAGTTGGTTTGGCAGAGATGATTATTACACCTAACTCCATGTTTCTAGGACATAATATACCAATGGGGTTGTATTTAAAACAAGCAGGTATTCAACTTGTTGCTGCTTCAAGAAATAATAAACCACTAAAGGATAAAAATATTGCGGTAAAAGCAGGTGATGCTTTTATCATTAGAGGTACTTGGCAGCGTATTGAGCATTTAAAAAGTGTGTATAAAAATCTAGTGATTTCTGGAAGTCCAGAAAGTATGGCAAAGGACGTTAATAAGTTGACTTATAAATCGTATATAGCCTTGGCAATGTTGTTGTTAATGATAGCTCTTTTAGTTTTTAAAGTTGTGCCAGGAGCCATAGCTGCTATGATTTCTGCAGGTGTCATTTTATTAACAGGTTGTGTGCCAATTTCTAAGGCTTATAAAGGTATTAGTTGGATAAGTGTTGTAATGATTGCAGCTATGATTCCAATGGGATTAGCACTTCAAAAAACAGGTGTTGCAGAGCTTGCGGCAAATAGCCTGGTTACAAGTTTAGGAAATATACATCCAACGATTTTACTTGGTGGAATTTTTTTATTGACTACTGGATTTAGTCAGGCGATTAACAATTCTGCTACGGCTGTTTTGATGGCACCCATAGCTATTTTAGCAGCTACTACATTAAATATTTCGCCAGAACCATTTATGATTGTTGTTGCAATTGCAGCATCAACAGCTTTTTTAACACCAGTTGGAACGACTACAAATGCAATGGTCATGTCTGCTGGTGATTATAAGTTTATGGATTATGTAAAAGTTGGGTCACCATTACTGTTGTTGTTTTTTGCAATGGCTATGGTGTTAGTGCCTTTAATTTGGCCTTATTAAATTTTAATAAATAAAACATTAGTTATGAGTAACTTAAAGATAGTCGATTTACAAACAGCAGTATCAGTTGTTAAATCTGGAAACAGAGTATTCTTTCAAGGTGCAGCAATGACACCAAATCTTTTAATTGACGCCTTATGTGAGCGCTATGAAGAGTTAAGTGACATAGATATCATTCAAATTCATACAGACGGAGAAGCAAAGTATTTAGAAGCACCTTACAGCAAAGCTTTTAGTTTATCTACTTGTTTTGTTGGTGGAAATGTTAGAAAAGGTGTTAATACCAATAATGGCGATTATATTCCGGTTTTCTTAAGTGAAATTAATTTGTTATTCAGACGTAATATATTACCAATAGACGTAGCTTTTATTCAAGTTTCACCACCAGATAAGCACGGTTATTGTTCTTTAGGTGTATCAGTAGACGTGACTTTGCCAGCAATTGAAACAGCAAAAACTGTTGTTGCTATGGTTAACCCAAAAGTACCAAGAACTCATGGTGATGGTATTATTCATATCAGTCATATTAATTATGCTGTTGAGGTAGACTCACCAATACATCAATCTATAGTTTCTGCACCTTCAGATATAGAAGTGCAAATAGGAAAACACGTGGCTGCTTTGGTCGAAGATGGTGCAACTTTACAAATGGGAATTGGTAATATTCCTAATGCGGTATTAAATAATTTGACCAATCATAAGCGCTTAGGGATACACACCGAGATGTTTTCTGATGGGGTATTACCTTTAATAGAAAAAGGCATTATTACAGGTGAAGACAAAAAAGTAAAGCCAGGAAAAATCTTAACTACTTTTGCTGTAGGTTCTCAAAAACTCTACGATTTTGTTGATGATAATCCAGCTGTAGATTTTAAAGAGGCATCTTATACCAATGATACATCAATAATAAAATTGAACCCTAAAGTCACGGCAATTAATAGTGCTATTGAAATCGATTTTACAGGTCAAGTTTGTGCAGATACTATCGGAGCTTACCAATATTCTGGTGTCGGTGGTCAAATGGATTTTATTAGAGGTGCATCTTTATCTAAAGGTGGTAAGGCTATCATTGCAATGCCGTCAATAACAAAACGTGGCGATACTAAAATTGTACCATTTCTAAAAACAGGAGCAGGTGTGACTACTACAAGAGCACACGTACACTATATAGCTACAGAATATGGTGTGGTAAATCTTTTTGGGAAAAGCTTGAAACAACGTGCAAAGGCATTAATTGAGATTGCACATCCTGACCATCAAGAACATTTACTAAAAGAAATGTATAATCGATTTAATGGTTTTCATGATTATTTATCTTTTAAATTATAGTTTAAAAGTACAATATATTTGTGACTGATTCTTATTTAACTACTAAAGTGTCCAAAAAGACTAGTGAAACATTTAATTACGTAGTTGAAATTAATTTTTAGAAGATTGATTAATATATTTTCCGACAACTATAGCAGTTAAAACAACAAGATAAAATTGGCCAATTAAGCCAATAAATATCGCAGCTTTTTGAGCAATTGGTGTAATAGGAAGAATATCTCCATATCCAATAGTCATTAATGTAATGTAACTATAATACATAAGACTATCTGACATTTCTGAAGGCCCTATATTTATAGCGTGTGTTGTAATTCCTGAAAATGAATTTGGGTAAATAATTTCGATAGTCAGGCACAAAAAAAATGATAATAAACCCAAGGAAATATAACCGCTTATAAGGCCTAGAATGACATTTTTACCAACATCTTTAGCATTCCAAACTTGTTTAACAATTTCAATAGTTACGAATCCATAAAAAATGAAGTATGACGCAAGTTTAATGTAGTTGTAATTTTCATTCAAAGTTGAATCAAAGAATGTAAACACTACAAAAGTTGTTGAAATAGCCAGAAAAATAACCAACAATTTAGAGACCAATCTTTTTTTAGAAAGTAAAATAATTCCAGAAGCGATATTAATTAGTAAGAAAAGAGGCATTATCCAATTTTCAAATAAATCAATAGGAATAAATAAAGATCCGAAAAGTATTATTAATTGAGTAAATAAAAATAATTCAAATCGATATGAGTAAAACTTATCTAGCATTATATTAAATTAATCATCAAGTATAGATTCATTAAACTCATAATCTTTATAATTTACTTTAAATAATATACTATAGAATGAAGGTATAAATAATAAGGTGATTACAGTACCAAATAATAGCCCAATCATAATACTTACTGCCATACCTTCCCACATTTCACCACCACTTAAATACAATGGGATTAACCCTAAAACGGTTGTAAATGTTGCCAACAAAATTGGTCTAAATCGTTGTAAGCAAGCAGCTATAATTGCATCCTGTATTGGACGTTTAATTTCACTTTCCTCAATTTGAATTCTATCTATCAGTACAATTGCATTATTAATTACAATTCCTGCCAAAGATATTACACCTAAAAATGGCATAAATCCAAATGGTTCCTGAAAAATTAGTAAACCAATTACAACTCCAATGATACCTAATGGGATAGTTGCAGCTACCATAATCGTTTTTCTAATCGAATTGAACATAATAATTAAAAGAAGAAGAATTATAAAGCCAGATAAAGGTAAATAACTAATTACAGCTCCCATATTTTCTGCAGTATTTTCAGCATCACCACCAAATTTATAAGTATAACCTTCTGGCCAATTTGCAGAGGTTTTCTCCATGTATGGTGTCATTATTTTCATTATCGAAGAAGCATTTCCAGTTGCATTTAACTCACTACTTACATTTATTGTTCTATCAATATCTAAACGCTTAATCTTAGCATATTGCCATTGTGGATCAATAGATGCAACTTGTAATAAAGGCACACTTTTACCGGAGTTCTGGGCAAAAATATTTAACGTCTCAATGGAGGCTAATGTCTGTTGTTGGCTTTCATTACTTCTCATTAAAATGGGAATTGATTTATTGTCTTCGCGATATTCTCCAGTTTGAAAGCCATCTAAAACCGTTTGTAATGATGTCGCTATATCAGCACTTGTAATACCAGCCAACTGGGCTTTGTTTTGGTCAATATTAACTACAAATTTTTTCGTTTTTGGTCCCCAATCGTCTTTAATATTTTTGGTTCCTGAAACTGTTTTTAATTTTTGTTTGGTTTGTTCTGATAGTTCAGCAAGTATATCTGGATTATCACCAGAGATCTTAATTTCAATAGGAATGCCACCGCCTCCAGATCCTAATAGACCTACTTTAATATCTGCATTAGGAAAATTGTTGAAACAGTGCTTGTCCAATTTTTCAACTAGATCATTGTTGTAAATAAAATCAGAGGTGTTTATTAATATGTGGGCATAACTCGCGTCTGGTTCATCTGTAGAATACCCTAAATCATAAGATTCTGGACCCTTACCAACGTAGGCTGACCAATCTATAACTCCATTAGGCTTACTGTCATTGACTAATAGGTTGGTTTTCATGAAGTTTTCAATATCTTTTACAACTTGCTCTGTAGCTTCGATTCTTGTTCCTTGAGGTAAATTAATATCTACAGTAATCATATTTCTATCACTATCTGGAAAAAATACAAATGCAATTTTCCCGAAGCCTAAAAGTGATAAAAAGAAAGCAGCAATAATTCCGAAGAGAACCAACCTTTTGTATGATAATGCTATTAATATTAAGTCTTTATAGTAAAGTTTTAGTTTGTTAATGATTTTATCAATAAAGCTTACTTTCTTTTCTGACTTTGGAATTACTTTAAGGAAGAGATAACATAATAGTGTAATTACTGTTAAAGCCAAAATCCAAGATGAAAGTAGTGCTAAAGAAATTACGACAAATATTGGCCCTACAATATCACCCATAGTAGATTCTGCCATGTAAAATGCTAGGAATGCTGCTGAAGTCGTAAGCGTAGAAATTAGTAAAGGTGTAAACAATTCACTACAAGCATCAATAGCCGCTTTCTTAGCATCAATCCCATTTTCCATCTTTACCAAAATCGTTTCGGCAACAACTATTGCATTATCTACCATCATACCCAAAGCCATAATTAATGCAGCCAGAGTCACTTGATTTAATCCCATATCAATAACACCCATTAGCATTAGCGTCATTATGGTTACCATAGGTATTAAACTTGCAATAATACCACCAGTTCTAAATCCTAAGAATACAAGCATTACAATAAGCACGATACTTATAGATTGAATTAAATTGATAATAAAATCACTAATCTTATTGTCTATATAAGTGTCTAAAGAAGACAGACGCTTTAACTCTAATCCTACAGGTAGATTATTTTCCCATTCTTTAATAACGACATCTAAGTCTGCACCTAATTGTATAATATTGGCATCCTCTTTAAGATTAATATGCATTGAAATAGCCTTCTGTCCATTAACAGTAACTAATTGGCTTGGCGGATCTATATAATCTTGTTTAATTGTTGTGATGTCACCTAGATATACTAATTGAGAGCCATCACCAACAGGAATTAAAGTTTGCTCAATATCTTTTACAGAGTTGAAATTTCCCGATGGTTCTAAAATAATACGTTCATCACCGAGATTAATTTGCCCTCCAGAACTTAATATATTTGTAGAACTTATAATGCTTTGCAATTTAGAAGCAGTTAACCCATATTCTTTTAATCTAGCATTGTCAAATTCAATAAAAACACGTTCATCTTGTACACCTCCAACCTCTACTTTTGCCGCTAAATCTAATTTTATAAAATCATCTTTAATATCGTCAACATAGTCCTTAGCTTCTGCATAAGAAAAACCGTCTATTACTAATCCGACAGCAATTCCAAAAACTTCACCAATACCATCATCATTTAAGTTTGGATTAACACCTGATGGTAAACCTTGAATCTGAGTTAACTTTCTTCTTAACCTGTCCCAAACAGCTTGAAGATCTTCTGGTTTAACTTGATCTTTTAATTCAACAGTAACAACAGATAGACCAGACCTAGATGTACTACTGACTTCTTTTAATTCTGGCAGTTCTTGAACTATTTTTTCAACTTTATCAGTTACCAATTGTTCTACACGCTCAGGACTTGAGCCAGGAAATGAAGATACTACAGTTGCTACTCTAACAGTGTAAGGAGGCATACTATCTCTTGATAAAGATTGATAGAAAACCATACCTAAGATTAATATGGTGGTAAGAACCGTAAAGGTAATACGGTTTCTATTAATGGAAAAGGCTGTTAAGTTCATCTAAGATTAGTTTAGTTTTACGTCTTGTCCATCTAGTAAAGTTTGTAAACCAGCTGTAGCTATCTTTTGACCGGCTTTTAATCCCGTTTTAACTTCAAATCCTTCTGATGTTAGATTTCCTATAGTAATTGATTGTTTTTTTACAGTTGCCTTATTTTGCTCACCTTCAACTAAGAAAACAAATCTTCCATTACCATCTTCGCCAACCGCATTTGCAGGTACAACGATAATATTTTTTGCCATGTCTTCATATACAAATTCAAATAGGACATTAGCTGCCATACCACTTTTGATACGTTCATTACTATCAGTTACCATTACGGTGATTGGATATGTAGAAGTATTGGCATTTAAGGCTGGTGCTACTTCAGTAATAACGGCATTAAATGTTTCCCCTTCTATTGCTGTAAATGATACTTTAACTTCCATATCTTTTTTTACAGCATTAATAACTGACTCTGGCAGACCTAAACTAATTTCTATTGCTGTACCAGCATTTAGTACGCCAACTACTTGCCCAGGAGAAACGTTTTCATCAACTTCTGAAGTAACAGAAGCTATAACACCATCCTCTGGCGCATATAGATACCCAAATCGTATTTGATCTTGTTGAATAGCAACACTCCGTTTAGAAGATTCAAAACTTGCTAAGGCAGTTCTGTAAGAATTCTTTGCTGCTTCATAATCACTTAATGAGGAACTACCCTTTTCATACAATGTTCTCATACGGTTTAACGCAAGTTTAGCAGTATTCATTTGAGACTCAGTGCTATTTTTTGATTCTATAGCTGATTCATAATTTAGCCTTGCAGCTACATTATCTAAAGTTCCCAGAAGAGTACCTTTTTTTACTTTTTGCCCTAAATTCATATCTAGCTTTGTTATAATTCCACTACTTCTAAAACTGAGATTTACAATTTTCTCTGTTTTTGCAGTTCCGCTAAATTGTCTTGCTTTTTCACCACCTAAATAAGTAACTTCACTATATTTAACAGGTCTTAAAATCACTTCTTCTTTAACTTCTTTTTCACCACAACTCATCATAAAAAGTACTGCGAGTGAACAGCTGATTTTAAAAATTTGATTTGATAGTTTTATCATAATTGTGTTTGTTGTTAATCGTTATTTTGAGTAAATTTTAAAAAGCGTTGAATAAAAGCGGTTCTTTCACTTTCATCTTGTAATAAAAAGAACAGACCCAACGAGCGCTCTAATTGCATAGAACTTTGTAAGTAATTATATGTGGCATTAGCACTTGCAAGCTGCGCTTGCAAATAATTATTCTGAGCATCTAAAAGCTGAACAATATTCACCGCTCCATTAGCATAAGATGTTTGGGTTAGGTCTAAAGCCTCCTTAGCAGTATCTTCAAAAACTTTTGATAACTGAATATTTGAAATCTGATTAATCAACTGTAAGACGGCATCATTTATATTCTTTTCGATATTTAGAGTTATGTTATCTCTAGAGATTTCTAGCTGCTCTTTTTGTAATGTAGCTATTTGTTTGTTAATATTTTGTCTATTCTGATTGAATATCGGTAAGGAAACATTTAATCCTACAGTATAATACCCGTCTGGTATAACAGGGAATCCCGAAGGAAAACTTGAGCCAGTCCCGGATCTTGAAAATTCATAATTGTATTGACCTTGTAACGCAAATGTTGGTAGAAAGCGACCAGCTCCATATAACCGCTCACTTCTTTCCGTGGCTTTTACATTATAATCTAAAGCCTTTAACTCTGGTGCATTGTTAATCGCCTCTTGAACTAAGAATTTTATAAAAGGAAATCTTAAAGTTGGGTCATCTAAAAATTGTCCTAATTGTTCATAATTATAATTACTAAAAACTCCTTTTTTTAATTCTGCTTCTTCAACATCTATTTTAGTATCAATAGGATTGTTTAATAATTGATTCAATACATAATAACCTTGTTCTAATTTATTTATGGCCTCAACCATTTGCTGTGTATTTTGAGCCATTTCCGATTTAAAACGTAATACATCAGATTTACCAGCTTGACCAGCTTCATAATTTTCAGTAGCTATCTTTAGGTTATACTTAGTAAGTTCTAAATTCTGATTTTGAATAGACAAGTTCGCCTTAAGAATTAATGCTGTAAAATAGGCTGTAGCCGTATTAAAAACAGTATTTAGAGCTTCACTATTATAGTTTTCTTGCTGTGCATCTCTCAGAGATTTTTGTATACTAATATTCGCATTAGCCGCTTCAGAAAATATGGTTTGTTGTAGGGTTATATTTCCAGAAGTTGTTATCTCAGGGCTTTGACCATTGCTAACTTCAGCCAATTGCGGATCAACATAAGTTCCTGTGACACCAGCTGTAATATTTGGTAAATAATCGCTTTTTGCTAACTCTAAATCTTTTTTAGTTAAGCTAATATCTTTATCAATAGTCTGAAGTTCTAAGTTTTCAGTAATAGCTTCTTGCATTACGCTAACAAGCGTATATGTTTTATCTGCTACAATTTCTTTAGGGTTACCAACAAAACTTGTGCTTGCTATTAAACTATATTTAAGTGGTAATCCAATTTTTTCAGCGGTATTATAATTAACGGTTAAAGTACTTTTAGATTCTAACTTTGTACTTAATGTTGACAAAGCATTTCCATTTAAAATGGACTCGACAGTTAATGCAATTCGTCTAAAAAACTGGTTGAGTTCTGATTGATCATGACTTGTTGCAAGAATACCATTTATTACATCCTTTACTGGGTTACTAGTAAAAGATGGTAACCGTTTCTCGATAAGTACATTTGCTAATTCTTGCATTTCCGAATCAGACAAGTAAAAACCACCAGCCAAATAAACAGCATCAATATTATCTAAATTACTAGTAATGTCTGATAATGAGTCAAAAGGAATTAGTTTTATTTCAATGTTTAAATCTTTACTTATATCATTAAAAGTAGATGCAATGGGTAAGTTATCTATGAATGCTTTTTCAACAACAACACCTATTGTTTTTGGACTAGCTAATTTTTGGAGTAGTTTAATATCTTCAATGTAAGACTGTGATGTAACTATAGATGTGTAATTTGTGATATTAGAAACTAATGACTCATCAGTCAATAACTCTTCACTTAATGCTCCAAAGACAATTGTTGGTTTTTGGTAAGTGCCGATTTTAGATATTACAGCATTATTAACAACACCAAAAGCAATAATAATATCTGTATTGTTTTTAACTAATACATTATAGTTATTTAGAGCTGTAGATGAGTCAAAATTATTGACCAATTTACTTACTTCTGGGAATTCTAATACTGCATCTTCTCCGACAACAGCAGATATTTCATCAGAAAGTTCCTTTAATAACTCATTAATTTCAACTGAGTTTTTATCTAATAAGAATCCAATCTTAAAAGTCTTGTCTTGAGAAAAAGTTAAAGTCGTTATAAAAAAAGACAGAAAAAAACTGAGGATATAGCGCATTTGTATGGTAGTATTATATCATTAAAAGTAAAAATAACTATAATTTGATTGATTAACAATCTTTCACATTATTGATGACTTAGGAATAATCTTAATTTTTAGAGTTTAATAAATAGATGCTTTTAAAACAACTTATGGAGGCATTTTAAAAGTAGAACCTAAAATAATATAGATTCCCCAATTACGAGTCTGTATTTGTGTAATGTATTTTATTACAGGCTTCTTTTAAAAATATACCTTGTAATAAATATTCCATTGTTATCACCTTTTCCTCCAACACTTTCTACACCTGTATTAACAAAAGCTAATTCCCATCCTTCAGAAATCATAGTATTAATTTTTGAAGATATTACAGCATCGTTCGCAGCAATATTCTGAAAACGAATACCTCCAATATTATAGAAGTTTAAAAGTTTTGTCTCTTCAAAGTTTTTCACTCGAATTTCTCCTCGGTCTGACTTATTTCTCTTGTCTTCTTTCTTGTCGCTACTTCTTTGAGAAGTAAAATCTTGGTAGTTTCTGTCTTCTGATGCTGATACAATTCGGCTTCGTCCAAGACCACTTGGTACAATAGATTCGACACTTGTAATAACTTTATACTCTACTTGAGCACTGATTTCTGCGAATGATAAGCCAATGAAGGCTACTACTAGTAAGAATTTTTTCATAAAATGTAATTGTTTTAATTTTTCAATATTAAATATACAATTATTAAACAACCTTACTTTTTGCGAAATGTTGTTTCTTTGTAATCTTATATTATGATTGGAATCGTTTACAAATCAACAGGAAGCTGGTATACTGTGAAAACACCTAACGGTAAGTTCTACGAATGCCGTATTAAGGGTAAATTCCGAATACAAGGCATAAAGAGTACAAACCCAATTGCTGTTGGCGATATAGTAGAATTTGATGTAGAAACAAAGAATAACACCGAAACAGGTGTTATAAAACGTATTGAAGAACGAAAAAATTATATAGTTAGAAAGTCAGTAAATCTTTCGAAACAAACGCATATAATTGCATCAAATGTAGATCAAGTATTCCTATTAGTAACCATCAATAATCCTCCAACATTTACAAGTTTTATTGATCGTTTTTTAGTCACTGCAGAAGCATATAGCATTAATACAGTAATTTTATTTAATAAGATTGATGCTTATGATGAAGAAACAATATTAGAAGTAAAGTATTTGGCGAGTATTTACCGAAAAATTGGTTATGAGTGTATCGGTATATCGGCAACGACTGGTAAGAATATAGACAAAGTCAAAGAACTAATGTTAGGCAAAATAAGTATGTTCGCTGGCCATTCTGGTGTTGGGAAGTCGACTTTAGTTAACGCTATTGAGCCTTCATTAGATTTAAAAACTAAAGAAATATCAAATCAGCATATGCAAGGGCAGCACACAACTACTTTTGCAGAGATGTTTGATTTAAGTTTTGATGCTCAAATCATTGACACACCAGGTATTAAAGGTTTTGGAGTCGTTGATATGGAAAAAGAAGAAGTCGGCGATTATTTTCCTGAATTTTTTGAGTTAAAGCAAGATTGCAAATTCAATAATTGTTTGCATTTAAAGGAGCCAAAATGTGCGGTAAAAGATGCATTAGAAAATGATGAAATATCTTATTCTCGTTACCGAAGTTACCTCCAAATTTTAGAAGGCGAAGACGAACATTACCGAACAGATAATTGGGACGAGATTCAGTAAGTAGTATGTATTTGAAATGAGAATAGTTGTTCAGCGTGTTACAGAAGCTTCAGTTACAATCGATAATAAGGTTGTTGCGTCTATCAAAACGGGTTTATTGGTTTTATTGGGTATAATAGATGAGGATACTAAAGATGATATCGAATGGTTATGCCGAAAGATAATAGGTATGAGAATCTTTCCTGTTGAAAATGGAGTGATGAATAAATCTATTCAGGATATTGATGGAAACATTATTGTTGTCAGTCAGTTTACACTTCACGCGAGTACAAAAAAGGGCAATCGTCCAAGTTATATTAAGGCTGCAAAGCCAGAAGTTGCAATTCCTTTATATGAAGAATTTAAAAGAAATCTACAGTTGCAATTAGGTAAAGTTATTCAATCGGGAGAATTTGGAGCAGATATGAAAGTATCACTTCTAAATGATGGTCCTGTTACTATTATCGTGGATAGTAAAGATAAAGTGTAAGAATAAATTGACAACTTACATTTGTAAATTAATCTACACTTGTTATATTGTATTCCTAAAGAATTGATTGAATGAACTTTATAAAAATACCACTACTTTTTCTTTTTTCTTTATTATCAATACATGCGACGGCTCAGTCAGAGTCTGATTACAAGGCAAATACAATTCCGTTTGAACTAAAGATTAAGGCAAATGCTGTGGTTAGATTTGATAACCAAACGATTGAAATCAATGATTTTGATGATATGTATGTTACTACTAAGCGTGTTGTAACTGTATTTAATGAATACGGAAACCGCCATCTAAATGCATATGAAGGCTATGATAGTAATAGTAAGATTAAGAAAATGGAAGCTCGGATTTATGACAAATTTGGTAAAGAAATAAAAAAATTTAGACTCAGAGATTTTAATGATGAAAGTGCCGTAAGTGGAGGAACTTTGTATTCTGATAATCGTGTAAAATATTTAAACTACACGCCAGTAAAATATCCATATACCTTAGAATATAATTCGGAAGTGCAAATGAAGAGTACTGCTTTTGTACCAAAGTGGTATCCAATTGACGATTATTACGTTTCAGTCGAAAATTCAGAGTATAAAATCATTAATAATTCAGATATAAAAGTTCGAATCAAATCCGAAAATTTTGAAGGTTATGAAATAGAATCAATATCTGATTTACATCTAAAGGCTTCAAATTTAAAAGGGATTAAGTTCGAGGCATACAATCCAGGCATAATTAATATTGTTCCACAATTAAAAGCTGCATTAAATACTTTTAATATGGAAGGTGTTAAAGGAGAAAATACTAATTGGGAAGATTTTGGTAAATGGATGTATAATAAACTTATAACTGGTACTGACCAAATACCGCAATCTGCAATTGATGAGGTCAAAGCGCTTACAGCTAATACAACTGATGATATAGAAAAAGCCAAGCAAGTATACCAATATATGCAAGACAAAACACGTTATATCAGCGTGCAGGTAGGTATAGGAGGTTGGAAGCCTATGGACGCTACAGACGTAGATAAATTAGGTTATTCGGATTGTAAAGGTTTAACCAATTATACAAAGGCGTTATTAGAAGCTGTTGGTGTGCCGTCTTATTACACAGTAGTTTGGGGAGATTCAGATTTAAAAAGTATAGATAAGGATTTTTCGGTTACTGAAGGAAATCATGTGATTTTATGCGTACCAAACGAGGATGAAAATATCTTTCTCGAGTGCACAAGCCAGACCAATCCTTTTGGGTTTACCGCTGGGTTTACAGACGATAGAGATGTGCTTTTAGTGACTCCAGAAGGCGGAAAAATTGTTCATACAAAAATCTATAATGCTAAGGATAGTCAGCAAATAACGACTGCAAATATTAGTCTTGGAAAAACAGGAAATCTTGAAGCAGACATAACTATAAAAACAACAGGGTATCAGTATGCGCTTCACGAAGAGATTGTAAATAAATCTTTACGAGATCAAAAATTAGGCTACAAAGAATATTGGGATAATGTCAATAATCTCGATATACTTTCTATAAATATTGATAATAACAAAGAAGATGTTATACTTACAGAGAATATCAAAGTTAACGCTTCTAATTATGCGTCAAAAAGTGGTAATAGATTGATTTTAATGCCAAATATGTTCAATCGCGTGACTAATATTCCGCCACGATACGACAAGCGAAACCTAGATTTTAAAGTACAGCGTGCTTACGAGGATATAGACGAATTTATTATTAATTTCCCAGAAGGTGTTGAGGTCGAAGCTATGAGTGAAGGCGAAACTATTGAAACCAAATTTGGCACATATACTTTTAAGCTAGAAAAAATAGAAGACAATAAGCTTAAGTATTCTAGAATTTGTTTGATGAAAAAAGGTAATTATGATAAGAAAGACTATGAAGCCTTCAGAGATTTTAAAAAGCAAATCGTAAAGCTAGATAAGAGTAAAATAGTACTTAAAATAAACTAACAACCAATCAATAATTATAGAATGAAAAAAATTTTAGCATTAATCACTTTAGTAGTATCGGTATCATTTGGGCAGGCTCAAGATTTTAAATTTGGAAAAGTCTCAAAAGAAGAATTGCAAGAAAATGTACATCCGATTGACTCTTCTGCAAATGCAGCAGTGTTATCAAAAAAAGAAGACGTTTACTTTATTTTCACAAATTATGACGGTTTTATGCAACACAGAGAAGTTACTGAGCGCATAAAGATATATAATAAAGAGGGTTATGATTGGGCTACAAAAAAAATCTACTTATACGAGGGAAGCTCTGGCGCCACTAAAGAAAAAGTGTCTAGTGTTAAAGGATATACATATAATCTAAAAGGGGACAAAGTTGAAAAAACAAAGCTTAAAAAAGACGGCATTTTTGAAGAAGACATTAATGATTATACAGAAGTAAACACAATTACGATGCCTAATGTTCAAGATGGATGTGTTATAGAATATACATATAAGATAGTGTCTCCATTTATTGCTATTGATGATTTTACGTTTCAATATGATATCCCAATCAATAAATTAGATGTCAAGATTATTACGCCTCAATTTTATAGATATAATAAGTTTAATAATACAAAAGCTTCATATTTCCCAAGAATTAAAGAGTCAAGAGAAAAGAAAACACTGCCTACAAAAAAGGCTTCATTTTTAGGAACTTCAGCTACAGAAAACACGTCAACATATAATAATTCTAACAATTCATATTATCAAGATGTACTAACTATTTCAGAAAGTAATGTTCCTGCTTTAAAAGCTGAAGCTTTTGCCGGTAGTATGAATAATTATGTTTCTAAAATGAGTATGGAATTAGCAGCAATCCTTAATGAGTATGGGTCAGAGACCAAATCTTTTTCTTCTACTTGGGAAGGTGTTTCAAAAACCATTAATAAACTAGCAAGTTTTGGTGGGCAACTCAAAAGAACAAACTTTTTTGAAGATGATATAACATCAGTAACTGCTAGTGCCGAAAATGATTTTCAGAAAGCTGCAATTCTATCAGCATTTGTAAAATCTAAAGTAAAGTGGAATGGTTATTATGGTGTTTCTGCGTATAAAGGAACGAAGGATGCATACAAAGAAGGAGAAGGTAATGTGGCAGATATCAATTTATTATTAATCGCAATGCTCAAATCTCAAGGTGTAGAGGCAAACCCTGTCTTAGTGAGTACTAGAAATAATGGAATTCCGTTATACCCAACACAAAAAGGATTTAACTATGTAATTTGTATGGTTGAAGATCAAGGAAAGTATATTCTATTAGACGCTTCTGAACGATTTAGTTCAGTAAACGTACTTCCAGAAAGAGCACTAAACTGGCAGGGACGTTTAATTAAAGATGATGGTTCATCGAGTTGGGTGTCTTTAATGTCAAGCCAACAATCATTAGAGTCAACATCATTAAATGTAAAAATGGCAGAGGATTTAAGTGTTTCAGGTAAAGTAAGACAGATTGTTAAATCTAATATGTCACTTAGCTACAAGAAAAAGTACATTGGATTAAGTAAAGACGACCAAGTCAAAGCTATTGAGAGAAACAAAGGTGCCATTGAGGTTTCAAATTTAGAATTAGAAGATAAAGATGGTAACACATTTTCAGGATCTTACGATTATGTTTTAAATGATGCAGTAGAGGATATAGGTGGAAAGTTATATTTTAGTCCCTTACTGTTTTTAGCGGAAAAAGAGAATCCTTTCAAATTAGATGAGCGTCAATATCCTATTGATTTTTCGGTGCCGTTAAAGCAAAAAAATATAGTTAATATAATGCTGCCAGAAGGCTACCAGGTAGAAAGTTTACCTCAAAGTGAGGTTATGGAATTCGCTGGTGGAAAAATTAAATATTCTTTTATTCTCAAGGAAAACGGTAATTTTATTCAGTTAAGTACTGAATTTGATTTGCAAACACCTTTTGTTGGTTCTGCAGATTATGTAGTCTTTAAAGAATTCTTTGGAAAAGTTGTTGCTAAACAAGCAGAGCAAATTGTCTTATCAAAATAATAGATTATGAATATTCAAGATGCGCAAAAAGCAGTAGATAGTTGGATACAAGAACACGGTGTTCGTTATTTTAACGAGCTTACTAATATGGCACAACTCACTGAAGAAGTAGGTGAGGTCGCACGTATTATTGCTAGGCGTTATGGCGAACAAAGTGAAAAAGAAAGCGATAAAGATAAAGACCTAGGGGAAGAGCTAGCTGATGTTGTATTTGTAGTTTTGTGTTTAGCAAATCAAACAGGTATTGATTTACAAACTGCTTTTGATAAAAAGATGGATAAAAAAACCAAACGTGACCACGATAGACATCATAATAACGAGAAATTAAAGTAGCTTTAAGTTATAGATTAATCTCGATTATCGCTTAAATTTGTTCCTGCTTCGGCAGGAATTTATTTTTATGAAATTACACTTACAGAAGTCAAATATTAAGCAATCTTCAAAAATTGCAATTACTGGTTCGAAAAGCGAAGCAAACAGAATACTTATTCTCCAAGCTTTGTATTCAAATATCCAAATTGATAATTTATCAAATTCAGATGATTCTCAGTTGATGCAAAAGGCATTAGCTTCAAAAGAAGAAATAATTGATATTCATCATGCAGGTACAGCTATGCGATTTTTGACTGCTTATTTTTCAGTTCAAGAAGGTCGCCAGACGACTTTGACAGGTTCAAAACGAATGAAAGAGCGTCCAATTGGCATTTTAGTAGATGCGTTGAATGTTTTAGGAGCTGATATCTCATATGCTGAAAATAAAGGTTTTCCTCCAATAATAATTAAAGGAAAAAAACTAACAAACTACGAAGTTACCCTAAAGGCAAATGTAAGTAGCCAATATATCTCGGCATTATTACTTATTGCTTCAGGTTTAAAAAATGGATTAAAGTTAACTCTAGAAGGAAAAATAACTTCTGTCCCATATATAAAAATGACATTGAGCTTGCTAGATCAAATAGGTGTAGAAAATTCATTCGAAAATAATAGCATCACCGTAAAACCCAAACAAGATGATATAGAGCCACAGGTTCTAGTAGTAGAGTCCGATTGGTCATCTGCTTCTTATTTTTATAGTATTGCTGCATTGAGTAAAGTAGGTACCCAGGTACAGCTGTCGTCATATAAAAAAGATTCGCTGCAAGGCGACTCTGTTTTAGCAGAAATTTACAAACAATTTGGTGTCGAAACTATCTATCTAGATAACAAAATAATACTAGAGAAGTCATCAGTTGTCAATGAAAAAACATCAATAGAGTTAGATTTAAGTAATGCGCCTGATATTGCTCAGACCATTTGTGTAACTGCTTTTGGATTGCGATTAAAATGTAATTTAAGGGGGCTTCATACATTAAAAATTAAAGAGACAGATAGGTTATTAGCTTTACAGAACGAATTGACTAAACTAGGAGCTAGTATTTCTGTAACTAATGATGCTTTATCTCTAGAGGCATCTGATGTAATTAATCCCGGAGTTGAAATAGAAACCTACAACGACCATCGTATGGCAATGGCATTTGCGCCCTTAGCTTTGAGGACTTCAATTTTAATTAAAGATGCTAATGTTGTTTCTAAATCATATCCTGATTTTTGGAAAGATTTAGCTCATATTGGATTTAGCATTAAATAATTGACTGTTTACTTGACAACGCCTATCTCGAGATTGTATATTTGCAACTTCAAAAAATAAAACACATACATGAAATTATCACACTTTAGTTTTGAACTTCCAGAAGAATTATTAGCCGAGCATCCTGCAGAGCACAGAGACGAGTCTCGTTTAATGGTATTGGACAGAGCAAATCAAACCATCGAGCACAAAATGTTTAAAGACATTATCGATTATTTTGACGAAGGAGATGTGATGATCTTAAATAACACAAAAGTTTTTCCAGCTAGACTTTATGGTAATAAAGAAAAAACTGGTGCGCGTATCGAGGTATTCTTGCTAAGAGAATTAAATCAAGACCAACGTCTATGGGATGTATTAGTAGACCCAGCTCGTAAAATCAGAATCGGAAATAAATTATATTTCGGTGAAGACGAAACTTTAGTTGCTGAAGTTATTGATAACACAACCTCAAGAGGACGTACATTACGTTTTCTTTATGATGGTTCATATAGTGATTTTAGAACAAAATTAACTGAGCTTGGACAAACACCATTGCCTAAGTACATCAATAGAGATGTAGAGCCAGAAGACGAGGAACGATATCAGACTATATACGCAACTAACGAAGGTGCTGTTGCTGCACCAACTGCAGGACTCCACTTTTCTAAGCACTTGTTAAAGCGATTGGAAATAAAAGGTATTGAAAGAGCAGAAGTGACTTTACATGTTGGTTTAGGTACTTTTAATCCAGTAGAAGTAGAGGATTTATCGAAGCACAAAATGGATAGTGAAGAGATAGAGATTAAACAATCTGCAGCTGATATAATTAACACTGCTCAAAAAAACAAAAAACGTATTTGTGCTGTAGGTACAACATCAATGCGAACTATTGAGAGTTCTGTGTCTTCTAGTGGAACCTTAAATCCATATGAAGGTTGGACAAATAAGTTTATTTTTCCACCATATGATTTTAGTATAGCTAACTGTATGATTACAAATTTTCATACACCAAAATCAACTTTATTGATGATGGTTTCTGCCTTTGCTGGTCATGATTTTATGAAAGAAGCTTATGCTGAAGCTGTAAAAGAAAAATATAAATTTTATTCTTATGGTGATGCGATGTTAATCATCTAGTCAAAATAAAATAAATTTAAAAGTCTCTTAAGCGTTTAAGTTAATGTTTAAGAGGCTTTTTTGCTGAAAACACTTATTTGCTTTTTACTACTTTTGCACTACAATGGAGATAAAGAAAAAAGACATACGCGCATTAACAAAAGAACAACTTCGCGATTTTTTTGTAAGTAACGGAGATAAAGCTTTTCGTGGTAATCAGGTTTACGAGTGGCTATGGCAAAAATCAGCACATAGTTTTGAGGATATGACCAATGTTTCTCTTAAAACACGAGAAATGCTCGAAGCTAATTTTGTGATTAATCATATTCGTGTGGACCAAATGCAACGTAGCGAAGACGGTACCATTAAAAACGCGGTAAGACTTCACGATGATTTAATTGTAGAGTCTGTTTTAATTCCTACTGCAACACGTACAACAGCTTGTGTTTCTTCTCAAGTTGGTTGTAGTTTAGATTGTAAGTTTTGTGCAACAGCACGGTTAAAGCGTATGCGTAACCTTAATCCAGACGAAATTTATGACCAAGTTGTTGCTATTGATAACGAAAGTCGTTTGTATCATGACAGACCTTTAAGTAATATTGTTTTTATGGGTATGGGTGAGCCATTGATGAATTATAAAAACGTTATTAAAGCCATTGATAAAATCACTTCTGATGAAGGTTTAGGGATGTCTCCAAAACGAATTGTAGTTTCAACTTCTGGTGTTCCAAAAATGATAAAAAAAATGGCTGATGATGAGGTCAAGTTTAAATTAGCTGTATCGCTTCATTCTGCAATAGATGAGGTTAGGACCTCAATAATGCCATTTAATGCAACGTTTCCTTTAAATGATTTACGTGAGGCATTAGAGTATTGGTATTCAAAAACCAAAAATAGAATCACTTACGAGTATGTTGTTTGGGATGGAATAAATGACCAACGGAAAGATGTAGATGCACTGGTTCAATTCTGCAAATTTGCACCAAGTAAAGTGAATCTTATAGAGTACAATCCTATTGATGACGGTATGTTTCAGCAGGCAAACTCAAAAGCGATAGATATGTATGTAAAAGTTTTAGAAGCTAACAACATTACGGTAACAGTTCGCCGCAGTCGCGGAAAAGATATAGATGCAGCTTGTGGTCAGTTAGCAAATAAGACATAAAAAAAGCTCCTTTTTAAGGAGCTTTTTCTAAAGTTCTACCTAGTTATTATTCTTTAACAATCCTAACTGTTTTGGTTAAATTTTCAGAAGAAATTAAAACCAAGTAAACACCAGTTGGTAAAGAAGCAATATTAATTGAATTATCGTAAATTGATTCTTTACTGTAAGAATTTACTTTTTTACCTAACAAATCAAAGATTTCGACATTATCAATTTGTGATGATGTATTAATATTTAGTATATCTTTAGCTGGATTTGGTGATAAATTTACATTTAGTATATCATCTTCTTGGGTTCCAAGTGTGGTTTCTGTTGTGAACGTTACAGTAGTACAGGTAGTTGATTGTCCAAAACAATTATTTGCAAGAATAGAATACGTATAAGTTGTGTCTAAAGATAAACCAGTAATATTTACCGATGTGTCTGCTAAATTTCCTAATTCATTGCCGTCAAAAATCACTGTATAGTCTACTGCTGTAGCAGAAGTATTCCATGATAACTCAACTTGTCTAGAACCATCTGTAGCTTCTGTTGTAGCGACGTTAGTTTGGTTCTGAGTTGGAGATATGGTTACAGGGCAGGCTGGAGCTGCAGTCTCTGTACAAGATTCAGTTGTAAAATTCCAGGTAGGACAACTAGTGGCTATTCCAAAGCAATTGGAAGGAACTACAGACCAACTATATGCGGTGTTAAAATCAAATCCCACAAATGTAATTCCAGAAGTACGATTACCTTGAGAGAATCCGTTAATGAATAATTCATAAGTAGTAGCTAGAGGGTCAGTATTCCATTCAAAAGTTATAGAATTATCTGGACCTAATGTTACATTGTTGTTGTTGTTGGTTGGACCTATTTCAGTGACGCAACTTGGAGCTAGGGTCTCTGTACATTGAAAAATAGAAATATTATCTATAGACCATGAAAGAGACCAGTTTCCTGTCCAAACAAAACGTATTTGAGCAGTTGCAGCACCAATTAATTGCGGAGCATCTAAAGATTGAATACCCGAAACTGTTGGAGCAGAACCATCAGCAGCTGTAGAATAGGTCTGTATAGTCGTCCAAGTTATTCCGCTATTGTTAGAGACTTGTACAACACCTTGACCTCCAAAGCTACCGTTATAAAAAGTTGCAAAACTTAGGGTGACAGCGGTCGTTAATGATGATGCGTTAAATACGGGACTTGTTAATGTAGATTGTTCTAAGGTTCCGGTATTACCATAGCCATCACTATTAAAAGTAGCATAAGAACCATCACCACCATTGTCATAAACAGCAGTGTTTCCTGTAGTAAAACCTCCAGCTTCACCTGTATTTTCTATCGTCCAAATTTCTGGTGGTGTATTTTCTAAATCATCAGTAATTGACCAGCCTGATGGTGTTCCTGGAGCACCAGGTGCCTCAAAATCTTCAGTGAAGACAACTTGTCCAAACATTAATCCTGAGGATAAAATTAATGCAAGAGTTAAAGTAATTTTTTTCATAAATGTGTTGTTGATTAATTAATAGGACTTTCAATATATAAAAGACGGTGGTTTCATTATGACGTTTTGTTAAATAAATAGATTAACTGCATATTATTTTGGATAATTAACATGAATTATTATATTAAAGAGTTATTATCCAAGAAATTTTAATTATTTTAAGATTTTGATTAAGAATAGTTTAATTTTTAATGTAATCGTTTTAGCATGCTTTTTAGTAAATTTGTTGTTTACATACTAGATTGAAAATAACGGAACAAATAAAGCAACCAATCGCTTACGAGATGGAACTTTTTGAACAAAAGTTTAGACTCGCTATGTCAAGTAAGGTTGCTCTTCTTAATAGGATTACTCATTATATTGTTAATAGAAAAGGCAAGCAAATGCGACCTATGTTCGTATTTTTGGTAGCCAAAATGATGAATAACGGTGAAGTTAGTGAACGTACATATCGTGGTGCTTCTGTTATCGAGTTGATTCATACAGCAACTTTGGTACATGATGATGTTGTCGACGATAGCAACCGTCGCAGAGGTTTCTTCTCTATAAATGCACTTTGGAAAAACAAAATAGCAGTTCTTATTGGTGACTATTTGCTGTCCAAAGGTTTGTTGTTATCTATTGATAATAATGACTTTGATCTACTAAAAATTATTTCTGTTGCAGTTCGTGAAATGTCTGAAGGAGAATTATTGCAGATTGAAAAGGCACGTCAATTAGATATTACTGAAGATGTATATTACGAAATTATACGTCAAAAAACCGCAACGCTTATTGCAGCATGTTGTAGTCTTGGCGCTGCTTCTGTAAAACCAAATTCTGATGACGTCGAAAAAATGCGAAAATTTGGAGAGCTTATCGGAATGGCATTTCAGATTAAAGACGATTTATTTGATTATGGCGAAACTAAAATTGGAAAGCCAACAGGTATCGATATCAAAGAGCAGAAAATGACCTTGCCTTTAATTTACGCGCTCAATAACTCAACAAAAAAGGAAAAGTCTTGGCTAATTAACTCTGTAAAAAAGCATAATAAAGATAAAAAACGTGTTAAAGAGGTTATCAGTTTTGTTATTGCAAAAGGTGGTTTGCATTATGCTGAAACCAAAATGGTAGCTTTCCAAAAAGAAGCTTTGGCACTATTAGCAGACTATCCAGAGTCAGAATTTAAAGCTTCGTTAATATTAATGGTTAATTACGTTATTGAGCGTAAGAAATAAATCCCAAAGAATATCTCTGCGAACTCTTGAGAGGTTTTTTAAAAAAATAAATCAAAAAATCACTCCTCTTAAAACCCTTATATTTACTGTATGCATATTCGTTTTAGAATAAAAAATGAAAAAATTTCAATCTTTAGGCAACCAAAACAAAACCTTTTGCGTCTTTATAAATAGAAGTGCAAACCATCACTATTAAAAACAGAATGAAAGTCATTCAACTTCACAATAACGAAAAAAAACTTATAGCAAAAGCTGCGAAAAATAATCGCGAAGCGCAGCATATATTATATGAGTTACATGCACCAAAGATGCTTAGCGTTTGTCGTTATTATGTTAAGGATGTACATCAGGCAGAAGAAGTAATGCTTAATGGTTTTTTTAAAGTCTTTAAGCATCTAAAAAGTTTTAAAAGTGAAGGTAGTTTTGAAGGTTGGATACGTCGTATTATGGTTAGAGAATCTATTTCATATTTACGAGGTAAAAAAAGATTAGAGTTTCCTGTTGAAGAAGTTGATTTTAAACAAAATTCTACAGACAGTATAAACTCTAATATCGAAGTTGCCGAGATTCAACGTTTAATAGATAGTTTGCCAGAAGGTTACAAAATGGTATTTGTTATGTATGCCATAGAAGGTTATAAACATTATGAAATTGCAGAGATGCTTCAGATTTCTGAAGGCACATCAAAATCGCAATTATACAAAGCAAGACAATTGCTACAGCAAAAAATAAAAGACTTAAATAAGACCAATTATGGCACCAATTAAATTTGAAGAACAAATAAAAGACAAGCTAGAGCGGCGTAAAGTCACGCCGTCTGCAGATGCTTGGTCTAAGCTCTCTCAGCAGTTAGATGCAGATGAGAAGCGTAATAAAAAATCATCATTTTGGTGGTTTGGTATTGCGGCAAGTATTGCAGCATTAGTTTTTGTATCTATCTCTTATTTTGGAGGACAAGACAAAACTACTGAAGAGAATATTATTGTCAAAGATAAAGTAGAGGATGCTATCTTACCTAAAGCTGAAGATAAAACCTTAAACAAAAATCAGATACTTCAGCAAGAAGAACTTGCAGCAACTAAGAAGACAGAAGAAACAAAAATTCTAGATGAAAAAATTGAAGTTCAAAAATCAATAATTCTACAAAAATCAGTTGGGGTAAAATCAGAAAAAGTGATAGCAAAGAATAGTAAAGAACAACAATTACCAAAAACAAGTTCAATACAACTAAAAAATAAACCTGAGGATTTACTAACCCCAAAACTGGAAGTAGAGTTTAACTCTGTTGTAGATGTCTTACAAAATGTCAAGTCTAGTAATAAGAGTGCAGTAACCGATCAACAAATAGATTCTCTATTAAAATTAGCAAATCGCGAGTTGCTAATGGAAAAGACCATAAAAAAAGGAATTACTGTGGTTGATGCAGATAAACTGCTTCAAGACGTTGAAGAAGATATGGGACAATCCTTTAGAACCCGAATTTATGAAACATTAAAAAGCGGTTACAAGGAAGTTAAGGAAGCTGTGGTTCAGCGAAATAACGACTAAGTCAATTCATCAAAAAACGAACAAAAAACAATCATTAATTTTAAAAAAACGAACAATGACAACAATTACTAAGTATGTTGTAGCACTAATCTTATGCTTATTTGTAGCAGATTTAGGTGCACAAGAAGAAACTAAAGAAGTTGATCAAGACTCAACAAAAAATAGGATTAATCATTCCTACAAACAAATGCAGATTGATAAATTAGAGGCTCAAAAAAAGCGAGTAGAAACTCAAGAACGCGATTTTCTGAAAGCCGATATCGAAGGCATCAATAGACAATTAGACGAAGGTAAGATTACCGCTGGTGAAGCTGAAGAGCTAAAAAAGGAAGCGGCAAAAAAAAGAGCAGCTAATATAGCAGACCGTATGGCTATCATAGACAAAAAAATTGAGCTTGTTAAGAGAAACCCTTATGCCGAAAATCTAGATCGCGATAATACTTCTTATATCGGTTTTGTTACAGACACTGAAGGCGGAGGACGTATTGGGTTGTCAATTAAATCAAATACTAGAAAACCACCCAAATATGACATCCGTACAAGTAACAGAATGGTGTTTGCTTTAGGTTTTAACAATGCCATTGGAGATGGGCAAGGTTTAGATGATTCGCCATACAAATTAGGAGGTTCTGGATTTGTAGAATTAGGTTGGGTTTGGCAAACACGTATTTTTAAAGAATCTAATTTTGCTAGGATTAATTATGGTTTCTCTTTCCAATGGAATAAACTCGATATTAAAAATAACCAGTTTTTTGTAGAAAATGGAAGTCAGACTACGCTGCAAAATTTTTCGGGTAATTTAAAAAGCGCAAAATTTAGGGTTACCAACTTAGTTTTACCAGTTCATTTTGAATTTGGACCGTCACGTAAAAAAGACTACGGAAATCGTATACGCTACTTTACGGATAATAAATTCAGAATAGGACTTGGTGGTTACGGTGGTGTAAGGTTGGGTTCTATGCAGAAGTTAGTTTATGATGATGCTGATGGTGACCGTGTAAAAAACAAAGAAAAAAGAAACTTTAATGCTTCAAATTTTGTTTATGGTTTAAGCGGTTATATTGGTTGGGGAGATTTAGCTATCTATGCTAAGTATGATTTAAACCCACTATTCAAAGACCAAGCTTTTGATCAGAATAATATTTCATTAGGTCTACGTTGGGACTTAGACTAAATCAATTAAGTTTTTGAGTTGATTAAGCCTTAATCTGTTTACAGATTAAGGTTTTTTATGTCTGTAAAACAGCCTAAGTATTATATATTACTTTAATTACTATTAGCTCTTTCCAAAATCAATGAAGAAAAAGATTTAACTACTATTCTTATGCATTCTTCGTCCACCCTAAAATTTGGTGCTTGATTCATTGCATTAATTCCCTTTTTAGGATTAGAACCACCAAGCAAAAAATAAACACCAGGAGTTTTTTGTTGAAAGTAAATAAAGTCATCATTGAAATAAGGTATCTGTCCATAATTCATTACGACAGAATTATTTCCATAAATATCTTTTAGCGTATTAATGGTATTTTCTGTCAATAACTTATCATTGAATACCGTAGGATTTTCTTGAATAAATGATATAAACTTATCTTTGTATTCTGATTCGCTAATTATTTGCTCTATTTTTGGTAAAATATTAGTTAGATTTGATTTTTTGGTATCATAGGCAAATGCTTTTATCACAAGTTGGTTATTATCTTGTTTCATTATAAAGTTTTCTTCCATGAAATGATAATCTTTAAAAACAGTATTAGGATTATTTAATCCAACAACAGAATCAAACGCCATTGGAATTTCCCAAGGATTTACACCTTCTTTTTTTTGTAGGGTCTTATTTCTTATTTGCTTGTACAGGATTTCTGCATCTTCTTCTAAAAATTTATCATTAAATTTTATCTCCATCCATTTTTGGTAAGCATATAGTTCGTTCGGTTTAGTCATTATCTGACCCACGGGTAATGCTGTCACATGTAAGGTGTATATTTCATCAATATTCATTTCTGAAAACAGATTGCTATTTGTCATATTTTTTGCACCAACAAAAGTCTCCTCTTCAGGTTGAAATATAAAATAGATTGTGCCTTTAATAGATGCCTTGTTTTTTGATAATACTTCGGCTATTCCAAGTCCAATAGCCACATGTATATCGTGACCGCAACCGTGTTGTATTCCTTCGTTTTTTGACCTAAAAGATACGTCGTCAGTGAGATCACTAGGTATAGCATCCATATCAGCTCTCTAAGCTATGTTTTTTCCCTCTTTTTCACCTTTTAGTATACCGACGACACCATAGCCTGCTACTCTTGTTTTGACTTCTAACCCTAAACTTGATAAATAGTCTACAATGATTTTTGAAGTTCTTTTTTCGTTTCCAGCTAATTCAGGATATTTATGAATATCTCTTCTGATTTTTACTATTCTATCAAAAATTTCGTTTGTTTGTTTTTCTATATTAAGGTGAACGTTTTGTTCATCTGAAGATTTGCAGGAGAATAAAAAACTAAATCCTAAAAATAATAAAATAAGGTGTTTTTTTAATGTCATATACAGTTGTTAGTCTTCATCTTTTAATGGATATCTCATCTTAACTCTTTCTATTACTTTTTCCCTATGATGAGCCCATTCAGGATAACTCAACCACTCCGATTCGCTCTTGAATTTTGGTTCAAATGTTCCAATATTTATATCAGCATCAATTTTTATGTGATACCATTTCTCATCAATTTTTTCTGAGTAGGTTATTTCTTTGTAGTTTTTTTTATAGGCTTTCCAACCTAAATTTTTATCACGAAAATATTTCATGATTTTATCTATTCTTACGATTAATATAAAAGCAATGAATAGTAATAAATACATAAATAATTTAATTAATCAACGTAGTCATGGTAACCTCTAAGAAAATTACTAGTAGCTATTATTGAAATGGTTTTTATTTTTTCAGTTTGCAATGGTAAAATTCTACTAAATTATTTCGTTTCGTTTAGTTTCGTTTTTGTTCGTATTTATTACCAGCTAGTCATAATACTACCTTTTGGTAGTGTTTATTGATTTCTAATCTAAATATATAGCTATTATTTCAGCTTTAAAAATTGGCTTTACAACAACTTAAAAATAACTTTATAAACATTAATTTTTTAAACTTAGACTTTGTCTTAAATTTACTGTCTTATTAGATTTTAACCTTGATATCACAAAATTCCATAGCCCAAGTTTTTGAAACCGCTCGAGTAGAAGAGGTTATTGGCGATTTTGTACAACTCAAAAAATCTGGAAGTAACTTTAAAGGTTTAAGCCCATTTAGCGAAGAACGTACACCAAGTTTTATGGTGTCTCCTGTTAAACAAATCTGGAAAGATTTTTCGACTGGTAAAGGCGGTAATGCTGTGACTTTTTTGATGGAGCATGAGCATTTTACGTATCCCGAAGCTATAAAATACTTAGCCAAAAAGTATAACATTGAGATAGAAGAAACTGAGCGTACTGACGAAGAAAAAGCAAAGGCAGACACACGTGAGAGTTTGTACATGGTTAGTGAATATGCTAATGATTACTTTCAGAAAACCATGCATAAAACCGATAAAGGTAAAGCCATTGGGTTGAGCTATTTTAAAGAACGTGGTTTTACTATAGAAACAATAAAAAAGTTTCAGCTTGGCTATTCTCTTGATGAGTGGCAAGCGTTTACAGATGAGGCTCTAAAAAATGGTTATAAAATAGAATTTCTTAAAGGTACAGGTTTAACGATTGTAAAGCCAGAGAAGCATTTTGATAGATTTAAAGGCCGTGTTATGTTTCCGATTCATAGTATGAGTGGTCGTATTTTAGGGTTTGGAGGTCGTATTTTGGGCAACGATAAAAAGGCAGCTAAATACCTTAACTCTCCTGAAAGTGAAATCTACCACAAAAGTAAAGTGCTTTATGGTCTATACTTTGCTAAGCAAACCATTGCAAAAGAGGATAACTGTTATTTGGTCGAAGGTTACACAGACGTGATACAGTTTTACCAACGTGGTATTACCAACGTAGTATCGTCTTCCGGTACAGCTTTAACACCAGATCAGATTAGACTAATAAAACGTCTGACAAACAATATTACTGTTCTTTTTGATGGAGATGCAGCAGGTATGCGTGCTTCAATCCGTGGTATAGACTTAATATTAGAGCAAGGTATGAATGTGCGTGTTTGTACATTTCCTGATGGCGAAGACCCAGACAGTTTTGCTAAAAATAATACACTACAAGAAGTTACTGAGTATTTGAGTGAAAATGCTAAAGATTTTATTCAGTTTAAAGCATCACTTTTATTTGAAGATACTAAAAACGACCCCATAAAAAAGGCAGAGACAATTCGTGATATTGTAAATAGTATAGCAAAAATTCCTGATCAGATAAAAAAGGAAGTTTATATCCAAGAGTGTGCTCGAATTATGGATATTAGTGAGTCTGTTTTATTTAGCACCTTGGCTCAGATTAATAAAAAGGAAGCTCAAGATGCTAATAAAAATTATAAGCAAGAACGTAAGGCGTTTGATATTGTAAAGTCTGAGCCAAAACCAACAATAAAAGTTGATATACAGTACGAGTTAGAGCGAAAAATCATCGAAATATTATTACTGTATGGTAACAAAACCGAAAAATTTGAAGATTTAGTACTTAAAGAAGATGAAACTTCAGGTGATTTGATTTTAGAACCTGTTGTACACGAAGCTCGGGTTTTTGAAAAAGTATATCTAGATCTTCAGGAAGATGAAATGCAATTTAGTGACGCTCAGTTTAAAACCTTATACTATTCTATTATTGATAATTTAAATCAAAACGAAGCGTTTTCTGCAAAAGACTTTATAAATAACCTAGACCAAAATATGGCGCCTTTGGTGACTAATATTTTAATGGATGATGAAAAGTACAGTCTGCATGATTGGGAGCGTAATCAAATTATACCAAAAGAAAAAGGTCATACAGTCCCGCAATTGGTAAGCCAAACAATATTAAGCTTGCGTTGTTTTTTGATAGATCAAAAAGTAATGGCATTTAAAGAAGAAACATTAAATACAGATGTAGATTCAAAGTCCTTAATGGAAGATGTCAAAGATTATTTGGGCCTAAAAATGTTGCTATCAAGGAAACTTGGTAAGGTAGTAGGCGGCTAAGTTTATGCTAGATCGTGATGCTTTGCTTGATGAACCAAATCTATAACATTATCTACATTCAACTTTTTGAATAGTCTAGCTTTATAGGTGCTAACGGTTTTTTCGTTGATTTCTAACTCGTCTGCGATATGTTTATTTTTCTTACCAATAGAAAGGAGTTTTAGTACTTCTACTTCTCGAGTAGACAGTCGCTTAAAAAGACGAGTTCTACTTTTTGATGTATCTGTATACTTGTAATGCTTGTCCATTTTTTCGCTTAGGTAAATATTACCTGTAGCTATAGTGTCTATAGCTTTTACAATTTCTTCTATTGGAGAGCTTTTGGAAAGGTAACCTGATGCACCAGCTTTTAGTGTGCTAATAGCATATATTTCTTCAGGCTGATGACTAAACATTAGTATTTTTATAGACTTATGTTCTTTTTTAATGGCGCGTAACGCAGTAATTCCATTAAGTTCTGGTAAGTCTATTTCGGATATGATAAGGTCTACTTCATTTTTTCTAATAAAATCAAAAATTTCTATTCCACTACCTAAGTCTCCAACAATCTGGTAATTAGAGTGATTAGAAAAAGCGTGTTTTAATCCACTGCGAATCACAGGATGGCTGTCTACCAATAATATCTTTAGCATAATGCTTAGTTTAGTAATTACTAATTATAGTTAAGTTTAAGGGGATTAGTTATTTACTTAAACAAAAGTAAGAATCGATTAGCAATAAACAACAAAAATGTAATAATATTTTAAAAAAATTGAATATATTGTGTTTTTTAAATCAATTTTTTAGGAATTTCGCAAATTGGTATAGGAATCATTTTGTGTTTGTTTGATGTATTGTAACTCATAAAAATATCAAACACTTCTTTTTGACGACCTTCAAAATCGTCAGATGTTTTACCTTCATCTTTCATTTTCATAGCCCATTCTAATTCAGGATAGGATGCACCAATTTGATCTTCGTCACTTCGTGCGTCTCCAAACAGCCCATCGCTAGGTGCAGCTTTCATTATGGAGTTAGGTACTTTAAGTGCTTCACCAATGGCGTATACCTCAGATTTGAGTAAATCTGCAATAGGACTAAGGTCTACACCACCATCACCATATTTTGTATAAAAACCTACACCAAAATCTTCTACTTTATTACCTGTGCCTGCAACTAATAATCCAAGTAATCCTGCGTGATAGTATAAGGTTGTCATTCTTAATCTAGCTCTAGTATTAGCAAGCGCCATATCTACTGTTGCTTGTTTTCCATCTAAAGATACTTCAGTTTTAAATTCTTCAAAAACAGGAGTTAGGTCTACGCGAGTTTCTTTAACGTTAGAAAAACGTTCTTTTAGTTGAGCTATATGCTCGTTGGCTCTAGACACATGACTAGCAGCTTGATGTATAGGCATTTCAATACATAAAACATTAAGACCCGTTTTTGCACAAAGAATTGAAGTCACAGCAGAATCTATTCCGCCAGAAATTCCAACAACAAAACCATTTACTTTTGCGTTTACAGCATAATCTTTTAGCCAATTAACAATATAATCTATAACTTTTTCTGTTTGCATAATCTTCGGGTTTTTTGGGTAAGAAGTGTACCTTTGCAAACAAAAATAAAGTAAAGGATTAAGCTTTAAAAATATTTCTGAAATGAAAGTCAAACCTATTCAAATCTTAAGTCTTCTGTTAATTTGTGTTTTTTTAGCTTGTGAAAATGAAAACACACTTGAAAAAGAAATAAGTAAAATAGAAGTAAATTTTACTGTAGAGCGGTTTGATGAGGTGTTATCTAAAACTAATGAACAAGACTTAATAAAAGTAAAAGAAGTGTTCCCGTTTTTATTTCCTGAAAGAATACCAGATTCGGTATGGATTAATACTATAAATAGTGATTTGCAAAGACAGATGTTTGCTGAAGGGAAAAATCTTTTTAAAGATTTTAAGATTGAAAAGAAAAGCATCGAAAATCTTTTTAAACGTCTTAAGTATTATGATAAAATGTTTGAAGTCCCTAGGGTTATTACCGTTGCCGATGGCGTTGATTATAAAAATAAATTAGTGCTACAAGCTGATTTACTTATTATAAATCTAATGAACTATTTAGGTGAAAATCACGAGTTCTACCAAAATACACCAGTATATTTTGCAGAAAGGATGAAGCCTTCTCAAATTGTTCCCGAGATTACGGAAAAATATGCTAATAGATATGCATATCAATCTCAAAGAAAAACTTTTTTAGATGAAATGATATATCACGGAAAGTTGCTTTATTTTAAAGACATAATGATTCCTGAGTTTTCTGATGCTGATAAAATAGGTTACACAAAAGAAGATGTTTTGTGGGCAGAAAAGAATGAATCACAAATATGGAGTCACTTTGTAGAAAATGAAATGTTATTTAGTACAGATACAAAGTTGTTTACACGATTTACAGTGCCAGCGCCATTTTCGAAGTTTTATTTAGATATCGATAATGAGTCTCCTGGACGATTAGGACAATATATTGGTTGGCAGATAGTAAGAGCCTATACCCAAAGAACAGATGTTGATATAATGACACTAATGAGAACGGATAGTGATCAAATCTTTAAAGAATCAAAATACAAACCTAAACGATAATATAATATTATGAAGTCTAAAATTGAGTTAAACGTTGAGCTAGACGAAAACCGTGTGCCAGAAAAATTAACATGGTCAGCACAAGATGGAGGCATAGAAAATGAAGAAGCAAAAGCTATGATGTTATCTGTTTGGGATAGTAGTACTCAAGAAACCTTACGCATCGACTTATGGACAAAAGACATGCCTGTTGATGAGATGAAACAATTTTTTCATCAAACTTTGGTAACAATGAGTGATACATTTCAGAGAGCCACACAAGATGAAAAAATGACAGCTACTATGAAAGATTTTTGTGATTATTTTGCTGAAAAATTAGAATTAAAAAAAGACTAATCTGCTGGATGAAGTTTAAAACTAAAACCATAGCTTTCTGTTGTGTAATAGGGTTTTTCATTAAAGTAAGGCGATTCTTTATTAATAAAGTTTTTGTCTAACTCTTTGTGCTTTAAAAACATACTGGCATTATATATCTGCCATATTTTCAAGACATTTGATTGGCCCTTTGGGGTTTTTACATCTAATTGATTTCTAGCAATTAAGCGGTCAATTTCCTCTTTAGTAGCCATTTTTCTTATTGTTTTTGAGTAGTGACCACTATTAATTTCATAATATACCCAGTAATTATGTTTACGTTCCTTTTCTTTTATCTTTTTAAATGTTTTTTTTACGATTGGTCGTTTGTAATTGAGTAAGTCACTTATGCTTTTAGAGTTGATAGGTCTTTTATTCTTTTTGTTCTCTTTTTCGATGTCTTCTACAGGATTCTCTTCTATAATAGTAACAACAACTTCTTCTTCTTCTTCTTCTTCTATAACCTCGCTAATATCTTCTATATTCGGTGATATTTCAGTTTCGGATAGGTCAGTAAAAGGTTCATTTCTAAAAAGAACTATGATTATTCGCTTATTAAGAAGAATAGTCTCAATTACGTATCTGCCAATATCTAAGTCATATAAAGGAATGCTGATTTTTTTATTATTTACTTGGATGGTTTCGTCATAGTCTTTATTAAAAAGATTCACCTTGTAAATAGTTCTTTCACCTTCAAGAATAAGACTGTCTTCAGCTTTGTTTAAGTAATGTTTGAGCTCTTTAGCTCTAAAATTAACATTCTGTATCAATGTAGATTTTTGACCATAAGCCATGGTCGATAACAATAGTAAGGGTATTATAGTTTTTAAATTAAACAAAGGTTTTATTAATATGTAAACTCTATTAGTTTGCAGGTCTGAGAGCTAAATGTAAATTCTTTTAATTTAAATACTAAATTTTTATGTTGTATTAATTTATTTTTAGTTAACCTGTATTGTTTCAACCTTAACTTCACTCGAATAATAAGGGTCAAAATTGAAATAAGGAGAATCAGTAACTTTTAAGTAATCACTGTTTTTAGCGTGCTCTTTTTTAAACATATCTAAATTATATACTTCCCATATTTTAAGAGTATTGTATTTTCCTGACAGTGTTCGGTGTTCGAGATTTATCCTTGATATTAACTTATCCAAGTCTTCTTTTGCAGCAAAATGTCTAACTATTTTCTTGCCAATACGTCCTTGAGACGTTTTTAAAACCCAGTATCCTTTAACGATTCTTTTTGTGCCACTTTTAGTAATATTACCTCTTTTTTTACCTATAAATTTATTGTTATCGTCAAGCTTAGATATATTTTTTTGGTTTTTAAAATTGTTTGAAATATCAACTTTTGCAGTAAGATTTAACTCTGGGTCATACAGCTTAACACCTTTAAAAGATTCTTTCCTAAAAAGGTGAATTAAAATGAGCTTATTCTGTAATCTTACAGAAACAGTATATCGACCGATTGGTAAGTCGCTAATAGGAACTTTTACAAAATTAGAATTGTATTTAAATTCTCTACTGAATTCAGAATTAAGAATCTCTACTTTATAGATAGTTCTTTCTCCTTTTAAAACTAAGCTATCTGACGTTTCGTTAAGCTTATGGTCTAATTCTTTTGCAAGTACATTTACATTTTTAAATATTTCAGATTTTTGACAATTAGAAATCAGAGAATAGAATAAAAAAAAATGACAGGCATAAAATTTTTATAGCCTTATTTTTGAAAAACAAAATAATTGATTTTTAATGTTATTGGTCAAAGGTATATGTGTTACTTACATCAGAAAAATTATTAATTTTCACTTTTAGCTAACCAGATGGTTTTTGTCGGTGAAGTGATTGAATTACTTATAATCAACGGGTTTTTGAGTAAAATTATAAATTATTGTAAATTTCAAATATGAAAAAATTTCTATTCGGCGTATTACTAACCATTACAATAGTGTTGGTTTACAGACAATGTACATATGAGTCTACAGTGGTTATTAATAACTCTTCAGATTTAATACAAGAACAATTAAAAAATGTGTCTAAGCTAGTTGTTTCTGAGGGTCACTTTTCTGAGGTTTTTAATTATGAAAATTCTAAAGAAATTTTTGGAGAATATTTAACCGCAGAAAAAAAAGCAATCGTAGTAGTTAACGCAAAAGTGTCTATTGCCTATGACTTAGAAAAATTGACCTACAAACTAGATGAAGAGACAAAGACATTACAGATTTTATCAATTCCTGAGCATGAAATTTCTATCAACCCAGATTTAGAGTATTATGACATCCAAGATGATTTCTTAAATCAATTTGAAGCTGAGGATTATAACAGTATTAAAGAAACGGTTAATATATCACTAAAAGCAAAAATCGAGAAATCTACATTGGTATCTAATGCTCAGAATAGATTAATAAGTGAGTTGGCAAAGTTTTATATACTCACAGAATCTCTTGGGTGGAAGCTAGTATTTAAAGGCAATAAAGTGAAAACTGAAGATGATTTTGAGCGCTTGTTACTGTAGCGCTTTTTTTAAAGTGGTAATGCCGCCACCATTTATGGCATCAATACCATTTGCCTTTAATAATTGAGTCGCTTGTGCTGAGCGTATTCCACTTTTGCAATGAGCTACAATAGGCTTGTTTAAGTCTTTGACTTCTTTTAATCTATTTTTTAATTCTGAAACAGGAATAAGAATTGCACCTTCTTTATGATTGGCATCGTATTCCTTTTGCGTACGTACATCTAATATAACTGCGCCTTTGTCTAAATACGCTTTTGTTTGGTTTATTTTTTTTCCGAATAAAAAATCAAATAATCCCATAATCTAATTGTTGTCGTTTATAATTTCTAAGCCATCATCTATAAGGTGAGCGATTTTAGGTTGCTTAGATTTTTGTTCGTTTAAGTATGTTAAAACTTTCAGTCTTAATTCTGAATAACTTAATTTTTCACTCAATTCTAAGATTTCCAGAGGGGACAACCAATCACCTTTATGATTCGTTTTTAGTTCTTTAAAAATTGATTCTAAATCTTTTTCTGAAGCTGAATCGTTTACTCGTAAATCTCTGATGCTTTGGTATAGTTTTTCTAGCTTTATTTTAGTTTCATCGGTTTCAGGTTGGACTGTTTTGTTCTCCGAGATATGGTATAGGTTCTCAAAAGACAGGTAGTCAGCACTTCCGGCATATGCGGATACAATTGAAGAGCCAACCGCTAAATCAAAAGTACCATCCTCAGGAGAAAACAAAACTTCGTCTTTATACTTAACTGTGCAATCTTCAAACTGAATTAAAATTAACTTACCCTGAAGATTTCTAATTCCTGTGATGTTTAGACCTTCTACGGTTATTCCACTTTCATACTCAAAAGAAATACGTTTATTGTCATAAAAGTTATAAGCTTTTAAGTCACGTGGCCCCATATTTTCAATCGCAAGATTGATACCTTTTAGCTTCCCGATTGGAGAGCTAAATCCGTTACTGTGTGTTTCAGTGCCATGGCCTATCAATTCCTTTTCACGATTTGCTAATGCTGTTGGACCTTCTGTTTTAAAGAAAACGACATTGTTGTCTTCGTCTCTAATCATCTTTGTAAAAACACCAGAGATTTGCAAACCTGTATTCAATTCAATGGTTCCAATTTTTTTGGAATCGATGAGTTTATTTAAACCTCGCCAGCCACCTTTTCTTAATGCCATAGTGCTTGCAAACTCGTCAAGAACCTGCATGAGATAAGAGAAATCTGGTGTTACAAATAACTGAGGTTGTGGTTTAGTTATATCAAATTCTGTTTCAGCTGCTTTTATAGAATATGTTATTTTTTCGACTTTATCAGAGACGCACCATTTGCTTTCTCCAATAGATGACAATAATCCAGCGCCATATAGTTTAGGATTGTCTACTGTTCCTATTAATCCATATTCAACAGTCCACCAATGCAAATTTCGGATTTGCGCCATTTCAGATAGCGGCACTTTTTTATTTTGAAGGCTGTTAACTTCATTTTCAGCGTTCTCAATCTCTTCTTGCGTTGAGTTTTTTGCCTCTTTTAATATAGAAAGCTTTCTTACTGCTTCATACATATCATTGTCATGAGATGATAAAATGGCTTTCGCGCCAACTTCACCAAAACGTCTTAAATATTCAGCGTAATCTGGATTAGCTATTATTGGCGCGTGACCAGCCGCTTCATGAATAATGTCTGGAGCTGGTGTGTATTCAATATTTTCTAATTGACGTATATCGCTTGCAATTACTAAAACTTTATAAGCCTGAAACTCCATAAACGCATTAGGTGGAATAAATCCATCTACAGCGACTGCTGCCCACCCAATTTCCTTAAGAATCCGATTCATACCATACATGCTCGGAATGTCATCTATAGAAATACCAGTCATGTCTAATCCTCTTGTGTATGATTTATGTGCAACTTTGCTTAAATAAGAGACATTTTTTCGCATAACAAAGCGCCAAACAGCTTGATTTATGGCTGAATAATCCTTGTAATCTTGAGGTTTTATAAACTGCTTTAAATGCAGAGGTAATCTGTCAATTAATGGGTTAGAAACTATCTCGTTGGTCATCCTTATATTTGTAAAACGTAAAATTATTGATTTAGAAGCTAGTTTTAAAGTAATAACATACCAATTAACACTTTTATAGCATACTGTTAATGCCAAAAGAAACAAGAAAACAAGAAATTATTAGAGTTGCTGCCAAGCTTTTTAAAAGCAAAGGCTATAGTGCTGTGACCATGAGAGATTTGGCAAAAGCTATGGATATAAAAGCTGCAAGTCTTTATAATCATATCAGTTCCAAACAAGCCATTTTGCAAGACATTGTCATTGCAATTGCTGAAGATTTTACAATTGGAATGCAAAAAATCATGGATAGCGATACAAATTCTATTGGTAGATTAGAACAAATTATTGGTTTACACGTAAAAATAGCAACGGAGAATACAGATGGACTAGCAGCATTAAATTCTGATTGGATGCATTTAGAGAATAAACTAGAGTATTATCTAAAACTGAGGAATGATTATGAAGCTAACTATCTCAGAATTATTGAAGATGGCATTGCTAATAACGAACTAAAATCTGTAAAGCCAGATGTGCTTATGTTTTCGATGCTTTCTACATTGCGTTCGCTCTATTTGTGGTTGCCAAAAAAAGAAATTATAAATCAGCAAGAGTTAACAGAAAGTTTATCTCAAATCCTCATTAAAGGAATTAACAAATAGTTTGCATTTTATTTTATAACTTTGCTCAATAAACTAACAAGTGTTAGTTTATGATTATTGTAAAATTTATGGCTGATTTTCATAACTTAAGAATAGCAGATATCTACAAAGAAACAGAAGATACTTCTGTAATTACCTTTGATGTTCCTGAGGAATTACAAAAGGAATTTGCATTTCATCAAGGGCAGCATTTAACATTAAAGGCAGATATTAATGATGAGGATGTTCGTCGTTCATATTCGTTATGCTCAAGTCCAATCGATAAGCAATGGAAAGTTGCCGTAAAGCAAATCCCTGGAGGTAAATTTTCAACCTTTGTAAACGAAGACCTAAAAACAGGAGATACTTTAGAAGTCATGGCACCAAGTGGTGTTTTTGGGGTAGAATGTCAGCCTGAAAAAGCTAAAAATTATTTATTTTTTGCAGCTGGTAGTGGTATTACACCAGTACTGTCAATGGTAAAAACACATTTAGAAGCCGAGCCAAATTCTACTTGTAAACTCTTCTATGTTAATAAGACAGCAAAATCTATTATCTTTAAGGAAGAGCTAGAACAACTCAGAAATACATATTTTGGAAGATTCGAAATCTATTATTTCTTAACTAAAGAGAAACGAGATATCGAATTATTTAATGGTCGTTTTGATGAAGAGAAAATGAAGGTTTTAACTAAAACTTTTATTGATATTCCGGATACCAATGAGGTGTTTTTATGTGGGCCAGAGAAGATGATAAACTTTGTAAGTGACTATTTGGTTAATGCAGGATTATCAACAGATTTAGTCCATTTCGAATTATTCGTCAAAGGATTATCTGAAGAAGATATGAAACGCGCAGAGCGCTTAGCACAGCAGAATGTTGAAGGAACGGAAGTAACCATTGTAGATGGTGGTAAAGAATTTTTGTTTACCATGACCAAAGAGTTCGACAACATTCTTGATGCAGCACTAGATGCAGGAGCAGATTTGCCATTTGCATGTAAAGGAGGCGTATGTAGTACATGTAAATGTGAAGTAAAACAAGGTGAAGTTGAAATGAAAATCAACTACGCTTTAGATGAAAAAGAAGTAAGTCAAAATCTGGTACTAAGTTGCCAGGCAGTACCAACAACTGATAAGGTTGTTGTAGATTTTGATGTTTAAAATATATTGAAAAAGAAAAATTAACTCGCTTGTGGTCAAAAGCCAACAGCTAAAAGCTAAAAACAATGAGTGAAGAACAAATTAGAAGTTTAGAAAGACAATTTGATGAGCGTATCGCTCGAGACGAAAAAATCGAACCTAAAGATTGGATGCCAGAGAAGTATCGCAAAACACACATTCGTCAAATGTCACAACACGCACATTCTGAAATTGTAGGCATGTTACCAGAAGGTAATTGGATTACGAGAGCACCTTCGTTAAGACGTAAAGTTGCTTTATTAGCAAAAGTACAAGACGAAGCTGGTCATGGACTGTACTTGTATTCTGCAACAGAAACTTTAGGAATTTCTAGGGACGAAATGTATGAGCAATTACATACAGGTAAAGCAAAATATTCTTCAATATTTAATTATCCTACTATCACTTGGGCAGACATGGGAGCAATTGGTTGGTTAGTAGATGGCGCAGCAATTATTAACCAAGTACCGTTATGTAATACATCTTATGGACCATATGCAAGAGCAATGATTCGTGTGTGTAAAGAAGAAAGTTTTCACCAACGTCAAGGTTTCGAAATCATGATGAAATTAGCCAACGGAACACCAGAGCAAAAAGATATGGCTCAAGATGCATTGAACAGATGGTGGTGGCCAAGCTTAATGATGTTAGGTCCTACTGATGATGTTTCGGTTCACACCGAGCAATCTATGAAATGGAAATTAAAGCGTAAATCTAACGACGATTTACGTCAGCAATTCATTGACCAAACAGTTCCACAAGCAGAATTAATTGGATTAACAATTCCAGACCCAGATTTAAAATGGAATGAAGAGCGTGGAAGTTATGATTTTGGAGAAATAGACTGGGATGAGTTTTGGCAAGTTGTAAAAGGTCATGGTCCGATGAACAAAGAGCGTATGAAAGCAAGAGTTGGTGCATGGGATCGTGGTGAATGGGTTCGAAATGCAGCAATGGCGCATGCAGATAAAAAGCGAGAGAGAAAAGAAAAACAAGCAGTTTAAATTCTTGCAAGGTTTTCAAAACCTTGTAGGTATATTCAAAATATTATGGGAACAAAAAACTGGCCCTTATGGGAAATCTTCGTGAGAAGTAAAAACGGATTAGAACACAGACATTGTGGTAGTTTACATGCTGCGGATTCTGATATGGCGCTTGAAAACGCACGCGATGTATATACGAGAAGAAATGAAGGTGTGAGTATTTGGGTTGTAGAATCTAAGCATATTACGGCATCCAATCCTGAGAACAATGGTGAGTTATTTGAGCCAGCTCAAGACAAGGTGTATCGTCACCCAACATTTTATGATTTACCAGACGAAGTAAAACACATGTAATGAAAAACGAAAACTTATACAATTACATATTAGGTATTGCAGACAATAGTTTAATTCTTGGACAAAGAATGGGCGAGCTTTGCGGACATGGGCCAAGTTTGGAGACAGATATCGCATGTACTAATATCTCATTAGATTTATTTGGGCAAGTGCGGAGTTATTTTCAATATGCGAGTAAGATTGCTGGCGACGGAAGAACAGAAGATGATATCGCAATGCTTCGTAAGGAACGCGAATACAAGAACGTATTATTGGTAGAACAGCCAAACACAAACTTTGCATATACACTTGGACGACAATTTTTATTTGATGTTTATCATTTGGCATTTTTAAAAGAACTTCAGAAAAGTACAGATTTAACACTGTCAGCAATTGCTAATAAGTGTGTTAAAGAAGTAAGTTATCATGAGCGTTTTTCTTCAGACTGGATTAAGCGCTTAGGTGATGGTACCGATGAGAGTAAAGAAAAGATGCAAGAAGCTATAAATGATTTATGGGCTTACACAGATGAGTTATTTCATCAAACAGATGCAGATAAAGCTATGGTTTCTCAAGGAATTGGTGTTGATGTAACAAAGCTTAAAGAAGCGTATTACAGAGCAGTTTCTCAAGTATTAGAGGAAGCAACATTGCAAGTGCCGGAATCTAAATACTTTCAAAAAGGTGGAAAGCAAGGAATCCATACTGAACATTTAGGATTTTTATTAAGCGATTTACAATACATGCAACGGACATACCCGAATATGGAATGGTAGAATGATATCTACAGAACAAAATATTGACGAAAGACTAATTGCAATTCTGGAACAGGTTTCAGACCCTGAAATTCCAGTTTTGTCTATAATGGATATGGGTGTTGTTCGTTCTGCTATAATTGATAATAATATTGTAAAAGTTGAAATTACACCAACATATAGTGGCTGCCCGGCAATGGATGTCATTGGTGATGATATCAAAAAAGCACTTAGCGAAGCAGGATACAAATCAGAAATTGATTTAATTCTACATCCAGCTTGGACAACAGATTGGATTACACCAAGAGGTCGAAAAGCATTAGAAGATTACGGAATCGCCGCACCTTTAGATGCTGAAGCTGATAAAGATGTATTGCTTAATGGTAAACGCATTGTAAAATGTACTAATTGTGGTTCTCAAAATACGAGACTAGTTAGTCAGTTTGGTTCTACGGCATGTAAAGCTCAATTTCAATGTGACGATTGTCAAGAGCCTTTTGATTATTTTAAATGTCTTAAATAGATAACAAAAACTTAATTATGAGTAACAGTTCAATTGTATTAAAGATTGAAAATAAAGTAGCGCACATTACGCTAAACCGACCAGAAGTATTCAATAGTTTCAATCGCGAAATGGCATTAAGTCTTCAATCTATTTTAGATGATTGCGAAACCAATTCAAACGTAAGAGCAATCGTTTTAACCGGAAATGGCAAAGCATTTTGCGCTGGTCAAGATCTAAAAGAAGTGACAGATCCTGAATTAAATCCAGGATTTAAAAAGATTTTAGAAGAGCACTATAATCCCATCATTACAAGAATACGTTCAATCAAGAAACCTATTATTGGAGCAGTAAACGGAGTTGCTGCTGGAGCAGGAGCTAACATCGCATTAGCTTGTGATATTGTTGTGGCTCATGAGAAAGTGAGTTTTATTCAAGCCTTTAGTTTAATTGGTTTGGTTCCAGATAGTGCTGGTACATTCTTTTTGCCTAGACTTATTGGTTTTCAGAAAGCACAAGCTTTAGCCATGTTGGGTGATAAGATTTCTGCAGAAGAGGCTGAAAAAATGGGAATGATTTATAAATCTGTCACAGTAGAGGAATTTGAGGAAATGGTTTCTAAACTAGCAATTAAGCTAGCTAATATGCCGACAAAAGCTTTAGGTTTAATAAAGGAATTATTTAATAGCTCTATGACAAATACCTTAGATGAGCAATTGGCTTTAGAGTCTAAATTACAAATAGAGGCAGCGAGTAGTAATGACTATGCAGAAGGAGTTGCAGCATTTATTGAAAAACGTAAACCAAATTTCAAAGGCAACTAATTGAATAAAGATAGCCTCATAGAAGTTCACAATAGAATAAAACCATTTATTCATAAAACACCAGTTCTAAGCTCAAGCCTGATAAATGAAATGGTTGGAGCAGACATTGTATTTAAATGTGAGAACTTTCAAAAAATGGGTGCCTTTAAAATGCGTGGTGCAGCTAATGCGATTTTATCCTTATCTGAAGAAGAACGACAACGTGGTGTGGTAACACATTCTTCAGGGAACTTTGCGCAAGCCGTATCGAAAGCTGCTCAGAAATTAGGTGTAAAGGCGTATATCGTAATGCCAGAAAATGCACCTCAAGTCAAAAAAGATGGTGTAAAAACTTATGAAGGTGAGATAATAGAATGCGAATCTACACCTCAAGCTCGAGAGGCAACAGCAAATAAAATTAAGGAGGCAAAAGGTGCCTCTTTTTTACATCCTTCAAATCAAGATGAGGTCATTTATGGCAATAGTTCTGCTGCAATGGAATTGTTAGAGGAATGTCCAGAATTAGACGTAATTTTAACACCAGTTGGTGGTGGAGGATTAATTGCAGGAACAGCTTTAGCAGCACATTATTTTTCAAATAACTGCAAAGTTATAGGAGGAGAACCTATGGAAGCAGATGATGCATATCGCTCTTTAATTTCTGGTAAAATAGAAACTAATGATAGTTTTCATACGGTCGCTGACGGATTAAGAACACATTTGGGAGATAGGAATTTTCCGATTATTCAAAAGTATGTCGATAAGATTATCCGTGTTGAGGAAGATGAAATTGTAAATGCGATGCAACTGATTTGGGAGCGAATGAAGATTATTATTGAGCCTTCATGTGCTGTACCGTTTGCAGCAGTATTAAAGAATAAAGAAGAATTTCAAAATAAAAAAATAGGGATTATCTTATCGGGCGGAAACGTCGATGTTAAGAATTTACCTTTTTAATATAAAACTATGAACGTAGGAATTATAGGTTCTGGAACAATGGGAAGTGGTATCGCACAAGTTGCTGCTACTGCTGGTTGTCAGGTAAAATTATACGATACTAATCAAACTGCTTTAGATAAAGCTCAAGCGTCTCTCGAAAAAATCTTAAATAGATTAATTGAAAAAGGACGAATTGATGTTGATGAAAAAATCAGAATTCAATCAAACATCAGCTATGTAAATAACTTGAAAGATTTGTCTGATTCAAATCTCACAATTGAGGCTATTATTGAAAACCTTGAAATCAAAAAGAAAGTGTTTTCAGAACTTGAAAGTTACGTTGCAGATGATTGTATCATCGCATCTAATACCTCAAGTTTATCGATAGCATCTATTGCCGCATCTTTAGAGAAACCAGAACGTTGTGTTGGAATTCACTTTTTCAACCCAGCACCTTTAATGAAACTGGTTGAGGTCATTCCTGCAATTCAAACATCTGATGACGTACTTCAAAAATCAATTGATACTATTTCTAATTGGAAAAAAGTGGTAGCAGTTGCTAAAGATACACCTGGTTTTATCGTAAATCGCGTGGCACGACCATTTTATGGTGAAGCCTTAAGAATTTATGAAGAAGGCATTGCAGATTTTGCTACCATCGATTGGAGTTTAAAAACTATTGGCGGATTTAGAATGGGACCATTCGAATTGATGGATTTCATTGGCAACGATGTTAATTATACAGTAACAGAAACTGTGTTTACAGCATTTTATTTCGACCCAAGATATAAGCCAGCATTTACTCAAAAGCGTTTTGCTGAGGCAGGTTATTTAGGACGCAAATCTGGTAAAGGCTATTATGATTACTCAGAAGGTGCAACTAAACCAAATCCAGTAGAAGATAAAGCTTTAGCAGAGCAAATTTTTAATCGTGTTTTGGTGATGTTAATTAATGAAGCAGCAGATGCATTATTTTTAAATATTGCTTCAGCTGAAGATATAGATAATGCCATGACCAAAGGAGTTAATTATCCAAAGGGATTATTGTCGTGGGCAGATGAAATAGGAATCGATAAATGTGTTACAGCGTTAGATAGATTGTACGAAGAATATCATGAAGATAGATATCGATGCAGTCCATTATTACGAAAAATGAGTAGAGAACATAAAACATTTTTTTAATGAAAGGCGAAGCCATTCCATATAAAATGTTGAGTCAAGATGCTTACAGTACTTGGTTAGGGATTGAAATCCTTGAATGCGAAATAGGACGTTGTAAAGTGGCAATGACCATCAGAAAAGACATGCTAAATAGCATGAACAAAGCACATGGAGGTATTAGCTATTCGTTAGCAGATACAGCATTCGGATTTGCTGCAAACACACATGGAAAATATGCAGTTTCTATTGAAACTAGTATTAATCATATTGAAGCTCTAGAAGAAGGAGATTATTTGGTGGCTGAATCAGTTATTGAAAAAGTAAATAATAAATTAGGATTTAATATCATCGAAGTAAAACGCGGAGATGAATTAGTAGCACTTTTTAAAGGTGTGGTTTATAGAACTCAAAAAGATTGGGAAGAATGAAGAAATTGATATTCTTATTTGTATTAACATTTAGCTTTATTGCTTTTAGCCAAGTAAATAAATTGAATTTTGAAGATGTAAAATTTGATATTGAAGTAGATGAATCTATTTATATTCATAAAAAGGAAAATTCTTATTTCACCGAAACTCAATCTTCGGCAATGCAGTTTAATTTGCTGCCTAAATCCTATGGCGAACTAAAGAAAAGAATGTTGGAAAGTCAAAAAGAAAGTTATAAGGAAGAAATTGAAATTAATGACGTAAAGATGTTGTTGATGAGAACAACACAAGTAAATGATGATGTAGAGTATACGATAGCGATATATTGTAAGGAAATAAATACTAATTCTACATTAGTTCTTAATAGTTTTTATAAGACTGAAGAAGAAAAAATCATGAAACCATTAATTGAAAAAGCTGTATTATCTGCTAAATTAAAAGAATAATGAAAGAAGCATATATAATAGACGGAATCCGCACACCAATAGGAAATTATAAAGGTACCTTATCTGCTGTTCGTACAGACGATTTAGGAGCATTGGTAATTGCAGAAGTTGTAAAACGTAATCCAAACATCCCAAAGGAAGCTTATGACGATGTAATTATAGGCTGTGCTAATCAAGCAGGAGAAGACAATCGTAATGTAGCGCGTATGTCATCTTTATTAGCGGGATTACCATTTACAGTTCCAGGCGAAACCGTAAATCGATTATGTAGCTCAGGATTGTCAGCAATCATTCATGCCAATCGTGCTATAAAAGCAGGAGATGGCGACCTATTTATTTCTGGTGGTGTTGAGAATATGACTCGCGGACCATACGTCATGGCAAAACCATCAACAGCATTTGGAGGTGATTCTAAAATGTATGACTCTACGTTTGGGTGGCGTTTTGTAAATCCTAAAATGCATAAGCTATATGGTACTGATGGTATGGGAAATACTGCTGAAAATCTTGTTGAGAAATATAATATCTCTCGAGAAGACCAAGACAAGTTTGCATATTGGAGTCAAATGAAAGCATCCAAAGCACAAGAAAATGGACGTTTGGCAAAAGAGATAGTTACTGTAGAAATTCCGCAACGTAAAAAAGACCCAATTCAATTTTCAAAAGATGAATTTGTAAAACCAAATTCATCCCTTGAAGTTTTAGGAAAATTAAGAGCAGCCTTTAAAAAAGAAGGCGGAAGCGTTACTGCAGGTAATTCATCAGGATTAAATGATGGTGCAGCAGCTACAATAATAGCATCAGGAGATGCTGTCAAAAAGTATAATTTAAAACCATTAGCAAGAATAGTAAGTTCTGCAGTCGTTGGCGTAGAGCCACGAATTATGGGAATCGGTCCAGTTCAGGCTTCTAATAAAGCACTAGAAAAAGCTGGATTAAGTATGGTTGATATCGATGTGATTGAGCTTAACGAAGCATTCGCAGCACAAGCATTAGCATGCACAAGAGCATGGGGATTAGCAGATGATGATTCAAGATTAAACCCAAATGGTGGTTCGATTGCTATTGGTCATCCACTTGGAGTCACTGGAGCACGTATTGCGTATTCAGCAGCATTGGAATTACATGAGCAAAATAAAAGATATGCATTAGTAACGATGTGTATTGGTGTTGGGCAAGGTTATGCAGCAATTATAGAACGCGTTTAATTATGGAAAAAATACAGCATTACGTTCAAGGCAATTGGACTACAGGAAAAGAAGAAGGAACACCAATCCTTGACGCCGTAACAGGCGAGGCGTTCACAAGCGTAGCCATTGAAGGATTAGATATCCCTGAAATTCTAAACTACGGACGCACCAAAGGAGGCGAGCAGCTTCGTAAGATGACGTTTCAAGAACGTGGAAATATGCTTAAGAAATTAGCATTATATCTCACAAAACGAAAAGATGCATTTTATGATTTAAGTTATAGAACAGGAGCTACAAAAGTAGACAGTTGGATAGATATTGAAGGTGGTTTTGGTAACTTATTCGCTAATGCGTCTTTAAGAAAATTATTCCCAAACCAACCCTATCATATAGAAGGTGATGCTGTCGATTTATCTCGTGGTGGACGTTTTATGGCACACCATATTATGGTGCCAAAACGAGGCGTTGCAGTGCATATTAATGCCTTTAATTTCCCAGTTTGGGGAATGTTAGAAAAATGCGCTGTAAACTGGATGGCTGGAGTTCCTGCAGTGGTACTACCTGCACCGTCATCATCGTATTTAGCGGAAGCTGTGGCAAGAGTAATTATAGATTCTAAAATTTTACCAGAAGGTGCACTTCAAATCATCAACGGAACAGTTAAAACAATACTAGATACCGTTGAATCTCAAGATGTCGTAACCTTTACAGGTTCTGCACAAACAGGTCGTTTACTAAAAGCGCACCCAAGAATAATACAAGAATCTGTGCCATTCACGATGGAAGCAGATTCATTAAATGCATCCATTTTAGGAGAAGATGCAGTTCCTGGAACACCAGAATTTGATTTATTCATCAAAGAAGTTAGAAAAGAAATGACCGTAAAAGCTGGCCAAAAATGTACAGCAATTAGACGTATCATTGTTCCAGAAAATCTAGTTGAAGACGTTCAAATTTCATTAGGTAAAGCCTTAGATAAAGTAACGATTGGTGACCCAAGATTAAAAGAAGTCCGAATGGGTTCTTTAGTAAGTCAACAGCAGGTGCAAGCTGTAAGAGATTCGGTCAATGACTTGGCAAAAGAAGCTCAGATTGTTTATGGTGATTTAGATAAGATTGAAACCATAGGAGCAGATGCCAAAAAAGGTGCATTTATAAGCCCAATTGTATTAAGAGCAGACCATCCGTTTCAGAATACCATTATTCATGAACGTGAAGCATTTGGTCCAGTAAGTACCATTATGCCATATAAAAATTTAGATGAAGCGATAACTTTAGCGCAAATGGGTAAAGGGTCGTTAGTGTCTTCAATTGCAACTAATGATGATGGCATTGCCAAAGATTATGTGGTTAATGCTGCATCGCATCACGGTCGAATTTTAGTATTGAATAGAGAAAGTGCTAAAGAAAGTACAGGACATGGTTCACCATTACCTTATTTAGTTCATGGTGGTCCAGGTCGTGCAGGTGGTGGTGAAGAAATGGGAGGAATGCGTGGTATAAAACATTATTTACAACGTACAGCTATTCAGGGTTCACCAACAACAATTACGGAGATTACTGGAGTTTATCAGCAGAATGCAAAGTATACTGAAGCAGAAGAGCATCCATTTAAATACCATTGGGAAGATATCGAAGCTGGTATGTCAATGAAAACGCATAAGCGTACTTTAACTGATAACGACATTCAGAATTTTGCCAATTTAACTTGGGACCATTTCTATGCGCATACAGATATTACATCCTTAGACGGCAGTATTTTCGAAAAAAGAACAGCACATGGTTATTTTATTATTTCTGCAGCAGCAGGATTATTCGTTTATCCTAATAAAGGACCTGTAGCCGCCAATTACGGATTAGATAGTATTCGGTTTTTAAGACCGTTATATCATAACGATACGATTTACGTACGTTTAACATGTAAAGAAAAAGTAGACCGTGATGTGGCTTCAGCCGAACATCCAAGCGGAATCGTAAAATGGCATGTAGAAGTGTTTGATGGGAATTTTGAAAACAGACCAGAAAGTCAAAAAACAGATAAAGATAGTCCGTTAGTGGCGGTTGCTACCATTTTGACAATGGTTCAAAAAAAGCAAGAAACGTTTGCGGAAATGACAGATAGTAAGATTGACGAATGTCTATCAAAACTGTCTGATGACCTAAAACCAAAATGGGGAATAATGACACCACAACACATGGTTGAACATTTGGAATACACCTATAAAATAGCTGCTGGCGAAATTCAAGATTTTGAAATTTCTACACCAGAAAAGATTTTGGAAAAAGTAAAAAATAGCCTTTGGAATTATCAAAAATTCCCGAAGAACAGTCAGTTTCCGTTGCTAGAAAAAGACACGCTGGATGATTTGAAGCATGAAAATTTAGCTGTTGCTATTGAAAAATTTAAGGAACAGCGAAACGCATATTTAGAATACTTTAAAGAAAACCCAGATGCTAAACTAGCTAATATGGTATTTGGAGAGCTGAATAGATATGAATGGTATTTATTGGAGCGAAAGCATCTGAACCATCATTTTGAACAATTTGGTTTGATTTGAAGCAAAATGAATACTTCTAAGTGAACTAAATTTGAATGATGAATTGTAAAAATTGTGGAAATTCAGTAACTGAGAATTTTTGCTCAAAGTGTGGTCAGAGAAAATCGGTTAGTGCTATTAGTTTTAGAACGCTAAAGGATGAATTTCAAAATAACATCTTTCAAATTAATAGAGGTTTTTTATTTACAATAAAAGAGCTTTTTGTTAGGCCTGGACATGCAATTAGAGATTTTATAGACGGAAAAAGAAAACCCTTTTATAAGCCTTTATCATTCCTACTTGTTACTACAACTATTTACATATTTGTTTCTTACTTATTGAATGTTGATTCGTTTCTTGCTGAAATTTTAAACAATGTTAAGGAGGGTTTTGATAATGCTAATCAAGAAAAAGCTAAATTTAAGCTAACAGATAGTGGAATTTTTGACTGGTTAAAAACCAATCAAACCTATTTGGTGTTTCTATTTGTGCCAATCTATTCATTGGCATCTTACATAGCATTCTTTAAAACAAAATACAATTTCTATGAGCATATAGTTCTGCAGTTATATATTACAGGGCAACAGTTTACAATGATAATGCTGTTCACTTGTACTTTCTTTTTTAATCAGGAAATATTAACGATAGCTATTTTGGTAAGTAGCATTGGATACAGCTTATTGACATATTGGCAATTTTTTAAAGGAAAGAGATTTGTAAATATTTTTTTGAGATACATCTTAATTCAGATTTTATTCTACATACTTTATTTTATTATTTCTTTTGCTGCAATACTAATAGGTGCAATAATTTCAAAGTTAATAGGCTTTAATTTTTGAAATTTTAGGGATATCTTAGACCAATATTATAGTAATCCAAAAGACTATCTTTTTATACACTATCATGAAAAACACATTATATTTTCTATTCTTAATTCTACTGGTTTTAAGTTGTAATCAAAAAAAGAATCAGAAAACGGAAACTACTCCGACTAATTTGACTTTTGAAAAACTAACAGAATTAGTTGATTCTTATTCAGAGGATATTCTTAAAAAAGGGAATTCTAATTCATTTGCAGTAGCTATTTATAAGGATGGCGAGATGTATCAAAATTATTATGGTACAATTGATAAAGATGGCAATAATAAACCTAATGATAGTTCACTTTACGAAATAGCATCTATCACTAAAACCTTCACAGGCTCTTTAGTGGCAAAAGCTGTTTTGACTGGTGAAATTGGTTTGGACGATGATATCCGAAAGTATTTAGATGGTGATTATTCAAACCTAGAATTTGAAGGACATCCAATTACGATTCAGCATCTATTAACCCATAGCATGGGTTTAAAAAATAAACTTACAAAAGGTTTTGAAGCTATCAGATATAAGGTAACACATGGGACATACGATTTTAAAACAGATTTTTACACCATAGATGATTTATTATTGGAACTCAAAGAGGTTGAGGTTAATAAAAAACCAGGAACAGTATATGCATATAATTCGCTTGGGCCAGAGTTGCTAGCATACATTTTAGAAAAAGTAAATAAGAAACCTTTTAAAGAGCAGATGAATGTATTTTTCAAGGAACTTGGAATGAATGACACTTATCTTGACGAATCTCAAAAATACAAGGACCGAATAATAAATGGGTATAAAGGGAATATATTGTCGCCTATAGATTTTGACCCGGTTTATGGCGCAGCAGGTGGTGCGATTTCAACACTGCCAGATTTAGCTATATACATGCAATATCTCGTAGATAATAAAAATGAACCTTGGATTAAGGAATCATCACGTTTGCTTTTTGAAGATAAAGAAGAAGATGAGCAGGTTGGTTACCTTTGGCAAAATATGGGTTTTGCTGAAAAAGAAGGCTATTATTATTCTAAAACAGGAACATCTAATAGAGTACAAAGCGGTGTTTTAATTTGTCCAGATTCTGATTATGGAATTATTGTAATGGTTAATAACACATCAGATGCCGGATTAAATGATTGGGTAAAATTATTCTTCAGAGACATTGAACCAATGGTGATCACATATCCTAAGCTTAATTTAACATCAATATTCAGAATAGATTTTAACGAAAACCCTACGAAAGCCTATCAGAACTTCAGAGCCAGTAAAAGAGATACTGTAACCTATGATTTTGCATTGAACGATTTAAATAATTTTGGTTACGATTTATTGAACGAGAAGCAAAACCAAAAAGCGCTAGAAGTATTCAAGTTTTTAACGGAAGAATTTCATGAAAATGCTAATTTATTCGATAGCTTGGGTGAAGCTTATTTTGTGTCCGAAGATTATAATAATGCGCTTATTAATTTTAAAAAAGCACTGGAGTTAAATCCAGATATGAAAACTTCAAAAGACTACATCAAAAAAATTGAAGATATAATTTCACAGAAATCATGACAGAACCATACGTAAAACAAATTATAGAAAACGAAGTAGGCTATATTGAATTCTTTCATCCTGCTCATAATTCGTTACCAGGAGATATCTTGGCTAAATTGGCTAATACCATTACTGAAGCCGGACAAAATGATGCTATTAAAGTCATTGTCTTAAAAAGTGGTGGTGATCGCACATTTTGTGCAGGAGCTAGTTTTAAAGAACTAATTAATATTAATGATGCGGCGACAGGTAAAGTTTTCTTTTCAGGATTTGCCAATGTCATAAATGCAATGCGAAAATGTCCAAAGTTTATCATTGGTCGTATTCAAGGTAAAACTGTTGGAGGTGGAGTAGGTCTTGCCGCTTCGACCGACTATTGTATGGGAACAAAGTTTGCAGCAATTAAGTTAAGCGAGCTTAATATAGGGATTGGGCCATTTGTTGTAGGACCTGCAATTGAGCGTAAGATGGGATTAAGCGCTATGTCACAAATTGCTATTGATGCAAATTCGTTTTATCCTGCAGAATGGGCAAAGCAAAAAGGCTTATTTACGCATGTTTATGACAGTACTGAGGAATTGGACGAAGCTGTAAAAGTAACCGCCGAGCATTTATGTACTTACAATACGGAGGCTATGCTAGAAATGAAAAAAGTATTCTGGAAAGGGACTGAAGATTGGGACGAACTTTTAGCAGAACGTGCTCAAACAAGTGGTAGATTAGTTTTGTCTGATTTTACAAAGGAAAAATTAAAGGGATTTAGATAATGTTTTTCTATAACAATAAGAAGTTTAAAGCCATAAAGAATACTGTTAATGGTGAAACTTCAGAAGATACCATATTTCTCTATAAACAAAAAGGAAATATACTAACATCTAAATACTCTGGTGGTAAAATTGTTGAAGGGCATCTTATTGGACTAGTTTCATCAAGTGGAGAAATAGATATGCGATACCATCAGATTAATATCGAAGGAGTCCTAATGACAGGCACGTGTAAATCTATTCCGGAAATATTAGAGAATGGTAAAATTAGATTGCATGAAGAATGGCAATGGACTTCTGGTGATAAAAGCAAAGGTAAGTCGATAATAGAAGAATTATAAAATGATATACGAATTCCAAGGTTTTATTCCGGTTGTTCACGAAAGTAGTTTTGTGCATCCTTTAGCAGCAGTCACGGGCAATGTGATTATTGGTAAAAATTGTTATATAGGTCCTGGTGCAGCTATTCGTGGAGATTGGGGACAAATCATTTTAGAAGACGGTGTGAACGTGCAAGAGAATTGCACGGTACACATGTTTCCTGGAAAGTCAATCGTTTTAAAAGAAAGTGCTCATGTTGGACATGGAGCCATTATTCATGGTGCTAATTTGGGTAGAAATTGTCTGATAGGTATGAACTCTGTAATTATGGATGATGCCGAAATTGGAGATGAAAGTATTGTGGGTGCAATGGCATTTGTTAAAGCAGAAACTAAAATTCCAGAGCGTAGCTTAGTAGTTGGAAACCCCGCTAAAATAATTAAACAAGTCAGTGATGAAATGATTGCTTGGAAAACCAAAGGAACGGAACTCTATCAACAATTACCAGAAGACTGTCACCAGTCATTAAAAGAAGCGGAGCCACTTAGAAAGGTTCCGGAGAATACGAAAGTTCAGGATGACATCTACAAAACACTTCGTGAAACTTTTAAGAAGTAATAATTAAATCCTACTCAAATCCAACTCGTTAGTTTCTTTTCCTGTAGATAAGGTAATCAAACTCTGTACATTTCCCAAGTAAGGAAGTAACGTCAATTTAGAGATGATAAACGTTTCATAGGCTTCAATATCTTCAACAACTAGTTTTAGTAGATAGTCAAAATTCCCACTTACACGATGACACTCTACTATCTCAGGAAAATCATTGATTTCTTTTACAAATTTTTCAAGGTAACTTCTGGTATGACCTTGCAAAGTAATTCCTATGAAAACTGTAAGCTTTAAGCCTATTTTTTTATTATCCAGAACGGCTACATATTTTTTAATATAACCTTCTTTTTCTAGCTTTTTAATACGTTCAAAGACTGGTGACGTTGTCATGCCTAATTGCTCTGAAATACGCTTAGTTGTTTGATTACTATCCTTTTGGAGTATCTCTAGTATTTGTGTGTCTATTTCATCAAGTGTATAGCCCATAAGAAAATTATCTGTTTAAAGTCTATGTAAAACAAATATAAAAGAATAAAAAACTTATTAATTTGTAAAATAAAGATAAATATTCTTTTTAATTCTAATTTAGAAGTTATTAACAATTGTAAAATAGGATATTGCCTATCTTTGTTTCTTAATAATTTTAATAAGACAGAATTGGAGAATTTTGAATTTAAAATGCCTAAGCTAGGCGAGAGTATTACTGAAGCTGCGATTATTACTTGGTTTAAAAATGTTGGTGATAGAATTGAAGAGGATGAAATGCTACTCGAGGTAGCAACCGATAAAGTAGATTCGGAGGTGCCATCTAATGTTTCTGGAGTAATCGAAGAGATTTTATACGAAGCCAATAAGGTTATAAAAATTGGAGAGACTATTGCTATAATTAAAGTTGATGGGACTTCTTCTTCAAAACCTAAGGCAAAAGAATCTAATAGTCCTAATAAAAAAGTTGAAAAGAAAAAGTCGATAAAAAAATTAAAGCCAATTCAACAGGTTTCAAGCCCAACTTCAAATTCATTTTCTGTTTCTAACGACAACACGTTTTTTTCACCACTTATCATTTCAATTGCTAAAGAGCAACATATTAGTTTTGAAGAACTAGCCCGTATTCCAGCTACAGGCAATGAAGGTCGATTAAGAAAGAGTGATTTATTTCAATATATAGAAGACGGAAGACCATACAAATTTGTACAGCCTGTCGCTCAACAAGACCCAACAGCATATCGTATTCCACAATTAAGTTTCGATAAAGGTAAAGGCAAAATTGTAGAGATGGACCGCATGCGTAAAATGATTGCGGACCATATGGTGTATTCTAAACATACATCACCACATGTTACAGCTTACGTTGAAGCCGATTTAACAAACATGGTTAATTGGAGAAATGCTAATAAAGTTGCTTTTCAAGAAAAGTATGGAGAGCGTTTAACATTTACACCATTATTTGTTGAAGCAGTTACTAAAGCGGTCAAAGATTTTCCAAATATTAATGCTTCGGTTGACGGAGATAATATCATTATTAAAGAAGATATAAATATAGGTATGGCTACGGCATTGCCAAGTGGAAATCTAATTGTCCCTGTTGTAAAAAATGCAGATACTAAAAATCTAAAGCAACTTGCGGAAAATGTCAATGAATTGGCAAATAAAGCAAGAGAAAATAAACTAGTTGGAGATGATATTAAGGGCAGCACCTTTACGATTTCTAATGTGGGAACTTTTGGAAGTGTCATGGGAACACCTATTATCAATCAACCTGAAGTAGCAATTTTAGCTCTAGGAATCATAAAGAAACGCCCAGAAGTTATTGAAACTGAAAGCGGAGACGAAATAGCTATCCGAAGTATGATGTACTTATCATTATCATTTGATCATCGTGTGGTTGATGGTTTTTTAGGAGGAAGTTTCGTGCGCCGAGTCGCTGATTATTTTGAACAATTTGATACAAACAGAAAAATCTAAGTCATGTCTTACACTATAAATATTACCCAAGCAGAAAAATCTAATCTTAGTGAACTAGATTTTAATAATATTCCATTAGGAACCACTTTTACTGATCATATGTTTATCTGTGATTACGAAAATGGAGAATGGACAAATCCGAGAATTGTCCCAATAGGATTAATTCCCACACATCCTGCGGCCATGGCTTTACATTATGGGCAAGCTATTTTTGAAGGGATGAAAGCTTATAAAGACACAGATGGTAATCCAATGTTATTTAGGCCAGAGCAAAATGCTAAGCGTTTAAATTTAAGTGCAGACCGAATGGGTATGCCAAATGTTCCTGAAGAATTGTTTGTTCAAGGACTTACAGAGTTGGTGAGTTTAGAGCACAATTGGATTCCTCCACAACAAGGAAGTGCCTTGTATTTAAGACCATTTATGTATGCAGATGAACCTTTTATTGGTATGCGAGCAGCAACACATTATAAGTTTATAATTATGGCTTCACCGGCAGGACCATTTTTTAGCAAACGCATAAAGTTATGGGCAGAAAAGCAATTTATTAGAGCTGCCTCAGGCGGAACAGGTGAAGCAAAAGCAGCAGGTAATTATGCAGCCGCAATACGACCAACAGAATTAGCCAAAGCTAAAGGTTATGATCAAGTATTATGGTTAGATGCTCATGAGCATAAGTATATACAAGAAGTTGGTACTATGAATATCTTCTTCAAGATTAATGGCGAGTTTTTTACACCAGAATTAGATGGTTCTGTTTTACATGGTATTACAAGAGCAAGTGTCATAGATATGCTTAAAGCTATGAATTATAAGGTTACTGAGCGAAAAATTGCTATTGACGAAATTAAAGAAGCATCAACAGACGGCACTTTAGAAGAAGCTTTTGGTACTGGTACAGCTGTAGGTATAGCATATATTCAAGAGATTGGATTAGAAGGTGAAACTATTCATGTTTCAGATGAAAGTCCTGTTGGATTAGAAGTTAATGATACATTAAATGCAATCAAAACAGGACAACTAGAGGATAAATTTGGATGGATGTTGAAAACAAATAAGGAACTTGCATAGATGAAGAAAGCTATCTTAGAAAAAGGATTTTTAAAGCTGTGCACAGCGAAAGCTATGGCAGAATTATATGAAGCTAATTTTAAACAAGTTTCAAAATATGTGCACGCCACATCACGAGGTCATGAAGCTATTCAAATTGCATTGGGCCTTCAATTACTACCTCAAGATTATGCATTTCCGTACTACAGAGATGATGCTATGTTACTGTCATTTGGGTTAGAACCTTATGACTTAATGTTACAGTTATTGGCAAAAAAGGAAGATCCTTTCTCTGGTGGAAGAACGTATTATTCTCATCCAAGTATAAAAGATGATGACAAGCCAAAAATACCTCACCAATCCTCTGCTACTGGCATGCAAGCCATTCCTGCGACTGGTGTTGCTATGGGAATGCAGTATAAAGAATTGCAAGGTTTAAATGATTCATTTATTGAAAATCCTATTTCGGTATGTTCTCTTGGTGATGCTTCTGTGACTGAAGGAGAAATAGCAGAAGCTTTTCAGATGGCAGCTTTAAAGCAAATGCCAATATTATATTTAGTACAAGATAATGGCTGGGATATTTCTGCTAATGCTGAGGAAACTAGAGCACAAAACGCAGCCGAATATGCAGCTGGATTCCATGGTTTAGAAGCGATTTCTATTGACGGAGCTAACTTTATTGAAAGTTATGAGACTTTAGAAAAAGTGATAAAAACGATTCGTGAAGAACGTCGTCCTTTTCTAGTGCATGCAAAAGTTCCGTTGTTAAATCATCATACATCTGGTGTGCGTATGGAATGGTATCGCGATGATTTAGATGAAGCTAGAAGTCGTGACCCATATCCAGTAATTAAACAACAATTATCAGATGCTGGTTTTTCAGAAAAAGAGATTAACGATATAGAAAATTCAGCAAAAGCGAAAGTCGAAAATGATTTTAAAAAAGCATTAAAAGCTGAAGATCCAAAACCAGAGGATTTATTTACTCATGATTTTGTACCAACTCCAATAACAGAAGAAAAAGGTGTACGTGAACCAGAAGGCGCAGATAAAGTAGTAATGGTAGATTGTGCATTATTTGCTGTAGAGGAATTAATGCGAGAGTATAAAGAATGTTTGGTTTACGGACAAGATGTCGGAGGTCGTTTGGGCGGTGTGTTTAGAGAAGCGGCAACATTAGCACAAAAATTTGGAGATGACCGTGTGTTTAATACGCCAATACAAGAAGCTTTTATTGTCGGAAGTACAGTTGGGATGTCTGCTGTTGGTTTAAAACCAATTGTTGAGGTTCAGTTTGCAGATTATATTTGGCCAGGATTAAATCAGTTATTTACTGAAGTGAGTCGAAGTTGTTATTTGTCAAATGGAAAATGGCCAGTGAGTATGATTCTTAGAGTGCCAATTGGGGCATACGGAAGTGGTGGACCTTACCATTCGTCCTCTGTCGAAAGTATTATTACTAACATAAGAGGAATTAAAATTGCTTATCCGAGCAATGGTGCTGATTTAAAAGGCTTAATGAAAGCGGCTTATCATGACCCAAATCCTGTAGTCATTTTAGAACATAAAGGATTGTATTGGTCTAAAGTTCCTGGAACTCTGACGGCAACTTCAAAAGAGCCTGCAGAAGACTACGTATTGCCTTTTGGAAAAGCTTGGGTTTTACAAGAAATATGGAGACAAGAAAATGTCGAAACCCTAACCATTGTGACATACGGAATGGGTGTACATTGGGCATATAATGCTTCTGGTGAATTAGATATGCGCGACCAAATTGAAATCATTGATTTAAGAACATTGTATCCATTAGATGAAGAAACCATAATGAAGTCTGTTAAGAAAACAGGAAAATGTTTAGTGGTTACGGAAGAGCCTTCTAATAATAGTTTTGCAAGAGCATTAGCTGGTAAGATTCAAGAAGAATGTTTCAAATATTTGGACGCACCTGTAATGACGATTGGTAGTGAGAATATGCCGGCAATTCCACTGAATTCTACTTTAGAGCAAACAATGATTCCATCAACTGAAAAAGTGAAGGCTAAAATTGAAGCACTTTTGGATTATTAATTGGATTAGGTTGAATTAAGAATTTCTGTATCTTAGTTTCAACTAAACTCAATTGAATGCTTACCAAAAAACGATACTCAGTCAAAGACATGGTGCTTTGGACTAGAGGTGAAACACTTATTTACCTTCTTTATACAGGTATTATTACTGTTCTCTATAAAGTATTTGGCTTTACTTTTTTGAATGTGCCCTGGACACCAGTGGCGTTAATTGGTACTGCTGTTGCATTTCTGGTAGGTTTTCAAAATAATTCTGCATATGGTCGTATTTGGGAAGCACGAAAAATTTGGGGTGCTATAGTTAATACATCTCGAACTTGGGGGATGAAGATTCAGGATATGGTAAGCAATGAGTATTCTGATGATCCTGCTACTAATGAAGAATTACAAAGACATAAAAAGGTTCTTATATATCGTCATATTGCATGGATGACAGCTTTAAGGTACGCTATGCGAACTCGTAAATCATGGGAGACACAGCACAAAGCAAAAACTAATAGAGAATGGAGTAATATGATTCATATTCCTGAAGAAGTGTCTACTTTAGATGATAACCTCATGATGTATTTATCGGATGAAGAAAGAGATTATGTCTTGTCTAAAAACAATAAACAAACAGCATTGTTATACCTCCAGTCTAAGCATATTAGAGAATTAAAAGAGAAAGGTTTAATATGGGAGTTTTCATTTTTAGAACTTGAAAATGTTTTAGAATCTCTCTTTACACATCAAGGGAAATCTGAAAGGATTAAAAATTTTCCTTATCCAAGACAATATGCAAGTTTAGGATTATACTTGACAAGAGTATTTACAATTCTAATACCATTTGGTCTAATACCAGAGTTTGCAGAGATAGGCGAGACTATGGTTGGTGATTTTTTTCTAGTCGGTAAATATTTTATTTGGATAGCTATACCGTTTTGTGCAATAGTATCTTGGGCATTTCATACCATGGAAAGACTAGCTAGAACAGGAGAAAATCCATTTGAAGGTGGACCAAATGATGTGCCTATTTCAACAATTTCTCGCGGAATTGAAATAGATTTACGACAAATGCTAGATGAAAATCCAGATAACATACCTAGTCAATTTCCAGAGGAAAAAAATGTTCAAATGTAAGCTGATTAATCTAATTTATATTCAGATAGTGCTTTTGTAAACTTTTCAGGATTTGCGGCTAAATGATAACGTGGATCATCAATATCGTCAACAATGACTTCCTCAAATTTAGGACTACCTTTTCTTAGAAGAATTTTACAATCTTCACTTAAATGCTTTAGTTTAATAGTTTTTCCTTCAGCTTCATATTTTTCAACTAAATTGAAAATCGCTTCCAAAGCAGAATGGTCACTTACTCGAGATTCTACAAAGTCGATTTCAACGTTCAGAGGGTCATTCTTTACATCAAACTTCGAGTTAAAATTCTGAATAGAACCAAAGAATAATGGTCCCCAAATTTCGTAAGTTTTTGTGCCATCAGCTTGCATGCGCTTGCGAGCTCTAATCATTGTAGCATTTTTCCAGGCAAATACTAATGCCGAAATAATAACACCAGCTATTACAGCAACTGCTAAATCTTTCCACACTGTTATTCCTGATACAGCTACTAAAACAATAGCATCAGATAATGGTATTTTTCTTATAATTCGGAAGCTTGACCAAGCAAATGTTCCGATAACGACCATAAACATCACTCCGACTAATGCTGCGATAGGAATTTGTTCAATCAATGGTGCACCAAATAATACAAAGCATAACAACGCGATTGCTGCAACTGCTCCTGATAAACGACCGCGTCCACCAGAATCCACGTTGATAATAGATTGACCAATCATAGCACATCCGCCCATTCCACCAAAGAGTCCATTTAATATATTTGCCCCACCTTGAGCGATACATTCACGATTTCCATTTCCACGAGTTTCGGTCATTTCATCAATAAGATTTAATGTCATTAATGATTCTATAAGTCCGATGGCAGCTAAAATAAATGCTGTTGGTAATATTGTGGTTAGAAAATTACCTTCAAGCGTTCCAAAGAATCCAAATATTTGGTCTTGGAATGTTGGTAAGCCACCTTGTAAACCATCACCGCCACCATCTCTAATAAATGAACCAACAGTACTCACATCTAGCTGTCCAAAAATTGTTATAGCAGCAACAACTATGATTGCCAATAATGCAGCTGGTACTTTTTTTGTGAGTTTAGGCAAACCGTACATAATACCCATGGTTAAGGCTATTAACCCTAGCATTGTATATAATGCTGTACCGGTCATAAATACTTTTTCACCATCAACAGTTTCTTTAAAAAGACCTAATTGCGATAAGAAAATTACAATTGCCAAACCGTTTACAAATCCCATCATTACCGGGTGTGGAATCAATCTCACAAACTTTCCGAGTTTAAAAACGCCTGCTAAAATTTGAATACCTCCAACGAACAAAAGTGTAATAAAAAGCCATTGTAGTCCTAAGTTATCTATTGGTGTATCTAGCGCTAACCCAACATCATTTCCTTTTTTAATCAAATGGACCATAACTACCGCCATAGCTCCAGTTGCCCCAGATATCATACCTGGCCGTCCACCAAAAAGCGCTGTAACTAAACCCATCATAAATGCTCCATATAGACCAACTAATGGGTCAACACCAGCAACAAATGCAAAAGCAACAGCTTCAGGAACTAATGCTAATGCAACAGTTAATCCTGAAAGGATGTCATTTTTAGGGTTTTGTGTAAAGTTTTTTCGTGTTACTTGGCCTAATATCATAATACTCTATCTTAAAAGTGCGCAAAGATAAACTTTTATAAGAGATGGAAATTTTTAGCGCAAAAAAAGAGCATTCAATTATTGAATGCTCTTTTTATGTAAAAACAGGACTTGTTATTTTGTTTCAACTGCTGGTGGATAAGCAGTCATCATTTCTGTGACAAATTCTTTTATTCGGGCTTCTTTTTTCTCAGCATTTTTAGTAACTAAATAACCTGTTCCAGAGCCTTGCCAAATTAATTGTTTTTTGCTTGCGTCTATGAAGTCTACAAATAGTATACCCTCTGTTCTTGTTGAAACTTGTTGGTTGTTAAAACCAGCTCCCCAACCAGGACCCCAGCCCCATCTGTTAAAGCCACCCCAGCCCCATCCGTTAAGTCCCCATGCGTTATTGTAAATGTCCACACGTTGGTTCGATTTTGTAAAAATACTTACAAGCATATCTGGATTACTGGATTTTGTCATTCCTTTAGCCATAAGTTCGGCTTCAATAGCTTTTAAAATTCTACGTTTGTCTAGGTCACTAATCTCAGCTTTATCTATACCTGGTTTAAAAAATGCAAAAGTTTTATATTCTTTAAATTCGGTTTCTTTGTCGTAGTCTGAGGCAACACGGACAGAGCTACATGAGCTCATAATAATAGCTAAAAGTAATACCGGTAAAAATTTAATTGTCTTTTTCATAATCTGAGTAGTTTATTTAAGTTCGAGTCTGTTTAAAAGTTCGTTGTCAACTTTGTTAGGTATAGTTACTTTCAAGTTTGGTTCAATTTCCATAGCTCGCTTTATTGTAAATATTGCGCCTTCATTTCTCGCCCAACTCCTTCTTGATATACCGTTGTTTACATCCCAAAACAACATCTGTTTCAGACGTTTAGATGCTTCTATACTACCATCAAGAACCATACCAAAACCTCCATTAATAACTTCTCCCCAGCCAACACCACCACCATTGTGTATACTAACCCAAGTCGCGCCTCTAAAACTATCGCCAATTACATTATGTATAGCCATGTCAGCAGTAAACCTTGAGCCATCGTAGATATTACTTGTCTCTCGATAAGGAGAATCTGTACCAGAAACATCATGATGGTCGCGACCTAAAATTACATAACCAATGTCGCCATTCTCAATAGCTTTGTTGAAAGCTTCGGCAATTTTCATTCGGCCTTCAGCGTCAGCATAAAGAATTCTTGCTTGAGAACCAACCACTAATTTGTTTTCTTGAGCGCCTTTAATCCATTGAATATTATCAGCCATTTGCTGTTGAATTTCCTCAGGAGCATCCTTCATCATATTTTCAAGAACCTGACAAGCAATCTCGTCTGTCTTTTTTAAATCTTCTGGTTTTCCAGATGCGCAAACCCAGCGGAAAGGTCCAAAACCATAATCAAAACACATTGGACCCATAATGTCTTGTACATAACTAGGGTATTTAAATTCTCGTCCTAAAGTAGGGTTATCATTCATAATATCTGCTCCCGCACGAGAAGCTTCAAGTAGAAATGCATTTCCGTAATCAAAGAAATAGGTGCCTTTTTTGGTGTGCTTATTTATAGCATCAGCATGACGACACAAAGTTTCTTGAACTTTTGTTTTGAATAATTCAGGATTGTTTGCCATCATCTCATTAGACTCATCAAAAGATAAATCTGCTGGATAATAACCACCAGCCCAAGGATTATGAAGTGAAGTCTGGTCACTACCTAAATCTATATGAATATTAGCTTCATCAAATTTTTCCCAAACATCGACTATGTTACCTAGATAGGCTATTGATATAGTTTCTTTATCAGCCTTTGCTTTTTCAACGCGAGAAACTAATTTGTCTAAATCTGTTATTTTTTCATCAATCCAACCTTGGTCGAGTCTTACTTGCGTGATTTTTGGATTTACTTCTGCGCAAACTGTAATACAGCCAGCTATGTTTCCTGCTTTGGGTTGTGCGCCAGACATACCTCCTAATCCTGAAGTTACAAATAGATTACCTTTTGGTGATTTTCCTATTTTTCTAAAACCATTTAACACTGTAATTGTTGTTCCATGTACGATACCTTGTGGACCAATGTACATATAGCTTCCAGCAGTCATTTGTCCGTATTGAGTAACGCCAAGCGCATTAAATTTTTCCCAATCGTCAGGTTTTGAGTAATTAGGAATCATCATACCGTTAGTTACTACAACTCTTGGTGCTTCTTTATGACTAGGAAATAATCCCATTGGATGGCCAGAATATATAACAAGTGTTTGCTCATCATTCATTTCGGCCAAATATTTCATTGTTAAACGGTATTGCGCCCAGTTACTAAAAACACCACCATTTCCGCCATAGGTAATCAATTCATGAGGATGTTGAGCTACAGCATAATCTAGGTTGTTTTGAATCATCAACATAATAGCAGCAGCCTGTTTGGATTTTGCAGGGTATTCATCAATAGGTCGTGCATACATTTTGTAATCTGGTCTGTAGCGATACATATATATACGACCATAAATTTCAAGCTCGGTTTTAAACTCTTTTATTAAAATATTGTGATGCTTTTTGTCAAAATATCGTAATGCATTTTGTAGAGCAAGTTTCTTTTCTTCAATAGATAAAATATCTTTTCTAAAAGGTGCATGATTTATAGATGCGTCATAAAGTTTAGCAGCTGGTAACTGCTTTGGTATACCTTCTAATATTTGTTCTTTGAATGCTGTAAGCGTTGTTTGCATTACTTTTTTTTTAGCGTTTCTTTATTGAATCCATATGGGCAGTGTCTACATCCGCTTTCACAACAATAACCCCGTTTTAAATGATATTGTTCAGTGAAACAGCGATAACCCTCAGAAGTTAAATAGTAGTCGCCATCTTCGATTGGAACATATTTTTTCATAGATAACAAAGATAACTTATTTTGGATTGATTTTTGAATATTAATAACCGTGATAATAGTTTCAAAATATTTAGTACCGAAAGATTATTTAGGCTTGACAATATTTCCTTTTGTTTTTTTAAAAGAAAAAGATATGAGATTAAATGAGGCTTTAATAAATCATGAGAAAATTCACTTAAGACAACAGTTAGAATTATTGGTTCTTCCATTTTATGTATTGTATGTTGCTGAATTTTTAATAAGATATATGAGATTGAAAGATTGGAAAATGGCTTATAGGTCAATTTCTTTTGAAAGGGAAGCTTACTTAAATGAATCTGATTTGAAGTTTCTAAAAAAGCGCCCATTTTGGAATTTTATACATTATTTTTGAAGTTGTAATGCAGTCAGATACACAACAAATTCATATCGAAAATCACAAGAATATTCAGCTTTTCATAAAGCGTGAAGATTTACTACATCCATTTATTTCTGGCAATAAATACCGAAAATTAAAATATAATCTCCTTGAGTCTAATCAGCTTAATAAAACTACAATTCTAACATTTGGAGGTGCTTTTTCTAACCATATAGCGGCTACAGCTTATGCTGGCAAAATAAAAGATTTAAAAACTATAGGGGTTATCAGGGGAGATGAGTTAGAGTCAAAGATAGATTTGAACCCAACATTGAGTTTTGCTAAAGACAATGGAATGCAATTCTATTTTGTTTCTAGAGAGGTTTATCGAGAAAAGAATTCTGAATCATTTCAAAATAATTTAAGAAAACGTTTTGGTGATTTTTATTTAATTCCAGAAGGCGGAACCAATAAACTTGCAGTAAAAGGATGTGAAGAAATACTAACGACCGATGATTCAGAGTATGATTATATATGTTCGTGCGTTGGAACTGGTGGTACAATTTCTGGACTGATAAATTCATCTTCAGAAAATCAAAAAATATTGGGTTTTCCAGCGTTAAAAGGTGATTTTTTAAGTGAAGAAATTAGTAAATTTGCAAATAATAAAAATTGGCAACTAATTGCGGATTATCATTTTGGTGGTTATGCCAAAATAAACTCCGAATTAGTAACGTTTATAAATGATTTCAAGTCTAGATATAACATTCCATTAGATCCTATTTACACCGGAAAAATGATGTTTGGCTTATTTGATATGATTTTGGCAGGAAAGTTTGAACCTGATTCAAAAATTTTAGCTATCCATTCTGGAGGGCTTCAAGGTATATTGGGCATTAACGAAAGGTTGAAAGCTAAATCTATGCCCTTAATAAATGTATAAATGAACTTAAGATTTTTCATAATATTAGTGGTGTTATCTTTAATGGCTTGTGGCCCAAGAAAAGGAGTGGTCACAAAAAAGAAAAAGTCTACAACAAAAACTGAAAAAGTTGTTAAGAAAGAAGTTTCTGAAACACAGTCAACTAAAACACCTTCAAACCCTGTTGTGGTAATACCACGAAAAAGAACATCTGTTGATACTTACATAGATACATATGCAAATATTGCGATGGCAGAAATGCGTATATCTAAAATTCCATCGAGCATCACTTTAGCGCAAGGTATATTAGAGTCTGGTTCAGGAAATGGACGTTTGGCAAAAGAAGCTAATAATCATTTTGGTATAAAATGTCACGGTTGGAAAGGTGCGAAAATTTATCACGATGATGACGAAGATCAAGAGTGTTTCAGAAAATATAAAGCTGCTGAAACATCTTATAAAGACCACTCTGAGTTTTTAACTGGTCGTGGACGTTATGCAAAATTATTTCAACTAAAGCCTGATGATTATAAAGGTTGGGCAAGAGGCTTAAGAGCTGCAGGTTATGCAACAGATAGAAAATATCCACAAAAATTAATTAGCCTTATTGAGCGCTATGAGCTTTATAAATATGATGAGCAAGTTCTAGGGAAAAAGCGTTCAAAAAAGAAAAAAAATAAAGAAGTTGTAACTCAAAAATTACACACAGTCGTCAAAGGCGATACATTATATTCTTTAAGCCGAACTTACGGCATATCTGTTGACACGATTAAACAAAAAAATAAACTAACATCTAATAATTTGTCTATTGGACAAGTTTTGAAAATTCAATAATATTATGTTATATCAAAGAAGTAGTGCTCTTTTTAAAGATGCACAGGAAGTAATTCCAGGTGGTGTAAATTCACCAGTTCGTGCTTTTAAAGGTGTTGGTGGAACACCAATTTTTGCAAAATCTGCAAAAGGTGCTTATGTGTATGACGAAGATGGAAATCGATATATCGATTATATTAATTCTTGGGGCCCAATGTTACTGGGCCACGCTTTTGAACCTGTCGTTGAAGCTGTAAAATCTAAAGCAGAATCTGGAACATCATTTGGGATGCCAACGGCAATTGAGACTGAAATTGCAGAATTAGCAGTTTCTATGGTGCCAAATATTGACAAAATTCGTTTTGTTAATTCAGGTACTGAAGCATGTATGTCTGCTATTCGTTTGGCGAGAGGATTTACAGGAAAGGATAAGATTATAAAATTTTCAGGTTGTTATCATGGTCATAGTGATGCGTTTTTGATTGCAGCAGGAAGCGGCGGTGCTACTTTTGGAACACCAAACAGTCCAGGAGTTACTCAAGGAACAGCAAAAGACACTTTACTTGCAGATTATAATAATCTTCTTAATGTAGAAGAGTTAATCGAAGCTAATCCAAACGAGATTGCAGCTATTATCTTAGAACCTGTTGCTGGTAATATGGGTTGTATCCCACCAAAAGAAGGGTTCTTGGAAGGTTTGCGAGATTTATGTAATGCGAATAATATCCTACTAGTCTTTGATGAAGTTATGACTGGTTTTAGGCTTGCAAAAGGTGCTGCTCAGGAGTTGTATAATGTTGATGCAGATATTGTTTGTTATGGAAAAGTAATTGGTGGCGGTTTACCAGTAGGTGCATTTGCCGCTAGGAACGAAATTATGGACTTTTTAGCTCCAGTTGGACCAGTTTATCAAGCCGGAACTTTAAGTGGAAACCCATTAGCTATGGCTGCGGGTTTAGCTATGCTAAAATCAATAAATGAAGACGAAAACTTATTTATACGTTTGGCTGAAAAAACCGAATATTTACACAAAGGTATGGCTAAAGTTTTAACCGAAAATAATATTGACCATACAATCAATCGTGTAGGCTCAATGATATCTGTTCATTTTGATAAAGATTCTGTTTATGATTTTGTAACAGCAGCTAAAGGAAATAATGATAGATTTAAATCTTTTTTTCATAGCATGCTAAATCAAGGTATATACATTGCGCCTAGCTCATTTGAGACTTGGTTTATTACAGATGCTTTGTCGTACAAAGATTTAGATGAGACCATAACTGCAGTCAGAAATTTTGCAAAAGCGATAAAATAAAAAAGAGCCCTAATCGCGCTCTTTTTATTAGGAGATCCAATGTTTATTTTCTTCTTTTTCCTTTTCCTCTTCTGTTTTTCATTTTGCGCTCCATCATCTGAGAATATTTAGCATACTGCTCAGCATTTAAAATGGTTTTCATTTCAGCTTTTAATGTAATTTGTGCATCTAAATGTTCTGATTTCATTTTTGTACGTTGCTCAGGAGTCAATTTCTTATCAGACTTTCTTACAGCATCTTTACGTTCTTTCATTATTTCGTAATGACCCAATAAAGCATTTTCTACTTTAGTTTGTTGTTGTTTAGTCAAATCTAATTGCAATGTCATTTGTTTGCTTTCGATTTCTGCTTGTGCTTTAGGTGATGCTTTGCCTTTTTTATACATACGCTTCTCGACAGCGTTGCTCATCTTTTCTTTGTTGATTTTCTGCGCAAACCCAGTAAAAGTGAAAAGGGATAATGCAATAACTACTAATTTTTTCATGTTTTAAATTTTATTGTTTTTTAATCGATTTTGTATCGAAACTTCTCGAGAAATCTCTTTTTAAATATTTAAGTTCACTATTAAGACTTTAAAAAATCTAAAGCGTTTAAAATTACTATTTTTTTTAACACAAGATTTAACACTTAACAATTTTAACTCCTAGGTTATTTATGAATAGGGACGCTAAAATTCATGCCTGCTTGTATGTCTGGCGAATTGTTTACGGAAAAATCTTGTTTTATATAAAGTGCTAATTTATAGTTTCTGCGTCCATAGGTATAAATAATTGACCAATTAGATAAAGGAACATATAAGCGACTAACACCATTGTGCCAGCCAGCATTTATAGCAGCAAAATCTCCTAATAATCTGTAATACTCTGTTTCTTCTTGTTTGTTGTATCTAGATTGAATTTGATAATTCAATCCAAATGCGTGGTAGTTACCTTTTTGAGTGTACTTAGTAAATTCCACATCGGCTTCCAGAGTTGCCAAAAACTTATTATTACCTAAATCAATAACTTCATCAAAATCAATAAGATTTTTTCTTAGCAAGCTTGCTCCTGTAGCAATATCTAATTCATTTTTATTTGCAAATTTAAATTGTTTCAGTGCGTTTGCTGAGATTCCAATATCTAGTGAAGGATTAAATTTTGATGTATTGATACCTAAATGACTTCCAAAGTTAAAGTGTAAGTTTTTTGTTTTATTGAATTCAAAAGTCGGGTAGTAGTAGTGGTGGTTTATTTCTAATCCACCAATAATAAAATCATTATTATCTAATTGCAGCGTATTTCCGTTTCTGTCAGTATAGCTAAAATTTACCTGGTTAAGGCCATAAAAACGTCTGCCAAATGGGTCTTCGCCACCAGCGATATTACTATGAAACCATTCGATAGTTTCGTCGCTTGTAAAAAATGAAAATGGATAACTACCGTCTGTAATTAAGTATGATCTTAAATTTACGTTTAGTTCGTGTTTTTTCGCAATTGGCAATGTTATGCTGGCTCTAAACTCTTTAATTACTGCATCAATTACAATATTGTAGTATTCTGCTGGAGTTGTTTCTTGATCTATAAAATCAAAGCGTCTTTGAAACCATATTACCTGACTCAAAGCTTCTCTTACTTGTGGGTCAGATGGTAAATGTGTTTCCACAAAAGGCTGAAAGTTATTTCCGCTGGCATAATTAAATGAGAGTGTTGTTTTGTCTATAGGCCTTTTTTTGAAATTTTGTTGAATCCTTGAGCTAAATATTCCAAAATGATGAGTGGTTTGCATATTGGGATTGTCAATTCCGTTTTTTATGGAAAGGCTATCATTTTGTTGTGCAAAGACTTGTAGTGTAAATAGAAATACTAAAGCTTTAAATATCACTTTTTTCATGAAACGAAAATAGATTATTTTTTGATAAGTTCTAGAGTGCTTTCGTATAAGGGTTTATTTTTAGTTTTGCTTTTTAACCAGGCATAAAAACTCATTACGAAAATGTCTTCTTCCCTTTTAGTTTTCCATTCAAATGAAGCTTCGACCTTATCAATAAATTTTTTTGAGGTGGATATAGTTGGATTTTTATAATAAGATTCAGCAAAGTCTAAAAAAATAAGAATGCGGGATTGGTCAATACTTTTTAGGTATTTACTGTATTGCCGTCTAAAGCTATTTAATCGCGATTCGAATAAGTCGTCTTCCTGCAATTCTATAAATAATAGAATTTCGGCAATATTCTTTTTTATAACCCAATCAATCCCTGCTTTTTTAATATACCAATTATCGGTGTGATAAAATTTTGAAAGTACTGTTTTAGCTAGTTTTAAATCATTATGCTGAAAGTAAAACATGACTAGACTTAAACGAAGGTCCAGAAGTGCTTCAATATCATTATGTTTTTTTTGTAAAGCCTGATTTGTAATAGAAATAGCCTCCTTGAAGCCATTATTGTAATTAAGGTTTAGTGCCTTTATTAGAGTAGATTTTAGAATAAAATCTTTGTAGTATTTACGTTTTTTTTGAAGCATTAGTTGCTCCATTTCCTCAATGTATTTTATAGAGTATTCAAATTTTTTATTTCTAAATAGCGTATTTGCAATGATGTAGACAATCTGTATTTGATAATACAATTGTTTGTCTGTCTCTTTTTTGTTTTTTAGAATCTTATAGCTTTTTAAAACAAAATCCTCAATTTCATAATATTTTGAAGTAGCAATGGCAGATATATTTGCAACAGCTAAAATTTGATATAATGATTTAAAAGAAAGCGATTCGTCTATTTTTATATCAGAACCTTCTAAAGTTTCTTTTAATAAAGCTTCAAAATTTACAGTAGTCTTTTCGTAACCGACGGCTTTTATTGCCGATTTTAATTTTGAATAAATAATATTTAATTGATCCTCAAGCTTATGTTTTTTATGATTGTCTTCTTGTTTTTTTATTAATGTTTTTAAGTCTGCTTTTGGGTAATCTGCCGCATACTGAATTTTGGTATGGTAAATTTCATTTAGGATAGGGAATAGTGAGTTTTCATCCGCTAACTTTTCAGCTTTGTCCAATAACTTATAAGCAGTTGGGAAGTTTTTTTGAAGCAAAAAAGTACGAGAAGCTAAAATGTATTTAATGATTTGGATATCAATTGAATTTTCATCTTCAAGATTTTTGTTTGCTGTGAAGTCTATTAAACTATCAAAAAGGCGATTGCGTAATCCATGATAAGCGTTTTTATTGTCTGAACCGTAAAGTTTAGTGACTATATTTTTTTTATCATAATCATCATCAGCTAAAAGCTTAAATAACTGAATATTTTTGGTGTCGTTTCGTTTATTTTTTTTCGATAGATAATCGATAAAAGCTTTATGTTCTTTTGTGTCTAAAGTTCTTATTATAGATTCTATATCTATCATTTAATCGTAAGTAAAAAATTAAAATTACCAATAAATATAATTATTATTTATAATAAATATGGCAATATATCATAAGTTTTAATTAAAATAAGATTTTAATTTTTGTTTTTAAGATTCAATATTTGCCCTGTAATCATTAAAACAAAAAATTATGAATTATCAGACTACAGTTTCTTTAAAAGAAGACGATAAATCAACTTCAAAAAAGAAAGAAAAAAAGGTGTACAACCAAAAGCCAACACCGTCTTTTATTGGAGCATCTTGGACAGTACTTGTTATTGGAGTGGTATCATATTGTATCGGTTTATGGAATGCAGATATGATGCTCAATGAAAAAGGTTATTATTTTACAATTTTACTCTTTGGATTGTTCTCAGTTATATCTGTCCAGAAAGCTGTTCGAGATAAGTTAGAAGACATACAAGTTACAGATATGTATTATGGTATAAGTTGGTTTACATCAGTTGCATCAATTGTTCTTCTTGTAATTGGCTTATGGAATGCAGATTTAGAATTGAGTGAAAAGGGTTTTTACGGTATGTCTTTTACTTTGAGTCTCTTTTCGGCAATTGCAGTACAGAAGAATACTAGAGATGTAGTTTATATAGATAAAGAAATTGAAACTAATAACGAACTATAGTTAGTTTTAATGATTGGTAGTTAGCAACCTGAAACCTCGCAATATTTTGATTGAGTATTGCGAGGTTTAAAAACTTAATCCTATGAAAATTAAAAACCCTGATAAGCTAATATTTTTTGTAGCCCTTTTTACAGTGATATATATTGGTTTAATATTTTTGAATGGGACATATTTAAAAATTGAAAATATAGTTCTAGGTGTAATACAACAGCTGACAACTTTACCTACAATATTGTTGCAATTTGCTCTTTTGTTATTTGCGACATTTCGATTTGTCAAAGGTGGCTTTAAGATAATAAGCTATTCTTTTTTTACGTCATTTCTATTAATCACAAGCCTTACTTTGATTGTTTTAAGTTTTGTGCTGATATGAGTTTAAAAAGTAAAATAGGTTATTTTCTAATCTTTTTAAGTGGAGCTGTTTTTTGTGTGGCTTTATTAAAAATTGGTGCTATTAATCAGGAGCAAGGCTATCATGAATTTGTAGATAAAAGTATGATTTTAGGTGTTCCAAACTTTTGGAATGTTATATCTAATTTACCTTTTTTAATAGTGGGTTTAATAGGTATAGTATATTTCAAAAAATTTTTCAAAAGACATTTTCAATATCTTCTTTTTTTTATTGGTATTTTACTAGTGTCTTTTGGTTCGGGTTACTATCATATGTTTCCAAGTGACCAAACACTAGTTTTGGATAGGTTACCTATGACAATGGTATTTATGGCTTTATTGTCAATATTGATTACTGATTTCTTTAATGAAAAGATTGGAAAAACCCTTTTATTACCATTATTAATTTCTGGTGTTTTTTCTATCATCTGGTGGTTGTTTTTTGATGATTTACGACTATACGTATTTGTTCAGTTTTATCCAGTAATAGTAATGCTGATTGTGATTCTATCATTTAAAACTAAGTATAATTCTATATCTGGTTATTGGTTACTTTTAGTAGCATACATATTTGCTAAAATTTCAGAGCATTATGACTATATTCTTTTTGAATATATCGGCTTTAGTGGTCATGCTTTAAAGCACATTATTTCTGCTCTAGGCGTTTATTTACTTTTGCGATATTTTCAAAAACGGATTAGTGTTTGATTTGATATTTACTATATTGTTAAATAATCGGTTAAAGTATATATGCAATATTGGGTTTCAACATTAATTACAGTTTTAATTATTTATGTAGCTATAAGTATTGCATTGTATTACATACAAGATTATGTGCTATTCAAACCCGAAAAACTATCTAAGGATTTTCAATTTGATTATGAAAATCAAGAAACTAAAGAGTATAACTTAGAGACAAGAGATGGAGCCACAATCAATGGCCTACGTTTTTTTCCTAAAGGAGAAAGTAAAGGCGTAGTTATTTATCTAAAGGGTAATTCAAAGAGTATAAAAGGTTGGGGGAAATTCGCTGTAGATTTTACAAGGCATGGTTATAATGTGCTTATGGTAGATTATCGAGGCTTTGGTAAAAGCACAGGAAAACGTTCTCAAAAAGCCATTAAACGAGATTTGCAATTGGTTTATAATAAAGTCAAAGAGCTCACAACAGAAGACAGAATTATACTCTACGGACGCTCCTTAGGTTCTGGTTTTGCTACCAAGTTAGCATCGATGAACAATCCAAAAAAACTCATCTTAGATGCACCATATTACAGTTTGACAAAAGTTACTGGGCGATATATGCCTTTTATGCCTTTATCTATTTTATTAAAATATCCTTTGCCGACATACAAGTGGTTAAAATATGTACAGTGCCCAATTCATATCATACATGGGACAAATGATAAATTGATTCCTTATAAATCTAGTGTGAAATTATCTAAGATTAACCCTAAGTTAACTAAGTTACATACCGTAATTGGAGGAGGTCATAAGGATTTAAATAATTTTGAATCGTATCATAAAATGTTAGATGATATTCTTAATTCCGAACCTAAAACTATAGATTTAAAAACCACAAGTATTAACGTTATTCATAGTGCAAAAAAGACTAAAAAGAAGGCTTAAAAGAACGTTATTCGTTCTTGTAGCTGTATACCTTATGATTGGAGCTTCATTACATTTTTTTCAAGAAAAGATATTGTTTCTACCAACTAAACTTGAACAAGATTATACCTTTCAATTTAATTATCCTTTTGAAGAATTATTTCTAAAAACCGATAAAAACGCTGTTATCAATGCGATTCATTTTAAAGTTGAAAAACCCAAAGGTGTTATTTTGTATTTTCATGGTAATGCAGGAGATTTAAGTCGTTGGGGAAAAATAGCTGAATACTTCGTGGCTATGAATTATGATGTCCTAATTATGGATTATAGAACTTATGGGAAGAGTAAAGGAAATTTAAGTGAGCAAGGGTTTTATAAGGATGCACAGTTTTGCTATGATTTTTTACTGAAGCAATATGCTGAAGATGAAATTACAATTTATGGACGCTCTCTTGGTACAGGAATAGCATCTTATATAACCTCAAAGAATAATCCTAGACAGCTTGTATTAGAAACACCGTACTACAGTATTTTAGATGTTGCAAAAAGTAGATTTCCTATTTTTCCTGTAAAGCATTTACTAAAGTATAAGTTTCCATCTTTTCAATATTTACCAAAAACTAATTGTTCTATTACGATACTTCATGGAACTGAAGATAATTTGGTGCCATATTCATCCGGTAAGAAGTTAGACGGATTAGGGTTGAAAAATATTAATTTTATTACTATCGAAGGCGGAAGTCATAATGACCTTATCGAATTTGAAGCGTATCACAAAGCAATTAAGAATGTTCTATAAATCAAAAAGGCTTCAAAATTAATTTGAAGCCTTTTTTAAAAATTTATAAATCTTTTAGACTACTTATTAGGGTCTAAAATATTATTTACGCGCTCTAAAGCATCCGCGATATGAATTCTACTCATAGAATCTCCGCCGCGTGCATTTCTCAATTGAGAACGTAGTGATTTTAATTCTGCTCTAACAACAGCTCTAATATCTGATTGACTAACATTTACAGAAGTGCCACCAAAGAAACGTCTAAACTGTGCAGGAATTGCAGGTTGTTCATTCTTCATGATGAACTCCATACGCTCAATGTAAGCGCGTTGAAGATTACGTCTGTAGATATCAATTTTTCTTCCGTTACGTAATTCACTAAATAAACCACGACGTAAATCTTTCATCATATCGTAAAGCCCATATGCTTTGTCACCATTTATAGATTCGTTTTCAAGAAGACGTTGCATTCTTCCAAAATCCATCATATTGTTCAATGTACGAGTTTGGATTCCTCTAACTCGTTCTATGTGACCAGCACTTTCAATTTTATTAAAGATATTGTTATCTAACATCCAATCTGGAGTTGTAAATAATTGGTCTTGTAAAAACTGCATTGCTTTTTTCTGGTGACCATCAGCTACGTGAGTATATACAGCACCTTCTTGGTCGTATGTTTTATAATATTCGTAAACACCGCCAATATTTGAAGCAACATGCCCCATATAACGGTTAAACTGTCCTAAAACTTGTCCATACATTGTTCCTAAATCATCATAGTTCTTACCATCTTCAGCAGTCCATTCGATTAAGTTAGGTACAATGCGCTTTAAGTTTTTAATTCCGTACTCACTTGCTAAAACAGCATCATCACCTAAATCTTCAGTTTGAGAACTTGGGTCAATAACACCAAATTGTTGTCTTCCAAAGCGGTACATTGGGTCACCTGCTTTTTCAAGAATCCAACTGTCTAAAGTTTTCTTTTCGTCTTCAGCGGTTTTTGCCTCTAAAATAGGTCTATAACCCCAGTTAATAGCATACTTGTCGTAAGGTCCGATATTTGGCATTAACGCAACACCTTCGTCACCTGGTTGAGCTACGTAATTAAAACGTGCGTAATCCATAATCGATGGTGCAGTACCATATTTTTTAGTGAACTCAGGATCTCTTAAATCCTCAACTTTATAAGCAACACTACTTCCCATATTATGAGGAAGTCCTAAAGTGTGTCCTACTTCGTGAGCAGATACAAAACGTATTAAACGTCCCATAACTTCATCTTTAAAAGCAACGCCACGAGCGTCAGGGTTTATAGCTGCAGTTTGTACAAAGAACCAGTTACGTAATAATGTCATTACGTTGTGGTACCAGTTAATATCACTTTCTAAAATCTCTCCAGAACGTGGGTCACTTACGTGTGGTCCATTTGCGTTAGGAATTGGAGAAGCTAAATAGCGTACTACAGAATATCTTACATCTTCTGGTGACCATTCTGGGTCTTCCTCAACTGTTGGTGGGTCTTTTGCTATGATAGCGTTTTTGAAACCTGCTGCTTCGAAAGCAACTTGCCAATCTTCAATACCTTGTTTGATGTATTTTTTCCATTGGTCTGGAGTTGCTCTGTCTATATAATAAACAATTTGTTTCTTAGGCTCAACTAATTCGCCACGCTTAAATTTTTCGATATCTTCATCTTTAACTTCTAGTCTCCAACGATCTAAATAACGAACTGTTTTACTTTCTTGAGCATCTAAACCATAATCGGTTTGACCTCTTCCAAACCATCCAACACGTTGGTCAAAATTACGACGCTGCATTGGTACTTTAGGTAAAAGTATCATTGAGTTGTTAATCTCTAAAGAAATTGTTCCTGTGCTTGAGTTAGAAGGTGGACGACCAGCAATATATGTCTTCACGTGTCTTGCTTCAATATTTTCAGGATAACTTTTAAGAGACTCGATAAAAGATTTTTCAGAGTCTAATCTAGATATTCTATAACCTTGACGTCTTCCTTGAGGGAAACCTAATGCTTTTACATCTTTGCTAAACATTGGTGTTACATCAATAACTGTTTTTGTAGAATCTTTACTAAATGCTTTTATAGGAAAAGCATATAGAATTGGCTCAAAATTAGAATTCACAACAGCTTCGTGTACAGGTAAAGAGTCTGCAGCAACAACTGAATGAGATACTACTCTAACTAATACTTTTTTGTCTTTCTTTTGCCAGCGTAAAACTTGTGTGTTTTGTTTACCACCACCAAAACCAATACCATTGGCAGTTTTAGCGATACGAGTCACCATTAACATTTCTCTTTCAAAAAGAGAATCTGGAATTTCGTAAAAGAATTTGTCATCAATTTTATGAACGTCAAATAGGCCTTTGTCAGTTTTTGCATCCTTGGTAATTACCTTAGCATAAGGTTTGATAGCGTTTTTTCCTGGTTTTTTTGCAGGTGGTTTTTTCATAGCAGTTGCACCAGCTTTCTTTGATTTACTTGCTTTTTTTGCAGTATCACATGAGAAAACTAAAAATGCGCATGCTACAAATAGTAGTTTAATGCGTAAATGTTTCACAGTTAGTTGGATTTTAAAATTTCGCATGAAAATACATAAACAGAACGTTTTTAGTTAGGTTGAAACTGTTATTTAGTATTTATTTAACGCGAATTAAAACAAAAAAGCACGTCTTACTAGACGTGCTTTAATTATCTATTGGGGATAACTATTTTAACTCAACAAACAAACCTTCGTCTGTTTTTTCGACTTTGGTTACACCTAACTTGCTTAAACCTTTTAATCCTTTGTCCCAAGCCTTATTACTTAAGCCTGCTTTTGATTTTAATTGATTTAAATCCATTCTGCTTTCAGATTTTAAAATTTCAAATATTGCTTTCTCATTGTCATTCATCTCAACGGCTTTTTTCTCAGGTTTCATTTGAGGAAAAAATAACACTTCTTGTATAGACTGATTATTGGTTAAAAACATGATTAATCTATCCATACCAATTCCCATACCAGATGTTGGTGGCATTCCGTATTCTAAAGCACGTAAAAAATCATGGTCTATAAACTCTGTAGCTTCATCGTCTCCTTTTTGAGCTAGTTTTAATTGATGTTCAAAACGTTCACGTTGATCAATTGGGTCATTTAATTCAGAGTAGGCATTTGCGATTTCTTTACCACAAACCATAAGTTCAAAACGCTCAGTTAGTTCTGGGTTTTCGCGATGTTCTTTACAAAGCGGGCTCATTTCTTTTGGGTAATCGGTAATAAAGGTTGGTTGTATATAATTGCCTTCACATTTTTCACCAAAAATTTCATCTATGAGTTTTCCTTTACCCATAGTCTCGTCAACTTCAATGTGCATGTCTTTACACGCTTGGCGAATTTCATCTTCAGATTTATTGTTAATATCAAAGCCTGTGAATTCTAATATAGAATCACGCATTGTGATGCGTTTATATGGTGCTTTAAAGTTTACCTTATGCTCTCCAAAAGTAGTTTCTGTAGTTCCGTTTACAGCGATAGCACAATGTTCTAGAAGCTTTTCACAAAAATCCATCATCCAGTTGTAATCTTTGTAAGCTACATAGATTTCCATAGCTGTAAATTCTGGATTGTGTGTTCTATCCATACCTTCGTTACGGAAGTTTTTTGAAAACTCATACACACCATCAAAACCACCAACGATTAATCGTTTTAAGTACAGCTCGTTGGCAATACGCATGTACAATGGTATATCTAAACTGTTATGATGTGTTATAAATGGACGTGCTGCAGCACCACCAGGAATTGGTTGTAGAATTGGTGTTTCTACTTCAAAATAACCAGCGTCGTTAAAGAATTCACGCATCGCATTGAATAACTTTGTGCGTTTTACAAAAACCTCTTTCACGTGCGGGTTTACTGCAAGGTCTGCATAACGCTGACGATAACGCATTTCTGGGTCGTTAAATTCGTCATAACTGTTACCTTCTGCATCTTGTTTTGGTAATGGTAATGGTTTTAATGCTTTACTTAATAATGTAAAATTCTTTACCATAACCGTTTTTTCACCAACTTGCGTGGTAAATAATTCGCCTTCAATACCAATAAAATCTCCTATGTCTAGAAGTTTTTTGTAAACATCGTTGTATAATTTTTTGTCTTCGCCAGTACAAATTTCGTCGCGGTTAAAATATACTTGTATGCGACCTTCGCTATCTTGTAGTTCTGCGAAAGAAGCTTTACCTTGAATGCGTCGGGACATCAAACGACCAGCAATAATGACCTGTTTGCCTTCTTTAAAATCCTGTTTAATCTTGCCCGAAGTATTATTTACTGGATATAAATCTGCAGGATATGGATTGATATCCATAGCGCGTAATTTGCTAAGTTTGTCACGGCGGACTAATTCTTGTTCTGAAAGCTGCATTCTCTGTGTTTTAAAGCTGCAAAATTAAGCTATTTCAAAAAATTAGAGAACTAGTTTTAGTATCAATTTAACGCGTGTGTTTATTTTACTTTTTTCTCTTTCTTTTTTACTCCAAAATAGTTGGGTTTATAGTTGTTTTGAGTAATGATGTTTAGGATGTCCTTTTCTAAAGTTTCAACAGGACGTTCAATCACTCTATTAACTTCTTTTCCGTCTTTATAGATTATAAATGTCGGTACACGGACAATATTTAAACCTTCTTCCTCATGTTGTGGACTTTCTTTGTACATGCCCTTTTCTCTGCTTACAGCAACTGCCATTAACTGATTCATTGGATAATCTGCACCTTCTAAGATTTTATAAAATTTAGGTACTTCGCGTTTGCTATCTCCGCACCATGTTCCCATAAATAATTTTATGTCGTAGTCTTTAAGATTTAGTTTCAATGTTTTGATAACTTCAGCATCTGGTTTGTATTTTTCGTAGTTGTTGTTAAACCATGAGCTATATTTTTCGTCTTCAAAACCACTTTTGTCAATTTTGCCAATGAGATAGGCTTGTTTTCCCTCGGGTTTAAACTCTGTATTTAGTTCTTGTGCTTTACATGTAGTAAAAACTAATGCAAAAAGGAATATATAAAATAACTGTTTCATAATTTGATTGTTTGAAATGATTAGGTCTCAAAAATCAAAAAACGGAATAGAATTTTTTAAATACAAAGGTTTGAAATTGGTACTAGTACCTAGGTTGAATTTTGTAACTAATTGAAAAACAATGATTTTGCTTCGTCTCGAGATTGTACTTCTAACTTTTTATAAATACTATTTGTATGTGTTTTGATGGTGCTAACACTAATAAAAAGAGTTTCGGCAATGTCTTTGTTTGTTTTATTCTGAAGAATTAGGTCCAAAACCACACGTTCTTGTTTAGATAATCTTTGCTTTAAGTTTTCGAACGATTGCTTTTTGCTTTTCTTCTTCTTAGAAATGAGATATATATTCAGTATAACAGATACAATTAGTAGGCACAATGCGATATATAACCAATTAAATTCTGTTTTTGTTTCAGATTGCGTGTTTAGCATGTACAAATCTGAATTCAATTCATTTTTGTATTGTTTGGTATATGTAGCTTCAGGATAATTAGATGCCAGTCTAAGGCTTAAATTCTCGTAATAATTATTAGTCTTTAAATCTTCGACATAATAGCTATGCAAATCACTTGTTCTGTCTGATAAATAAGAATATATATAAAGTTCAGCTAAGGGTTCGTTTAGGGATTTTCCAAAATCTTGTAGTGTTTTAAACCATTTTTTGTTGTTTAATTTGCGATTGGCTTCACTTCTAAATTCGCCATATGCAAAACGCATATCTGCTTTTAGAGAATCTATTTTTACAAAAGCAGTTGCTTTATCGTTTGTTGAGTCTATGTCACAAAACACTTGATTTTCAAATGAAAAAGGAAGTTTTAATGTGTCTGTATTATTAGCAATAAAAATGATTTCTTTACTGTCGCTACAATGTCCGTTAAAGTGATTTGCATCTTGTGTGGCTTCAGAGCATTTGTCTATGTGAATGCGGTAAATGCGGTTTTCTGTCTCTAGCATATTTCCTTTAAACTCAAAATATCCAGTAGCGTCTGCAGTAGTTTTAGCAATGATTTGTTCTGTATATACACCAGAGATTTTTCTGTAATCTTCGACAACGGATAAGTAAACGGTATTCTGCCATTCGTTAGGTTCTATGTATCCGGAAAATGAATATTGCGCTTTGCAAAGCGTGAAAACAAATAGAAATAAGATGACGAGTTTTAATCTCATGTAACGAATCTAAGGATTTTTTTGAAAATAAAGACGCTACTAATCTTGTTGTAACATTTATTGCAATGCTGCGTCATATAATTACATCAAATCAAAAAATAAAATTATGAGTTTCTGGAGAGTTCTTCTCGCTATTATTTGTCCGCCATTATCTGTAATAGGTAAGGGTTGTGGGTCTATTTTAATTGTCTTTCTTTTATGGCTATGTGGTTGGGTGCCAGGTGTCATTGCAGCATTGGTTATTTTAAATAATCCTGAGCGATAATATTGTACCTTTGTCTTACTAATTTAATCTACCTAAAAATGAAAAAACTTATTGCATGCCTAGCTTTTTTAAGTCTATTAACAAGTTGTAATGTCACCGAAACTATTGTTTTTACTGAAGATGGCTCTGGCGAGTTCTTAGTTAGTTACGATATGGGTGAGATGATGACTCAGATGAAAGAGACAATGGGTGGAAGTACAGATAGTGCTGAAAAGAAAGAAGCCGGTGAGGTTTTTGACACAACGATGATTTTTGCAGATATTATGGAAGTTTATAAAGATAGTGTAGCAGCTTTGCCAGAAGAGCAACGATTAGCTATGGAATATGTAAAAGATATGTATATGACTATGAATATGGATGAAGATGCTGGCAAAATGAATATGGGCATTGGTATGAAATTTAATTCCATCAATGATTTAAAAGATATACAAGACAAAATAAAAAAAGCGCAAAGCCTTAATGCTCAAAGCGGTCAAGCAGATGCTATGAAAAATGGTTCGCCATTAGGTAAATTTGCTGGTAATGACGATGCTAAAGTTGCTTATAATTATAGTAATTCTGGTTTTTCGAGGTTAACTACTATACCAGAACTAAGCGAAGCAGAATATGAAGAGATGGAGTCTATGTTTGATGACAATGATGAAACTGATAAAGAGTTTATGCAATATTTTGAAGCCTCGTATTATAATGTGGAATTAGTTTTTCCTAAACGCGTAAAATCTGTTGATATTGAAGGAGCTGTAATTTCTGAAGATGGTAAAACGGTGACTTATAAAGCCAGTTGGATAGATTATATTAAAAACCCTAAATCGTTAGATGTCAACGTTACATTTTATGAATAAAAAGGTAAAATTCGAAGATTTAGGCTCTAAAAATTTTAAAGATACTTGGGATTATCAAGAACAACTTTTTAAAGCCATATTAGATACCAAAATTAAGAATAGGCGTGAGGATGCTGGATTGCAAACTGACAATCATTTTCTGTTTGTAGAACACCCGCATGTGTATACTTTGGGTAAGAGCGGTGACTTATCTAATCTTTTACTTTCTGAGGCACAGCTTAAACAAAAAGGGGCAACATTCTATAAAATAAATCGCGGAGGAGATATCACCTATCATGGACCAGGACAAATTGTAGGTTACCCTATTTTGGACTTAGACAATTTTTTTACTGACATTCACAAATACCTTCGCTTTCTTGAAGAATGTATTATTTTAACACTAGCTGAATACGGTTTAAAAACTGAAAGAAGTCCGGGTGAAACTGGTGTTTGGTTAGATGTAGGTACACCATTTGCTCGAAAAATTTGTGCCTTAGGCGTTCGTGCTAGTCGATGGGTGACAATGCATGGTTTTGCGCTAAACGTTAATGCGGATTTGGGGTATTTTGATAATATAATTCCATGCGGAATTCGCGGCAAAGCAGTGACTTCGCTTAATGTAGAATTAGGAGTTGATAAAGTCGATGAAGCTGAAGTAAAGACTAAAATATTGAAGCATTTTACTACTCTTTTTGAGGCTGAGTTTGTTTAATTATTCTCCTCATTAAAAAACACTTTATAAAAATGCATTTTCTTTTCGTTATCATAACCTCTTTCTAGATATTCTGCAGAGGCGTCAGGAGCGTCTACATCTAACTTTATTTGAATATTTGTGTCTAGTTTTATTTCGGTTTTAATCTTTTGTTTTTGCTTTTTAAGTGCAATTTCAGAGACGTCAAATTGATTTCTGATTAAAACACTATTATCAGTTTCGTAGATTTTTTTATAATCTTCAAACTGACGAATTTGGTCTTCAGAATCAAAGACTTCTTCTTTAAAATTCTCAATATTTATGATTTCATTTTCTTTAAAAAAATCAACAGTTTTTGCCAAGAAATTGCTTTGTTCTTGTCCACCAAAATTAGGTTGTAAAACTTCTTTTGAAAACTCACGACACATCTCAATACAATTCTTGGTGTGTTGGTTACTATCGTCTGGATATTTGATGTTCAAAAAGCTTTTAATCCAATATTGGGCATCGTAATTATTGTTGTCAACACTAAGTACAATTTTTCCTTCCATGTCTGATGTGTTGAGTATCAAACAGCCTTTATCCACCTTTTTGGCTTGTATACCTTTTTGTACTAAAATGTCGTAGTTGTTTTGCTCTAAATAGGTTTGAAAAAATTCTGATTTATTTTCAATTTTAAAAACACCAACAGCATCTGTAAAATAGTCTTGGTATTGTATGTTTTCGAAATGACAAATAAAGACATCTCCTGTTTTTATTTGAGCAGAATTACTTTGTTCAAATAAATGTGTGACAATATGTTTAGAAACCTCCACAAAACCACCATCATCAGAAAATATTTGTTCGCTGTAAGTATTAATTTCATTAAGGCTAACGTCTGAATGGTGATTAAAACGGTAGGTCTCAGCAACGCTCACAAAGGGTTTTAAAAGGTAAGGTAATATCAGTTGATAAGTGGCTTCATCGAAATGAACAGTAGCATCTGAAAATGCATTTTTTGTACCGTTAAATTTGTTGCCAACTTTATGTATAATTAAGTCTTTTATTGAAGCTTTTTGGCGTTTAATCATGAGTGCTAATGGGCTAAAATTTTGAGAATTACAATAGTACAAAAATAGCTTTCAATACTAGGAAGAATGTTAGTTGATTTTATAAACAATAATAGTTTTGTTATCACTTTGCGTAATGAGTTCTAGACCTCTTTCCTTATCCAGATTTTGAAGCTCTGCAGAGGCAGTTCCAAAAACAGGAAAGTTTGGTAAGAGTTTTGCTTGGCTATCAAATAAATAGACTTTTTTTGCGTCCAAATCTGTTGCGCTAACATAGATTTTGTCATTTAAATAAAAGATTTTTGGAGTTGTATAATTCCCAAAGTCTAAATCTAAAATGTTGCTTTTTATTTTTAGTTTATTATCGCTCATACCAACAAGAGTTTTACTTGTGGTAACAATCTCAGAATTTACTGGTAACTCAAACGATTTATAGTCGATATTTCCATTTGTATTAACCTGCGCTAGTTGCCCGGTTTTAGATAGTGTGGTGAATCTGTTTTTGTACAAAAAAATTGGATTATCCGAAAACTCTATATTGTCTTTGACATTAACACGCTCTTGTCCTTGACGGTTTAAGATTTCTAACTTTTTCCCTTGAGAAAATACAATGTAGTCTTTACGGCCAACTCTAAAATGTTTTGGCTGACTACTAATCGTATTTGCAGATTTTTGGTACTTAAACCCATTAACACGCTTTGCGTTTGTATCATACATAATTAATGACTTGTCTTGTGTTACCAAAAGGCGATAATTTTTGCGATTTTCATAATCAAAAACGGATAGAGGTTGTGTGATTTTGTCATTGAATTTTTTAGGGAAAGCACCAACATCTTTTCCGTTTCGGTCTATAACATAAATACGATTTGGTGTCGCAAAAGCTAACTGAAGCCTACCGTTTTTATATATATCTATTTGCTCAACCTTTCCTAGTATATTTCCGTCAAGTTGTTTTTTCCATAGGATTTGTCCACTGTTAGAAATTAAATATAGATTGTTCATCACATCTTGAACTATAATTTCATGAGTATTATTTCGATGGTTTTTTACAGTTTGCGGCTGCATTAAAATTTCTGATGAAAGTGTTACGGAGAAATCATCAGTTACAGAGTTGCTACTTGCTCTTTTACGGTATTTTGAAAGAACTCCATTAATATGAGCAAAATTTGTTTCATATACATATTGTACAGCATTTGCATTATAGCCTCTTACTGGACGGTTTAAAAAATCATACAAACCTTCGCCATTTTTGTATATTAAGTATGAGGATTCGTCTGCGAGTTGTAGACTTATATCTTCAAATTTTTCAGAAGCCGCTAGTGTTTGATTATTTACTTTTTGAGATATGATATGCTGAAGTGTTTTAATATTGTTCGAAAACACTGCGAAGTTTTCATAAACAAAAACTAATGAAGCTTTTTTAAACGAAAAGAAAGGCGAAAATCTATTACTAAAAACAGAATCATTTTCAAATTTAAAAATTGAAACATCTTTAAAGGTTTCTGAATCTGAGTTTAATTCTTCAAAAAAAGCTTCCTCAAGTAAATTATCGTCTAAAGTGTTTAGCGTTATGGCTTCACCGAATTTGGTATTTATTAAAGCGATTTCATTGGATAAATTTAATATATCAGAAGTAGAGTCTTTCCCGATAGTATTTAGTTTTGAAATGTTCTCAGAAAAAATTGAATAATCATCAAATGAAATTCTTGTAAAACTTTCTATATCTTTAGGAATAATATTTGCTAAGCGAAACTCTTGAGGAATAGTGTTTTTAAAAATATTCTGCAGAGATAAAGAATCATCATTCTTTGTGAAGCCACTATAGTTGATATTGTCTCCTTCTATATTTAGGTCTAAAACTTCGTATTCTGAATTATTTTTTAAGGCATTTCTTTTTAGAATGATGTCATTATCACTTTTATTTTTAAAAACTAATGAGGCTTCAGCTTTTGAGTCTGTCGTAGCGATTAGTTTTTTTAATTCAGGATTCGAATTTGTTTTAGTTGAGTCAACAAGTTTAAAATCATCACTACCAAAGAAAAAGCCATTAATATTTCGATGATAAAGTGTGTCCCTATTATTGATAGTTTTTATAATATCGCTATCTAGTATTTTTTCAGATAAGATGTCTGAAGTTGGATCCACTTGAAAAAGGGATTCTGAATATTCGGTAATAAGTGTAAAGCTACTATTGTCAGATATAGATAAATATATGGGTTTGGATGTATTTAAAAATTCAGCCTTTGATAATAAGGCATCAATTTTAAGCTCGTCAAAAGGAATATTTTTTTGAGATAAGGCTTTTAACTCATTAAATGCATTGACCTTTATAATAGTATGGTGTGAACTAGGAATTAAATCTGAAACATCGGTTTTAATTTTGTAGCGCTCAGAACAAGCACATAAAAAAAGGATTAATATATAAAGAAGATGTTTTTTCATCAAGAGATTAATTTTCTACAAATATATTAAGACTCAAAAATCTAATTGATATTGTTCGGGAAGTAAACGAAAAGATTTGCGATGGTATTTTGTAATGCCATACTTTTTGATAGCTGCACGATGCTCTTTAGTTGGATAACCTTTGTTTTGTTTCCAATTATACATTGGAAATTGTTTGTGTATTTCTTCCATATATAAATCTCTGTAGGTTTTTGCCAAAACAGATGCTGCAGCAATACTTAGGTATTTGCTGTCTCCTTTAACGATGGTTTTGTACGGAATACTTTTATATGGTTTAAAACGATTGCCATCAACAATTATAAATTTGGGTTGCGGATTTAATTTTTCAATTGAGACTTGCATAGCTTTTATTGAAGCATTCAATATATTAATAGTGTCAATTTCTTCTTGAAAAATATGCGATACTCCAAACGATATTGCTTCTGTTTCTATAATAGGTCTGAGTAATAAGCGTTTTTTTTCGGACAACTGCTTAGAGTCATTTAGAATTGTGTTTTTGAATTTTGAATCTAAAATAACAGCAGCCGCAGTGACCGGACCAGCTAAACAACCTCTTCCAGCTTCGTCAGTTCCGCACTCTAAATCTTGATTTGAAAACGTATTTATTAAATTCATAATTATAGCGATTGAAAAATACATTCAATTATTAAAATATCAATATAAACCGCCAGTATATTTTGAATACACAAAATAATAAAAAGGATATTGCTGTATTATTAAGTTTTATGCGTCTTCCTTTAACATTTTTTTATGCTATTCCCTTGGATTTTTAATATTTTATTATGATGTTTGCGGAAGACTAACTCAAATAATTGTTTTATGAAATTAAAGTTAACATGGTTATTAACGCTCTTTATGGCGTTTGTAATGCAGCTTTCTTTTGGACAAGAGAAAGCCATTACGGGAACAGTTACAGATTCTAATGGTATACCATTACCAGGAGTAAATGTAATTGTAAAGGGTACCGCAAGAGGTGCTCAAACAGACTTTGACGGAAATTATTCTGTTAAGGCTAATACAGGAGATGTTCTTATCTTCTCTTTCGTTAGTATGAAAACTACCGAAAAAACTGTAGGTGCAGGTAATGTCATTAATGTAAGTATGGCAGATGATGTTGCATCACTAGATGAGGTTGTTATTACTGGTTACTCAACTACAACTAAGGCAAAGTCAAGTGTGTCTTCTGTAAGAGTTTCTAGCGAAACAATCGAAAACAGACCAAACGCGAGTTTTGTTCAAACATTATCTGGACAGGTTCCAGGTTTGAATATTACAACAAGTAGTGGTCAACCAGGTGGTAACTCTTTAGTTCAGTTGCGTGGTGTTTCTTCTATTGGTGGTAATACAGAGCCATTATTTATTATTGATGGTGCTCCAGTGGATGAAGATAACTTTCGTTCATTAAACCCTCAAGACATTCAGTCTATTGATGTTCTTAAGGATGCTGGTGCAACTGCTATTTATGGTAACAGAGGTGCGAACGGTGTAATTGTAATTAAGACAAGACAAGGTAACTTTGGTCAAGGACTAAAGATTAACTACAACGGTTTTGTTTCTTACAGTAGTCTTCAAGACAATGATTACAACGCGATGTCATCACAAGAATTATTAACTTATGAAAGAGAAAGAGGAAACGGTGCTGGTGCTGGTGTAAGTACAGGTGCATTTAACCCTGGAAACGGAACGCCTTTAACAGATGCTCAAATTGCAGCTGCTCCTAACTTTAGCTGGAGAGACTTTTTCTTCCGTACAGGTGTAACACAAAGTCATACGGTTTCTTTATCTAGTGGTAGTGAAAATACATCACAGTTTACATCTTTTGGTTTTCAAGATACAGAAGGTATATTAAGACAGAGTGATTTAAAACGTTTTAATATTCGTTCTAACGTTTCTGGTAAATCAAGTAATGGTAAGTTTAACTATGGTACTAACTTAACAGTAAACTACTCTAAGTCTAACGAGCCTAACAGTATTGGTTCTGGAGCTATTAATCGTAACTATGTATTAGGAGCTTTTGTTTCTGTACCATACATTACTGCTGATGATTATACTAATGGTGCTGCTTTATTATCACCATTATCATTTACTAATACACCTTTATTCTTATTAGATAGATTGAATACTTTTACAAGATTCGATGAAGAGGTTAAAATTGTAGGTAGTGCAAACTTTAACTATAAGTTTACGGATTGGTTATCTGCAAATGTGGTAGCTGCTGCTGATTATCAAGCAGAGGATGCTTTAAGAGCTGAAGGCCCAACATCATTTAACGCATTGTTATTTGGTGGCGCTGAGAACCCAACTTCTGGTTTCCAACAACAAAATAACACAAGAGTATTTTCTTATAACCAAGTAACTTCGTTAAACTTTAACAAAGCATTTGGTAAGCATACTGTAGATGTAGGTCTATACACTGAATACTTTAAAGCACATTTAAGAGCTTTCGGTTATTTTGCAAACGGTCTTAACCCTGCAACTTTCTCTCCTGGAGATGGTGCTGGTTTAGTACAACAAGCAAATGGATTATTTAATGACGAAGCAAATGCTACTATAAGAAACGCTGGTTTATTCTCTTACTTCGGATCTGCGGATTGGGATTATGATACTAGATTTGGTCTTAGTGCAACTGTACGTCGTGATGCATCTTACAGATTCTCTGGGTCTAACAGATGGGGTACTTTCTACTCTGTGTCTGGTCGTTGGAACATATCTAACGAGAGCTTCATGGAAGGTTCTGACTTCAATAACTTAAAGATAAGAGCATCTTATGGTACTGCGGGTAACCAAGATATCGTAGGTGGAGGATTATTCTCTGCTCCAGATAGATTCTTAGATTTATTTACAACTGCAGGTGGTTACGGAAACATTAGTGCGATTACATTGGCACAAGTAGGTAACAGAGATTTATCTTGGGAGACTGTATCTTCTTTAAACGTAGGTCTTGACTTTGGTGTATGGGATAACAAATTAAGAGGTAGTATAGATTACTACGAAAGAGAGACAAGCGATCTTTTTCAGCAAACTCCATTATCTGCGACTACAGGCTTTACAGGTCAACCAGCAAATACAGGTTTATTATATAACCGTGGTGTTGATTTCACTGTGTCTTATGACGTTTTCAGACCTAAGTCTGAAGGTGGTTTCGGTATGACTGTTGGAGTTGTAGGTAACTTTAATCAAACTGAATTACAAGAAGTTCCTAACCCAGAAGGAGAGATTATCGGTCTTGGTCGTAATGGAGGTATATTAGGAGAGTACTTTACTCTACAATATGCAGGTGTTAACCCAGCAACTGGTAATTTATTATATTTAGATGCTAACGGGAACACTACTGAAAATCCAGATGCTGATAACGACAGAGTTTGGATAGATAAAAACATTATTCCAGATTGGAATGGTAGTTTTAACTTAGATTTAGATTATAAAGGATTTTTCTTAACTACACAATGGAACTATGTAATAGGTGTTGATAGATTTGATAATGATTATGCAGATTTAGTAGACCCTACAGCTGTTAGTCAGTTTAATTTATCTACTGATATCTTAAGAGCGTGGAAACAACCAGGTGATGTTACTGATCAACCAAGATTTAATGCAACTAACTTAAATTCATTTCCTGGATCGGATAGATTCTTAAGAAGTGCTGATTATTTAAGATTACGTTTTGCTAGTTTTGGATACTCATTCCCATCTGAAACTTTAGAAAATACTGGTTTCACAAATGCTAGAATTTTCTTAAACGGTGAGAACTTGTTAACATTCACTGAGTGGAGAGGTTTTGATCCAGAAACACGTAGCAATGGATCTAGACAATATCCAACGCCAAGAACAATTTCTTTCGGATTAGAATTAGGATTTTAAAAAAATAACAGTATGAAAAAAATAAATAAAATAATATTCGTCGGACTCTTAGCATTGCTAATGGGTTGTAACGACGCTATAGATATAGACCAGCCAGGTAGACTGAGTGCGGCGAACGCCTTCAGAACTGTTGCTGATTTAGAAAACGGTCTATTGGCTTTATACGGTCAACTAGATACTACACCAGAGATTGCACTATCGTCTAATTTTACAGATGAGCTAGCAATAGGATTTGATTCTGGTGGACAAGGATTTGCCTTGTATGACTTTGTAATCAACGCCGGTAGTGTAGCTGCATCTAACTTCTGGGTACGTAACTATGCATTAAACAACAGATGTTCAGTGCTTATTGAAGCTGCAACTAACATTACGCCAGATGCTGCTGATTTAGCTGATTATAACAATGCTTTAGCTCAAGCTCATTTTATCAGAGCATATGCAAATTTTGAGTTGTTATTATATTTCAGTCCAGACCCAACAAATGATGCAACTTTAGCTGCACCAGTTGTGGATTTTGTACCTGGTTTAAGTTTCCAGCCACTACGTGATACTACAGGTGCTTTATGGGATTACATCAATGCTGATTTAGCCATTGCTGAATCAGGATTAGTAGATCAATCTAACACTACGTTTGCTTCTAAAGATGCAGTTAGAGCTTTTAGAGCTAGAATTGCATTAACTAGAGGAGATTATCCAACAGCTCAAACATTAGCTAATTCATTATTATCTAGTTATGGTTTAGCAGATACAACTCAGTATACAAACATGTGGTTTGATAATGATAATACTGAAATCATTTGGAAAATGGAGCGTGTATTAAACGATGGTTTTGATGGACAAGGAGCTACAGGTTCAGTAAGCGCAGGTGGATGGGCAGGAGCTCGTTTTGCATTTGTTAATGCTACCTTATCTGGTTCTCCATATTTTGAAATGGACAGAAGTATCTACGATGCTTTATTACCTGGAGACGTTCGTGAGACAGTAATGGTATCACCAACATCTATAATTAGTCCAGATTATCAAAATGATCCAGACCCAGTAAACAATGATGTTTTAGTTATCCAAAAATATCCTGGATCACAAGGTCGTCCATTAATGAATGATTTAAAAGTATTTAGATCATCGGAGATGTTATTGATTGCTGCAGAGGCAAGAGCATACCAAAGTGATTTCACAGGTGTACAGACTTTACTACAGCAATTAAGAACTGCTAGATTTGGTTCAGCACAAACAGTAGCACTTCCTTCTTCAGTTTCGGAAGCTGTAGGTGCAGTATTGGATGAAAGAAAGATAGAGTTGGCTTATGAAGGTCATAGATATAAAGATTTAAAGCGTTCGGGTGTTGCTGGCGGTAGAGGTATTAACAGAGATCCTATAGCATGTGGAATCCAGAGTGGAGCATGTACATTAGCTGCTAGTGATTTTAGATTTACATTACCAATTCCTATTGTAGAGATTAATGCTAATCCAGCTATAGGAGCAGAGCAAAACCCTGGCTATTAATAAAAAAAAATAAGTATTATGAAAAAAATATTAAAAGTTATTCCTCTAGTATGTTTAGCGTTGTCTTTACAGAACTGTGAGGAAGAGTTAATTGTTTTTGGAGAAGATAGCTTCATACAATTAGAAAATGCTGCTGCTACATCCATTACAGAAAATGGTGGTGTAGATGTAGGTGTTACAGCAATACTAGGTAGCCCACAAGCTACAGATATCACTGTTAACTTTGATGTTACTGGTGATGCATCTAGATATACATTAACACCTGGTCCATCTGTAACTATACCTGCTGGTCAAACATCAGGAACAGTCACATTTAGTGCTGTTGATGACGATGACATTAATGGTGATGTTGATGTAGTTTTTACTCTATCTTCTACTAGCGGATTACCAGTTGGTATTGGTGGAGAAGGAGTAAATTCTGTTAGTAAAACAATAACTATTGTTGATGATAATGTACCTTGTAATGATTACACTTTAACCATAAATACTGATACTTATGGTAACGAAACTTTCTGGGATATATTAGATTCAACCGGAGCTACTGTTCAGACTGATGGTACTGGAGCTGGTTATCCGACTGATTTACCTGCAAACAGTTCTATTGATTACAACTTCACTTTAGCTGATGGTTGTTATACATTAAGAGTATTTGATTATTGGGGTGATAATGGTGCAACATATACATTATCTTGTGGTGCTTTAATTGCTGCTGATGATTCAGATGGTTTAGGTGGTATACCTGGACTTGATGTTAGTACAGTTCCAAATCCAGGATTCAGAAATGGTGGTGTTGGCCCTGACTATGTCAGTAGTGCTGAAGCAGTAGATTTCTGTGTGAATCAATAATTTTAAGCGATTATTAACATATAAAAGCGGCTCTTTTAAGAGCCGCTTTTTTTATGCGTTATACTTTATTTGATTAATTTTACGTTATAAATTTTTATACCTATAAATGAGTAGATTTTTATTGTCTTTTTTATGCCTTACTTTTTCTTTTTTTGCTCTAAGTCAAGAAAGACTTAAGAAAAAGGATACTATAGTTTCTGATACTTACAATATTTCAAAAGAAAAAAAGAATACTTCAAGCAAAGAGAAAACTAAAATAAATAAATACTTGATAATTAATTTTAAGAACGATACTATCTATGTAGATACAACATTAACAATTCAAAAAGAATATAAGTATAATTATTTACGTAAAGATAATTTCAATCTTATTCAGTTTGCAAACACTGGACAAACATATAATACTCTTAGTTTTAATGCCTCCTTAGATAGAATAAAACCTTCTTTTTCTGCCCAGGCTAGACATTTTAATTATAAGGAAATTGAAGATATAAATTATTATAATGTACCTACACCTTTGACAGAGTTGTATTTTAAAACAGTATTCGCTCAAGGTCAAAATCTCGATGCTTTTTTTACTGTCAATACATCAAAAGAATTTAATTTTTCAATAGCCTATAAAGGATTAAGGTCTTTAGGAAACTATCAAAATGCACTTACTAGTACAGGTAATTTTAGATTCACAACCAATTATCAGACTAAAAATAAAAGATATCGGATGCGGGGTCATATTACTATGCAGGATTTATTAAATCAAGAGAATGGAGGAATTACTGACGCTGATGTACAGCGTTTTATTGATAATGAAGAAGAAATTAATGATCGTTCAGTTTTTGATCCTAATTTTGAAAATGCGGAAAACAGTCTTGAAGGAAAACGATTCTATCTTAACCAGTCTTATGATATTTTCAAGAAAAAGGGTAGTACAAGGAGTAGTGATTTATCAATTAATAATACTATTTATTTTCAAGATAAGTTTTATGAATATAATCAATCAACAGCTGTTAATGATTTTTTTGGATCTTCATTTAGTAATGTAATTGCAGATAAAGTCACACTTGAAGATTTTTATGCAGATTTTGGAGTTTTATTTAAAAACAACATGTTTGGTAATTTTGGTTTTAAAATAAATTATAACAATATTAACTATGGTTACAATAGTTTGGTTAATATCAATAATCAAAGTGTCACAAATAGAATTAAAGAAGATTTCTTTGGTTTTGAAGGAAGCTATAAAAATAAAATAGGTAAATTTTCTTTAAATGGAAGTATTGGTGCAAACTTATCAGATGTCATAAAAGGTAATTTTATAGATGCAAACCTGACTTATCAAATTTCTGAAGAAATAGATTTAGAATCTGGTTTATACATAAGTACAAGTTTACCAAACTACAACTTCTTACTTAATCAAAGTGGTTACATAAATTATAACTGGGATTATATTGATGCTTTTGATACAGTAAAATCTCAGCAATTAGCAGTAAATATAAATTCAAATAAATATGTAAGCATAAGTTTAGACATGACCAATATTGATAATTATACTTTCTTTAATTTTGAAAGTATTCAAAATGATATTAAGGTTATAAAACCTAAACAATACAATAAATCAATACAGTATTTAAGATTTAAAGCACAAAAAGAATTTCGGCTAGGTAAATTTGCTTTAGATAACACAATTATGTACCAAAATGTGATAAGTGATGATGATGTGTTGAATGTACCCGCAATAATTACTAGAAATACACTTTATTATGCGGACGAAGTATTCAAAAAGGCTCTAAAGTTTCAAGCAGGTGTTATCCTAAATTATTTCACAGAATATAATGGTAATGGTTACGATCCTTTATTAGCTGAGTTCTACACACAAAATCAGACTAAGATAGGTGGCTTCCCAAGATTAGATTTTTTTATTAATGCAAAAGTCAGGCAGACAAGAATTTTCTTAAAAGCTGAACATTTTAATTCCTCGTTCACTGGCTATGATTATTTCTCAGCACCAAATAATCCTTACAGAGATTTCACGGTAAGGTTTGGTCTCGTCTGGAACTTCTTCTTATAACTATTTACTATCCTTTTAGTTCCCATTTTAACAGACATATTTTTATTTCTTAGTGAAAAGGTCATAATTACCTTTATTAGTTTGTAGTTAGTTAAAAAGGGTATTTACAAGTTTCTCTAATCAGGATACAATTAATAAGGTATACATGTATGATTAAATCTAAGGTATTTTTTTAAAATATTTTGGTTTGTATGTGCTTTGTATTAAGGGTTTTAGTGAAGTTTAGTAAATAACTTAAAAATAAAGTTGAAAAAAGTATTGTGAGATTAAAAAGTGGTTTTATATTTGCACCCTCAAAACGGCGAAATAGTTTTGTTTTGAGAAGTTCTTTTAGAGTATTATAGGGTTAAAAAAATAAAATAAAAGTTTTTCATTTTTATTTTGTGAGAAACAAAAAAGCATTTTATATTTGCACCCGCTTAAGAGATAAACGCCTTAAGAGAATTTAAGAAATACGTTCATTAACATATTGAATTGACAGCGTAAGATTTTGTTGGAAACGACAAAATTAAACAAGAGAATAAATCATATTGAGACTTTGAAAATTCTAAATTAGTTGTTGAAGATAATAGTGGAAACACTTAAAAATTTAACGATGAAGAGTTTGATCCTGGCTCAGGATGAACGCTAGCGGCAGGCCTAACACATGCAAGTCGAACGGTAACAGGAGAGAGCTTGCTCTTTTGCTGACGAGTGGCGCACGGGTGCGTAACGCGTATACAATCTACCTTTTACAGGGGGATAGCCTTTAGAAATGAAGAATAATACCCCATAGTAAGTAAATTTCGCATGGAAATTACTTTAAAGATTTATCGGTAAAAGATGAGTATGCGTTCTATTAGCTAGATGGTAAGGTAACGGCTTACCATGGCAACGATAGATAGGGGCCCTGAGAGGGGGATCCCCCACACTGGTACTGAGACACGGACCAGACTCCTACGGGAGGCAGCAGTGAGGAATATTGGACAATGGAGGCAACTCTGATCCAGCCATGCCGCGTGCAGGAAGACTGCCCTATGGGTTGTAAACTGCTTTTATATAGGAAGAAACCTTTCCACGTGTGGAGAGCTGACGGTACTATAAGAATAAGGATCGGCTAACTCCGTGCCAGCAGCCGCGGTAATACGGAGGATCCAAGCGTTATCCGGAATCATTGGGTTTAAAGGGTCCGTAGGTGGATAATTAAGTCAGAGGTGAAAGTTTGCGGCTCAACCGTAAAATTGCCTTTGATACTGGTTATCTTGAATCATTGTGAAGTGGTTAGAATATGTAGTGTAGCGGTGAAATGCATAGATATTACATAGAATACCAATTGCGAAGGCAGATCACTAACAATGTATTGACACTGATGGACGAAAGCGTGGGGAGCGAACGGGATTAGATACCCCGGTAGTCCACGCCGTAAACGATGGTCACTAGCTGTTCGGACTTCGGTCTGAGTGGCTAAGCGAAAGTGATAAGTGACCCACCTGGGGAGTACGTTCGCAAGAATGAAACTCAAAGGAATTGACGGGGGCCCGCACAAGCGGTGGAGCATGTGGTTTAATTCGATGATACGCGAGGAACCTTACCAGGGCTTAAATGTAGATTGCATTAGCTAGAGATAGCTATTTCTTCGGACTATCTACAAGGTGCTGCATGGTTGTCGTCAGCTCGTGCCGTGAGGTGTCAGGTTAAGTCCTATAACGAGCGCAACCCCTGTTGTTAGTTGCCAGCGAGTCAAGTCGGGAACTCTAACAAGACTGCCAGTGCAAACTGTGAGGAAGGTGGGGATGACGTCAAATCATCACGGCCCTTACGTCCTGGGCTACACACGTGCTACAATGGTAGGGACAGAGAGCAGCCACTGGGCGACCAGGAGCGAATCTACAAACCCTATCACAGTTCGGATCGGAGTCTGCAACTCGACTCCGTGAAGCTGGAATCGCTAGTAATCGCATATCAGCCATGATGCGGTGAATACGTTCCCGGGCCTTGTACACACCGCCCGTCAAGCCATGGAAGCTGGGAGTGCCTGAAGTCCGTCACCGTAAGGAGCGGCCTAGGGTAAAATCGGTAACTAGGGCTAAGTCGTAACAAGGTAGCCGTACCGGAAGGTGCGGCTGGAACACCTCCTTTCTAGAGAAAGACGACTGATTTATAATAAAAAATCAAAGATTAGATTTGATTTTATTCTCTTGCTGTTAATTTAATTTTATAAAATAATTAAGTAGAGTCTCATAGCTCAGCTGGTTAGAGCGCTACACTGATAATGTAGAGGTCGGCAGTTCGAGTCTGCCTGAGACTACTAATTAAAGGAAATTCTAGAAGTTGGGATTCACAATTCAAAATTCTGAACTCAAAAGTTCTGAATTTCAAATGGGGGATTAGCTCAGCTGGCTAGAGCGCCTGCCTTGCACGCAGGAGGTCATCGGTTCGACTCCGATATTCTCCACAATTCAGTTTTAATACTGAAAAACGTTCATTGACATATTGAAAAAGATACATGAAATTTATAATAGGTAATCGTTTACCTGTTATAGATATAATAATTTAATTGTTAATAGTAAGTCACGAGCTGCTATTAATAATGTAACTCATTAAAAAGACAAAAGTACAATAAGCTAAATAAGAGCGTATGGGGAATGCCTAGGCTCTCAGAGGCGATGAAGGACGTGATAAGCTGCGAAAAGCTGCGGGGATTGGCACATACAAATTGATCCGTAGATATCCGAATGGGGCAACCCAGCATGTTGAAGACATGTTATCCGTAAGGAGGCGAACCCGGAGAACTGAAACATCTAAGTACCCGGAGGAGAAGAAAACAAAAGTGATTCCGATAGTAGCGGCGAGCGAAATTGGATTAGCCCAAACCAGTATTGTTACGGCAATGCTGGGGTTGTAGGACTGCGATATTTGAGCTATAATGAATTAGAATGCTTTGGAAAGAGCAACCATAGAGGGTGATAGTCCCGTATAAGTAAAGAGTAGTAAGATAGCAGTATCCTGAGTAGTGCGGGACACGAGTAATCCTGTGTGAATCTGTGGGGACCATCCCATAAGGCTAAATACTCCTGAGAGACCGATAGTGAACTAGTACCGTGAGGGAAAGGTGAAAAGAACCCTGAATAAGGGAGTGAAATAGAACCTGAAACCATACGCTTACAAGCGGTCGGAGCGGATTTATCCGTGACGGCGTGCCTTTTGCATAATGAGCCTACGAGTTACCGTTGCTAGCAAGGTTAAGGACTTCAGGTCCGGATCCGTAGCGAAAGCGAGTCTGAATAGGGCGCTTTAGTTAGTAGTGGTAGACGCGAAACCGTGTGATCTACCCATGGGCAGGTTGAAGCTGTAGTAACATACAGTGGAGGACCGAACCGGTTGACGTTGAAAAGTCTTCGGATGACCTGTGGGTAGGGGTGAAAGGCCAATCAAACTCGGAAATAGCTCGTACTCCCCGAAATGCATTTAGGTGCAGCGTTGATTTATAGTTTTATAGAGGTAGAGCTACTGATTGGATGCGGGGGCTTCACCGCCTACCAATTCCTGACAAACTCCGAATGCTATAAAATGTTAATCAGCAGTGAGGGCATGGGTGCTAAGGTCCATGTCCGAGAGGGAAAGAACCCAGACCATCAGCTAAGGTCCCCAAATGTATGTTAAGTTGAATAAACGAGGTTGAACTGCTTAGACAGCTAGGATGTTGGCTTGGAAGCAGCCATTCATTTAAAGAGTGCGTAACAGCTCACTAGTCGAGCGGTTCGGCATGGATAATAATCGGGCATAAACATACTACCGAAGCTATGGACTTGTAAAAGTGGTAGGGGAGCATTGTAGTGTCGTCGAAGGTGAAGCGTGAGCTTTGCTGGAGAAGCTACAAAAGAAAATGTAGGCATAAGTAACGATAATGCGGGCGAGAAACCCGCACTCCGAAAGACTAAGGTTTCCTCAGCTATGCTAATCAGCTGAGGGTTAGTCGGGACCTAACGCGAACCCGAAAGGGGTAGTGGATGGACAACAGGTTAATATTCCTGTACCTGCTCACACTAAAAGTGACGGAGGCGAATAGTTAGTGCGCACAGACGGAATTGTGCGTTGAAGGGAACAGTAATGTCCTGATAGTACACTAAGACTACGGTCGCGGTGATAATCTAGCGAATCGACTTCCAAGAAAAGCGAGTGAAGCAGCCCGTACCCTAAACCGACACAGGTAGTTGGGATGAGAATTCTAAGGAGCTCGAGAGATTCATGGCTAAGGAACTAGGCAAAATAGACGCGTAACTTCGGGAGAAGCGTCGCCCATCGTAAGATGGGCCGCAGTGAAAAGATCCAAGCGACTGTTTATCAAAAACACAGGGCTCTGCTAAATCGAAAGATGATGTATAGGGCCTGACACCTGCCCGGTGCTGGAAGGTTAAGTGGAGGGTTTAGCTTCGGCGAAGATCTAAAATGAAGCCCCAGTAAACGGCGGCCGTAACTATAACGGTCCTAAGGTAGCGAAATTCCTTGTCGGGTAAGTTCCGACCTGCACGAATGGTGTAACGATTTGGATACTGTCTCAGCCATGAGCTCGGTGAAATTGTAGTATCGGTGAAGATGCCGATTACCCGCAGTGGGACGAAAAGACCCCGTGAACCTTTACTATAGCTTAGTATTGGCTTTGGATAAGTAATGTGTAGGATAGGTGGGAGACTTTGAAGTGGCGTCGCTAGGCGTTGTGGAGTCATTGTTGAAATACCACCCTTTGCTTATCTAGAGTCTAACTTTCACTGAAAGGACAGTGCTTGGTGGGTAGTTTGACTGGGGTGGTCGCCTCCAAAAGAGTAACGGAGGCTTCTAAAGGTTCCCTCAGCACGCTTGGTAACCGTGCGTAGAGTGCAATGGCATAAGGGAGCTTGACTGAGAGACATACAGGTCGATCAGGTACGAAAGTAGAGCATAGTGATCCGGTGGTTCCGTATGGAAGGGCCATCGCTCAAAGGATAAAAGGTACTCCGGGGATAACAGGCTGATCTCCCCCAAGAGCTCACATCGACGGGGGGGTTTGGCACCTCGATGTCGGCTCGTCACATCCTGGGGCTGGAGAAGGTCCCAAGGGTTGGGCTGTTCGCCCATTAAAGTGGCACGCGAGCTGGGTTCAGAACGTCGTGAGACAGTTCGGTCTCTATCTACTGTGGGCGTTAGAAATTTGAGTGGATCTGACTCTAGTACGAGAGGACCGAGTTGGACGAACCTCTAGTGTACCTGTTGTTACGCCAGTAGCATTGCAGGGTAGCTACGTTCGGAAGGGATAAGCGCTGAAAGCATATAAGCGCGAAACCCACCACAAGATGAGATTTCTTTAAAGGGTCGTGGGAGATGACCACGTTGATAGGCTATAGGTGTAAAGGCAGTAATGTCATAGCCAAGTAGTACTAATAACCCGTAGGCTTATTGTACGCCTGTTTTTTTATAAAGTTCAATAATTAAATTATTATTCATGAATCATTTTTCAATATGTTATTATATACGGTAAAGCAGATTTATCTGCCAACGCCGAAAGACTTAAGGTGGTTATAGCGACGGGGCTCACCTCTTACCTTTCCGAACAGAGAAGTTAAGCCCGTTTGCGCCGATGGTACTGCTTACTGTGGAAGAGTAGGTCGCCGCCTTTTTTAGAATCCTCATTATCTTTTGATAATGAGGATTTTTTTGTTTTGACTTTTCTTAAATTAATTTTAATAGTTAGCTTAGTAGTTTATAAGAAGAGATTGGCAAATAAAGAATTAGACTTAGCTTTGAATTTCGTTAATAATACAGATAGAAATGTGTTCTTAACGGGAAAAGCTGGTACAGGTAAAACAACTTTTCTTCATAAATTAAAAAAGAATTCTTTAAAAAGAGTTGTTATAGTTGCTCCAACAGGAGTTGCAGCAATCAACGCTAAGGGTGTTACCATCCATTCTTTTTTTCAAATACCTTTTGGGCCAATTCTTCCTAATCAAGATTTAAATAACTCATTTGGATTTAATAGAAAATTTGGTAAAACAAAAATCAATATTATTAAGTCTTTAGATTTATTAATCATTGATGAGATTAGTATGGTTCGTGCCGATTTGCTAGATGGTATTGATAAAACACTAAGACGTTTTAGAAATAAATCAAAAGTATTCGGAGGAGTACAAGTTTTGATGATTGGCGATTTACAACAGTTATCTCCTGTGGTGAAAGAAAATGAGTGGCACTTACTAAAACCATTTTATAAAAACGTATTTTTCTTTTCTAGTCTTGCTTATCAAGAATCTAATGCAATAACGGTAGAGCTTAAACATATATATAGACAAGATAATCCTAAATTTATTGACATTTTAAATGAGATAAGAACAAACACGTTAACTCAATCTTCCGCTGATGAATTAAATAAACGTTTTATTCCTGATTTTGCACCAAAAGAAGATGATGGTTATATTTCTTTAAATACTCACAATAACAGAGCAGAACAAACTAATAATTCAGAATTAGAAAAACTTAAAACTAAGTCTAAAGTCTATAAGGCAAAAGTCGAAGGAAAGTTTCCAGAGTTTTCATATCCTAATAAAGAAGGATTAGAACTCAAAGTTGGAGCTCAAGTGATGTTTATTAAAAACGATAGCTCTCCAGAGAAGCGTTACTTTAATGGTAAGATTGGTAAAGTGATTTTTTTGGATAAAACTGAAGTCGTTGTTAAATGCCCTGATGATGAATTCAACATTATAACCACACCAGAAGAATGGGAAAACATAAACTATACGGTAAATAAAGAAACTAATGCTATAACTGAGAATAAAATAGGTTCATTTACTCAAATACCATTAAGACTAGCTTGGTCAATCACCATACACAAAAGTCAAGGTTTGACATTTGAAAAGGCAATCATAGATGCTCAAGCAGCCTTTGCACATGGACAAACTTATGTCGCATTAAGTCGTTGTAAAAGTTTGGAAGGTTTGGTGTTGAAAAGTAAAATCAATTCAAGTCAAATTATCAGTGACAGTAATATAATTTCTTTTAATAAGGAAGCAGAAGAAAATCAACCTGATGAGAAAACTCTTCAACAATCTAAATCTGAGTTTCAATTAAATTTAATTTCAGAGCTATTCGATTTTTATATGTTTTTATATCCTCTCAATCGTGTTTTAGATATCTATTATAAAAATAGAGGAAGTATAGAAGGTAATATAGAAACTCCTTTAAATACGATGAGAGATTGTATTATAAGTCTGCTTAAAGTAGCTAACGGATTTAAAACTCAATTAAGTTCCTTAATAGTTGACGATAAAACACCACAAGAAACTCCTGAAATCCAGAATCGTTTTAAAAAAGCAATTCAATATTACAATACACAAACCAGAACTAATATAGTAACACCTTTCAAAAATTTCGGCTTTACGACCGATAATAAAACCATAGAAAAAGATTTAGTAAAACAACTAGACTCTATTGAGGAGTTAATAGCCTCAAAACAGCTATATTTTAACAAACTGAAAAATGGTTTTGATGTACCTACTTTCTTAGAGGCAAGAGCAAAATCAGTTTTCTTAGCTAAAGATAAACCTAAGAAGCCCAGAAAATCAGTGATTGATGGGACAACAAATGTTGAGCTTTTTGAACTTTTAAGAGAATTAAGAAATGAAATAGCACAAGAGAAAGATTTAATCCACTATCAAATATTCACTCAGAAAGCATTATATGAAATGTGCGAAACGCTTCCAACTAACAAAAAGCAACTACTAGAAGTTAATGGTTTTGGTAAAACAAGAGTGGATAAATATGGAATGAGAATTCTAAAAGCCATCAGAGAATATTGTGATAAAAACGATATTCAAACTTCAAATGAAGTCGAAATATTTGAAAAGCCAATACCGAAACGTCAAAAGGGTGACACGAAGCGTTTATCCTTAGAGTTATTCAAAAATGGAAAACCGCCAGAACAAATAGCTTTTGAGAGAGAATTAAATATTAATACTGTAATTGGTCACCTAGCTAGCTTCATTTCTTCAGGGGAAGTGAAAATCACAGATTTAATCTCTGAAAGACATTATAAAGAACTAAAAGAACTTATCCCTAAATATAAGTTTGATAACCTTTCAGATTTAAAGCATCAAATAGATAATAAGTACACTTACGGAGAATTACGTTTAGTCCTAGACGAAATTTCAAAAAAATAAGATTAAAAAAAGGCCTCAAAATTAATTGAAGCCTTCTTATTTATCAATACTGGGTTTATTATCCTTTGATAACCCCTCTTGAAATTACAATTTTTTGTATTTCAGAAGTACCTTCATAAATCTGAGTAATCTTAGCATCACGCATTAAACGCTCTACGTGGTATTCTTTCACAAAACCATTTCCACCATGTATTTGTACAGCTTCAACAGTTTGTTCCATGGCTACTTTACTAGCGTATAATTTAGCCATAGCACTAGACATATCGTAGTTATTACCATTGTCTTTATCCCAAGCCGATTTCATAACTAACATACGTGCAGCTTCAATTTCTGTATACATGTCTGCTAACTTAAAGGCAATCGCTTGGTGATTGCAAATTTCAGTTCCAAAAGCTTTTCGTTCCTTAGAATATTTTAAAGCCAATTCATAGGCACCAGAAGCAATACCAAGAGCTTGTGCAGCTATACCAATACGTCCACCCGAAAGTGTTTTCATTGCAAACTTAAAACCAAAGCCATCTTCACCGATTCTATTCTCTTTAGGAACTTTTACATCGTTAAATTGAAGCGTGTGTGTGTCACTTCCTCTAATACCTAACTTATCTTCTTTTGGGCCAATAGCAAAACCTTCCATACCTTTTTCAATGATAAAAGCATTAATTCCTCTGTGTCCTTTTTCTCTATCCGTTTGTGCGATTACTAGGTATACGTCAGAACGGCCACCATTAGTAATCCAGTTTTTTGTTCCGTTTAAAACATAATGGTCACCTTTGTCAATTGCTGTTGTAGCTTGAGATGTTGCATCACTACCAGCTTCTGGTTCACTTAAACAGAAAGCGCCAATTTGCTCACCAGTAGCTAATTTTGTCAAATATTTTTGTTTTTGCTCTTCTGTACCATAAGCTTCAAGACCATAACAAACCAATGAATTATTTACAGAAACCATTACCGATGCAGATGCATCAATTTTAGATAATTCTTCCATAATCAAAACGTAAGAAATAGAATCCATGCCACTTCCTCCATATTTTGGGTCTACCATAATACCCATAAAACCAAGTTCGCCCATTTTGCGAACCAATTCATTAGGGAAAGATTGTTTTTCATCACGTTCTATAACGCCTGGTAATAATTCTTGCTGTGCAAAATCACGAGCTGCGTCGCGTATCATTAAGTGCTCTTCTGTTAAGCTAAAGTCCATACAAGTTATTTTTTATTGATTTCCTAAAAATTCGATGCAAAGATAACTGTTTGTTGTTTTATTTTCAATAGATAATGCTATTTTTACTAATATGTTAACACGGAATTACAATGTCGTTTCTGTCATGTCAGGAACTTCTCTCGACGGAATAGATGTTTTGTACTCAAAATATGTATACACAAATAGATGGAAGTTTGAAATATTAAAGTTTGAAACTATCTCATATTCTGAAGAATGGAAGCAAATACTAAAAACTTTGACTCAGTTCTCAAAATCAGATTTAAAGCAGGTTGATAATGATTATTCTAAATTATTAGCTAGCGAAATTTCAACTTTTATCCGTTCAAATAATATTCAAGATATTGATTTTGTTGCATCTCATGGACATACAGCCTTACATAACCCAAAAGAAGGTTACACTTATCAAATAGGAAATCAACAAATATTAGCAGATGTTTTGAAGCTTAAAATTATTTGTGATTTTAGAGTTCAAGATGTTCAATTAGGTGGACAAGGAGCACCATTAGTCCCAATTGGTGACAAACTCTTATTTAGTGATTATCATTATTGCATTAATTTAGGAGGATTTGCTAATATCTCTTTTGAAAATAATAATCAAAGAATTGCCTTCGATATCTGTCCTATAAATATTATTTTGAATTATTATGTTGCAAAACTAGGTTTCGATTACGACGATAAGGGCAACATAGCAAAATCAGGAACAGTCAATAATACACTTTTAGAAGAATTAGATAATCTTGAGTTTTACAATCTTAAAGCTCCAAAATCTTTAAGTTTAGAGTGGGTTGAAAATGTAGTCTTTCCAATTATTGAGTCTTATAATTTAGAAGTAAAAGATATTTTAAAAACAGTAGTTGAACATGCGGCAATTCAAATTGCAAAATGTTTAAACCTAAAACAGTCAAAAGTATTAATTACTGGAGGTGGCGCATATAATTTATTTCTTATCGAAAGGTTAAGTACACTTTCGATAACTACTATAATCATACCCAATTCAACAATTGTAGAGTATAAAGAAGCATTAATTTTTGGGCTTCTAGGTGTCTTAAAATATAGAAATGAAGTTAATTGTCTTATGAGCGTAACGGGTGCCAGTAAAAACCATTCTTCAGGACAAATATTTTATCCTTAAAATTAACGCATAATTAATAGAATGCCTTTATAGTTTTTTATATTTGTTAACCACTAAAACTAACTAATGTCTCTAATCAAAGATTTACTCAATACTTACGAAAACAAAGAGCCAGAAATCGTTTTTCATTGGAACGATGCTGAAACAGAAGCCGAGGGTTGGACTGTTATAAATTCGCTTCGAGGAGGAGCAGCAGGTGGCGGAACGCGAATGCGCGAAGGTTTGGATATGAATGAAGTACTTTCATTAGCAAAAACAATGGAAGTCAAGTTTACAGTGTCCGGTCCATCAATTGGCGGCGCTAAATCAGGGATTAATTTTAATCCAAAAGACCCAAGAAAAAAAGGTGTTCTAGAACGTTGGTATGCAGCTGTATCTCCACTGCTTAAAAGTTATTATGGAACTGGCGGAGATTTAAACGTTGATGAAATCCATGAGGTAATTCCAATTACTGAAGAAAGCGGTGTGTGGCATCCTCAAGAAGGTGTTTTTGAAGGACACTTTAAACCAACCGCTGCGGATAAAATCAATAGAATAGGTCAATTGCGTCATGGAGTTATTAAGGTTATTGAAAATCCTAAGTACTCTCCAGATGTTTCAAAAAAATATACTGTAGCCGATATGATTACGGGATTTGGGGTAGCGGAAGCAGCTAAGCATTTCTACGATATCCAGGGAGAATGTATCAAAGGAAAACGCGCAATAGTACAAGGCTTTGGAAACGTAGGTGCAGCGGCAGCATATTACCTTGCTCAAATGGGAGCTAAGGTTGTTGGAATTATTGACCGTGTTGGAGGTTTAATCAACGAAGAAGGTTTTTCATTTGAAGAAGTAAAACAAATGTACTTATCCAAAAATGGAAATACATTAGGTAATAATAACCTCATTCCGTTTGAAGAAATGAATGAGCGTGTTTGGTCACTTCAAGCAGAAGTATTTGCGCCATGTGCAGCATCTCGTTTAATTACTCAAAACCAAATCGACCAATTGATTGAGACAGGTTTAGAAGTTATTTCTTGTGGCGCTAATGTACCATTTGCAGATAAAGAAATTTTCTTCGGACCAATTATGGAGCATACAGATAATAAAGTAAGTTTGATACCAGACTTTATTTCTAACTGCGGTATGGCAAGAGTTTTTGCTTATTTTATGGAGCGTAAAGTGCAAATGACAGATGATGCTATCTTCGAAGACACCTCTGAAGTTATTAAAACAGCGCTTCAAAATTTATATTCTAATAATAAAAACAAAACAGGAATCAGTGCAACAGCTTTCGAAATTGCACTAAAACAACTAATTTAATCCTATGGAAACTATAATAATTCTAGTATTTGTATTTGGCTATTTAGCCATCACTTTAGAGCATACAATCAAAATTGATAAGCTTATACCGGCATTAGTAATGATGGCAATAAGTTGGGCATTAATATCTCTTGGGATTGACGCTTTTCCTCAATGGTTTGATTCTGCAAAGCATACTTTAATGGAGAATTTCGGAATGCTTGGGCATGAAGAAAAAATGCACATGATGGAAGAAACGTTATTGCATCATTTGGGTAAAACTGCAGAGATATTAATATTCTTAATGGGAGCCATGACTATTGTAGAAATTATTGATTATTTCGATGGTTTTTCAACAATAAAAGCAGCCGTAAAATTTAGAAGCAGGCGTAAAATATTATGGTTATTTTCTATTTTGGCATTTATATTATCAGCCATAATAGATAATTTAACAGCTACGATTGTTTTAATTTCTATACTTCAAAAAATCGTCAAAGACAGGGATATTCGTATTTGGTATGCAGGTTTAATAATAATAGCAGCCAATGCAGGAGGTGCTTGGTCTCCAATTGGTGATGTTACGACAACTATGTTATGGATTGGCGATAAAGTTTCAACAGGGAAATTATTCTTATACCTTTTTATCCCTTCAGTATTATGTATGGTAGTGCCAACATTAATAGCGTCTTTTTTAAAACCTTTCAGAGGAGAGTTAGAATTACAAGAAGATGATGGTAAACCAAAAAACAGATTTAGTTCTACAATGTTGTTCTTAGGTCTTGGAGCGATTGTTTCTGTACCTTTTTTCAAAGTAGTTACACATTTGCCGCCTTATGTTGGTATGATGTTAGCACTTGGTATAGTTGCAATATTTGCAGAAATTTACACAAGTTCTCGCTTTCAATTATCTCAAGTCGAACAGGGTGAAGGAATGGGTCACGAGCAACATAGCCCAGTTCACAGGTCGTTATCTCGAATAGAAATGCCAAGTATATTATTTTTCTTAGGGATTTTAATGGCAGTTGCTGCTTTAGAATCGTTGGGCGTTTTATTTGGTTTCGCAAATACATTGCAAGATACCATGCCAATGATGGGAACAGAGCTTCATGGAGAAGGTGTATCAGATTTGGTAGTATTACTTCTAGGAGTAGGTTCTGCAGTTATTGATAATGTTCCTCTAGTAGCCGCAAGTTTAGGTATGTTTTCTGAACCAATTGATAACGAATTATGGCACTTTATAGCTTATTCGGCAGGAACAGGCGGAAGTATGCTTATTATAGGTTCTGCTGCTGGAGTTGTAGCAATGGGTATGGAAAAAATAGATTTTTTCTGGTACTTAAAAAAGATATCATGGTTAGCATTAGTCGGCTTTATTGCTGGTGCGGCTGCCTTTATGGTTACAAGAACTTTATTCTAAACACACGTTTATTAATTTTTATACGTTATATACCAAATCAATTAAAACCAATAATCTACTATGTTAAACACTATTTTACAAGATGCAGACGCTTTAGTTGAAGGCGAATCAGTAGAAAAAACACTATCCATTATAGAGTTGATTACAACTGGTGGTACAGCTGGAATTGTTATTATTCTTATTCTAGCGCTACTATTTGTGGCTGCCATATATATCTATTTTGAACGTATTTTTGCTATTAAAGAGGCTTCTAAAGTAGACTCTAATTTTATGAATCAGATTAGAGATTATGTGAGTGATGGAAAAATTGATTCTGCTCAAAATCTTTGTGCGACAGCCAATTCACCAGTATCAAGACTAATTAGCAAAGGTATTTCTAGAATAGGGAAACCATTGGATGATATTAACACAGCTATTGAAAATGCAGGGCGTTTAGAAATTTACGGTTTGGAGAAGAATGTAAGTGTTCTTGCAACAATATCCGGAGCTGCACCGATGATAGGATTCTTAGGAACTGTAATAGGTATGATTTTGTCAATTTTTGAAATTGCCAATTCAGGAGGTTCAATAGATATCAAAACTCTAGCCGATGGACTTTATACGGCAATGACAACCACAGTTGGTGGACTAATTGTAGGTATTGTTGCTTATATAGCTTACAACCATTTAGTAGTAAAGACTAATAAAGTGGTTTATAAAATGGAAGCAAATTCCGTAGAGTTTTTAGACCTTTTAAACGAACCAATCTAGTATGAATTTACGCGGGAGAAATAAAGTCACACCAGAATTTAATATGTCGTCGATGACGGATATTGTATTCCTGTTATTGATATTTTTCATGATTGCGTCTACATTAGTTTCGGCAGAAGCTATTGATTTATTATTACCAAAATCCAGTAGTAAAACAACGCAAACTAAAAATGTATCTGTTAGTGTAAATAAAGATTTGCAATACTTTGTAGATTTAAAACAAGTGCCAAAAAATCAATTAGAGGCAGCTGTTATAGAAAAAGTTGGAAGTTCAGACTCGCCAACAATTACCATAAGGTCAGACCAAGATGTAGATTTAAAGCATGTGGTTTTTATTATGGATATAGCCAATAGGAATAAGATAAAATCGACATTAGCTGTAAAATCCAACTAATGTAGATTACCCCAAATTTAATCTAGCCAACCATGAAGTACCTCAATACAAAACACGAGCGTAATTCAGCCAAAATAACAGGATTGACAGTGTTAATTATTGCACTGCTAATGTTTGTTGTTGGTGCACCTTATAAGGAAATTCCTGAAGAATATGGTGTTGCCATTAATTTTGGTGAACCAAGTGTCGTAAATAATAAAGCAGCTGCAGATAGCCCATCAAAGGCTGAAGAGATTGTAGATGATACTCAAGAAGAAGTTGTAGATTCTGAAGAGTTAACAGAAGAAAACCCTGTCCAAGAAGAGGAAGTAGAAGAGGTCACTGAAGAAGAGATTAAACAAGAACAAGCAGAAATAGAAGCACTCGAAAAAGCTTTGGAAGAAGAAAAAGCTGAAGCTGAAGCAAAAGAAGAGGCTGCAAAAGAAGAGGCGGCTAAGCAAGAGGCTGCAGAAAAACTACTAGCTCAACAAAAGGAAGAAGCTTTAAAAATTAAAGAAGCAAAAGAAGTTGCTGAGAAACTTGAGGCAGAAAAAAAAGCTAAAGAAAAAATAGAAGCTGAAAAATTTGCTGCCGCAAAAGCAAAATCTGAGCGTGAAGCAAAAGCTCGAGCTGATAAAGCTGAAGCTGATAGAGTAGCTAAGGTAAAGGCAGAAAAAGAAGCAAAGGAAAAAGCTGCTAGAGAAGCAAAAGCTGAAGCGGATAGAGTAGCAAAAGCAGCTAGGGAAGCAAAAGCTAAAGCAGAAAAAGCAGCCGCAGCAAGAGCAGCTCAAGCAAAGGCTGATGCAGATAAAAAGGCAGCTGGTGCTGCCGCGCCCGTTGCAAAAAATAAAAATGGAGGAAGTACTACAAACGGTTTTAAATTAAGTCAAGAAGGCGCTATCTATCCTGGTTGTGAGGGAAAGAACAATTTGGAAAGAAAAAAATGTATGAGTAATAAGGTCTCTCAGTTTGTAAATGATAGATTTAATAAAACTATTGCGTCAGATTTAGGTTTCACAGGAGACCAAAAAATCACCATTTATTTTAACATAAATAAAAATGGTCAGATTATTGATATAAGAGCTAGAGCAGCTGACCCAAAACTGATAGCAGAAGCAATCAGAGTAGCTAAAATGCTACCTAAATTAGAACCGGCGCTGCAACAAGGAAAACCAGTTGTTGATAAATTTTCTGCTACTATTAGGTTTGCAGAGCAATAATATTTCAACTGAGTTATCCGTTTGTATATTGAATATTGAGGTATAATGAAGTATCTAAAAACTAAACACGAAAAAAATTCTGCAAAGATAACGACGTTAATATTGCTGATATTAATGCTACTCATTTTTGTTGTGGGACCACAGTATATGGACCCACCAGAAGAGTACGGTGTTGCTGTTAATTTTGGTACTAATAATACGGGTAGCGGAAATAAACCATTAAGCAAACCAAGACAAGCTGATATTCCGAAAAAAGCTGAACCGCAAAAGGTTGAAAAAAAGCAGGCTGAAACTAATAAAACTGTAGAAAAATCTGAAAAGGTTTTAACTCAAGATTCTGAAGAAGCTATAGCTATTAAAAAGAAGAAAACTGCTGAGGCTAAAGCAAAAGCTGAGGCTGAAAAAGCCGAGCGTTTGAAGCGTGAAGCAGAAGAAAGAAAGAAAAGAGAAGATGCTGAAAAGAAAAAGAAATTAGATAATCTTATTGGAGGTGTAAAAAACTCTAAAGCTAACGATGATGGCGGAGAAGGTGATGATAATAATCCTGGGAATAAAGGACAGTTAAATGGATACCCATATGCACCTAGTTATTTTGGAGGCTCAGGACCTGGGAAAGGTGGCGTAGGTTACGGATTAAGTGGTAGAGGTAGACCGAGCAAGAAAATATTCAAACAAGATTGCAATGAGTACGGTTTGGTTATCGTTGAAATTAAAGTAAACAGAAGTGGAAAAGTTATTTCTGCGACGCCAGGAGCCAAGGGTTCTACAAATACGCATCCTTGTTTATTAGAACCTGCAAAAAAAATTGCCTTATCTCATAAATGGCGAGCCGATGCAAATGCACCATCAGAGCAGGTAGGTTTTATAAGTATCAATTTTGATGTTAGCAATTAAATGAATTACCATGACACCGTTAATTGGCTATTTAATCAATTGCCAATGTATCAATCTAAAGGTAAGTCTGCATACAAGAAAAATCTTTCGAACACCATTCTTTTAGCTGATTATTTAAAAAACCCTGAAAAGGAATTCAAATCCATTCATGTTGGTGGGACAAATGGTAAAGGATCTTGTAGTCATATGTTGGCTTCCATTTTGCAAGAAGCTGGTTATAAAGTTGGGTTATACACTTCACCACATTTAAAAGATTATCGTGAGCGTATAAAAATTAATGGAAAAGATATCTCCAAGCAGTTTGTGATGAAGTTTGTCGAAAGGCATAAGGCTTTTTTTGAAGCTAATTCATTATCTTTTTTTGAAATGACAGTAGGTCTAGCTTTTGATTATTTTGCAAAAGAAAAAGTTGATATAGCTATCATAGAAGTTGGACTTGGCGGTAGATTAGATTCAACAAATATTATTATGCCTCAGTTATCAGTTATTACAAATATTGGTTTGGATCATGTTCAGTTTTTAGGTAATACATTACCCAAAATTGCATCAGAAAAAGCAGGTATTATTAAACCTAATATTCCTATTGTTATAGGAGAGACTCATCAAGAAACTGAAGTTGTATTTAAGCAAAAGGCAGAAGAAGTAAATGCGCAAATTTATTTTGCAGATCAAATAATTGATACTGTATTAGAAAGTGATTTAAAAGGCGCATATCAAAAACATAACATAAAAACCGTAATACAATCTGTTGAGATTTTAAATATTAAAGATTTTAAAATTTCTAATAAAGAATTAAAAAATGGACTTCTTAATGTTGTTAATAATACTAACTTGATGGGAAGATGGCAGATACTAAATGAGAATCCGAAAGTTATATGTGATACTGCCCATAATAAAGAAGGTCTAAAACATACTATGCGTCAGCTAGACAAAGAGTGCTTAGGACAGTTACATATTGTTTTTGGCGTTGTAAATGATAAGGATTTAGAGGAAGTTATTTCCCTTTTGCCCACGTCTGCTAACTACTATTTATCTAAACCTAATGTGCCACGTGGTCTTGAAGTTGAAAAGTTAGCAGGATTTTTTAAGAAAAATTGCTTTAATTACAAAGTTTACTCTTCAGTAGAAAACGCATATTCAGAAGCTAAATCTACTGCTAATCAAGAGGATTGTATTTATATAGGAGGAAGTACTTTTGTAGTTGCAGAAATATTATAATTTTTTTATTGAAATTCTTTTGAGATTTTAAAAACTAGTCTATATTTGCAATCCAATTATCGGGCGCGTAGCTCAGTTGGTTCAGAGCACTTGGTTTACACCCAAGGGGTCAGGGGTTCGAATCCCTTCGCGCCCACAAAAGTCTACAGAAATGTAGACTTTTTTGGTTTATACATTGGGTCATTAACTCAGTTGGTTCAGAGTGTTACCTTGACAGGGTAGAAGTCACTGGTTCGAATCCAGTATGACCCACAAAAAAATCCATTTCAAAAGAAATGGATTTTTTTGTTTTTTAGAATTTATAAACACTATTAGAGGATTTCTAGTATTCGTTCTAAAGCCATTCCTCTTGAACCTTTAATTAGTATGGTAGTGTCTTGAATTGACTTAGTTTTTAGTGCTGCTTTTAGATTTTCAAATGAAGAAAATTTATTGGTTTTTTCATTTGTTTGAGTCAAATAAAAGTTTTCTCCAACTAAGTAAATGTTGTCTTCAAAATTTCTTTCAGAAAAATTAACAATGGATTGGTGTTCTTCTGAAGCAGACTCGCCAAGTTCAAACATGTCTCCTAGGAATAGTACTTTTTTTTCAGCTTCTAATTGTTTAAAATTTGTTAATGCGGCTAACATACTTGTAGGATTAGCGTTGTATGCATCTAATATTATTTTATTAGATTTTATCTCACGAATTTCAGATCTATTATTATCGGGTTGATAAGCTTCTATAGCCGATTTGATTTTAGACGTGGGTACTTTAAAGTGTTTTCCTATAGCTACAGCAACTGCAATGTTATTGTAGTTGTAACTACCTATAAGTTGAGTTTTAATTGAAATATTATTATAAGAAAGATAAACAAATGGGTTTGCACCATTAAATGAAATGATACAATTACTTTCGGTATTTTCACCGAAGGTTACTATGTTATTATAATCACCAATCTGTTGTATTTGTTTTTCGTCATCTGTATTTATAAAAACTGTTTTTTGATTAGCTTTTAAATAATCATATAGCTCTGATTTGCCTTTAATAACACCTTCAACTCCGCCAAAACCTTCGAGATGTGCTTTGCCAAAATTTGTAATAAGACCAAAGTTTGGTTCTGCGATTGCAGATAAAAATTCGATTTCTTTTTGATGATTTGCTCCCATTTCAACAATACCAAAATTTAAACCTTTTGTAAAACTTAGTAGTGTTAATGGCACTCCAATATGATTGTTGAGATTGCCTTTAGTCGCTTTTACTTTGTAAATAGATGAGAGTACACTAAGTATTAATTCTTTTGTAGTTGTCTTACCATTACTTCCAGTTAGGGCGATTATTGGGTAAGTTAATTGATTACGGTGATAATTTGCTAATTGCTGAAGAGTTGTCAAAGTATCTTCGACTACTATAACTTTATCCGACATTTCTACTATTGAAGCATCATCTACGACGCAATAGCTAGCGCCATTTTCTAATGCTGACTTTACAAATTTATTACCATCAAAGTTATCTCCTTTTAGAGCAAAATAGATATCGTTTTTTTTGAGTTTACGTGTATCTGTACATACAGATTTGTATTTTAAAAATATCTCGTATAAGGCTTTTGTATTCATATTATAAAAATAAAAAAGTCCTAAAAAATGTTAGGACTTTAAACTATATTTTAAGAAACTAAATTAGTTACGTTTCTTTTTGTTAGTCTTAGATTTAGAGCCAACACGCGATACTGCACATCTGAACCCAATATAATCTGTTGCCATATCTTGTGGGAAGAATCTACGTTGTGCAGGGTCAATCCAGTAAGATCTATCTTTCCAAGAACCACCTTTAAAAACTCGAGCTTCGTCATTTATTAAAGACGTTCTTCTTGAAGATTTATCATATTCTTTTAGCATTTTTCCACTAGCAGAATCTTGATCTATTTTGTGTTTTGGTGAGTTGTATACTTTTCTAGTATCAAACTCTCCTTCTTCACCGTCTTCAAAATTATCTCTATAGTATCTTGATGATTTTTGATCACCGTCTCTAAAGTTTCTGTTATCACTTCTATCAAAGTTTGTTCTAAGGTAAGTTTCATCTTCATCGACAGGTACAGTTTCAATTTCTCCAGGAAGATTACGTGCAACTATTTTACCATTACTTAATGTGTCATAAACTGTTTCTTGAACAATCTTAACGCTACCATCATCGTTTATAGCATTTTTGTAATATGTGTTACCTCTATAGTAGTTAAAATCGTTAAATTCATCATCTACTATTGGTCTGTAAACATCAGCAACCCATTCCGCAACATTACCAGCCATATCATATAACCCATAATCGTTAGGCTCATAAAATTTCACTTCTTGAGTGATATCAGCACCATCGTCAGACCAACCTGCAATTCCACCATAATCACCTTTACTTTGTTTGAAGTTTGCTAATTGGTCACCACGCTTAGCACGACTTCCAGAACGCGTATATTGACCATCCCAAGGGTATTTCTTACGACCTCTGTAGATGTTATAACTTCTTAGCTCACTCATTCCAAGTGCGGCGTATTCCCATTCTACTTCGGTAGGTAATCTATATTTTGGACCAATAAGGCCAGATTCTCTTTTGGCATAAACATTTATAGTATCACCTTTAGCGTTAACTTGTACGCGTCTTCTAGATTTTATTGGATTAATGATAGAATCATTTCCTCCATAAGTTTTAGTTGGAGCATTTATGTATGTGTCTGTACTAAAAGTACTTCCACCTTCAGCTGTGTATTGAGAATCTCTTTCTAAATACCCAGCTTTTTGCAAAGACATTTCAGAAACTCTATCTGTTCTCCAGCTTGTATATTCTACAGCTTGTATCCAACTTACACCTACAACAGGATAATTACCATAAGCAGGGTGACGCAAGTAGTTTTCTGTCATCATTTCATTATATCCTAAACGATTTCTCCAAACTAAAGTATCAGGAAGTGCTCCTTTGTATATGTTAGCATAATTTGGGTCTTCAGGAGGATATACACTTTTTAAATAGTCCAAGTACATAAGGTAATTGACATTAGTTACCTCTGACTCATCCATATAAAATGATTGTACGTGTTGTTGTGATGGAGAATTATTCCAATCGTGCATTGGATCATCTTGTACTTTACCCATGGTAAAAGTACCACCTTCTATAAATACAGTACCTGGAGGTGTCTCTTGTTCTTTAAACTTGGTGTTGTATTGAAAACCACCTTGTTTGTCATTTATAGCCCAACCAGTAGCGCTATCTACATTACTGGAGTTTGATGAGCGTTTACAACTAAAAGCAGTAACTACTAGGGCTGCGGCTGCTAATAATTTAAAATTCATGACGTTTCTCATAACTATCGATTAAGTAAGTTCTTTTAAATTGACGTGCAATATAGTAATTAAAGACAAACAAACAACATTTTTTATCGATAAAGTGCAAAAAAATATGCATTTCATCCTGTTTTTTATTCATTACAACGGACTTTTTGTTGTTTTAACCACTGAATTCACTTATCAATAACGAGTGCTAAAATAAATTATTGTTGTACTTTTGAAATAAAAATTGTGACCTTATAATAAGGTATAAACTTGTGCGTTTATTTACCATGAAAAAGAGCTTTACTATTGTTTACATATTACTGTGTTTTTTTTCGTTTGCTCAGCAAAAGCAGTTTACAATTAATTGGGATGGACATAAAAACCTAGAAGCAGGTTATGCAAAAGTGGTAGTACCTTCTTTTGATGATGAACATTTTAGCTATTCTGCAGAACAAGGTTTAATTTATTTTGCAGAGTGGTCTGAAAGCGGATTAATAAATGAATCTTCTGTGACTTTAAGTAATGTGGTTTACAACTCAATTTCAAAAGCTGAGTTGAAAGATTTAAACACTACTTCCTTGTATTCAGAACCAAAAACTCAACTTGTTAATATCAACGGTAGAGGAAAACGTTCGGTGTATTTTGAATTAAGCCCAATCATTAAAGACGGTAACTCTTATAAAAAGATAGTGAGTTTTACGGTTAACTACACCTTAGGTTCTACAAATCGTGTATCAAATAATAGTTCTTTTTCTGCAATAAGTAATTCTGTTTTAGCTTCAGGCGAATGGTATAGGTTTTATGTAGACACTACAGGTGTACACAGGCTGTCAAAGAATTTTTTGAGTCAGTTGGGTGTTAATGTTAATTCTGTAGACCCAAGAAATATAAAAATTTATGGTAACGGAGGTGATATGTTACCTTATCTTAATTCTGAACCAAGTCTTATCGATCCTACAGAAAATGCAATTCAATTTGTAGGTGAGCAAGACGGACGTTTTGATAATCAAGATTATATTTTGTTTTACGCAAATGGACCACAAGGATTTAATCAAGAACAGAATACAAATATTAATTTGTACACTGACAAAACATATTACTATGTGAACATAAGTTCGGGGAATGGTAAGCGCATTTCTAATATTAATCAAATAGATCAAACGGCAGACCTTATCATAAATACGTTTCAAGATTTTGATTTTTACGAAGTGGATGAGTATAATCTAGTAAAACTTGGTAGACGCTGGTTTGGAGATAAGTTTGATATAGAGACACAACGTTCTTATAATTTTGAGATTCCTAATGTAGATACTTCTGTACCTGTTGATGTTAGGGTTGTATTTGGTTCGGTTTCAGAGTTGCCTAGTTCTATGAGCGTAACTGTAAATGGTAATACTGCAAATGTGAATTTACCTGTTATTAACCCCGATAGTTTTATTTACGGTACATCCGCCTTTTTTAATAGTGATGTTAGTATTACAGGTGAAACAGTTAATATAGACTTAGAATACAATAATGGAGGTAATCCTATCGCATCTGCATATATCGATTATATTACAGTTGAGGCAACAAGGCAATTGCAATATGCAAATGAGCAATTGTTTTTCCAAAATAGTACAGTAGCTTCTAGTTCAGGAATTGTTCAATATAATTTAGCTAATGCATCAGGAGTTGAACAGATTTGGGATATTACAGATGTCTACAATATTCAATCTGTCGAAAACGAAAACCAATCTTCAGAATTTAGTTTTAAAACTAATGCAGGAGAAGCTCGGAATTATGTAGCATTTTCCGATTCAGATTTTTTGGACCCCAAACGAGATGCTAATAGCCAGCTATTTAATCAAAATTTAAAAGGAACAATTCTTACAGATAATCAAGGGCAGTTTCAAGATGTTGATTATTTATTGATTACGCCACAATTATTTTTAGACCAGGCAGAAAGACTCGCTAATATTAACCGAAATCAAAATAATATTACCGTAAAGGTAGTAACGCTTCAAGAGATATACAATGAGTTCAGTACAGGAAATCAAGATATTGCAGCCATTCGTAATTTTGTGCGATATGTCTACAATAATGCAAGTTCAGTTGATAAAAGTGTAAAATATGTTGGTCTTTTTGGAGATGCATCCTACGATTATAAAGACCGATTAAGAAACAATACCAACTTTGTGCCATCTTGGTTTTCTTTAAATAGTTTTAGTGTGACAAGCTCATTAATATCAGATGATTTTTATGGATTAATGGATGATAACGAAGGAACACTAGCTACATTTAATAGATTAGATATTGCGGTCGGAAGGATGCTTGCAGATAGTCCGCAACGAGCTAAAGAAATTGTAGATAAAATCGAGGCCTATTATGCTAAAGAATCTTATGGGAGTTGGAGGAATAATATATTATTAGTTTCTGATGATGTTGACGAACCTTTTGAAAGAGTACTACAGCAGACTACAGATGATGTTGCTACAGAAGTAAGAGCGGAGAAACCATTTTTTAATTCTATAAAAGTACATTCTGATTCATTTCAACAGCAATCATCTTCTGGTGGAGATAGATACCCTGAAGTCAATGATGCCTTCAAAAATGCAATTGATGTTGGTGTTTTATTAGTAAATTATTTTGGACATGGTGGTGAACTAGGTTTGGCTGGCGAACGTATTTTTGATATTAACGATTCTCAAAGTATTAATAATAACTGTCGATTTAATTGTTTTGTCACTGTAACTTGTGAGTATACTAAATACGATAATCCTGACCTACAGACAGCTGGAGAGTTTACATATTGGAACACTAAAGGTGGCGCTGTAGGACTAATTACAACAACTCGTCAAATTTTTGTTACTGTTGGTACAAATTATAATAAAGTTTTAGAAGATTATTTGTTCGCTTATGGCTCAAATGACTATCCTACGATGGCGGAAGCTTTACGTCTTACAAAATTAGATCCAATTATTTCTGGAAGTGCACAAAAAAGACTCGTTCATTTTATTGGTGATCCAGCTATGAAATTAGCAATACCTAGACCTAGTATTCGATTAACTCAGATTAACGATACACCGATTACTCAAACTACTGATGTGCTTGAGGCTTTAGGGAAAGTAAAAATGTCTGGAGAAGTTGTTGATGTTAACGGAAATATTTTAAGTAATTATAATGGAATTCTAACTGCAACGGTTTTTGATAAGGATATTGATCGAAGTACCTTAGCAAATGATAACACGTCGGATGCAAATGGTGTAATAATACTTGATTTTACTACATTAGGCGAAATTTTATTTAAGGGTCAAGCCACGATTACTAATGGACAATTCGATTTTAATTTTGTAGTGCCAAGAGATATCGGTATACCAGTTGGACAAGGAAAAGTAAGTTTTTATGCAAAACGAAATAACGTTTTAGAAGATCAAACCGGCTATAGTTTCGATATTCAGGTTGGTGGAATTAATGAAAATGCAGAAGAAGACAATATTGGTCCAGTTATAAATCTGTTTATGAATGATGAAAATTTTGTTTCTGGCGGAATAACAAATGAGTCACCTACATTATTGGCAAAGCTTCAAGATGACAATGGTATAAACACTGCAAGTGGTATTGGTCACGATATTACTGCTATTTTAGACGGTGATGAAACTAATCCATTTGTACTTAATGATTATTACGAAGCAAGCTTGGATGATTTTACAAACGGAACTGTGACTTTTGCTTTCAGAGATTTAGAAGCAGGAATGCATACATTGACATTAAAGGCTTGGGATGTTTATAATAATTCTTCTACTTCAGAGATACAGTTCGAAGTGTTTAATAATAATGAAGAATTAGTTATTGATAACGTACTTAATTATCCAAATCCATTTGTGGACTACACTGAGTTTTGGTTTAATCATAATAGTAGCGATGTACTTGATATTTCAGTGCAGATATTTACGGTATCAGGGAAACTAGTTAAAACATTAAATGGACAGACTAACACCTCTGGTAAGTCAACAAGCACCTTATCGAGAGATATTGTATGGAACGGACTAGACGATTTTGGTGATAAAATTGGAAAAGGTGTCTACATTTATAAACTAAAAGTCAAATCCCAACGTTTAAATAAACAGATTGAAAAAATAGAAAAACTTGTAATACTATAATATTAAATTATATTTGTTAACACTCAAAACTACATTTAGTAGTTCATTACACAACCATTTAGAATGAAAAAAATCTTAACTTTTATATTAGCAATTGTATCAGTCAATATCACATTTGCTCAAAATACAACTCAAATTATACCAAATACAAATGATAGCCGAGTTATAACCACAGGTATTCCTTTTATGCTTGTAGCACCTGACGCTAGGTCAGCATCATTAGGAGATATGGGTGTAGCAACATCTGTTGACGGTTTTTCACAACAGTACAACCCTGCTAAATATGCTTTTTCAGAGACGAAATCTGGAGTCGGTGTAAGTTTTACGCCTTACTTAACGCGTTTAGTTAATGATATATCTATTAGTTACGCGACGTATTTTAATAGATTAAGTGATTATAGTGCTGTATCAGCAAGTGTTAAATATTTTAGTTTGGGTGAGATTGTTCTGACACAGGATGCAACAACTCCTGGTGTTCCAGTAAAGCCTAACGAGTATGCTCTTGATGTAGCATATTCTTTAAAGCTCAATGACCAGTTCGCAATGGCGGTTGGTTTAAGATATTTTAGGTCAGCATTACGTATTGGGCAAGTAGACCCAAATGCAAACGCAGGGAGTTCTTTTGGAGCAGATATTACAGGATATTATCAAAGCGAAGAAAATGCATATAATGATTTTAATGGCCGTTGGAGAGCAGGTTTTGCAATCCAGAATTTAGGTCCAAAATTTAGCTATGATGATGGCGGACAAGATGTATTTCAACCAACTAATTTAAGATTAGGTGGTGGTTTTGATTTCATTTTTGACCAAAACAGTAAATTAGCTGTGACTGCAGAGGTTGCTAAGCTTTTAGTGCCAACTCCGCCGCGTCTTGGAGAACGAATAGTATTTACTGATGCAAATAATGATGGTGTATTCGATCCAGCAGATGGAGATACTCAAACCCAAGAACAAATGGATGCATCAGCAGAAAACGTAATAATTGAAGGTCAAAGTAACGACGTAAGTTTTCTATCTGGTATTTTTCAATCATTCGGAGATGCACCAGGTGGTTTTAGTGAAGAATTAAAAGAGTTTACTTGGTCTTTAGGTGCAGAGTACACGTACAATAATTCTTTTGCTTTAAGAGCTGGATATTTTAACGAATCTGAAGAAAAAGGAGCTCGACGCTTTTTTGCTTTAGGTGCAGGTTTTAAGTACACTACTATTAATTTAGACTTATCTTATTTGTTCTCTGCCTCTAGAGTTCAGAGTCCATTAGAAAATACATTACGTTTTTCATTAACATTCAATTTTGGTGATGGTACTTACACTGAATATTAAAATCGTAAATTATTAAATTATAAACATTAAACTATTGTCCAAAAGCAATAGTTTTTTTGTCTTAACACATCTCAAATGAAAGAAGTAAAAATTGAAACTACATTACAAGTTTACGATTCAATTAGTGAGCTTCCGGAAGAAATACAGAAGCTAATGAGTAATGCTGTCGATGCTCGTAATAATGCGTATTCTCCATATTCTAAATTTGATGTTGGCGCTGCTATTTTACTAGATAATGGAGAAGTCGTTTCTGGTAGTAATCAAGAAAACGCCTCTTATCCTTCAGGTTTATGTGCCGAGCGAACAGCAATTTATTATGCTGGGGCTAAATATCCAAAAGCAAAAATGCTAAAAATGGCATTAACGGCGTCTTCTCAAAATCAACAAACACTACAACCAATACCGCCATGTGGAGCTTGTAGGCAAGCCATTGCTGAATATGAGGTTAAGCAGAATATACCAATTGAAATATATTTTATGGGAGCTAAAGGTAAGGTTGTAAAATCTAAATCTTTATCCAACTTATTACCTTTGGTTTTTGAAAGTTCGGTACTGTAACGTTTTCGTAATATAATTTGCGAAATAACCTGCAATTTTTACAGAATTGTGTTTCTTCGTTATGGCTTAAAATATTATTTTTGTTATTCTGTTTTCTTGATAAAAAAGCAGATTCATATTTATACAATTAGATAGATGGAAAAAGTTACAAAGGAAGTTTACCTTAAGTGGTACGAAGACATGTTATTCTGGCGAAAGTTTGAAGATAAACTTGCAGCCGTTTACATTCAACAAAAAGTAAGAGGTTTTCTTCATTTATATAATGGTCAAGAAGCTGTGCTAGCAGGCGCTTTGCATGCTATGGATTTGACTAAAGACAAGATGATAACGGCATATCGTAATCACGTGCAACCAATAGGTATGGGTGTTGACCCAAAGCGTGTTATGGCAGAATTATATGGTAAAGCTACTGGGACATCAAATGGTCTTGGAGGTTCTATGCACATATTTTCAAAAGAACACCGTTTTTATGGAGGTCATGGAATTGTAGGTGGACAAATACCTCTTGGAGCAGGTATTGCTTTTGGAGACAAGTATCACGATGTAGATGCAGTAACGATATGTTGCTTTGGTGATGGTGCGGCACGCCAAGGTTCATTACATGAAACCTTCAACTTAGCAATGCTATGGAATTTACCAGTAGTTTTTGTTTGTG